>JAYFNV010000014.1:0-30037 GCA_034933225.1 Anaerolineaceae bacterium | reverse complement strand
GAAATTTTGCAGAGATCACCCCAGCGGATGTATTTTCATTCAAGTCCTGAATGATCTGGTCCAAAAGGGGCTTGACCTGTATCTCATTCAGTTCAAATGGGATCGTGTAGGCGTCAGTAATGCTGGCATCACAGACGGTTTCTAGCTCGATGGCTGCCTGCCCCTCATAAGTGGCGTTCTCACGTACGCCAATGAGCGCTGAGACCGCGTCAAAGAGGCGACCCACGCTGGTGGTGAGCGGTGTATTGATCTTATGGGTGAGCATGGATTGCAGCATGATACGGTCCTGGGCACAAAGTGCCCCAACCGCCGAATAATCAGGGTTCCACTCCAGCCCAAAGTGGCTAAGGTAGGCCAGCGCAATACGGGCCGGGTGGCGGATGGCAGCTTCTCCGCCTGGGAGGGGCGCCTCTGAGAGGTGAAAACGCCGCTCATAACCGGCATATCCGCCCACAAGCACTTCGCCGCCCCAGATCACACCATCTGTGCCCAGCCCGGTGCCATCAAAAGTGAGGCCAATGACCGGCTCCAGGCTGCTCCACCCGTTATCCGCCAGGCAGGACGCCATATGGGCGTGATGGTGCTGCACCTGGATCAATGGAAGAGAGGTGCGCTGGGCCAGTTCTTGCGCATACTTGGTGGAGAGGTAATCTGGGTGTAGATCGGCAACGATGAGTTGAGGATCGATGCGGAAAAGTTGTTTGAAGTGCTCAATGCCTGATTCAAATGAGGCCAGCGTTTCGTAGTTTTCAAGGTCGCCAATGTGGTGGCTGATAAAGGCGTATTGGTCGCGGGTGAGGCAAAAGGTGTTCTTCAGTTCCGCTCCGCAGGCCAGGGTGGGCTGCACGGAGAGAGGCAAATTAACCGCATCTGGTGCATAGCCACGCGAGCGGCGGATGGGATAAGGTTTGTTCTCGATGATGCGGAAAACCGAATCATCCACGCGCATGTGGATGGGGCGGTCATTCATCAAAAAGCCATCCGCGATGCCGGTCAAACGATGCAGCGCGTCTGCGTCTGTGTAGGCTACAGGTTCTTCGCTGGAATTGCCGCTGGTCATGACAAACACGTCCGGGAAATCTGCCGCTGGTTCCAACAAGAGCAGATGGAGCGGTGTATAGGGCAGCATGAATCCCAGGCTGGCTTGACCCGGTGCCACATTGGGCGAGAGTGCGGCATTTGGCTTTGCTTCCAATAAAACGATGGGGTGCTGGGGAGAATCCAGTAGGTCCGCTTCAGAGGCAGGGACCTCACAATATTTTTGGATTACTTCTTTTGAAAAGGCCATTAGAGCAAAAGCTTTGTCGCTGCGTTTTTTTCGGCTGCGTAATTCAGAAACCGCCGTGTCATTGCTGGCATCGCAGGCCAGATGGAACCCGCCGATTCCCTTAATAGCAATGATCTTCCCTGCGCGTAGCCATTGTCTGGCTGTTTGCAGGGCTTCATCCCGATCTGCCAGGCGGGTGCCGTTGGCCTCAAACCAGATCTGCGGACCGCAATCATCACAGGCGATGGGCTGGGCATGGAAGCGGCGGTTTAACGGATCATGATATTCTTTTTCGCAAACCGGACACATCTTGAAACCCGACATAGTGGTCTTGGGTCGGTCATAGGGAATATCTTGAATAATCGAGAAACGGGGACCGCAATTGGTGCAGTTGATAAAGGGGTAGCGGTAGCGGTGGTTGGCCGGGTCAAACAACTCGCGCTGGCAATCCGCGCAGATGCTCATATCCGGTGAAATGGGCACAAATTGGCCATCTTCCACCAGAGAAGGCAGGATGGTGAAATCAGAGAGGTTCTGGGCAGGGAATGGGGAAGATGTTATGAGGTCGATCTTGGCCAGGGCTGGTGGATGGGTGTTTAACTGGTCCAGAAAGGCCTGCAAGGCTTCATTTGGGCCATTGAGGAGGATATCTACTCCACTCGAGCTATTTCGAACCCAGCCCGTCAGGTGCAATTGTGTTGCCAGACCATAAACGAAAGGACGAAAGCCAACCCCCTGGACAATGCCTTTGACCTTGATCTGCAAGCCTTGCGGACGATCGGTCATTTTCCCTGCTTGTACTGTTTGACCTGTTCTTTGAGCCAGGCCATCCAGGCATCCATGCCCTCACCATTTCGGCACGAAACGGGGAAGGTGGTCAGGCCAGGATTGAGCAGTTCAACCCCTTTTTGGAAATAATCCATGTTGTATTCCACGTAGGGGATCAGATCAGTCTTGTTGATAATGAGCACATCCAGACCGCGATAGATATTTGGATATTTGTAGGGCTTGTCATCCCCTTCAGGGACGCTGGCCACGAGCAAATTGATATGGGTTCCCAGATACCAGGCAGCCGGGCAGATGAGGTTGCCAACGTTTTCGATGATGAGAATATCGATCTCAGAGAGGGGCAATTGTTTGAGGCCGTCAGAAAGCATGGCCGCTTCCAGGTGACAATCGCCGCCAGTGTTGATCTGAATGGCGGGCATGCCTGCTTTGATGATCTTGTCGGCATCAATGGTCACTGGGGCGGTATCCCCCTCTACTACACCGATACGAAGATCATCTCCAAGATTTTTGATGGTTTGTAGAATAAATGATGTTTTACCGGCACCTGGGGAGGCCATGAGATTGATGGAGAATACTTTGTGCTCATCCAGGAGAGCTCTGTTCTCATTGGCGACACGGTCATTAGCGCTGAGGATCTTTTCAACCACGGGGACGCGAATTGGGCTCATTGGTCTGTTTCCTTTTCTATTTCGATGCTGTCCAGATAAAACTCTTCTCCGCGAACGATGCGGGTGTTGTAGCTGCCACACTTGGGGCAGGGATAAAGTCGTTCTTCAATTGAATATTCAGTCTGGCAATCCTGGCACAGCAAAAAGGCCGGGGTGCGGTTGAAGTTCAACCTGGCTCCCTCACAGATGCTGCCTTCGCTGATGGTATCCCAATAGAATTGGACCGAATCATCCACAATACTGGATAAGCGGCCTATGACCAGATTAATTGAAGTCACTTTTGTTGCCTGGGCTTTTTGGGCGTGTTCCAACGCCAATTGCAGAATGCTTTCGGTAACCGATAATTCGTGCATAGTGGGCTAATTATAAAACGGAACGCGCTGAAACGCGAATTGGATCACTCAACAATGGCTGAATGATGCGGTTTGATGGTGGCCGCCTGGGCGCCTTCTACTATCAGGTTCATCAATTGCAGGCGGGTGGTGAGGAAGGTTCTGGCAGCCACATTGGAAAGGCGTTTGTAGATGAAGTAACCAATATCGTGGTCTTCTTCGCACATGGGAATTAAAACGCGGCTGTCCATTTTGAGCAGGCGGGTCTTGGTGGTTGTTTTTACGGTACCGGTCCTTTGGCGCACCACTGGGGTCAGCGCTGACCAGCCGCACATATCCAGGGGGCCAAGATGTGAAGTGAGCACATTGCCGCGGGAGGGTACAAACACTTCCACGGTCATGTCACCTTCCATCAGGATATAGGTGTAATCCAGTGAATCCCCTTCGGAGATCAATTCAAAGCCAGCCTCGAACTCCACCACGCTGCAGGCGGTGGCCAGCCTGGCCAGTTGGAAGGGTTTCAAATCCAGGAAGATGGGGATGTTCTTTAATGCATCAATGGTTTCGTTTTTCTTGGTCATTTAATACCTGTATCTTGTCTAGTCATCTTGTTCTTACAATAACAAATTAAAAACAACCGGTAAAGTGAAGTCTGTCCTTGCACTTCAGCGGGTTGTCATATTCATTTAATTTTAATCTTTCTTTTTTACCGGGTAAATGATGGCATAGAAAGCACCAATCAAACCCGCACCGCCCAGAATGTTGCCCAGGGTGACCGGTAACAAATTTTGGACAAAGAAGTTCGCCCAGGTGATTGCGGAAGTATCTATTTGAAGGGTCGAAACAAAGCTGGCGTCGAATCCTTTGAGCAGAATAGCCACGGGGATTACGTACATGTTGGCGACGCTGTGCTCAAACCCGGCAGCGATAAATGCCGTGATCGGAAAGAGTATGGCAAGTATTTTACCACCGCTAGTAGGCGCACTAAAGGTCATCCAGACAGCCAGACAGACCAGCATGTTACATAGAATCCCCAGGGTGAGTGCGGTGAGAAACGAATAATGCAATTTGTGATCCGCTACGGTGAGCATCAGCTTGCCCAACTCGCCATTGGAGGCTGTATACAATCGGCTGGCCAGGATCAACACAGCAATGAAGATGGAGCCAAAAAAATTGCCTGCATATACGATGCCCCAATTGCGCAACATTGCGCTAAGTGTGATGCGTTTGTTTATCCAGGCGATCACCATTAAATTGTTACCGGTAAAGAGCTCGGCGCCGGAGATCACCACCAGTACAAGTCCTAGACAGAAGGTGAGACCGGCGATGATGCGCGTAAAGCCGTAAGGCCAGACCCCTGCCATCCCCGTGACGGAAAGAACAGAAAACACAGCGCCAAATGCAATGTACATTCCGGCCAAAATTGCCAGTAAGAAGAGCTTTACACTGCCAGTACCTGCCTTCTTCTCAGCAATCGCAACGACTATTTCTGCCATTTCTGAGGGAGCGAGTCCGAGTGGAGCCGAACTACCGGGTGTGGACATGATACCTCCTGTTCAACTATTAGGGGAGTTCAACCACTTTACGATCATCTCAGCGGCCGGTTCTACCAGCTCATGGGTGGCGCTGGAAAGGCTGCGGGTGAACTTAAACTCATAGCCGCGGATGGAAGTGAGGATGGCCTGCGGGGACTTTTGGTGTAACACCTGGCAGATGGAGAGCAGGGTAAACGGCGTCATATGATGGGTGAAGGGCGAAGACTGGTACATAGGAGTCACTTCTTGCACGTGGATCTCTTCTGGTACGTTGCCGGTGTGGGCATCAATGAAGCAAACCCGATCAAACTGCCCCATCGAATCTGCCAGTTCAGGGGTCAACTGCAGATGAAAATCAAAAGCTGTGTTCTGGTATTGGAGGGGGTATTCGTCTTCCATGGAGGGCTCACCCGGAACGCCCAACTTTTGCATGATGGATTTTAAGACGAACCAGGCTACACCATCGTCCTGGCGGTCTATATTGCCGTAAGCGATGACAAGAGAGTTCAATCGGTCTCCTTTGTAAAAAGCGATGCCAGTCATAGTGTACCGGCATCGCTCCTGGGGGTCAATTCTTGGGTTTCTTATTCGCGCGTGACCGTTTGAACAAGCTGATCTTCCGAGTTGCGCAGTTCAACGATCATGGGCATCTGGCCGACGGCATGGGTGGAGCAAGACAGGCAGGGGTCGTGAGCACGGATGGCGGCTTCGACGCGATTCAGCAAACCTTCGTGGATATCAGGCCCGGTAATGTAGGTCTTGGCAACACTGTCCACGGCTTCGCTCATAGCCCAGTTATTATGGCCGGTAGAGACGATGAGGTTCACCTTCTGGATCTTGCCATTCTCATCCGCCCAATAGTCGTGAATGAGGGTCCCGCGTGGGGCTTCGATGACGCCCACACCATGCGGTTGAGGGTCATGGCAGGTGTTCAAAATATCGGTACTGAAGATATCAGGGTCATCCAGCAAGTCTTTAACATGCTCGGCGGCATACAAAGCTTCGATCAAGCGGGCATAGTGGTAATACAGGGTGTTTTCCACCGGTTTGCCGCCATTGAGGGCTTTGAAGGTTTTAAGTTCTTCGTTGGCCAGTGGTGTGGTCATCTTCACAGAGTTATTACAGCGGCCCAAAGGACCCACGCGGTAAACGCCCTGGGGGAAGCCCAATTTCTTGTAGTAAGGGAACTTGAGGTAAGACCAGTTCTCAACATGTTCGGCAATGTAATCGAGGTAGGAGCTTGGCTCGAACTTCTCAAGCTGTTTACCGGTTGAATCGATGAGGCGGATCTTGCCGTCATAAAGTTCGAGGGCATCTTCCTCATCCACCAGGCCAAAATAGCCAGTGGGGAAGACGGCGAATTTGTTGATATCTTCCATGTTGTTGGCTGCCCATTCTTTCATAATGGACAGGCCGACCTGAATGGTGGAGATGGCGGCATCGTAGCCAGCCAGAATGGCATCGCGCTCAGATTTCTTGAGGGATTTGTTCACACCGCCGGGGATGGCGAAGACCGGGTGAATACGGCGGCCACCCAATGTGGCGATGATCTCCTGGCCCCATTTGCGCAATTCCACTGCTTTGACGGTCAGGTCAGCATTGGCTGCCAGCAGACCAGCCACGTTACGGGTGGCGGGGTCGCTATCAAAACCCAACAGCAGGTCAGGTCCGGCCAATTCAAAAAAGTGCATACCATGTGATTGAACGATCTGACCCATGTGCATCAGCTCGCGCAGCAGGGAAGCCGGGCGGGGTGGTTTAGCGCCGACGATCGCATCACCTGCTTTGGCAGAAGCCAAATGGTGGCTGACGGGGCAGATACCGCAGATACGCGGGGTAATGTAGGGCATTTCGAAGACCATACGGCCTTCACAGAATTTCTCAAAGCCACGGAATTCATTAACGTGCAGGTAAGCGTGGTCCACTTTACCGGCATCGTTCAGGCGGATGGTAACTTTCGCGTGACCTTCGATACGGGTAACAGGTTCAATGGTGATCTTTTGTGCAACCATTATTCATCCTCCTAAAATTAATGCCAGTCGAGCTTGTCACCCTTCATCTCAGGGATGCGGCCTTGAGCGAGTTCACTCAATACATAAAAGATGGTATCAGCATCTGGCGGGCAGCCCGGGACGAAGACATCTACAGGGACGACGTCTTGCAGAGCGCGTACTTTGGTCGGCACGGCCAATTCAGGATCATTGGGGATGTGGCCGCTTTCATCGGTGCTCTCGGTTTCAATATAAGCGCGTTTCAAAGATTCTTCAATGGTGAAGAAGTTGCGCATGGCCGGGACACCGCCAAACACGGCACAATCTCCCAGGGCTACCAGGATCTTGCAGTGCTTGCGCATGTTGAGGGCCACTTCTTCGTTGAAGGTGTTATTGATGCCACCTTCAAGGATGCCCACATCCACGCCAGATTCATCCGGGTGTTTGAGGTCGGTAATTGGGGTAGAGCGCAGATCTACCAATTCGAGCACCTTGGCGATCCGTTCGTCCATATCCAGTAATGACATGTGACAGCCGGCGCAACCCGCCAACCAATCTGATGAGACTTTCGGTTTTCCCATAATTACTCCTTCAATTCCAATAAGACTAATCTTCGATCGCAACGATGGAGGTACGTTTGTGCAGGTCTTTCATCCAATCGTCGTCCAATTTGATGTCCAGTTTTGCGGCCAGGGCAACCAGGGTTTCATCCACCGGTTTTACCTCTTCAGCGGGGACCAGGGCGCGGGCTGCATTCTGCAGGCGGCCGTCGAGGCTGAGGAAATGTCCAGCCTGTTCCAGCCAAATGGCAGCCGGGAAGACAACATCAGCAGAAGCGGTTAGGGCAGAGACGTGGCTGGCGATGACCACTTTGAAGGGCACCTTCTCCAGGTCTTTGGCGGCTTTCTGAGAAAGCTCATCATCCCCAATGGCAATGACAGCGGCTTTGGCGGTTTCGGCCTTGATGGCTTTTTCCAGGCCAAATTGGGCAGCAGCCAGACTGTTGGCATCGCCTTTGACGGAGATGAGGCTGGCGTTGACCAACTCTGCGAAAGCTTTGAGAGCGGCAGGAGAAACTCCCTTTTCGTAGACAATAACGGGTTTTTCAGCAGCGGCAATGACAAATGCTGCATCGAGATATTCTTCAGATTTCAGACCGGTCTTGCTGGCAAAGGAATCAAGTTCTTCCGCTTTGATGCTGGTTTTGCCCTTGGCCAGTCCAAGTTTGACTACGGCGGCAGAAAGGGCGTGCAGTACATCTTCAGCACTGCCTTTACAGTTCTTGAGTGCTTTGTTGGCCAGGCAATCCAGACCATTTTCTTTGGCATCCACCACCAGCAAACGGGGGCCATTGCCTAAAACACGCTTGATAAAGAAACCAGCTACCTGGTGTTCTTTGACAAGATCTGTGCCGATGACCATGAAGCCATCTGCTTTGAGCATGTCTGCCAATTTTCCTTCAAAGCCCTTGCCGATCTCATCAGCGTATTTGGCGGCAGATTCAGTAAAGGCGCCTTCTTCAGTGGTGGTCACCAGGGCACTGCCCATGCCATCAGCGAAGAGTTTTTTGAAGTGGTAGAGAGTTTCTACGGGTTGGCGGGTGGAAACAACAGCTTCCACAGCATTTGCCTGACCCTTGAGTGATTTTAATTGTGCAGTGGCAGCATCCAGTGCTTCTGACCAGGTGGCAGCTTTGAGAGAGCCATTCTTGCGCACCATGGGGGTGACAACGCGATCACATTTGGTGACCATGGGCTCAAAGCGACCTTTTTCGCAAACGACACCTTCAGAGATGGGGGCATCCCAGTTGCCTTCGATGCGAATGAGACCGTTATCGCGGCTATAGACTTTGACGCCGCAACCGACTGAGCAGCCGGCGCAAATGGTTTCCGTAATATCAACCTGTTCATCATGGCCACGGTAAGCACTCCAGCGGTCAATGAGGGCGCCGGTGGGGCAAACCTGAACACAAACACCGCAGGAGATACAGGTGCTCTCGCCCAGAGAAACGCCGGTATCCGCAACCAAAATGGAGCGGGCGCCGCGTTCTTCAAAACCGAGGGTGTAATTGCCGACCAGTTCACCGCAGGCGCGTACACAACGGCGGCACAGGATGCAGCGGTTGTTTTCCAGGATGATGTACGGATGAGTAGCATCCATGGCGTAAGGCTGCCAGTTTGGCTGCAGGGGCCAGTGAGTCATGCCTTCGTTATACGCAGAGTTTTGCAGCTCGCAGTCGCCACCACTCACCTGGCAATACGGGCAGAAATGATTTCGCTCGCTAAAGATGAGGGTCAGAACGAATTTGCGTGCTTCTTTGACTTTGGCAGTATCAGTATGAACCACCATGTTGGTGCTGACCGGCATGGTGCAGGAAGGCTGCAGTGTTCTGGCGCCTTCAACCTCAACCAGACACAAACGGCAACCGCCGTAGGGGGTCAGATGAGGATGGTCGCAAAGCGTGGGAATTTGAATCCCGGCAGATTGCGCGGCTCGTAATACTGTGGTACCTTCTGGAACTTCCAGTTGTTTGCCATCGATCGTAACGGTGACCATTATCGAACCTCTCCTATCAAAAAATCTATCAATTAATGCTAAATTCTTTTGCCGCTCATCGGGCAAACACCCGTTGGGCAAACTTTAAGACGAATATGGGCTTCCACCTCGGCTCTGAAGTAATTCAGAATATCGCGGATGGGAGCGCCCGCAGTTTGACCGAGACCGCAGTTGGAAAGCTGGTAAAGATTGTCACTCAACTTCATCAGGTCAAGAATATCAGCCTGGGTGCCTGTGCCTTCAGAGATATTGGTCAAAATCTCGTAGGCGCGCTGGTTACCAACGCGGCAGGGAGTACATTTGCCGCAGCTCTCTACCCTAAAGAAGTTTAGCAGCACTTTAGCCAGGTCCACCACACAGGTATCTTCATCGCAGATCAGCAGGGCGCCAGACCCCAATGCCACCCCAGCTTTGTTGAACGAGTCAAAGTCCATGGGGGTATCTTGCAGGCTGGCGGGGATGATGGAGCCGGAAGATCCGCCGGTTTGGGCTAATTTGAAGGTCTTGCCATTCTTCATTCCCTGGGTGTAGATGGCAATCACTTCTCGCAGGGTGATGCCCATGGGAACTTCGATCAGGCCGGTGACGTTCACATTACCCAAAATGGTGTACACCTTGGTGCCCGGGCTGGAGGGCGTGCCGATTGCACGGAACCACTCAGCGCCATGACGTAAAATGGCGGGCACATTGGCCAGGGTTTCTACGTTGTTCACCAGGGTCGGCTTGTTCCACAGACCGTTGGTGGTGGGGTAAGGTGGGCGGGCTCGCGGTTCACCACGTTTGCCTTCAATGGACTCGATGAGCGCCGTTTCCTCGCCGCAGATGTAAGCGCCTGCGCCGGAGTGAACGTGCAGATTGAAGCTGAAATCGGTCCCAAACAGGTTCTCGCCTAGTAAACCCATTTCTTTGGCCTGTTCAATAGCCTGATGCAACCGCTGTTGGGCCAGGGTGTACTCACCGCGAATGTAGACGTACCCTTCGTCGGCGCCGACGGCGTAAGCTGCAATGGCCAGAGCTTCGATGATGGAATGGGGGTCGCCTTCCAGGATCAAACGGTCTTTGAAGGTGCCCGGTTCGCTTTCATCAGCATTGCAGATCACGTATTTCTTGTGGCTCTCGGTTTTGGCAACAAAACGCCATTTGGAGCCAGTGGGGAAACCCGCTCCGCCACGTCCACGCAGGCCGGATTTATCCACTACTTCAATGATCTGAGCCGGTGTCATTTCTGTGACGGCTTTGGCCAGGGCCTGATAACCATCATGAATGATGTAATCATCGATCGATTCAGGATCAATGATGCCAGCTCTTTCGAGGACAATTCTTTTTTCGGCTGGTAAGGTGCCTTTTCTTGCGGAAACCCAGGCAATTTTGCCTGTCATTTCTCGGGTGGGAGCCTGTAACCCGGCTGCGATTCGGCCTTTGAAAAGATGTTCTTCCACTAAAAAGTGCACATCTTTTGGCTGGACCGGGCCATAGATCACGGCTTCCGGATAAACGATCACCAGAGGCGAAGCCTCGTGTCGGCCAACATCACCGACCATGGAGATCGATACTTCATTTTCCAGACCAAAGCTCTTGATCTCTTCTTGCAAAGAGGTGAAGATCTCTTTGGCGCCACGTTCGATACTGGTGGCATCACTGGAGACGAGAACCATTGAGCGGATCGCTTTCATGTTGGCCTCCTAATGATACTTTGCCAGAATGGATGGAACTTGTTTGGGGTCCACATTGCCGTAGATGTCATCATCAATGACGATCACCGGGCCGACCCCACAAATTCCGAGACAACTGGTGGTCAGGAGCGACCACTTACCGTCAGGGCTGGTCTCTTCGTTGTTCAGGTGGAGTTCATCTACCAGAACCTGCCAGACTTCTCTTCCCCCCGCAACATGGCAGGGGGCGTTCTCACAAAACTGGATCACATGTCGCCCACGTGGTTTTGTTGAGAGCATGCGATAAAAACTGGCTACCGAAAAAAGCTGACTCTTCGGCAGGTGTAACAGGCAACTGATCTCATCCAATGCCTCCGCCGGTAAATACCCGATTGCGCGGTTTACATCTGTAAGGATAGGGATCAATTCGTCTTGCCTTGCACCGTAACGGTCGATGGCGGCGCTCACACAAGCGTGAACAGATATGCCATCTTTCTCAACAGTTGTCATTCTCATCCTCCTAGCTGCGTTGATCGGACGTGCTTGGATCGACGGGGTCTGACAAAATCCCCGTTAATTTATGACAATGGCGTTGAAGTTACAAACCTGCATACAAATACCGCAGCGGATACAAACATCCGGGTCGATGATGTGTGTCTGACGGCGCTCGCCTGTAATAGCGGAGACAGGGCAGTTACGAGCGCAAACGGTACAACCAGTACAAACGCCTTCCAGGATCTCATAGCGGATCAATGACTTGCAGACCTTGGCCGGGCAGCGTTTCTCATAGATGTGAGCCTTGTACTCGTCCATGAAGTGCTTGAGAGTACTTTCAACCGGGTTAGGAGCACCCTGGCCCAGGCCACACAAACTGGTGGATTTGATCTGGGTACAGAGCATTTCAAGGGTTTCAATATCGCCATCCTGGCCCTTGCCATCGCAGATGCGCTGCAAGATCTCCAGAATTCGGCGGGTGCCCACGCGACATGGAGTACATTTGCCGCAGCTTTCGTCCTGGGTGAATTCCATAAAGAAGCGGGCAATATCCACCATACAGGTGCCTTCATCCATGACCACAAGACCGCCTGAGCCCATAATGGAACCGGCTTTGGCGAGCTCTTCATAATCCATGTGCAGGTCTAAAAACTCAGATGGTAAACAGCCGCCCATGGGGCCGCCGGTTTGAATGGCTTTGAATTCTTTATCGTCTTTGATGCCGCCGCCGACATCGAAGATGATCTCGCGTAGGGTCAGACCAAAAGGAACTTCAATGAGACCGGTGTGTTTCACATCGCCGGCCAGAGCGAAGGTCTTGGTGCCCTTGGATTTCTCAGTACCCATGCTGGCGTACCATTCTGGTCCGTGCAGGATGATCTGAGGAATGTTGGAGAAGGTCTCCACGTTGTTGATATTGGAAGGCTTCATGAAGAGGCCTTTGACGGCCGGGAAGGGTGGACGTGGGCGAGGTTCGCCACGGCGACCTTCAATAGAGGACATCAAAGCAGTCTCTTCACCGCAGACAAAAGCGCCAGCACCCATCCGGACTTCCAGGTCAAAATCAAAACCTGAGCCCATGATGTTCTTGCCCAACAAGCCCATGGCACGGGCCTGTTTAATGGCAATGTTCAGGGTGCGGACTGCAATGGGATACTCAGCGCGGCAGTAGATGTAACCCTGGTTGGAGCCAATGGCATAAGCGCCGATGATCATGCCTTCCAATACAGAATGCGGATCGCCTTCCAGCACACGTCGGTTCATGAACGCGCCGGGATCGCCTTCATCAGCGTTGCAGATGATGTATTTGGGGGTTTCGGCAGAAGCGCGGGCAAACTGCCATTTTTTGCCGGTGGGGACGCCGGCGCCGCCGCGTCCACGTAAGCCGGAACGCAGCACGATGTCGATCACTTGCTCGGGCGAGTCTTCAGAAAGAACCTTGCCTAAAGCCTGATAGCCATCTTCGGCCAGATAATCTTCAATATTTTCCGGGTCGATCTGACCGCAGTTGCGCAGGACCACACGGATCTCTTTGGAGGTCGGTGCGCTTAATTCCTCATCCATGACCTTTTTGTCTTCAGTCACAAATTTGGTAGCGGTGCGGCCTTTGAGGAAATGTTCTTCCACTATATAGGCCATATCATCAGGGGTGAAGCTGGAATAATGGACCCCTTCTGGGTAGACCATCATCTCGGGGCCGTCAGCACAACCACCGATGCGAGAGGTTTCGAGGACCTGAACCTCATCGATCAATCCTTGTGCGACAAGTTCATCTTGGAAGGCATCCATGGCCTCATGGGCACCCTTTTTCAGGCATTCTGGATCGACACAAAATAAGACATGAGAACGATAATACTTCATTTGGACAACCTTATTTGCTGTGATAGATTAAGCCAGATTCGGCTTAATTACATTTGAATGATGTGATCTGAAACGGGCTTACCTTCAACAACATGTTCCTTGAGGATCTTTTTGGCAACATCGCCATTGACCTTGCCATACGTGACTTTGGGCTGATCGCCAATGACCACCTGGACGATGGGCTCTTTTTCGCACAGGCCAATGCATCCGGTCTGGGTGACAATAATGCCATTGAGAGAATCTTTCTCTATGGTATCGAGAATGGCTTTCATGGTTTCGCGCGCACCAGCAGCGATGCCACATGTACCCATGCCTACGATCACCTGGGCAGTGCCGGCTGCGGTTTTCATATCGCGTTTCTTTAAAGCTTCTTCGCGAGCTTTCTTTAAGTCTTCGAGGCTTTTGATTGTCGACATTTTATCTCCTGCAGACTTGAAAATGGTTTTTTATCCGGCCGAAATTTCATGAATGCCGGTGTCTATCGTTTCACGTAAGTAGTTGAGGATCGAAGGTTCTGTGAGGGAGACACCGTTCAGCACTTCCTTCACTGGTTCATCGTCAAAAATAAATTCCTGGTCGTCTTTTTTATATGTAAAGACCCAATGGATTTGTGGATTGGCGATCAACAGCTCACGGCAGGTAGAAGCGAGATCTCCCAGGGGCATACGGTCAATGTGGCTGCGTTGGAATTGAACGTGCAATTTTGTGCCTTTGCCCAATTCCGATTCGATCTTGAGAAACCCATTGCAGGCCTCAGCGGCCTCTTTTAGCAGTGGAATACCAAGTCCCACCTTGCGAGTGGTACGGGAAGTGACGAATGGATCCACTACTTTGGCCACCATCTCGGCATCCATACCTTTACCGTTATCTTCAACACTCATTTGTAAAAGATCAGTACGTGTATCTTCCACAACATCGATCTGGATCTTGCTGGCTCCAGCCGCAACGCTGTTCTCCGCGATATCTAAAAGGTGAAGGGAGAGCTCACGCAAGGGGACCCTTTAGACTTCCTGAACGGCTTTCAAAACCTGGGGAAGTTTGTTGGGTTTCACACGACCGGTCACATCGTCATCTACCACGATCACAGGAGCCTGAGAGCAGGCGCCTACGCAGCGGCAGACTTCCAGGGTGATGTTGCCATCACTGGTTGTCTGACCCGGTTCAATGCCGATGATCTGCTTGGCTTTCTCAATTAGCGCAGGGGTGCCGCCCACATAGCAGGCAGTGCCCATGCAGAATTTGACCGTGTGCTTGCCACGCGGGGTGGTGGTGAAGAAGGAATAGAAGGAGATGACACCGTGCACGCGAGACATGGGCACGCGTAGACGGGCAGCCGTATATTCCTGCATCGCCTCAGAAACAAAGCCGATATTGGATTGCAGTTCATTCAAGACAACCATGGTTGCACCCGGTCGGTCTTTGTTCTCATCGATGATCTGGTCGATCAAGGATTTTTGTTTTGGATCATTCAGGGGGTCGTTCAAAGCAATCTTACCAGTTGCAACATCATTTACCATAAAAATGCTCCGAAGATGATTTGATAAAAAGCGCCTAAGCGCACTTCTTCCGGTAAATTCAGTCTACCCAGGGTTCGAGTAGAGTTCAATGACCAAATGTCATACAAACACTAGATTGTTCTCAAATTTGATACTGTAAAAAGGACATTCCCAAGAAATGATTTTACACTAATTTGTGAAAAAAGGAACGAGTTTTCAACCTTTTTGATTAATCAATTTCAACTAATAAATTAGAACAAAATAACAATTAAATAAAAAACGCTGACAATTAATTCTTGTCAGCGTTTTTGGGTATCGAAAAAGTAGAATTATTATAATTCAAGTAGGGTGGTGCCTGCGAAATCAATCTGAGGGGCAAAAACCCGGCTAGAGATTCCGCATTTGGAAAATTCAGATTGCATGGCGTTGCCAACTTCGTCTGCATCGCTCTGAGATCTCAGAATGGCCAGCAGGCTGGACCCGGCTCCTGAGATGGCAGAAGCGACTGCTCCGGCAGTTTGGGCTGCTTCCAGGACTTCTTGCGCGCCAGGGATGAGTGGTAACCGGTACGGTTGATGTAATTTGTCTTTCATGGCAACGGAGAGCAAGTCCAGATCGCCATTCTTGAAGGCTTCTATGAGCAAAAGCGCATGCCCCAGGTTATAGACCGCATCTTTATGAGGAACTTCATGCGGTAAAGCAGCACGCGATTTGCTGGTGGGAAAGGCAAAATCAGGTGTGACTACCAACAGAGTGAGGGGTGTGATTGGAAGTGAGCGGGTGATGAATTTGCTGCCTTCGGTCATAGACGTAGTCAGACCGCCGAAGATACAAGGAGCAACGTTATCGGGATGACCCTCAATGCTGGCGGCCAAATTGAAAATGGCTTCTTTGTCCAGGGGTGCGCCCAAGAGACGGTAAGCCGCAAAAATACCGGAAACAATGGCGGCTGAACTGGAGCCCATGCCAGATCCGAGTGGAATGCGGTTTCTCGAGATTATATCTACTCCCTGTGGTAAGACCTTCCCAAGCTGTTTGGCCGCCGCTTGCATGGCCTGGTAGATGGGATTGCGCTCATTTTTGGGCAGTATGTTCTGGCATTCCCCTTCGATCTCGATTTGCAACGAGTCGCCAGTAGTGGATACTTCCAGCTCGTTCCATACCTGCAAAGCCAAACCGAGGCAATCAAAGCCGGGGCCCAGGTTGGCGGTGGTTGCTGGCGACTTGACTACGAATTTCATGCCTTCCTCTCAGATGCCAGGTAGTCTTCTAATGCATTCATTTCAGCGGGGAGTACCTGCGGTTTGTTCATGAATTTGGTGATGATATCAGGGTCTTTCATACCGTGACCTGTGCAGACAGCCGCGACACGTTTGCCTTTGACGTCTATGGTGCCGTTTTCAAGTTCATGGGCAAGCCCGGCAATCCCGGCGGCGGAGGCGGGTTCCACCCATACACCGCTGGCAGCCAGCATACGCTGCATACGCAAGATCTCATCATCGCTAACGGCAATGATCCTGCCATTGGATTGTTCTGCTGCTTCCAGGGCTTGTTCACCGCGAGCGGGTCTGCCAATTCGGATGGCAGTGGCGACAGTCTCAGGGTGTTCCACGGGGTGACCCAGCACCAGCGGCGCCGAGCCTGCTGCCTGGACGCCCAGAATCTGCGGCAGGCCGGTATTCTCACGCTTGTTAAGCTGGGTAAAGCCCATCCAATAGGCAGAAATATTGCCGGCGTTACCCACGGGTAACGCCAACCAATCGGGAGCGGAACCAAGCACGTCACAGATCTCAAAGGCGGCTGTCTTTTGCCCTTCCAGACGATAAGGGTTGAGGGAATTGACCAGAGCTATAGGGTGCCGTTCAGAGATGGCGACCACCAGGTTGAGAGCATCATCAAAAGAGCCATCGATCTGGATCACTTCTGCCCCATAAGCCACTGCGCCTGCCAGTTTACCGGTGGCGACCTTGCCAGCCGGAATAATGACGATGGAACGCATACCAGCGCGGGCGGCATAGGCTGCCGCTGATGCCGCGGTATTGCCGGTGGAGGCACAGATCACCGATTTGGCTCCTTTGCCATAAGCTTCACTGATGGCAACGGTCATACCACGATCTTTGAATGAGCCGGTGGGGTTGAGCCCCTCGAATTTGACGAACAGCTCAAAGCCGCCGCCCAATTCTGCGGCCAGCTTGGGCACGGGAATGAGAGGGGTATTGCCCTCCAACAGAGTAACGGTCATGGTATGGGCAGGGATGTCCAGGAAGGGACGATATTTTTCGAGTACGCCAGCGTATGCGGTCATGGGTCAGTCCTTATTTGGTAACGTAGCCTTGTTTGACAAGCAATTCAGCATTGTAGATAGATCCGCCGGCAGCGCCGCGGATGGTGTTGTGAGAGAGCACGACCATTTTGAGGTCAAAGAGCGGGTCTTTGCGCACACGACCCACCACGGTGGCCATGCCCTTGCCAGTAAGGCGATCCAGGCGAGGTTGGGGACGGTCGGCTTCAGTGCGCACCACGATGACCGGCTTGGGTGCAGAGGGCAGGTCACGGCTGATCTCTGGCGCCTGGTAGCTGCGCAGCGCGGCAATGGCTTCTTCTGGGCTGGCCTTTTTGTCCAGTTCAACCGAGATGCACACCATGTGTCCATCCACCACCGCCACACGGTTGGTGTGGGCTGAAATGGCAAAATCAGCAGAGACGATCTCCTGACCCACCACTTTGCCGAGCATCTTGCGTGGTTCGGATTCCACTTTTTCTTCTTCGCCTTTGATGAGGGGGATGACGTTGTCGATGATATCAACGGAAGGAATGCCCGGATAACCCGCGCCAGAAAGGGCTTGCATGGAGACGGCAAAGACCTTTTTAAGACCAAATGCATCTTGTAGGGCTTTGAGTGCCACCGTCACCCCCGTGCTGGTGCAGTTGGAGTTGGTAATGATGCCGCCGCTCCATCCGCGTAATTTTCGTTGGATGGGCAGAATATCGGTCTGGTCAGGGTTGACCTCTGGCAGCAAAATGGAAACATCCGGCGCCATACGGTAAGAAGAAGCATTGGAGCAGACCATGCTGCCTGCCTTCGCAAAAGCCGGTTCAACGTCCATGGCGGCATCAGCGGGAAGGGCAGAAAAGACCAGCGGCACACTGGCAGATTCCGGTGCAGTAGGCAGGATGACCATCTCTCTGGCCCAGGACGGCATGTCTCCGGGCAGGATCCAATGGCAGGCCTCGCCATAAGTTTTGCCCACAGTGCGGTCAGAGGCGGTAACGGCCACTACTTTGAAGTAGGGGTGACAATCCAGCAACTGTATGAAGCGCTGACCAACGCTGCCCGTGGCAGCCAATACGGCAACAGGAATACGATCTGACATGAAAACCTCTCTGCAAAGAACCAGCTATTTGGCTGGTTCAGAATTTTGAATGAGTTTGTGCAGCACTTGCAATGCTTTCTTAAGTTCGGCAGCTAGAATGACCAGGCTAATGGCTACATCTGAAGAGCCCTGGGCGATGGCAACAATGTTGACATTATTATCCCCCAAAGCGGTACAAATTCGGCCGGCAATTCCAGGGGTGGTCTTGATGCCTTCACCGACCACAGTGATGATGCCCACTTCTTCGGTCGCCCAGACGCGGTCAATGTCGCGGTTCTCGATCTCGTGCGCAAAGGCGGCTGAAAGCTCCTCGATCACGCGCTGAACAGATTCGGCGGGAACGGCAAAGCAGATGCTTTGCTCTGAGGATGCCTGGGTAATGAGGGGAACACTGGTACCCAGTTTGGCTACTGTATCAAAGGTGCGGCCGGCGACGCCGGGAACGCCTAGCATGCCTCTGCCTTCCAGTGTGACCAATTGAAGGCCCCGGACAGTGGTGATGGCCTTGATAACGCCATCGCGGGCTTTGCTGGTAGCCACCAGGCGGGTGCCAGGGTGGGAAGGATTAAAAGTGTTGCAAACACGCAAGCCAATCCCTGCCTCAATAACAGGGCGGATGGTCTTGGGGTGCAGTACCTTGGCGCCGTAATAGGCTAACTCCGCCACCTCGCGATAAGTACAAACGGGTACGGTGGTAGCGTCTGGAACCAGGCGCGGATCAGCCGTCATGACACCGTCCACGTCGGTATAGATCCATACATCATCGGCGGGCAGGGCAGCCCCAATGAGGGCTGCTGAATAATCACTGCCACCCCGGCCAAGCGTGGTGATGTTGCCTTTGGCTGTGGCAGCCAGAAAACCGGTAATGATCGGAACAGCGCCTTTCTCCAGGATTGGATTGAGGACAGCCTTTGTGAGCTTGTTGGAGGTGGGGATATCCGGGTGCGCATCCATGTAATTATCATCGGTGAGGATCAGGCGGGTGGCTTCCACTGCCTCGGCGGGAATGCCGGCAGAATCAATGGCGGCGGCCAAAAGGCGAATACACATACGCTCGCCAGCGGACGCAATCGTGTCCATCACGCGAGGAGTGGCTTCACCCAGCACAGCTATTGCCTTGCTAAAGCTGACGATCTGGGTAAGGATCTCATCCACTTCAGACATGGCCTTTCGACGCTTTTCCGCATCCTCAACCAGAATATCAGCGATCTCCTGGTGACGTTTGTGAATGGTCACGGCGGAATCTTCAATAAAAAGGGGAAGATTACTAGTGGCGCTGGAAGCCATTTTGAGCAATAGATCTGTAACGCCACTCAAAGCAGATGTGACGACGATCACATTCTTCCAGGTTAGTTTTTCGTTCTTTACAATGGCTACCACCTGGCGCATAGCGTCTGGCGTACCCACGGATGTACCACCAAACTTCATCACTAAAGTTGTGTGCTCGGGTAAATTTGTTGTTGTCATTAATAAACCTCCATCCGCTGCAGGGATTCATCTCCTGAGCGTAAATTTGCTGCGATATGAAATTAATTTAAGACATTATTTGGGTTTTACCGGAAGAGTGATACGAGGACCCTACGGCGATTTAATGAGTGAATTATACATCAGGGTGAAGAATTGGAGGGATGAATTTTACAGAAAAATCACATTTCTCCCTTTCTGCCTGGCAGATCCAGGAACTTATCGAGATCAGCAAATAGCCTGGCTAACTCATCGGGGAGTATCTTATGGCGGGTGATGCGTCCTTCAGGGTCAGACTGGATGAGACCGGCTTTACGCAAGATACTGGCATGTACGCTGATTGTGGGGCGGGCCAACCCCAAATAATCGGCCATGTCTGTATTCGTCATGCCAAAGTTGCGGATCAGACGCAATATCAGCAAGCGGGTGGGGTCAGAGAGAGCTTGCAGACGGAAGGCCAGGTCTTCTGTGAAGTGGAAAAAATTGTCCACCAGTTGACCCGGTTCTGAGCAGGCCACCGTGACCTTGCCCGGCGCAATGACCCAGTTGTCGTGCAGACCAAAGGGTTCGATCCAAAACACGACCTGTAACTGGCCGTGAAGCACCGCTTCACGCAGTTCAGGAATAGAACGTAACGCGTTCTTCTCACTTAGCCATTCCAATGAGGGAGGGGCTTTCAGGTTATCCTGACCACCAAGGGCGGCGATGACTCGTTTTT
The DNA here is from genome assembly GCA_034933225.1 of Anaerolineaceae bacterium. Taxonomy (GTDB): domain Bacteria; phylum Chloroflexota; class Anaerolineae; order Anaerolineales; family Anaerolineaceae; genus UBA6107. The sequence goes on along the minus strand of JAYFNV010000014.1, from coordinate 9,840 downwards.
CTTGCTGATCAATGTAGGCAGATCTGCCCATGTGCCAGGGTTCGTACACTTGATAGTAAAAGCGATCCAGCCATTGCCAGAACTGCTCGTGCAGATCACCCCCTTGCAGGGTACGTAAAGCCTGACGCAGATCCAGGAATCGGTCGTGAATGCGCATGTCTTGCCCGCCTACCTGGAAGCCCAGAGATTGGTACAGTGCATAGTTGAGACGGTTTTTCAAATCCGCGATCTGATCAATACCGCTGAGGGTTGGATCCGGTTCCAGATTGAATTCTTTTGCCTGGCGCAGAGCAGCCTGGCGTGCTTCTTCGAGGGTGAAATTGCGCAACTTCAATGTGGATTGGCTGTAATTAGTGGTGTACAGACAATCAGCCAGCAAGGCCATCTGCTCCAGATAAGAAGGGTTGCCTTTGACCTCGCCCATGAAGTGGATGAACTCAGTCCGCCATTCATTAGGGACTGAATCGGAAAGCACCGCCAATTCGGCTGGAAGGATGCCGCTGACCGTTCCCCCGCATACGAAGGCGATGGCAGTATCCAGTTCCAATAAAATGGAGCGGCTGACAGTCCAGCCGGTAGTAATTAAAGGGAGCGCAGGCATTAAGCCTCCTGGGTGGGTAATGAGAATTGTTCTGGATTACGGCTCAATTGTACAACCAGGACTGTAACCAAAACAGATAGTGCTATAAAGGAGATCAGGCAAAAAATGCCGGTTGAAAGTACACCCGGTACGAGTAGAGGGGTCAGCAGAGTGCCCAGCAATTGACCTGTAACCATGGTGCTTTGTAGTAGTCCGCTGGCTTCTCCCAACAGGTGGCTCGGGGTGAAAGATTGCAGCAATGTACTGATCTGAACATGCAACAATCCGTTGCCCATGCCGCCGACGAAACAGGCTGCCAGAGTGACAATACGGGCCAGCTCAGCCTTGTGAATGGAGGAGGCAAGGGTCAGAGAGAGGGGAATAATGGAAAGCAAAGCGATACCCGCTACTGCATCTTGCCAGGGACGCGGGGAGCGTTTCTTGAGCATCAAAAAGAGGGTGGAAAGCAAGGACCCCACACCGACAAGTCCAATAGCCAGGCCGTAAAAGCTTTCGGTTTCCTTGAGCGTATCCCGGAAGAAAACAGCCGCCAGAACATCAAAGCCAACGATGACAAATATGCTGAAGAAGCCTGCAAGAAACAACATCTGCAGAGAGACAGTCTCCTTCATAGTCTTCCAAAACGGATTTTGGGTGAAGGTGCTGGCAAACCAGGTGCGAAGATCTGGGGCTACTATCAGAGGGTTTCTGACTGCTTCCTGCCTTTTTATTGGCGGCAGTGCTTTCAGGCGGGTGAGCATGAGGGCAGAAAGTGCAAAGGAAATTACATCCAGAATGATGGCCGTATGGGGCGAGACCAGGCTTAGGATCAGCCCCGCCAACATGGGAGCAAAGATCTTCACCAGGCTGGAGAGCTGGGTGAGAAAGGCATTGGCAGTGGTGAGATCTTCCGGCGCCACCAGGAGCGGAATGGAAGATTGCCGAGCCGGGGTCATGACAGACATGGAGGCAGCCTGTAATGCCAGTAAGGCATAGATGAGGTAAATGTTGTTTGCAAAGATCAGCCCTGAAACAACGACGCCGGAAACGATCTGGCTGAGGATCATCAGTTTCTTGCGGTCAAACCGATCACACAAGGCTCCCGCGAAGGGGCTGAGTACAAGGGTGGGTACCAACCCGCACAGGAACACTCCGCTCGATTGGGTGACCCCACCGCCACCGCGAAAAACGAGGATGGCAAAGATGGCCAGCATGGTGATCCAATCACCAATGCCGCTGATGGATTCGGCAATCCCAATGGTGAGGAGGGAAGGATTTTTAACGACCTTGAGAGTATTGTTAGTCATAGAATAACCTATTAATACGTAGTCAAATAACTACGTTTTAATATAAATCAATATTCACAAAATTACAAGAGGAGAAAGGGACCTAACTGATTTTGTACTGGTAGAATTTGACCGGGATGCCACCGTTCAGGATGGAAAGGGTGGAAACTGGCGCGCCCAATTCAAGGGCGTGGATCAATGGCGGTTCACTGCACAAAATCCCCACCTGCCAGCCGCTGTATTTTTCTCGCAACAACTTTCCAAAGCTGGCATAGAGATTGCGCAGGTCTTTGTTGGAAGTGACACGAACCCCATAAGGTGGATTGGTGACCAATAATCCGAGGCCGGCCAGTGCAGGCAGATCAGATATGGCATGGCAGGCGAACCGAATATCGGTGAGCACTCCCGTGCGGGCAGCGTTGGCGCTGGCCATCTCAATGGCGCCCTGGTCACGGTCAGAGCCGTAGAGGGCAGGCGCTGTGGGCAAAATGGCTTTGCGAGCGTCTTCAACCAGTGTTTTGAATTTATCTGCTTCAAAAATGGGCCATTTTTCAAAGGCGTAAAAGCGATTAATGCCAGGGGCGACATGGCGGGCAATGAGCGCCGCCTCAATGGGGAGGGTGCCGGATCCGCAGAATGGATCGACAAACGGAGTGGTTCCATCCCAACCAGTAGAAAGCAGCAGGCCGGCTGCCAGGGTTTCACGTAATGGCGCTTTGGCTACAGCCTGCCGGTATCCGCGCCGGTGCAGCAGTTCGCCAGAACTATCAATGCTGATGGTGCAGACGTCGTTCACCAGGCGAACCAGTACGATCTGCTTTTCTTTTTCATCCGTTTTCTTGCCAGCAGGTTGCTTAAAATGATCTTCAATGGCGCCCAGCACGCGTTCTGCCACGGCGTCGGAGTGGTACAGCTTGGATTTATGGCAGGTGACCTTTACTTCTACCTGTTGGCCAGGTTTAAGAAAGGTGTCCCAGTTTAGGCGGGCGGCTTTTTTGCGGAACTCAGCAAACGAGACGGCCGTAAATTCGCCAAGCCGCACAATCACACGGCTGGCCGTGCGCAGATGAAGGTTACTGGCCATGATCTGGTCCAGGGAACCAGTGAATTCAAAGCCGCCTTTTTCTTCGCCAGATTGAACGGGTTGTGCCTTTGCTGCCGGAGTTTTCTCGTCTGCAGGACGAATCCCAAGGGAGGCGCATTCTTTCAGAAGCAGGGGTTCAAAACCAGGTGTACAGGAAATATAGATCTTTAAATTGTTATTTTCGTTCATGCGGGTCTCTTCTTGGTCGGGAATTGGATTGATTCATCGGGGTGTGTCGGGCTGGAGTGGCCGTCTTCAGCGTGATGATCTCTTTTTGTTTTTGTTTGCGGGCCAGATTCTTTTCTACAAAAATGGGTTGGCCAGTAAAAGGATCTTTTTCGGTATAGTACATGACACTGGCATAAGTGGAAGGGGTTGGCGTGAAGACCTGAACCTGCTCCGGGTTAAGGTGAAGGGTTTGTGAGGCGTAATCGTGCAGCTTCTTCATTTCACGCTCACTGCAGCCGGGATAAGCTGCAATGAAGTAATAAGTAAGGAATTGATTCTTCCCGGCTTCTTGCGAGAGCTTATCAAAGGCGGCTTTGAATTGGATGAGCGAATTGACAGCCGGTTTACCCATCAGATGCAATACTTTGGGGTCGGCATGTTCCGGGGCGATCTTCATCTGCCCGGAAGTGTGATGTTGCACCACTTCTTTGAGGTAATCCAGACCGTGAGTCTTGTCGGCCAGGACCATGTCATAACGGATGCCTGATCCTACGAAAACGCGTTTGATGCCGGGAATCTGGCGGATCTTCTTGAGCAGCAAGGTTTGGCGGGAATGATCGATCTTGAGCACCGGACAGATCTCCGGGAAAAGGCAGCGCTTATCGATGCAGGAGCCAAGTTTCTCTTTTTTTATGCATTCAATAGCGTACATATTGGCGGTTGGTCCACCCAGGTCTTGAATGATGCCTTTAAAGCCAGGCACATGGGTCATCTTTTCAGCTTCGCTGAGAATGGAAGTTTCGCTCCTGGAAGAGACCGTTCTGCCTTCGTGAACAGCGATGGCACAGAAATTACATTCGCCGTAACAGCCGCGGTGGGTGGGGATGGAAAACTGGATGGTTTCCAGCGCTTTGATCGCTCCCTGAGCCTCATAGTAAGGGTGGGCACGTCGTTCAAATTGAAGCGCATACACTTTGTCCATCTCGGCTTGAGTGAGAGGCGCCTGGGGTGGGTTTTGGATGTAAAAGCGGTCGCCTTTGGCCTGGGCTAACTGTCTGGCTGTGAAGGCGTCGTTGTTCTCATAGAATTGCTGAAACATGCGGGTGAAGGTGTCTTTGTCTGCCTGGCATTCTTCAAAGGACGGTAAAAGCAGGGCATCCTGAGGGGCAGAATGGGCCAGATAGGCCAGACCGCGAATTTGGTTGGGATCGGTACCGTTCCTAAGCGCCTGGGCCAATTGCACGATACTGCGTTCAGCCATACCGTAGAGCAGATAATCTGCTTTGGCATCAAAGAGAATGGGAGCGCGCAGCTTATCGGTCCAATAATCGTAGTGGGTGATGCGGCGCAGACTGGCTTCAATCCCGCCCAGCACGATGGGGCTGGTATTCTTAAAGTAACGGCGCACCAGATTAGCATAGATCAGCACTGCCCGGTCTGGGCGGCGGTCATTGACATCTCCGGGGGTGAAATCATCTGAGTGGCGTTTACGCAGGGTGGCGGTGTAATTGGCCACCATCGAATCTACCGTACCGCTGCTGACGCCCCAGAACAGGGCAGGCTCTCCCAACCGTTTGATATCTGCATCACTGTTGATATCCGGTTGGGCGATGACGGCCACGGTAAAACCGGCCTCGAGAAGTACTTTACCCACCATGGCGATACCCGAATAGGGGGTATCGATATAGGTGTCACCTGAGATCAGGATGACATCAATTTTTGACCAGCCAAGTTCGGTCACTTCTTTGAGTGTGGTGGGAAGAAACAAGAGCGCTCCTATCGGATTAAGACGCTAAGAGTATACCATGCCTGATGCTGGACAATTAATCGGCCTTCATGGATTGCGGGAGCAGGTGGGCGATGACGGCAGTGCGGGTGAAAAGCTCTCGGTAAGCCGTGCTTTCACGATGCAATGCCAACATTTCTTGTTGGAGAGCAGGCAAATCGCCTGGAGCAGGCGGCAGCTTGGAAAGGGAGAGCTTGATCTTACCGGCTTCCAGCTCCGTAACGCTTAATTGACCCTGCATTTGCAGCCCTTTGAGGGCCAGCCAGACGATGCGCGGAGTGGTAGCCAAAGACCCGGCCAGCGCGTTCAGATCGCATTCCCTCTCGGATTGAGAAGCAAGCTTACTATTCACGAGGCGGAAGCAGTTGCGGATCAGTTCTTTGAGCTCTGTTTCAACGGGCTGATTGGCAAACCAGTAGATCTTTTGCGGTTTGACCTGCTGCAAGGCTTCTTCCAAAATTCTGGGCGAGGGCGGCTGGGTCCAGATCACCAGAGTGGCCTGCTTGCTCAGTTCAGTCCGTGTTTTTCCCCCTTCGGGAAGATTGGCCAGACCTTCAGCCCAAATGAGCACGTCTTGTTCGGCGCGGATGGCTTCCAGATCTTCCAGTGGATTTGCTGAATTGCGCATATCCAAATTGACCAGGTTCTTTTTACGGCGTTTTTGCAGAGTGGCGGTAGATTCTTCCAGACGTTCGCGGTAGTCTACCCATTCAAATTGCACTTCGGTCTTATTGCGGAAATGATTGATCCTGGCCTTGTAGAGCAAGTCAAAGCGGTTGAGCGGGCGGGGCAACTCCACGCTTTGCCACCACAGGAGCGAGTTTTGACTGCCATCGCGGCTCTGTACGATCATCTTCTGATGCTCTTTGGTCTTGCCAATGGGCATGGCTTCCATCAGTTCAAGGTCAGGGGCTGCAAATTGCAGGGGCGGGTTGCCCGGTCCAAATGGGGCTAACAGGTTAAGCGCATCCAGCAGGTCCAGGTCGATCTCCGGCAGGTTAATTATGGCATCCACTTCCAGGGTGGGCTGAACGTTTTCTTCCAACATCATGCGATCCACGGAGCGGGAAAGCCCGCGCCGCAGTTGATCTATATTGTCTTCCGGGGTGGCCATGCCGGCTGCCATGGGGTGGCCGCCAAAAGTATTCAGCAGATGTTTGTTTTCTACCAGCGCCTGGGTAACGTTGACGCCATCAATGGAGCGAGCGGAGCCGCGGGCGACCCCCTCCGCGACGTTCATCAAAATGGCAGGGCGGTGATAGAGCTCCACCATGCGGCTGGCAACAATGCCCACCACGCCGCCCGGCCAGCCGGGATGTGCCAGTAAAAGCAGGGAAGAATCCAATACCCTGGGGTTCTGTTCAATCTGGGCCAGTGCACCCCGAAAAACTTGATCGCAAAGGAGTTTGCGTTCACTGTTCAGGCCTTCAATACGGTTGGTGGTGGTGGCGATGAGAACCGGGTCCTGCGTAAGCAAAAACTCCACCATCGGGTTGGCATCACTGAGGCGGCCGACCGCGTTCATACGCGGGGCAAGGGTGAAAGATATGGTCTCCTCGTTGATCTGTTCCGGGGAAACGCTGTTATCCGAAAAAATGCGAGCAAAAGCCGGTCGCGGTGCGTTGCGCATCTGCTGCAAACCGCGCTGCACCAGATAGCGGGCATCCTGGGTGAGCGTGGCCACATCAGCGATCAGGCCAAAGGCGGCCAGGTCCACAAACTCAGTGGCGGCTTGCGGCTGGCCCAGCTCAAAAAAGAGTTGCTCCACCACCTTGTAAGCTACGCCTGAGCCAGACAGAGTCCGCAAGGGGTGGTCTTCCGCTACCAATTGCGGATCTACAATGGCAAAGGCAGCGGGCAAAGTTTCTGGTAAAGTGTGGTGATCGGTGACGATGACATCCACGCCAGTTTGCATAGCCTGTGCGATGGGCTCATTGGCAGAGATACCTGTGTCACAGGTGATGAGCAAGGTAACGCCGCTGGAAAGGAATGTCTGAAGAGGCTCCCACAAAATGCCATGACCTTCACTGGCACGGATGGGAATATGGTAGCTGACATCTGCCCCCAATTTCCGCAGTGCCCCCACCAGGATAGAGGTGGAGGTTTGGCCGTCTACGTCAAAATCGCCCCAGATACCAATCTTCTCTTGGGCATCAAGTGCCTTGCGGATGCGGGCAATGGCTTTTTCCATACCCGGTAGTTGCAGCCCAGAAGTGGGTATGTATTCATCCGGGTAAAGAAACCCCCTGGCTTTGTCAGGGTCAGAAAAACCACGGCGCACCAGGGTTTCCAGCAGCAGATCAGGCCCAGCAATGGCTTGACGCAGCGCCTCCGGGATAACGACAGGTGCTGGCTCTTTCCACTGGGTGATGAAATGTGTGGGCGTAGACATCAATCAGCCGCTGCCAGATCATCAAAATCGAGGTCGAACAGGTTCTCGGTGTCTTCAGTCTCAGGATCAGCGTCTGTGAAGGTGCCCGGAATCACACCCGTTTCGCACAGGGTGCGGTAGCGGCAGAATTTGCATTTGTGCTCGGTATACAGGGTTTTGGTAAAGGCTTCTTCGGGCAGAGAAGCGATCTCCGCTACCAATTGATTAAGGAATGTTTCATCCTTCTCGAATTGTTGGCTTGAATACTGAAATTCAATGGGCTGGATCGCAGGGTCTGGATACCAGTAAACCATCTTGAGCTGCTCCACATCCAGTTGGGTAAACTGCGAACCGGAGGTGGCCAGTTTCGCCAGCAGGTAGGGGTAAACACGCGTTTGCATGCGCTGCTGCATGGTAGAACGTTTAGGCGCATGGTGGGAGGTTTTCCAATCATAGAGGGTGGCTTTGCCATCCTCCTGTATAACAAGCAGGTCATACTTGGCTACAAGCCGATAGGCACCAATGGGGATTGAATAAAAAGCCTCACAATATTTTTTACCTGGCAAGGCATCAGGGGCCAATTTGACAAACTCAAACCACCAGGCCAGCAATTCTGGCGATTGGGTGGATTGAGAGATTATTTCTTCCGGGATACCCGATAGCTTTTGCTGGACCATCAGGTGAAATTGCTGACCCAACAGCATAAGCTGTTCCTGGTCTAAAACCGGTTCGCTCTCAATGGCCGGCCACTCCAATTTTTGAATGTGGCGCAGCAGAAAACGGCGTTTGCAATCGATATAATCTTGCAGGTTGTTTTGACTGAAGGTAAAGTTGTCAGGCAGCAGCATTCTTCCCCTCCTGATAGGCGGCCAGGGCGCTCAGGGCGAGAGCCATGCGGCTGTCACCTTTGCGGCCGGAATTCCAGGTGATGATCAGTTCCTCGCGGGCGCGGGTGATGCCCACGTACAAAAGACGCAGCCGTTCCGAGGAATACTCAATGCGGGCTGCCTGGGTGGCAACTCCGGCTTCGAGTTCCAGCCCGGTGACGTCGTTCTTGACCAGGGATTCAAGTTTGCTCAATACTTCTGCTTCCAGGTTCAAATGGTCTTTAATGTACCATTTCTCGCCGATGTAGTTATCCCCCGCTTCTGCAGAGGGAAAATCGTAGTTGTTGACCGAGAGCAAATAGACCCGGTCCCATTCCAACCCCTTGGCTTTGTGATAAGTGGAAACAAACACTTCGCCCTTATGGTCTTCCGGGTTGAAGCCGGTGTCATCGTCTGAAAAGCCCATAAATTTGCGGCGGTTGCCAGCAATCTCGCCTAATTCTTCGGCAAATTCCGCCAATTGATTTTCGGGATGAATGCGGGCATTGAATTCCAGTAGCAGGGCCAGTTTGTGAGAGAGGGCCAGGTCTGCCGGACGGGTGAAGAGCTCCTGGGCCAGGGTCAAGAGCATCTGGTCAACAGGCAAAAGTGTGGCTTTGTGCCATTTCCGAACCTGCTCACGGAATTCTGCCAGTAATACGATACCTTCAGCGGAGACAAAGCCAGCCGCTTCGTTTTGCAGCCAATCCTTGCCGGGTTGAAGATAGAGATAGTCTTCCAAATTAGCACAAGCTTTGAGGGCAGACTGGAGCTTTTCATAAAAGGCTTTTTCTTCAGGCGTCTCAAATTTGGTTTTATAGATCTCCCAAAATGCGGCAGCCAATTTTACCTGCTTGGACGGATCGGCAAGATAGAGCAGGATCTTTTCAAAGATGCGGGCGGTGGCGCGGGTAGATTCGCTGCTTTTGAGCATTTCCACCACAGGAATGTCTTCCTGCTTCAAAGCTTCAACGATCTTTTCACCGTGTGCACCAATGGGAGCCAAAACTGCCACCGTCTGTTCGGGGTGATCTGGCAGCCATTTGTTGAGCGACTTGACGACCTGCTCAATTTCCTGGTCGGAGGAAAGCTTGGATCGGTAAATGTAGATCGAATTCGGCTTATCCGGCGGATTAGGCTGCGGGTCGCCGGCGTCAGTGGGTTGGATGTGAGGGAGCGAAAGTGCATCCTGAAGTTCAGGGTTGGGATGATCCTTACGGGTCCAATCGATGAGATAGTTGGCCAGATCAATAATGCTGTGGCTGGAGCGACCAGAGTTGGCCAGGTCGCGTGGGGTGACGTTGGGGTATTGCAGGAAATCGATCAGATGTTTGGGTGAGGCGGTAGTAAACGTCTCGTAGATAGCCTGGTTGGGATCGCCCACACGTACCCAGTTGCCAGTAGTGCCGACCAATGATTCCAGAATATCCTGCTGGATCTGGGATGAATCCTGGGCTTCGTCTTCCAAAATATACGGCCAGCGGTAATGCAGATGGCTCAAGTATTCCGGGTCACTCTTCAAGACCCGCTGCGCCAGGCGGACGAGATCAGAAAAATCGACGGCGTTGCGGTAATTCAAGCCACGTTGATAATCGGTATAGACCTGCACCGCCATATCAAAGAGGGGGTCATTGAACTTATTGCGGGTCATGAGCTGGTTGAGCGATTCAGGATCTTGCTGCCAGTCTTTGGCCTGACT
>JAYFNV010000013.1:0-21849 GCA_034933225.1 Anaerolineaceae bacterium | reverse complement strand
ATACGGACGGTATTCGGCTTTGCCGAAGAAACCGCAATATTTCGTGATCGCTGCAGTCAAAGTGGTTTTACCATGGTCAATGTGACCCATGGTTCCCACGTTCAGATGCGGCTTGTTTCGTTCAAACTTTTGCTTGGCCATTCAGATCGCTCCTTAAAAGTCCTCTTGAAAAAATGATTATTTCTCTAAAACTTTTTCTTTGATCGCTTCAGATACAGGAGCGTAGTGGTCGAATTCCATGGTGAAAACACCGCGGCCCTGCGTTCCCGAACGTAACTCTGTGGCATAACCGAACATCTCGCCTAACGGCACAGTTGCCCGAACAGCCTGAGCATTACCCGGGCGGATATCCATTCCCTGAACAACGCCACGACGAGACGTGACCTGTCCGAGGACTTCACCCAAATACTCTTCCGGAATAACAACTTCTACTCTCATGATCGGCTCAAGAAGGACCGCGGCACCTTTTTGCATGGCTTCGCGGAAGCCCATAATGGCAGCCATCTTGAAGGCCATTTCGCTTGAGTCAACTTCGTGGTACGAACCGTCTACCAGGCTGATCTTCATATCCACAACGGGGAAGCCACCCAGTACACCGGTATCGACCGCTTCTTTGATACCTTTTTCAACAGCGGGGATGTATTCTTTTGGAATAGAACCACCCACGATCTTGTTTTGGAACACAATACCGCCACCACGATCCAGGGGCTCAAGATCAAATACAACATGACCGTATTGACCGTGACCACCAGATTGCTTGACGTATTTGTAAGAGTAACCTTTGACCGGGCGAGTGATAGTCTCGCGATAGGACACGCGGGGTTTGCCCACATTGGCCTGTACACGGAACTCACGCAGCATACGGTCTACAAGAACATCCAGATGCAGCTCGCCCATACCAGCAATAATGGTCTGGCCGGTGCTGTCATCTGTGCTGACGCGGAAGGTAGGATCCTCTTCAGCCAAACGCTGCAGAGCATTGCCCATTTTTTCCTGGTCAGAGGTTGATTTCGGTTCAATGGCAATGTAGATTACCGGCTCGGGGAAGCTGATGCTTTCCAGAACAACGGGAGTCTCAGGGTTGCACAAAGTATCGCCGGTGAAGCTATCTTTCAAACCGATGATGGCACCAATATCGCCAGCGCATACCTCTTCGATATCCTCGCGGCGATCAGCGTACATACGCATCAAACGACCTACGCGCTCACGCTTTCCCTTGCCAGGATTCAGTACGGTATCGCCCGTGCGAAGTTTGCCAGAGTACACGCGGAAGTAAGCAAGACGGCCAACATAAGGATCGGCAACGATCTTGAAGACCAGAGCGGTCAAGGGTTTATCATCTTCAGGGGGGTAGTCAACTTCTTCATCAGTCTTGAGACTGGTGGCTTTTACATTGGGAATGTCCAGCGGGGAGGGCAAATAATCGATCATTGCATCCAGGATCAGCTGAACACCTTTGTTCTTCAGAGAAGAACCGCAGAAGACTGGAGTGGCTTTATTGCTAATTGTGGCTACACGTAAGGCAGCTTTCAATTCTTCAATAGAGATGGTCTCGCCTTCCAGGTACTTCATGGTGAGATCATCATCCAGCTCAGCGATCTTTTCGATCATCTGAACACGCATCTCTTCAGCATGGGCTTTCAGATCAGCAGGGATCTCGCCGATCTTAGGCTCTTTGCCCAGTTCATCTTCAAAGAATACAGCTTCCATGGTGAGCAGATCGATCATTCCTTTGAAGGAAGATTCTGCACCAATAGGCATCTGCATGGGGATGGGGTTCGCCCCTAAGCGCGACTTGATTGTTCCAATCGTATAGTCGAAGGAGGCTCCGATACGGTCCATTTTGTTAACAAAACAGATACGGGGTACGCTATAACGATCTGCCTGGCGCCAGACTGTCTCGCTCTGAGGCTCAACACCCTGCACAGCATCAAAAACAACCACACCGCCATCCAACACACGCAAAGAACGCTGAACTTCTGCAGTGAAGTCAATGTGTCCTGGCGTGTCAATTACGTTGATCTGGTAGCCTTTCCATTCGGCAGTTACAGCAGCGGACACGATTGTGATACCGCGCTCGCGCTCCTGAACCATCCAGTCTGTAACTGTGGTGCCGTCATCTACCGACCCAATACGATACGTGCGGCCGGAATAGAAAAGGATACGCTCAGTCGTCGTCGTTTTACCGGCGTCGATATGGGCGATGATCCCAATATTGCGGCACTTCTCAAGCGGAAAAGAACGTGACATTACAACCTATCTCTCTACTATTATTAATTTCTACACACGGAAATGGGAGAAAGCACGGTTGGCTTCGGCCATTTTGTGGGTTTCTTCGCGTTTACGAACAGCAGCACCCTGATTATTGAACGCATCCATCAGCTCAGCAGACAGTTTCTCTGCATAAGAATTGCCGGTGCGTCCGGTGGCTGCATCAATAATCCAGCGCATGGCCAGCGTCATACGACGGCCAGCGGGAACTTCCATAGGAACCTGGTAGGTAGCACCACCCACACGGCGTGGGCGAACTTCCATCAGAGGTCCAACATTTTTCAAGGCAGTTTCCATCACTTCGATGGGATTCTTGCCTGTTTTTTCTTTGACAATATCCAACGCATCGTACACGATTGTGGTTGCAACACTCTTCTTGCCGCGTTTCATAATGCGGTTGATGAAGAACGTCACAGGCACATTGTTGTAGCGTACATCTGCGGGAATTACGCGTGGTTCTGGTTTAGTCCGTCGCATTCAAACTTCTCCGTCAGAAAATAGGTTAGGCTTTCGGTTTCTTGGAACCGTACTTGGAACGGCCCTGTGCACGTTTGGCAACACCGGTGGTATCCAGGGTGCCGCGAACAATGTGGTAACGCACACCAGGCAGATCTTTCACACGACCACCACGGACCAAAACGACCGAGTGCTCCTGAAGCTGATGACCTTCACCAGGAATGTAAGCGGTGACTTCCATACCGTTGGAAAGGCGAACACGGGCGATCTTGCGTAAAGCCGAGTTCGGTTTCTTCGGGGTCATGGTACGAACAACGGTGCATACACCACGTTTCTGCGGTGAGCCCTTTTCAACACGGGTACGACGCTGCTTCATTGAATTCAGCGTGTACTGTAAAGCAGGCGCTTTACTCTTGACCTTTTTGGTCTCGCGTCCTTTTCGGATCAATTGATTGATAGTTGGCACGTCTCTTAGCCTCCGTAAAATTAATGCCGTTCCTGCAGATCTTCGTTTAATAGGGCGAAGCCATCGACTGCAATGATGGCCACGCCGGAATTACTCCAGAGTACTCACATCAAGCTAAATTCATAACGGCGCATGATTATATCATGGCGGGTAGGGGCAGTCAAGACACGCACTTTCCCTACCCATCCTGTAATCTCGCCGCAGCTACCGGGTTAGAGCAGCCCTTCCAGATCTTCGCCGAGACCCAATAAACCGGTCTCAAGCTTAGGCGGACGGACTCTTTCTTCGTCTTTACCAAAGCGGATCACTTCTTTGTTGTCCATGATCGCTTCAACTGCCAGACCCAGGCTTTGCAGCTCTTTTACGAGCACGCGGAAAGCCGCAGGCAGGCTTGGATCTTCAATGGGTTGACCTTTGACAATGGCCTCGTAGGTACTAACACGGCCCTGAACATCGTCAGATTTGACCGTGAGCATTTCCTGCAGGGTATAGGCAGCGCCATAAGCTTCAAGCGCCCACACTTCCATTTCACCAAAGCGTTGTCCACCAAATTGGGCCTTACCACCCAGCGGTTGCTGGGTAACCAGGCTGTACGGGCCAGTGGAACGAGCATGCACTTTATCTTCAACCAAATGGTGAAGCTTGAGCATGGTCATAACACCAATGGTCACAGGGGCATCAAATGGCTGGCCGGTGTTACCATCGCGGATGATCTGTTTGCCAAGGATCGGCAGCGGATGTCCGGTTTCGGCCATGTGTTTCTCAGCCAAAGCCTGGATGGCATCGTCTTTTACCTTGGCAACTTCAACGCCTTCGGTCTCGAGCCAGATGCGCAAGCAGACGGAAATGGCGCGAACGTCGTTCTCAGTGAACTCGCCAGTTCCCGGTTTGAGGTTATCAAAGCTCAGTACGGAATCAGGATCAATACCGCGTTCGCGCAGCCAGTGTTCCAGGTTGACACGGCGGGCATAAATGTAATCGGTTGCCATGCGGGCAACGTCTACAGTTTTACCTAATTGCTGTTCCAGATAAAGCAGACGCACTTCGTCGTCGTCTTTGATCATTTCAGGATCGTGTTCCTGTTCGTTCACCCAGACCCAGGCTTTGAGTCCTGATTCTTTCCAGGCAGTGTCCATCATCCAGGCACGGGCCAATTCAGCTTCGATCTCATACTCATTGGCGCCGTCAAATACCGGGGTGATGCCTTCAAAGCCAAGTTCGCGGGCAGCCCAACCCAAATGGGCTTCCAGTACCTGTCCAATGTTCATACGGCCAGGCACACCCAACGGGTTCAGGATGATATCCACAGGGGTACCGTCCTCAAGGAAGGGCATGTTCTCAACAGGAACCACGCGGGAAACAACACCTTTGTTACCATGGCGGCCGGCCATCTTGTCACCAGCAGTCAACTTACGGCGCTGCGCCACAGAGACGCGCACCATCATGTCTACGCCAGCGGAGAGGTCAACATTGTCTTCACGGGTGAAGACTTTAACATCCACCACTTTACCGCGCTCGCCATGAGGCATGCGCAGGGAGGTGTCTTTCACATCACGAGATTTTTCACCGAAGATGGCGCGCAAGAGGCGCTCTTCAGGGGTAAGCTCTTTTTCACCCTTCGGGGTGATCTTACCGACCAGAATATCATTGGGACCGACTTCAGCGCCGATACGCACAATACCCTGTTCGTCCAGATCTTTGATTGCATCTTCACCCACATTCGGGATATCCCGGGTGATCTCTTCAGGACCCAGCTTGGTGTCGCGGGCTTCTACCTCATATTTTTCAATATGAACAGAAGTAAATTTGTCTGCCTGCACCATACGCTCGGAGATCAGGATGGCGTCTTCAAAGTTGCCACCTTCCCATGAGACGAATGCGATGACAACGTTCTGACCCAGGGCCAGATTGCCATCCACTGTGGAGGAAGAATCCGCCAGGATCTCGCCTTTGCGCACGCGCTGGCCTTTTACGACGGCCGGGCGCTGATCGATACAAGTGCTCTGGTTGGAGCGCTGGTATTTACGCAGGGTGTACTCACGTATCTTGTTCTCGGCGCTCTTCACAAAGACACGGCGGCCGGTGACAGAGATCACCTCGCCATCTTCTTCTGCAACCAACACCTGACCGGAGTCAATGGCAGCAAATCGTTCCATGCCAGTAGAGATCAACGGAATGTCAGGGTTGACCAACGGCACAGCTTGCGCCTGCATGTTGGAGCCCATCAAAGCGCGGTTGGCATCATCATGCTCCAGGAAGGGAATCAAAGCAGCGCTGATACCCACAACCTGGTTCGGAGCAATATCCATGTAGTTGATGCCGTCAGAACCAGAGGTGACAAAATCACCATGGAAACGGCAGGAGATCTGCTCGGTAGCAAATTCGTATTCAACGGTCAAAGGAGTGTTCGCCTGGGCGATCACGTATTTATCTTCAGCGTCAGCCGAGAGGTATTCAACTTCTTCAGAAACGAAGGGCGACACAAAGATGGTCGACTTCTTCAGTTTCTTGATAGCGGGTAGCAGGTCCGCAGTGATGCGAGCACCTTCTTTGGCTACCACTTCACCGGTCTTTTCATTGGTGAGCGTTTCGCGCAGCATACGCCCTTCCAGGCGGCTGTCTTCGCTGCTCAACACTTTGATCACACGGCGGTAAGCGGTTTCAATGAAGCCATACTCATTCACACGAGCATAGCTGGCCAGACGACCGATCAGACCAATGTTCGGGCCTTCAGGGGTCTCAATTGGGCAGATACGACCATAGTGAGAGTTGTGCACATCACGCACATCAAAGCCAGCGCGCTCACGGCGCAGACCACCAGGACCCAAAGCAGACAGGGTACGCTTGTGGCGCAACTCAGCCAGCGGGTTGGTCTGATCCATGAACTGGGAGAGTTGGCTGGAGCCAAAGAACTCACGCAGGGCTGCCACGACAGGACGGATGTTGATGAGGCTGACAGGAGAGATCTGATCCTGATCACGGATGGACATACGCTCTTTAATAACGCGTTCCATACGGCGCATACCAATGCGCAGCTTGTTCTGGATCAACTCACCTACGGTCTTCACTCGGCGGTTGCCGAGATGATCGATGTCGTCTTTGTCCTCAACCTCATTGTTGATGAGGATCATGCGGCGCACCAGGTACACAATATCCCATTTGGTCACACTGCGGTGAGAAACGGGAATGCGGTCGCTGAGGTCAAGTTTCTGATTCAATTTGTAACGGCCAACACGCTCCAGATCGTAATGACGCATATCAAAGATCTGCTCTTCAAGGAACTGGCGGGCGTTTTCAAGGTTGGCGGGGTCGCCAGGGCGCATACGGCGGAAGAATTCGATCAGAGCCGCCTGCGCAATGGTTTGGCCGTTGCTCAGGTCCCAGACCGGTTCCTGGCCAATGGTCTTGGCAATAAAGGGACGGTCGGGGTTGTTATCAATATCATGGAACAGAGCGATGAGTTCTTCATCGGTGCCGTTCTTGATGGGGCTGTCACCGGGAAGCAGGTCATCTACTGCAGCCAGAGCACGCAGGAAAATGGTGATGGGCACTGTGCGTTTTCGGTTGAATTTGAGAATAATGAAATCCTTGTTACGGGTCTCAAATTCCATCCAGGCACCGCGATCCGGGATCAGTTTAGCCATCGCCAGGCGGCGTCCGGTTGCACGGTCTACAGGAGCTTCAAAATACACACCCGGAGAACGGATCAACTGCGAAACGACCACACGCTCGGTACCGTTAATGATGAAGGTACCTTTGTCGGTCATCTCAGGGAAATCGCCCAGGAAGATATCAGATTTCACCGGCTGCGGAATATCCGGGCCAGCCAGTAAAACTGAAACGTAAAGCGGGCTTGAATAAGTCAGGTCACGCTCAATACATTCGTCAATGCTGTGCTTCGGTTCGTCGAACCAATACTTCAGACCCCACTGTTGAGACTCGGGGCTGCGACCGGGAAAATACAGTTTCATTCCCTTGTTGTAGGATTCGATCGGCGAAATCTCATGGAACAGATCGCCCAGCCCGTCTGATTTCAGTCGTTTGAAAGAATCCAACTGCACATCGATCAGATTAGGCATATCAAAAATTACGGGGATTCGTGCGTATGATTTGGTAGGTAAAGCAGAAGCCATAGGTTTCTCCTAAAGAAAATCAAACCTGGCAATAATAATATAGACCCCAGGCGAAAAGGTGTCCGGGATATGCAAACCTTGATTATATCAACATAATATTATATGGTCAAGAAATTTCAAGATTTCTTGATAATTCTAGTGAACATTATCTCTGTTGTACCCACTGTTTAGCATGTATTTGCGCCCCCATCAGCGGGTTGATTGCCGCGTCAATTCTACCACCTTTATAGAATTTGAGCAGACCATAATACGGGGTCCTGTCCAGATAGTCGCCGTGGCTCACAGCACCCGGGTTGAAGAACAACTGCTCCCCTACCCAACGATTTTCCGGGTGGTGTGTATGCCCGAACAAGATCACCCTGGCAGATGGATAAAGGTTGGCAAGGCGTTGCTGGTAGCGTTCAAAACTGTAACCAAGTGCTATGTACTGCACTTTATCCATCCAGTAGATCCTGGGGCTGATGTGCCCGTGCACCAGCACGATTTCTGAGCCATAAATGCTCATGCGCTGCTCAAAAGGCAACATCTTATGCAAAAGGAAATCCCGGTTGCCAGTCACCGCCAGAACAGGTGCTATCTGTTCCAATTCACGTATCACTGCCAGCGTAGAAAGGTCGCCGGCGTGCAAGATCAACTGTACTTTGTTTTGGATCAACACAGAAGCCAGGTCGGGGTGCAGCGAGTCGACCCGGTCCGGAATGTGGGTATCTGCTACCACACCCACCACAAAGGGGTCTGTCTCGGCGACGATTGATTTCAGTTCGGATTTTTGATTTTTGTCAGTCATTCAATAAAGCGAGAATATCTCTCATAGCCTGTTCGCGATTTAAAAAGCGCACGCCGTGAATCCCCACCTGGTTGGCTGCAATAATATTTCGTTCAAAATCGTCCAGGAAGATGGCTTCTTCGGGCTTCACCTGCATGAGATCCAGGATGTAGTGATAGATGGCCGGGTCGGGCTTGGCCATACCCACTTCAAATGAAAATATTGAAGTGTCGAAGGCGTCAATAGCCTGATATTTTTGCGTCAGCATGTCTCGAGCGCCTGACCAGGCGTTGCTGAGCAACCCTGTTTGATAGTGCGGGCGAAAATCACTCAAGAACTTTACCAGACCCCGGTCGATGCGGTCACCCGCCCAAAAAGCATCTTGAAAAGCCTGCTCATCTTCGGGGCGGACATTCAGCATGGCAAACACTTCCTGCCAATGCTCGCGCTCTGATATCTGTCCCACCGTGGCAACTTTTGCAGTGGGTGAATCAAAGACTATGTCTTCCAATTGTTCTTCTGTTACAGCATATCGATTGGCAAGTTCTTGCCTGGAAGTGAGGTCGTCGGATCTTAAGATCACTCCCCCCATATCAAAGATCACTGCTTTAATGTGCTGGTCCATTCCATTCCTCCGAGCTGAATTGCAAATAGTATATCAGAAATCAAATGGCAGGCTGCGACTTGCCAACCTGCCATTTTCTTTATCCATTGCGGTGCAATTTTCCCGTTCTTTTGGCGTAAAGCTCTGCCTGACGGAAGATCCATAATCCCAGGGGAATGAGGACACACCCCATCAAGAGCACAGGCCAGACAAACTTGATCAGGTCTGCGGTAGGGGCGCCATCCAGCAACGCCTTGCGTACTCCCTCCAACACATAAGTGGCCGGACTGAACACGGCGGCCTTACGTAGAAAACCTGGCAGTACATCCACCGGGTAATACACCCCTGAAACCAGTAATAAAAGTGCGATAAAGACATGCGTCATCTGTGAGCCGCGCTCTGGGAACAGCAATGGCAAAACAGAGGCCATAATACCGATCCCTACAAAGCTGAAGCTGCCAGAAAGCAGCACTATTGTGCCGCCCAGCATATTGGCGTTGCTCAGATCGATCTTGAACACCAGCGAGGTGATGAGCAAGATGACGCTGGTAAAGATGAACCCATAGACCACCGCAAAGGTGGTTTGCCCGGTCATGTGGGTGATACGGCGTACTGGCGCCATCAGGGTGTATTCGATGGTGCCTTCCCAGCGCTCAATGTTGATAAGGTCCGTGATCCAGTAAAAGATCGTGGAAAGGTAACGCCAGACCAGTGTACCAATGAGCAGATAGAGCACTACATACGAGGTGTTGCTGATGGCACTGCCGCTGATCTGCTGCATGCCCAGACCGATGAAACTGACCGAGAGGCAATCTGCGGTGGAATAGACCAGCCAGACCACTTCCCAGGACCAGTAACGCTTGATGAGGTTGATGTTGCGCTCAAAAAAGGCGTAAGATGCGCGAAATTGTTGCGTAACCACAGCCATAAAACTTCCTCTCTTACTCTTGCATCGCCTGCCATTCAGACTGCAAGATTCCCATGGTGATAATGTCCCAGCGCTGGTCCTCTTTATAGATAGCCTCACGCTGGGTGCCTTCATATTTAAAGCCGCTCTTCTCATAAGACTTGATGGCGCGCTCATTGAAAGAAAAGACCGATAGATTGACCCGATGCAAATTCAGCTCGGTGAAGGCATAATGTAGGAGAACCTTCATGGCGTCTGAGCCGTAGCCTTTGCCCCAGTAATCGCGGTCACCGATGCCAATGCCGACCCAGGCGTTACGATCTGTCCAGGCAAACCCTCCCAGGCTGATGGTGCCGATGTACTTATCATCGGCCAGGGTACGGATGGCATAAAAACCTTGATCCCCACCAATACCTTCGATCCACTCCTGCACCTGCTTGATGGAATACAGGCTGCCCGGCATATCATCCAGCAAGCGCATGTAATCACTGTCACGAACCCATTTTGCTTCGAGTTCAACATCTTTCTCTTTATCGTAGGCCGCCAAGCGAACCAGGTCGCCTTCAAATAACTTACGCATGAGTCACCTCTGCCAAAGATTTCTTATAGTCGGATTTCAAGAGCCCATAGACCAGGCGATCTACAAATTTACCCTCATGGAAACTGGCTTCACGCATCTGGATCTCGCGTAAGAAACCATTCTTTTCGACCAAGGCTATGAGTTTTTCCTGGTTGCCAGGTAAGAACATCTCGATACGGTTGAGACTGAGCTCCATAAAGCCGTAACGCAAGATCATCTGATACGCTTCCTGACCCAGCGTCTGCCAGTTCTCTGCGTCAGCGATATAAAACTGTAAGGCGCCCACCTGATGACTTGGCCGCAGCCAGATAAAAGCTGCATAACCCACCAGATCATTACTATCGTGCTTGCGTATCGCAAAATAGTAATTGTCATGCTTTTCATCGGCCTTCTTCATTTTTTCTTCCAGTTTTTTCTTCAACTCGTGCGCCGGAAGCTGACGAAAGAACCCTTCATCCATCATTCTGAAGAAAGCCGGATCAACGCTCCATTTGCTGAACGTCACAGCATCTTTTTCAGGATCCATGGCGCTCAGATCCACCTGTTCACCGATATACAATGACTTTCCGATCATTCCACTTCCTCCTCTTCCTCATCTTTGTTCACTAACGGATTCCCCGTCAGTTCAATAAAAACATCTTCCAAAGAGGGTTCTTTGCCCTCTTTCCACGTCACCAATTTTTTGAGCGCTTCTGGCGTATCCAGGGCGATCACCTGCCCTTTTGACATGATAGCGATCCGGTCGCATAAGGTTTCCGCTTCACTCATATCATGTGTGGTCAACAGAATGGTCGTGCCATCCTTCTCGCGCATCTCACGCACCACCGCCTGTACTTCGCGCTTGGAACGTGGGTCCAGCCCGGTAGTGGGCTCATCCAAAAGCAGCAAACGCGGCTTGGAGAGCAATGCCCTGGCAATAGCCACCTTCTGCTGCATGCCGCGCGACATCTCTTCCATGGGGCTGGTAATGGTGCGTTTCTCCAGCCCCAACCGGGTAAGGATCTCAAAGATGTTTTTGCGGGTCTGGCGCGACTCCATGCCATACAGCCGGGCACCGTACATCAGATTCTCCAGGGGGCTTAGCTTCTTGAAGAAGGAAGCCTCAACAGACACCCGGTTGATGACCTGCTGCACCTGCATGGGCTGCTTGACCACATCAAAGCCGAGCACGGTGATCTTGCCCTTGTCCGGGATCATCAGCGTTGAGATAAGCCGAATGAGGGTTGATTTCCCACCGCCATTCGGCCCCAGCACGCCAAAGATCTCGCCGGCTTTTACATTAAAAGAAACATGATCCACGGCGATGACTACACGCCGTCCTTTTTCGTCTTTTTCGCTTTCAGCCAGGTTCCCCTCTGTGGCTGCCGAAGATTGCTCAGGGTCTTTCTTCCCTGTAATTCTTTGCCAGAAGGAATCCACCGGTTTGCCAAATTGCTTGTATACCCCATCTACAACGATAGCGTTTTCCATAATTAACCTGCCTTATATAGCCAGCGGAATCAACGCCGGCTCCACTACGATCGGCCGCTCCACCCCAGCGATGACGGTAAAGATTTCCAACCGATTCACCCGCTGAAATAACTCAGCCACGTCACGGTCTGCGACCGGGTTGCCCAATATTGCAGATGGATCCAGTATCAAAACCCGCTTGATCTCCCCGGCCAGGATCTCCTGCTTTAATTCACGGTATGCCGGGCGCTCCAGATTTGCCAGGTCGTTGACATCTACAAAGACCCCGGCCAGCTTTTCCAGCCCAAGCACTGATTGAATAAGCGCCAGTCCAAAGTAAAGCTGCTGCTTGGCTTCCAAACTGTACAGACTGCCAGGCACCAATCCGCCGCGCACATAAAGCGCAAATGCACTGGCATTGCTGCAGTTTGGTTCAAAATGGTCGATCCTGTAACCGCCGAATTTTGTTAATGCATCAAGCATTTTCGGCCTCCTCTTTGACTTACAAAAACAAGTACCTACTTACCCGGGTGAAACACCCACAACAAATTCGAATTGTTTCTTTGCATGTCTCTTTTTTGATCTCCTCTCTGTTTGGATGGACAAAAAAAGACCACGGAGTGGGTCCCGTGGCCTTTTACAGGTTAATCAAAACAGCCACGGGAATCGTCTTGCACCCGTGGCCGTCAGAAGTTTACTTTAGGATCTTTCTAACTGAGGACAGGCGCATTACGACAAGGGAGTTCAACAACGCCATAGATAGCGGTGCTGATAATTTCGGTGGTGTACAATTTCATGCGATTTACCATCTTGTAACTGCGCCTTCCTTTCATAAGATTTTTATTAACAAATATATTTTAGCGGGTCAAATACCACTTGTCAAGCAAATTGATTAACTATTTTTAACGATTATTTGACTTCTTCCATTTTATATGTGAATTTTTGACATGGGTACTCAAACATGGTGATAAGGTCACCCGCTCTGAAACCCAGGCTTTCATACAGTTTTCTGGCAGCGTACCCCTGAGCATCCCCTTCGCGATAAGTGACCACGGTTACCTGATCATTTTGTTTAAAAGAAGAAAACATCTTCCGGATCATTGCGGTAGCGACTCCATGTTTTCTGAAATCTGGCGAGACAGCCAGAAATTCTAGCTCTTTCTCTTCGATAGAAAAGAGCAAATTTCCAACCAGAGTTTCACCCTCGCAGGCAACTATCGCCTGGTTTCCCAAGATCTTTATCCGCAAGATTTGTTCATATTCCGCCATTATTAACCCCGGAAAACTGTCTTTTACTTTTTCCACCAGGTCCATCCAATGCGGAATATCAGTGAGATTTGCCAACCGTACTTCCAATCTGATTCCTTTCCTCGAACACTATCTATGATTCAGATGTCTCTTCTTCCAAATGAATGTTGTCTAGCCGGTCAGGTCTTGAATTCAGCTTGTCCTCTTGGTTGGGCAATAAGAACCAGGCGGCTAATGCAGAGACCACCATCATAGCCCCACCCACCCACAAAGCCTCGCGCATGCCATCAGAAAAGGCCTGCTTGGCCGTATTCAACGCAAAGGTCGCCATATCGCCACTCAACGTTGAAACAGCGTTGTGGGCCGTCTGGATGCTGCCGCGGATCATGTTCAGGATGGGATCACTCATTCCGGATACTGTACTAAGACTGGACACTTCGGCCCGGTAGACCCGGTTACTGAGTGCACCCAGCACGGCGATCCCCAGCGCTCCCCCCAGTTGACGGGTGGTGTCGTTCATGGCGGATCCGATGCCAGCCCGGTTGGGCGGCAGTGAACTCATGATGGTGTTGGTCGCCGGGCTCATGGAAAGGCCAATGCCACTACCCAAGACAAGCTGCACCACAAGAATGGACCAGTAGCTGGTCTGCAAACCCACGGTGGCAGCAAAGATGAACAGCGCTGCGCCCATCAGCAGCAGCCCCAGGCTCATGGTGAACTTTACGCCCATGCGGTGGAAGATCCGCACCGAGAGCATGGTGAAGCTGAACACAGAGATGGTCATTGGGAACATTCCCACAGCGGCAATAATTGGAGTGTAATCACGGACAGACTGCAGGAACTGGCTGAAGAAGAACATGGATCCCATCATGGCAAATGCACTGATGGTGAGGGCAACATTGGCACCCGTAAAGGCCCGGATCTTGAAGAACTCAAGGGGCAACATGGGGCGCGGTGAGTATTTCTCCCACATCACAAAACCGAACAGGAACACAATGGCGATGCCAAATTCGATCAGCACACGCGGTGCCGTCCAGCCAAACTCCCCTGCCTGGATAGTGCCGCCAATAAGCGCGAACAAACCGATGACTGAAAGCGCCACACCGGGGAAATCAGGGCTGGGTGTACTGGCATCTTTAGACTCCGGCACAAACAGGAAGGTACCCACCAACCCGATCACTACGATCGGCACATTCAAAAAGAATACCGAAGACCAGTGAAAAGCGCTGATGAGCAGACCACCCACAATGGGTCCAATACCGGCGCCGATGGAAAAAATGCTCGACCAGATGGCAAAGGCTTTGGCGCGTTCACGCCGTTCAATAAAGACGTGATTCAAAATGGACAGTGTAGAGGGCATGATCAACGCCCCGGCAATGCCCAGAATGCCTCGGAAGATGATCAGCATCAGGGTGGAGATGGAAAAAGCCGCGCCAAGCGAACCGAGCCCAAAAAGGATCAGCCCAATGATGAGCAACTTGCGCCGTCCGTAACGATCACCCAACGTACCAGTGGTGATGAGGATCGAGGCGAAGATCAAAGTATACGTATCTACGATCCATTGCAACTGGCTGGCGCTGGCATTCAATGCCGTTGAAATGGACGGCAAGGCCAGGTTTAACACCGTGTTATCAATAGAGATAATAAAAAGAACGACACATAAAGTCGCCAATACGTACCAGCGGTTGTTAGATTCATTACTAATTTTCATAGAACTTTTCACTTCCTACCTGTAGATTATTTTCGGCTATTTATTGATCAGATTCGTGTGGATGCGCTCCAGAAACGCAACCATCTGAGCTTTTTCTTCCGTTAAGAAACCCGCGAAGGTGGTCTCTTCCATTTGCTGAATTGCTGCCTTCACTTCATCCAGTTTCAAGCGTCCAGCATCCGAAAGATAAACGTTTGAGATCCTTGAATCCTGGCAGCCCTTACATCGCCTTACCAGACCGGCTGTTTCCATTCGATTGAGCAAATTGGTCATAGTGGGGGTGCTAACTTCCAATCGTTGCGCCAATTCCGTTTGATCCATGCCATCTTTTAGTTCAAGCTGGAGCAATACTCCCGGCCAGCTTCTCTGCAATTTTAAAGGGGCAAATACCTCGCTGGCCGTATTTATATGCGCCCGGCAAACCCGAACCAGCAAAAAATCCAAGTTTTGTTGCGGCATGATACCCCTTTCTGATAATTAGCTGGCTAATTATAGCACCGACAAAAATCACGTCAACATTTCCTGTTTATCGTGTTTTCTAAATGCTCAACATGCTCTAAAATCCTTGGGTATAATTACCCCGTTATGACTGACCTTCAAACCCTTTGTGCAGAAAAACTGAATCTCAAACTCAGCCAGCAGCAGGTGAGCGCTTTTTCGCTCTATGAGAAAGAATTGCTGGAATGGAATGAGAAGTTCAACCTCACCGCCATCCGCGATGCAGAGGGTGTACGGGTGAAGCACTTTCTAGATTCATTGACCTGCATTCAAGAGATGAAGAACATCGCCCCCAACCACCTGATCGATGTGGGCACAGGAGCCGGCTTTCCGGGTATTCCGCTCAAGCTGCTTTTTCCGGCCATGCACCTGACCCTGGTGGAATCGGTGGGCAAGAAAGCCAACTTTTGCCAGCACATGGTAGAAACACTCAAACTGGAAAATGTGCAGATCCTCACCCTGCGCGCTGAGGAAGTGGGACAGCTTGCCGCTCACCGAGAAAAATACGATTGGGCACTTGCCCGTGCTGTGGCCAATTTACCCATCTTGCTTGAATACTTGCTGCCCCTGGTTCGGGTAGGCGGGGCAATTCTGGCCCAAAAAGGCGAGACCGCCCACGCCGAAGCTCAGACCGCTGAGAAGGCCAGCCGCATATTGGGCGGCCGCTTAAAACACATCACTCCCCTTACCTTGCCGGGAGTGGTGGAAGAACGCTTTCTGGTGGTTTACGAAAAGATCGCAGCCACACCGCCCCAGTACCCCCGGCGTGTGGGCATCCCCTCCAAGAATCCGCTATAGTTGGCCTGCGTCAAGCTGGGCCACGTTTCCCTGCGCCACCTGCCAGCGCTCACATTGCTCGTGAAAGCCATGCGGGAACAGGTTCATATCTGTGGTGGTCAGCAGTGCCTGCTCGGTGTGATCCAGATAATCCAACAGGTAAGCGCGCCGATCCGTATCCAGTTCTGCCAGGATCTCATCCATCAACAACACCGGCCATTCGCCGGTTTTTTGTTTGTACCAGTCCACCTCTGCCAGCTTCATCGAAAGGATGGCGGTGCGGATCTGGCCGCGTGAGCCGAAATCCGTCAGGTCAACGCCATTGCACAGTACGCGGAGTTCGTCACGGTGCGGGCCGATGGTGGTGACGCCGCGGGCGATCTCTTCCCGGCGCACCTCAGCCAGTCTGGTCGCGAACCCCTGCTGCAACTGCGAAAGGCTGAAGCCGGTTCTCTGGATGGATGTTTGTATGGGCAAGGCGAACTGCCCTTCAGGTTTTTGGACCGGGTCGTAGGAAGGCTGATAAAGCAGACGGATCACTTCTTTGGAGCCAGACAGACGCTCATGGATGCGTTTGGCCAGTTGTTCCAGTTCCTGAATGGCGCTGATGCGGGCCTGCATGATGGCCGCGCCCTTGGAGGTGAGCACATGGTCCCAAAACTCGAGCTGATCGGTATCACCGCCACGTTCGTTGAGCTGTTTGAGCAGCGCGTTTCTCTGGGTGAGCGCCTGGTTATAATCGGCCAGCACCTGGGTAAAACCGGGGGTCGATTGGCCGCAGGCCAGGTTCAGGTAGCGGCGCCTTTCATCCGGTCCGCCTTCGATGATGCGGGTCATCTGCGGTAAAAAGATCACGGCGCTGAAGTGTCCCACCAGTTGGTTGGGCAGGGTCTTCACGCCATCCAGCAGCACTTCCTTGCGGGAACGCAGTCCGTTCAAACCGCTGGCTTCCTGGATGATGCGTACCTCCAGCCGGTGCTGCTTCTCAGCCCGCTGGTAGGTGGCAACCAGTCTGGCCACGGCCAGGGCTTCCTGCCCGGCGTTGAAGTTGATGAGCTGGCGGTCGCTCTGAGCGTGAAAAGAAGTGAATGTAGCCAGGTAATAGATTGCTTCCAAGAGGGAGGTCTTGCCCTGTGCATTGGCGCCGACCAACAAAAGAATCCGCCGTGGAACATCCATATCCAGGCGGGAAAAAAGGCGAAAATTGGTCAGCGACAAATGAGTTAATCGCATACGTTAGTCTGCGGGTACTTCATCCTCATCACGGGGCTGCCAGACCAGGTCGGTCCGGTCAGTGAACAGAATTCCATCCAGATGGTCGATCTCATGCTGGAAGATGCGGGCGATCCAATCTTCCAGTTTGATCTTGACGGGTTTGCCATGGCGGTTGAGCCCGCGTACTTCGATCTTGACATGACGTTCCACTTCCCCGATCAGATCCGGCACAGAAAGACAGCCTTCGATGCCTTTTACAACTTCTTCAGATTTAAAGACGATCTCCGGGTTGGCCACCACGAACAACTTCTTGGGCACAGTCTCATCGTCATCATCGCCGTATTCCACAACGATCAGACGTTCAGAGACGCCCACCTGAGGTGCAGCCAATCCAACACCCGGCGCCTCTCGCAGGGTTTCGATCATGTTATCTACCAGTGTTTGGAACTCTTTACCGAAATCGGTCACCTTATGGGCTTTACGCCGCAGCACCGGATCGGGAACATAAACAATTTGCATCACAGACATAATTTACTACCTCTATTTAAAATCTCTGGTTCATTTTACCCGTTTTTTGTCTGATTATTATCATTTTCTTCAAAAGTATTTTGTTTCTTCATCTTATCGTAGATGGAGATGTAATCGGCGATGCGACCCTGCTCCATTTGGCGGCTGTGATCAGCACTTTCACGGAAACGATTAAAGATCTCTATCTGCACGGCTGACGGATTGTAGACATTATCAAAGGTGAACAGCTCGTTGCCGATCTTAATGCCCACCGTGCCGTAGTTCAGCAGTAAGGCGATCAGCCCCTTGCGCTCGTATTCCACGGTTTGAATGTTCTTGACAGGTGCGGAGCGTTTTTCTTCATGGCCGAGGGGCTTGCGGTTCACATCCATCAATTGATCTGGCGAGATGATGTAGACGTCATTGAACCAGTCCAGGTAGCGGTAGAACCACCACCCCCAGCCTACGACTGCCCCGGCGATGGCCAAAAGGTAGACGCCTGCCGCATAAAAGGTAAAGACATCCAGCAGGCGCAGCACCACCAGCACGATAATGCCGATCAAGAAAAGGGTGGGCAGAAAGGTCTTTTTCATCAGCATCCACCAGTGCGTGCGGTAAATGACAGATCCGTCTTTCTCGATGCGTAAA
Organism: Anaerolineaceae bacterium; assembly: GCA_034933225.1. Taxonomy (GTDB): domain Bacteria; phylum Chloroflexota; class Anaerolineae; order Anaerolineales; family Anaerolineaceae; genus UBA6107. The sequence goes on along the minus strand of JAYFNV010000013.1, from coordinate 3,613 downwards.
TTGAAGAATTTTGCCAACAGGTCAAAGAAATCGCCAGAGTAATAGTTTACGGTCACTTCTGCTGTTCTATGGGTTGGCAAGGGCTGGGTCACCCGCTGATCGCTGCTCCTCAGGCGATTCTGCAGCATTGATTCCATTCCCTCTTGCTCGGCCCGGCGCATTTCTTTGCTCATGGTCTTTCTGCGATATTCCAGAATGGCAAAGACCAGGTCAGGGTCAGGCAGGTTGGGCAGGGCCAGATCGCCGGTGTAGGCACGGGCGGTGACGGTACCAAAACCAATGAGGCGTCCCAGAAAGGACCGTTCCAGACCCGTGGAGAGCACTGCAGTCATGGGGGTTTCTTGCCGGCTGTCAAACATGCCGATGAGCATACGCTGCATCAACACGCGGTCTTTGGTGAGAATGAAGTAATCATTGCTCCATTCCAACGCCGACCAGGCAGTGACAAACAGGCCAAAACCGAGCGCCAGAAAGGCCAGCACCAACCAGAGTATATTGCCAAATTTCGCCACGAAAGAAAAATAAAGCAGTGCTGTAAAGCCAGCCAGGGCTAGAACTGCCAGAGGCACCACCCGCAGCCACAGTAAATAGCGTGTCCTGCGGGTAAGGATATATACTGTCTCGTGCGCCTGCCGCCAGGGCAGGTCAATTTTGGTCAGCAAGGAATAGGTTTTATAGAAGACCTTGAACAGCCGCCTCAGAATAGGCGCACGCTCATAGACTTTGGCAAGCTGCGCGCGGTTGATCTTTAGCACCATCACCCGGCTTAAGGCTACCGCGGTCGATCTGGCAAAACCTGAACCTGCAATGGCATCCTCACCAAAATGATCACCTGCTTCCAACTGAGAGAGGGATTTCGTTTCTTTTTTCCCCTGGCGGGTGATCTCTACATGGCCAGAGAGAATAAAATAGACTGCTTTGGCCGGTCCGTCTTGTGCATAGATCGTTGTACCAGCGGCAAAACTTTCTCGCTCCACCAGAGGTGCCAGAGAGGCCTGTGTCCTGGGGTCAAGATCGCTAAAAGGGAAAATGCCCTGTATCAATTGGGCGGCTGATGAAGCGGGTTTATCCATAGCTTAAGTATATCCAAACCTGGCCATTCTGCACCCTTCAACCCATACCATTTTCTGCACAAGCAAGACCTCTTTCTTCTGGTAAAATCTTTACAGGCTTAACTAAGCCGGGAGTTTTTATGGTAAGGATCAAAAATTTTTCTTTATTACGATGGATTTCACTGGCACTTTTTCTGTCAGCCGCATTATTGATGGTAGTTGAACTGGTTTCCTTCAGCCGTATGCGTTCAGGTTTCGCCCTTGGCACTGAAATTGCCGGGGTGCCCGTGGGGGGGCTGACCCTGGATGAAGCCTCCAATCGCCTCACCCAGGCGTATTCTGTACCAATTGAGATGCGCTATGGCAATTCAGCCATCCAGGCCAAGCCAGCAACACTTGGGTTTCAACTGGACCTGAATGCCATGATCACCGCCGCGGATCAGGAACGTGCCTCTGCGCCGTTCTGGGTTTCTTTCTTTAATTACCTGTTCAACCGCTTACCCTCCTCGCAGACCATTCCCCTTGTCGCCACGATCGATGAAACCAAGCTACGCGATTTCCTTATCAATGAGGTTGCTTCGCGCTACGACCAGGCGGCAGAAGCTTATGTGCCTATTCCAGGCAGTGTCAATTTTGAACCAGGCAAAGCTGGCACCCAATTGGACGTTGACCAATCCGTCAAACTGGTCAGTCTGGCGTTACGCTCACCCTCTTCACGTGTGGTCAACCTGGATATCAACAAGCTTAATTCTTCCAAACCATCCTACACAAACCTTAAGGTTTTGTTGCAGCAGATCATTGATGTAGATGGCTTTACCGGCCTGACAGAGATCTATGTTCTGGATCTTTCCACTGGCTCAGAAATGCAGATGGCCTACCAGCAAGGCGAGTATTACACCCCGGATATCGCTTTCTCTGCCGAAAGTATCATGAAGATCCCGGTGATGATCAGCTCCTTCCGGCATGCCACCAAGCCGGTATCAGCCAGTTTTACCGCGTTGGTCGAAAAAATGATCGAGCTCTCCGATAACACCGCCCCGGATACGCTCATGTCTACCCTCATCGATCCCAATCTGGGTCCAATTGGGGTTACTGAAGATATGCAAGCCCTCGGTTTGAAGAACACCTTCCTGGGCGGCATGTTCTACACTGGCGCTCCGCTCATCACTTCCCCCACCACCCCGGCTAATTCTCGTACGGACATGAACACCGACCCGGACCGTTACAGCCAGACGACCCCCGCAGAGATGGGCAGCCTGCTCAACGATATTTACGAGTGCGCTCAGAACGGTGGTGGAGCTTTGGTTGCCGTCTTCCCTGGCAAGATCACTCAGAACGACTGCAAATCCATGATCACTTACCTTACCCGCAACCACATCGGCGTGCTGCTGGAAGCCGGCTTGCCCGAAGGTACTCAGATCGGCCACAAGCACGGCTGGGTAACCGATCCCACTGATGGCCTGATGCACACCATCGGCGACGCCGGCCTGGTCTATACCCCTGGCGGCAATTATGTGATGGTAGTGTTCATCCACGACACCAATCAGATCGTTTGGGATAACGCCAACCGCCTTATCGCCAATCTCTCGCGTGCTGTATACAACTACTTCAACCTGACATCACAATAATCGATCCATCAAATAGAGAGCGTTGCATTTACGAATGCAACGCTCTTTTTGTTTACTCTTGTTTCACCAAAATTTTTGGAAGGGCTAACTCTTATAGATTGCCTGCGCCAGCTTGCCAGGCAAGTCATTTACCGGCACACGGGCGGAGGTACAGATCTCTTGCTGTAAGTCAATCAAAAGCGGATAGGCTTTCTCTAAAAGGCCATCTTCCATTGCATAACGCGTTTTCAATCCGGCAATACGCTCATCAATAGAAACGATGCTGTTCTTTTCCACCAGCTTATCGGCCAGATAGACCAGCTTTTCTTCCCAGGTGTTGGGGCGGCGCGCTTCATCCAAAACGCCATAGATCATATGTCTGGAAGCGATCTCCGCCAACTGCTCCTGGCCTTTGTCTTTTAACCACAGGCTGGCAGCCAGACCATGATCCATGTTTTTCTCTGGCCAAAGTTTGGCCAGGTCATGCAGCAACCCGCCGCGATGTGCCAAGATGGAATTAACAGCAATATTGTTGCGGTTCAGCCACAAGGCCATCTGGTAAGCGCAGGCTGCCACCAGTTGCACGTGAATGAGCAGATTGCTGCTGGCCTGGTTGGATTCCAGCCACTCCAGACAGGTATTCAATGAGGGCAATTCAGGAGCGCGCAGCAAGGCGGGTAGATCCTTCATATCCTGAAGCTGGATCTCGTGTACCGGCAAATGGCCAGAGCAATGCGTTTTTAAGGGGTTATACCAGGCTGATTTCCAGCCGGCATGCCATGCGCCCAGGACATCGGTGGAATAACTATCGCCGATCATCATGTACTCTTCCCGGTTTCCGCCCAGCTTTGATTCAATAGCGCGGTAGAATGCTTCCTCGGGTTTGCGAGCGCCTAGTTCACCAAAAGTGAATATCTCAGTAAAGTACTTCCCCACGTGTACCCGGTCGAGGGC
>JAYFNV010000012.1:0-78878 GCA_034933225.1 Anaerolineaceae bacterium | reverse complement strand
TGAAGAAGCTTTGCGGATGGTTCTGCAGAATCATCCGGATGTGGTACTGATGGATTTGCGCATGCCCATTATGGATGGAGTGGAGTCCACTCGCCGTATCGTCCAGATGAACAAGAATACCAAAGTCATTATCCTGACCACTTTTGATGATGATGAGAATGTCTTTGATGGTCTTCGAGCAGGAGCCGTGGGTTATCTGCTTAAAGACGTTTCTTCAGAAAAATTGACAGAAGCGATCCGGGCTGCCAGCCAGGGTGAGTATTTTTTGGTGCCGTCTATCACAGCCAAAGTGGTTTCGGAATTCTCTCGCATCTCCAAGCCGGCTCCCCGTACTGCCGAATCCTTTTTGCCGGACCCACTATCTCCGCGTGAAATTGAGATCATCCGGTTGGTTGCCACAGGCGCCAGCAATAAGGAGATCGCGGAAAAATTGGTGATTTCAGAAGGAACCGTCAAGAACCATCTTTCCAGCATCCTCAGCAAGTTAAGTGTACGCGATCGTATGCAGGCCGTGTTGAAAGCAAAAGAATTGGGCATCATTACCATTTAGTCATCGTACAGGGTCAAAACTATGAATCAGAAACATATGGATCGAATCAATTTACCAAAGTTTCAAAAAACTTCCATCCTCGGTTTGATGTTGGTGGTTGCTGGCGTCTTACTGCTGGTGGATCTGCGCCTTAAAACCCGCTGGTTGACCATTTCCATTCCTGCCATTTTAGGGCTAATTCTGCTTGTCTACGGCCTGCTCTCTTCCCAAAAGGGCTGGTTGATCTCAGGCAGCCTGGTTACAGGAACGGGTATTGGTCTGTTCTTCGCTTTGCAGCAATTACGTGAATTACCGCTGGTAGAGAAATTTGGCTACCTGACCATGTTTTTCGCCATCAGTTGGCTCACTATTTTCTTGATCCTCAAACTGGTGTTCCAAAATTCTGCCTGGTGGTCCCTCATCTGTTTTGCGATCTTTGGCGGAACCTCATATGCGCTTTTGTTCACGCAGCGTAACTTTTTAGACTTTGTCCTGTATATTCTGCTTCCACTTGGTCTGGTACTGCTCACCTGGGGAATGCGGCGCAGGCTGATTGGGTTGATCATTCCTGGCTCCATACTCATGACCGTGGCGCCAGGCATTTACTTCGCATGGAATGGCTCCACCAATCCTGAAGGGCTCACTGAAACCGGCATCATGCTGGTCTGGTTCGCCTTCGGATGGATCTTGATCACCGTTTTCTCCCGCATCATTTATAAGAAATTCATCTGGTGGCCGCTGATTCCGGGCGGTGTCTTGGCCATGGTAGGGTGGGGGCTGTATATCGGTGGTAACCCTTCCAATGCCCTTGGTTTTGTTGGCAATTCAGGATCGATCGGACTGATCATTTTTGGAATCTACCTGTTACTTCTGCGGTTTGGAATTCAAAAATAACTCTTTTCGAAGCCCTTCAAGATCGAAGGGCTTTTTTGACCCTGTTCAAGATGCATCGCGTCTGATAAGATAAGGGGTTGTTAATTTCGGAAGGTTATAAGAGACTGGACTCGACTCATGGAAAAAGTTAGAACCGATATTCGTAATGTGGCGATCATCGCCCATGTTGATCATGGCAAGACAACTCTGGTAGACGGACTGCTCAAGCAGGCAAGAGTTTTTCGCGAGAACCAACAAGTACAAGAGCGCGTTATGGACTCCAACGATCTGGAGCGCGAACGCGGTATCACCATTTTGGCAAAAAATACAGCCATCACCATCCCTGATCCCAGAACCGGAGAGATGGTTAAGATCAATATTGTAGACACTCCAGGACATGCCGATTTTGGCGGCGAGGTCGAACGTGTGATGAACATGGTTGATGGTGTCCTTTTACTGGTAGACGCGGCTGAAGGTCCCATGCCGCAGACCCGCTTTGTGCTCAAGAAAGCACTGGAGATGGGTCACAAAGCCATAGTGGTCATCAACAAGATGGACCGCAAAGACGCTGATCCCGAACGGGCCGTAAATCTGACCTTTGATCTGTTCGTAGAGTTAGGCGCAAGCAACGAACAGTGTGACTTCCCAATCATCTATTCCAATGCAATTACCCAGCAGGCGGGACTTACCCACGATCTGGAAGATAACCTGCAGCCCTTGTTCAATGCCATTCTTGAAAACGTACCAGCTCCTGTAGTGGACGAAGAAGCTCCGCTTCAATTGCTCGTCACCAACCTTGGCTATGATGATTACCGCGGCGTCACCGCAGTGGGGCGTATCCATGCCGGCAAAATGCTGGCCGGAGCGCCTATTGCGCGTATTCTCAAAGACGGCAAGATCGTCCCAGAAAATGCCCGCTATTTGTACACCTTCCAGGGTCTGGACAAAGTAGAAGTTTCTTCTGCTCGTGCAGGTGATATCGTGGCCATTGCAGGCTTACTGGCAATTGGCATCGGCGAAACCCTGGCAGACGCACAGAATCCAATCGCTTTACCCACAATCCAGGTAGAAGAACCTACCGTTCGGATGACCTTCGGCGTCAACACCTCTCCATTTTCCGGAAAAGAAGGCAAATGGGGCACTTCTCGCAAGCTGCGCGAACGCCTTTTCGATGAATTGAAAAATAACGTAGCATTGCGTGTAGAAGAAACAGAAAGCCCAGATACCTTCATTGTCTCCGGGCGAGGGGAGTTGCACCTGGCAATTTTGATCGAAACCATGCGGCGTGAAGGCTATGAATTCCAGGTTTCCCGCCCTGAAGCTATTTTCAAGGTAGGACCTGCCGGCGAGACTCTTGAGCCGTTCGAGGATCTGCATGTTGATACCAGCCCGGATACAGTGGGTACTGTGGTAGAGATGTTGGGCAATCGCCGTGGCAAAATGTTGGAGATCACCAACAACCCGGATAACACAGTCCATCTGCATTACCTTGTTCCGACCCGTGGTTTGTTGGGATTCCGCTATCAATTCCTGACTGCAACCCGTGGTATGGGCGTTTTGAACACCTTGTTCCACGACTATTTACCTTTGGCAGGCCCAATCGTTTCCCGCGCTACCAGTTCGGTTGTAGCCTGGGAATCAGGATTGACCTCCACTTACGGTCTCAAAAACGCAGAAGAACGTGGTGTGCTGTTCCTGGGAGCTGGCGTGGATGTTTACGAGGGCATGGTCGTGGGCGAGACCCAACGCCCGGATGACCTGACAGTGAATGTGTGCAAGAAGAAACATCTTACCAACATGCGTTCTTCCAACAAAGATATTGAGATCCGCCTGACCCCTCCGCTGAATATGAGTCTGGACCAGGCGATCGAGTACCTTGCAGAAGATGAGCTGCTTGAGGTTACGCCGATCAACTTCAGAATTCGCAAACGCATCTTAAACACTGAAGAACGCGGCAAGCAAACCAAGAAAGCAAAAGAAGCTTTATTGGATGCTTAACATAATTAACAATTTGTTAAAATTGGCTATTGACTTTCTATGCGGAATATGATAAATTTATCCCTGTAGGATGCTTAGTAGTTCTTGTTGGATGTAAAGAAGACAGGCCAAAGCGCAAGCTCCAGGTACTGTCTTTTTTTGGCCCCCGACGAAGGACTAAAAAGGAAATCCTAATAATAAGTGGTTTTTTGCTATAGGAGGCAAAAGAATGTCAGAACGGATCGTCGGTACAGTCAAATGGTTCAACGGAACCAAAGGTTATGGTTTCATTTCCCGCGAGGGTGGTGAGGATGTTTTCGTACATTTCTCTGCCATTCAGGCTGATGGGTATCGTAACCTGGAAGAAGGCCAAAAGGTTGAGTTCGCAATCGAAAAAGGCCCGAAAGGCCTCCAGGCAAGCAATGTTGTTGTTGTAAAGTAACAGAGACACTGCAAATCTGGATCCGCTCTGAGAAAACTCAGAGCGGATTTTATTTAATTATTTTTCTTTTTCTATTGCATTCCAATAGCCCTTATCTAATTCATCGTCAGAAAGGTGCGCATAGCGTTGTGTCACGGCAATGTTTCGATGCCTGGCCAGTTCCTGTGCCAGTTTTAGATTCCCTGAAGCACGTAAAACCCGGGTTACAAAGTAATGCCTGAATGAATGGGGAGTGATTGATCCCACAGCTTCATCTCCTAAGAACTCCAGGACGCGCTCTGAGACGATATTTCGGCCTGTAGTAGTCGTAATGGGTTTTATTTTGGTTCCGGCGCCCTTATCGTGTCTGGCGAAGATTGGCAAGGAAGTCAGCGGCCGATTGGAACTGCCATCCAGCTTGCGGCGCTCATTGAGGTAATCCAATAGAGCGTCTGTTGCCCGGGTGGAAAAGCGTACAATATCCTGACGGTTGCCTTTACCGATGATCATGGCTTTGCCTTCATTCCAGTCAAGGTCTCCACGGCGCAGCCCACAGGCTTCGTGGACACGCAGCCCTGTATCGGCAAGTGTGAGTAAAAAGGCGCGGTCACGAAGATCGATCAAATGTTCTGAATCTTCTTCGTATGGATTGTTCTTTAGTGCATCGGCTTTTTCAAGAACCTGTTCAATGGCTGAGATCGGAAACTGTGGCAGCCTCAGGCCGGGTCTGCGTGCACGCTGCTGGATGAGAAGACGAATGCGAGGCAAATTGATGGGGGCCAGGTTCTCAGCGGCCACGTACTCAAAAAATCCTGAGGCTGCCGTCAAATAGAGCCTTTCGGTCGTAGCAGCGTGGTCCTTGAGCTCAGCAGCCAGCCAGACGACCGAATCTTCAGAAAGGGCGCTGATAGGGGCTGCGGCAATATCAATTTTGTGATTTGCCAGAGTTTGCATAAAATAGTTCATAGCATTCTTGTAGGTAGCAGCTGTATGCGCGCTACGAGCCATTTTGACAGAATCAAGATACTTTTCGATCGTTTCCAGTATGGTAGACATAGGTCCTCAGGAGATAATTATTCGTATTTGTTATTGCTTGTTATAATAATACTTATCGAAACCATGAAGTTATTGTAAAACATTTTCCTCCCCTTTTCAAGCTTTTGTCTATAATTAGTCCTTAGAAACGAATTGTAAGCAAGGAGAATCTTGATGAACCAGGAAATTTATCTTCTTCCCCCAACCGTAGCGCATCAGTACCTGGTTGCCGGTCAAAATGGTTATTTGCTCATTGATGTGGGTATGCCTAATGATTTCGCTCATCTGAAGAAGTTCCTAAAAGAACACAACATTTCTTTGTCACAGATCGAGCTGGTGGTGATCACCCATGCGGATGGGGACCATTTTGGCTGCCTGGCGGAGATACAAGACAATACGCCCTCTATTGTGGCCGCAGCCAGTACTTTTGAGGCTAAAGCCATTCAGATGGGTGAATCTTCTCGACCTTTGAAGGGAAAAGGTCTGAGGAAGCTGATGTATGACCTGGTTGGCCCCTTGTTTCGCTCCCAACCGGCGAAAATTGACCGTATTTTGGTAATTGGGGAGATCCTGCCCTTTTTAGGTGGCCTGGAGGTACTGGACACCCGAGGCCATACCCCTGGACACCTCTCTTTGTGGTCAGAATCTACGCGTACACTTTTTGCTGGGGATTCTATTAAAATTAGAGGAAAGAACCTCCTCCCCTCTTCTGGCGCCAATACATGGGACGATGCCCTGGCCATCCAGGCCTTCGAAATGCAGATTGCGCTAAAGCCTGACCGCATTTATGCCGGTCATGGCGTTTGGATGAGAGATTAATTGTAGTAATATTGTTCTACAAAGGAAAAGTTTAATGACAGAACCTCATTTGTTCCAACATGCTGACCTGGACGGCACTTCTTTTGAGTGGAAGGGCGGAAAAATTGGTATTTTGCTCTTTCACGGCTTTACTGCTACTACTGTAGAGGTCCGTTTAATGGCGAAATTCTTGAACGACATGGGCTATACCGTCCGCGGACCTCTCTTACCAGGGCACGGCAAGACCGTTGACGATATGAATACCTTTTCCTGGCAGGATCTGCTTGCCTGCGCTGAAGATAACTATACAGTGCTCAAACAGAAATGCGATAAGGTCTTTGTGATGGGAGAATCAATGGGCGGGCTTCTCACACTGGCGTTGAGCATACGCCACCCGGAGATTGCCGGCATAATGGTGTTCGCACCGGCACTCATCGTCCCTGGCCTCAGCAAAGCTGAATGGTTGTGGCCATTCAAGAGCTATATTTGGAAAAAGAATATTGATGAGACCATGGAATGGCAGGGTTTTAACGTTGTGCCTCTACACGCAGCTGCTCAACTATCAAAGCTGCAACGCTTTATTCGCAAGAATCTGTCTAAAGTGACCGTTCCTGCACTGATCTTTCAGGGGAAACTGGACAAATCCATTGATCTACTGAGCTCAGTGAGAGTATTAGAGTCTATTCAATCAGAAGAAAAGGAGCTGATATGGCTGGAGCAATCCACCCATTGCATCCTGTTGGACAACCAATTGCCAGACGCTGAAGAGATCTGTCTTAAGTTCATCCGCGCTCACTCCTGATGCATGCGTGGCCTTTCGCGTTTATTGGGGTTATAATTACCAGGTAGTTTTATTCAATGGAGTGAAGGATATGGACAAAAAAGAAAAACCGATTGGCAAAACAACCATAGCTCCCGACGTTTTGGTTTCTATTGCGCAACTGGCTGCTCTTAGTGTTGATGGTGTCAGCCACCTCACCCCGGTTCCGCGAGAAGTAAACACCCTTTTCAAAAAAGGTTTGGACGACGGTGTGGATGTATCCGTAGAAGATAACCATGTGTATGTTGACCTCTATGTTGTGATGAAGCGTGATTTTAACGTTCGCGAAGTAAGCCACAATGTTCAGAATCAGGTCTCTCGTTCCATCTCAGAAATGGTTGGAATGGAAATTGGCAAAATTAACATTCATGTTGAGGATATTGATTTCTCAGGGAAGTAGTTTTTACAGATGAAATCTCGTACCAAGGCAAGAGGCATCGCCTTGCAGGTTCTTTACGAATATGATCTGACCGGCCACCCTGTTGGGGAAATATTGGCAGACCGGCTATTTGAAGAAGAATGCGACGAAAAACTGGAAAGCTTTTCGCGTGCTATCGTTGTAGGTGTTGTTCCCCTGATCGAAAAATTGGACGCTTTGGTGGCCAAACACGCTCCAGAATGGCCAATGGACCAGGTAGCAGTGATCGATCGCAACATTTTACGCATTGCAGTCTGGGAGTTCGCAGTGGCAGAGACCACACCGGTAAAAGTAGCGATCAATGAAGCGATCGAACTGGCAAAATCTTATGGTTCTGATAGTTCATCACGTTTTGTGAACGGCGTCCTGGGCAGTCTTGTGGGACATCAGGACGAAATTCACGAATACTTTAAGACATTTTCTGCTTAGCTTAAATACCGTAATAAAAGATAATCCAGATGATGAGCCGACTCTCTATCCCTGTAAAACGCAGCCTGTGGTGGACCATTCTTGTTCTATTCACAGGCAGCAGTTTGTTATCGGCCTGTCAAAATTCCCCGTTTAGTTCTGAGACAAAAGAGCATTATCCGCAAGCTGAAGTGGTGTTTCAGGTCACTTTGCCTTCAGCCATCCCGCAAGAATCCAAATTGATGCTTGAGGTGGTGGATGACGTTACCGGTCTGGCCTTCAATCCCACCCGCTATGAAATGACCCAGCAGGATGACCGCACTTATTTTGTCAAACTAGACCTGGTCATGGGGTCTACCGTCAAGTATCGCTATGTTCGTCAAGCAGATGTCTCCACGGTTGAGTTTGATGCGCGCGGGAATCAGGTGCGCTTTCGGCTGGCCGAGATCACAGGGCCAGCGATCTTTCAAGACACAATCTCTGGTTGGATTGACCAGCCTTTTGCCGGAAAAGTCGGCCGCATCACTGGCCAGATGTTCGACGCCAGCACCAATACCCCTGCTCAAAATCTATTGATATGTGCAGATGGGCTGCAAACCACCACGGCTTCTGATGGCACTTTTATTCTAGAAGGCGTGGCCGTTGGAACCCACAATTTGGTCGCATATAGCATGGATGGACAATTCAGCTCCTTCCAACAAGGTGTAGTGGTCTCTGAAGGCGCTAATACGCCCGTGGTGGCGGCGTTGAACAAGCGCGCCAGCGTGAGTGTCACATTCAACGTCACCCTGCCAAAAGATTTTGTCACAGATCTGCCCTTGCGACTGGCCACCAATTTACAATCGCTTGGCAATGCCTATACCGATCTCTCTTCTGGGTCCACCATGGTGGCAGCCAATTTACCCGTCTTTACAAAGAAATCGGGTTCCACTTACGCACTCACGCTTGCCTTGCCTGCGGGGGTTGACCTACGCTATAAAATCACTTTGGGCGATGGGCTTTGGAACAGTGAGCTGACTGATCAGGGAGCTTTTCTTATCAGGCAGCTTCTGGTGGGCAGCAAAGATCAAACGATTAACGTCAAAATACAGACCTTTACCACCCCTGGTTTTGCTCCCGTTTCATTTGACGTTATCGATGCTGCCGGGTTACCCGCAGATGAGATCGTATCGCTGCAATTCAACCCATTTGGCTGGTTTGAGCCCATCCCAATGCTCAAGAGCGGTGAGAAAGAATGGAAATACACGCTTTACTCGCCTATGAACATTCTGGGACCGGTTGAATATCGTTTATGTAGGAACGCTTCCTGCGAATCTGGCAGCTCTGTGGCGGAGTCGGCACAGGCTTTTTCCCCTTCTTCGACCGAACAAAACCTCGTTACAACTGTTACACAGTGGTCAAATCTACAAAATTATCAGCTCTCCCCTGACCAATTGGTCACTTCAAGTGACGGGATCCAGCCAAGAACTGATTTCCTGACAGGTTTTGAGCTTGATTCAACCTATACCCCTGCCCTTGAAGCTTATGCTTCGAGTGGGCTGGCAAAAGTGGTCAACGCCGGCTCAAATCTTGTGATATTAACTCCCACATGGTCAGCTATACGCAATAACCCACCAATTTTCTCCTCAATTCCAGGCGAAAACATCAATTTTGACTCATATTCAAGCCTCATTAAGCAAGTAAAAACCAATGGGGCCCAGATTGCGGTCTTTCCACAGATCAAAATTGACGGAAGCTCCGTCAATTTTTGGAAATCTGCCTCAAAACAAGACTGGAACCAGAGTTGGTTTGACCGCTACCAGCGTTACATACTCAATGCAGCCGATTGGGCAGCTCAAAGTGGTGCAGATGCTTTAATTTTAGGCGATCCATCTGTGAAGTTCGCCGATAAATCGTCACAAAGCTGGCAGGCATTGGTATCGTTAGCCAGGACGAAGTTTTCCGGAAAGATCATCGGCATATATGCATACCCGGCCAATGGGCAGGATATTTCCTGGCTAAGCTCCGTTGACCAGATTTACGTGCTTTACTCCCCCACTCTCTCTCAGGAGAGTGCCACAACTACTCAAAACTTGATTGAGATCATCAAAAGTGATCTTTCAAAAGCGCTTTATCCAAAACTTAAAGACCTGAAAAAGCCGGTTCTTATAGGTATTAATTACCCTTCTGCTCAGAATGCATTTGCGGGCTGCACAGATGACCTTGGCTCCTGCCTCAATAATTGGGGTTCCGGTAATCCAGATTCAGAGGTGCAGTTACGCATCTACAATGCGGCAATCATTGCCAGTGCCAGCCAAAGCTGGGTCAATGGCTTTATTTCCAGGAATTTCAAACTGGAAACGGCACTTTCAGACAATTCGTCCTCCATCAACGGCAAGCCTGCGATGGATATTTTGTGGTTTTGGTATCATTTTATTTTGAATAAAACTTCATAACCTAGGAGAGTTATCTATGCAAATCCTTGGCCGACCAAGCGATCTCGGTCTCGAGTCGCTAGGATTGACAGGACAGGCAAGAGAATTCTGGAACCTCACCCGAGGTGAACTACTAGAAAGAGCAATTGCAGGAAAAGAAGGACTTGTTTCAAATTCAGGGGCTTTGGTGGTCACTACTGGAAAATTTACCGGCAGGAGCCCAAAAGATAAATTCATTGTAAATTACGGGGGCAAGCGGGAAAAAGAAATTGATTGGGGTGCGACGAATCAGCCCATAGAGCCCACGGTTGTGGAAGAATTACTGTTATTGATTTGTGAATATACCCATAATAAAGATCTTTATATACAAGATCTATTGGTAGGCAATCATCCCAATTACACACAAAAAGTACGTATCGTTACAGAAACCGCATGGCATTCCCTTTTTTCGATCAATTTATTCAAAGCATACCAAGAGCGAAAATCCACGTTTATTCCGGATTTTACGGTTATTTGCCTGCCTGGACTTTTGGCGCCTGAGCATTTCCCGGGCCTAAAGTCCACAACTTTTGTGGTTTTAGATTATGAGCGCAAACTCGTCTTGATTGGTGGCACTGCCTACGCTGGCGAGATCAAAAAAGCGGTCTTTTCCATAATGAACCGTATCTTGCCTGAAGTGGATGTATTCCCTATGCATTGTTCTGCCAATATTGGCAAAAAGGGCGACACAGCCTTGTTTTTTGGCCTTTCCGGTACCGGCAAGACAACCCTTTCTTCTGACCCTGAACGCTATTTGATTGGTGATGATGAACATGGTTGGGGTAATGACGGCGTATTCAACTTTGAAGGCGGTTGTTACGCCAAAACCATCGGGTTGAAAAAGGAATTTGAACCGATCATCTGGGAAGCCTGTCAAAGTAAAGGCGCTATCCTGGAAAATGTAGCTATGGATGTTAGCAGCGGCCAAATTAATTTTGACGATTGCTCACTCACGGAAAATTCTCGTGCCGCCTATCCGCTTGAATTTGTCCCCAATGCGGTTAAAGATGGACGCGGAAACCACCCTGCTAACATCTTCTTCCTGACCGCTGATGCGTTTGGCGTGCTACCCCCGCTCTCACTGCTGGATCAGGAACAGGCAATGTTCTATTTTCTCACTGGTTTTACCGCCAAATTAGCTGGCACAGAATGCGGTCTTGGCAAAGAACCGGTAGCTACATTCTCTACCTGCTATGCGGCGCCCTTCTTGCCTTTATCTCCAATCGTCTATGCAGAAATGCTGCGCAAGAAGATGGTTGAGCATGCTTCCAACGTTTGGTTGGTCAATACCGGCTGGACGGGAGGACCTTACGGACTGGGTCACCGCATTCATCTCCCTGATACGCGCGCACTGATCCAGGCGGCCATCCATGGTGAAATTAGCAAAGATTCACTTGTATGTGAAGAGGTTTTTGGGCTTGCCATTCCGACGTCTTGTAAAGGCATCTCGGAGCCGATACTCGATCCAATACTCACCTGGCCAGACCGGGAGAAGTATTTGGCGGCAGCAGGCAAGCTCAAATTGATGTTTGCAGAAACGGCAAAGAAGTACTACGAAGGCAAATAAAACAAGATCAGCAGCGCCGCGATTAAAAATGGTGCATAAGCGATTGCCGAAAATGGGGAGTATTTTTTGGCAATCGCTTTTACGATCAGGTAAATAATCGCGAACACACCTGCCAAAAGCACAGCCAGAATGATCAAAGCGGGCACATGCTGTATGCCGCAGATCAACCCCAGATAACCACTGACAAAAACATCCCCAAGTCCAAGCGCCACTTCATCCACTTCTTGATAGCGAATTTTTGCCACAATGCGGTTGAACAGGATGCCCAGATAATACATTCCCAGCATGATGGCAGCCCCCAGCAACCCACCCAGCAAGGTGCTCCAGATGCCGTGCAGGATCCAACCATACGTCAAGCCAAGCGCAATGCCAACAAAGTCGGTCTCAAACAGCACAGCCCGGTGCTCAACATCAATGATCACGATCAATCCTAAAAAGATGAGCAGTGGCAAACTGGCCCAATAGGTGAAGGGCTGTAAGGGGAAAAACGCCAGAAGAACGCTAAAAAGAACGCTCAAGATCAAAACCAACCAATAACGCATCCCCGGCTTGGATTGGCAATTTGGGCAGTGAAAAGAAAACAGATAATTCATGATCGAGTACTTCTCACCGCAGTGTTTGCAAACAGGAAGGCTGAATTTATGTTCCACTGGCAAGACATCGGCCAAATAATTGAGTAGGATCCCGATTAAAGCACCGATTACGATATAAAGTATGAGGATCATTTGGTCTCCTGTGTTAGTCGGGTTTCGATCTCTGCAGTGGATAACCGGTAACTGTTTGCACCTGCCCGTTGTGTAGAAAGCGCTCCGGCCATATTGGCGAACTGCATGCAGGAGCGGATATCTCTGCCATCCAACCAGGCCTTGATGAAACCGGCATTGAAACAATCGCCTGCGCCGGTTGTATCTACCACTTTCACCTTATACCCTGGTTCATGGTAGATATGCCCTTCATCACTGCACCAGCAACCGTTGGCGCCATCCTTTACGATCACAGTCTGGCAATGTTCTCCCAACATTCTGGCGGCTGTTTGCATATCCTCCTGGCCTGTGATGCGTACCGCCTCATCGTGATTAGGCGAATAGAAACGAACCCGTTTGAGGGCATGTTTGATAGCCGGTTTATCCAGAGTGGAGGCATCCATGCTGTTGCCATCCATGAACAGTTGCATGTGTCTGGAAGAAGCAAGAACATCGCCCAGGGTCAAGGCAGGACCATAGAACAAAGTAGGAATCACCACTAACCTCGCGCTAGATTGGGTTAACGCGCGCAAAGCGGTTTCGATCTGCTGGCTGGGGTCATAATAGGCAATAAAAGCTCGATCTTGTGGAAAGGATAGCGAAACCGTGATCTTGCGCACGGGGTGATCTGATATCTTAAACAGATCGAAAGGAAACCCTTCGCTTGAAAACCGGTTCAGAACAAATTGTGAATAATCATCATTGCCAAATTCGGCAGCGAAGGCTGTTTTGACTCCCAATTGGTGCAAGGCAAGAGCGGTGTTGCAGGCGCCGCCTGGCTCCATGGAGAGCGATTTGGCTTCGATCTCTTTGCCCAAGAATGGCATGGAGGGCAACCCGGTGAATACCAGGTCGAGACAATAATCACCCAGGATGATTACATCAAAATCCATCGTTAATGGATCCCTTTGAGATAATCTTTTCCAAAGGCCGCTTTGAGGTCTTTGACAATGGCATTGGCAATCTTCTCATCCGCCACCAGCGGGTGCAGTACCAGCGCTTCAACCGCTTTTTCGTAAGATCCTTCTACTGCTGCCTGAATGGTCAACTGCTCGTATGCTTTGACTCTGGCCAGGAGACCCAGCGCATGCAACGGGATATCTCCCACGGCAACCGGTTGGATGAAATCACGGCCCACGATGGCAGGAACTTCCACCACACAATCATCCGGCAAGCCTTTGATAGCGCCTTTGTTCAAAGTGTTTACAATGTGGATCTGTTTCCCGCCGCTTTGCAAGGATTTGATGAGACGCAGAGCTACATCGGCATACCCGCCCTGGAGTTCCAAAGTAATGGGTTCCATAGCTGCCGGTGTTTTACCGGTCTCATTTTGCATGTAGTGGCTGCGGCGAACTTCCAAATAATCTGTGTATCGCTGCAATAGTTGTTCTGGAGCGTCTTTGATGCCTGCAATGTCTTTGAAGAATTTGGTGTTCTCTTCCAATATCTCTTCGCCGCGGGTATGTTCACTACGGAGTATGTTCTGTACGGAATTTTTGGAATTATAAAAGTAATACAGATATTCGTTTGGCAGCATTCCCAAGGATTTGACGATCTGGGTAGAGTAAGGCAACATGTCTTTGATGGGCAAATTGTCCAACTCAGAGATGATCCTGGGGAGGATATTCTGGCCGTGGACGCGGATCGATTTAGTCCAGCCCAAGTGGTTGAGGCCAAAGTAATCCACAAATATTTCGTCTTCAGGGATGCCAAAGTACAGGCTCACTACCCGCTGAACCTCGGTGGGAGCATCGCAAATGCCGATGGTGCGCGGCCAATGCCCTGCTTTGATGGCAGCCTCGGCCATCATGCCGGAGGGGTTGGCAAAATTGATCAGCCAGGCGTTCGGGCAATACTCACGCATCAATTCGATATATCCCAACAAGACCGGAATGGAGCGCAGTCCCATTGAAAACCCACCTGCGCCGGTTGTCTCTTGCCCCAGAACGCTGTAAGAAAGGGGCACTCGTTCATCTATGACGCGGGCTTCGATTCCTCCCACACGGAAGGTGGTGATCACAAAATCGGCGCCCTTCAGGGCAATTTGAGGGTCCGTAGTGATGGTTCGCTTTAGTTTGGAGGTATCCACGTCTTTCAATAGAGAATCTGTTACCCGGTCGATCAATTCCAGGTGATCTCCGTCAATGTCCATGAGGAATAATTCGGTCAAGCCAAGGGATTCGGCTTTTCTGTAACATTCTTTTACAATTAAGGGGGTTCTTACGCCAGCAGCACCAATGACGGTTAATTTCATATAGTAACCTCTTTGAAAAATACGATGACGAACTGTGAACGAGTATAATGCTATTCAATATCGAGTGCAACCATGCTGAAATCTTCCCTGGACCGTTACCTGGATACACTGAAAAACTCGCAAGGATTTGCTGAGAATATCCCCTTTTGGGCGCATAAGGAGGCTAATTCAGCTCAATTAGCGGGCATACCAGAGGATCTTGAGCCGGTTATCAAAGATCTGCTCTTTAAAAAAGGTATCCAATCCCTGTATTCACATCAGGCTCAAGCCGTTGAAAGTATTCATCGCGGCGAGCATATCGTGGTCAGCACCGGTACAGCCAGCGGGAAAAGCCTCTGCTATATGATCCCCATTCTGGAGCAGATGGTACAGGATGATACCTCCACTGCCCTGCTCTTCTTCCCGACCAAAGCGCTGGAAAATGACCAGCTCAATACTTTTGCCGAATTTCGTCATCTTTCCTCGCCAGAAGTGGGTGAAAAGATCATTTCCGCTGTGTACGATGGGGATACCCCTGCTCACTTACGCTCGGCCATCCGGGATGGCGCCAGGATCATCCTCACCAATCCGGACATGCTGCATCTAGGCATTTTGCCGCATCACACTGCCTGGATGAACTTCCTACGCAACCTCAAATTCATTGTGATCGATGAAGTACATATTTACAGGGGTGTTTTTGGTTCCAATGTAGCCAATGTCATTCGCCGTCTTGACAGGATATTGGCCTTTTATGGCGCCAGGCCGCAATATATCATGACCTCTGCCACAATTGCCAATCCACAAGACCATGCCGAAAAGCTGATCGGCCGGCCGGTGCGCTCAATTTCTGAGGATGGCTCTCCCCATGGAGAGCGAAATTTTGTCTTTTATAATCCGCCTATCGTGAATGAAGAATTGGGTGTCCGGAAAGGGCTACTTTCTTCCACAATCGACTTTTCTACAGAACTCTTATCCAGAAACGTTCAAACCTTGCTGTTTATGCGCAGCCGCCGCGGGGTTGAATTGGCCATTCACGACCTGCGAGCGCTCTATCCCAGGAAGACCCAGATCATCCGCGGCTACCGCAGCGGTTATCTCAAGTCTGATCGTAGAGAGATAGAGCATGGTCTGAAAGCAGGCGAGATTACCCTGGCCATCGCCACCAACGCGCTCGAACTGGGCGTGGATATCGGCGGTGTGGACCAGGTCATCATGGCGGGCTACCCCAGCACCATTACTTCCACATTACAGCAGGCTGGCCGCGCTGGTCGGAAAATGAACGAATCTGTGGCGGTTTTGATCGCATCTGCCAACCCATTGGACCAGTTCCTGTGTCAACACCCGGAATACATTCTGGATAAACCGCCTGAAAGAGCCCTCATCGATCCGGATAATCCACTCATCTTGATCCAACAGCTAGTCTGCGCACAATTTGAGCTGCCCTTTCTCAAAGGAGATACTTTTGGCAGTATTTTGTGGGATGATCTGGAACAATATCTGGATGTACTTGCCTCACAGGGAACCCTGGTCAAACGCGGCGAGCGCTACTTCTATACCTCCGAGGAATATCCGGCCAGTCTGATCTCTTTGAGGAGCACGGCAACGCGGTCCATCAACCTGCAGATTGAAGTGGATGGAAAACCCAGGCTGATTGGAGAAGTGGATTATGCCAGCAGTCTTTGGATGACACACCCAGGCGCAGTTTATTTGCATGAAGGCGAAACCTATCTAGTCAAAGAGCTTGACCTTGAAGAAAACATTGCCCACCTGGAAGAACAAACCACTGCTTACTTCACAGAACCGGTGAAAACAGAGGAGATCCAACTGATCAACGACCAGGAATGTGCCCCTCAGGTCGGCTGTGAAGCGCATTTCGGTGAGATCACGGTCACCTCAAAGATCGACTCTTTCAAGAAGGTCGATTGGGAAACCCGCGCCGTGATCAATGTTGAGCCGCTTGATCTTCCTCCCACCGTTTTGCAAACCATGGGCTATTGGATCATTTTGAATGACGAAATAGTGGACAAGATGCGTGAAGAGAAGATGTGGGCCAGCGACCCCAATGATTACGGCCCCAATTGGGATGCGATCCGCTTGCAAGTGCGGCAGCGCGATGGTTTTCGTTGCCGCATGTGCGGATTGCCGGAAACCGGCAGACCGCATCATGTGCATCACAAAATCCCATTCAGGTCATTTACTTCTGCAGAGATCGCCAATTCGCCAGAAAACCTCATCACCTTGTGCCCTGGCTGCCACCGCATTGCTGAGATGAATGTACGCATCCGCAGTGCAATCTCTGGCCTGAAGTACATCCTCTTTCATCTCTCCCCTTTGCAGGTGATGTGTGATGAAAATGATCTGGGTTCCTATGCTGACCCGGCCGCTGATTTCACTGCACGCAAACCCGTTATCTTGATCTATGATTCTGTTCCAGCTGGAATTGGCCTCTCAAAGACCCTATTTTCTGAACATTATCAATTACTGGCAAATGCCCACGAGCTAATCATTCACTGTAGTTGTGCAGATGGCTGCCCCTCCTGTGTTGGTCCTGTGGCAGAAAATGGTGCTGGCGGCAAAAAAGAAACCCTGTTTTTGCTAGAACTCCTCATGAAGCAGGAGAACGCCTGATGCCCTCGCTTTCTGACCGTTTAAAAGCTCTTGGCATGGTGCCGGCCTCCAAAGTGGAAGCCCCGAAAGCCAGGACACAGCTAAAAATCTCGGATATCGTTCCTGGCAAAGAGATCACAAATTCTCTGGGTACCTGCTACTTTACGGAACAACTTTATCCCTGGAATTACCAGCATGGCAAAGTGACCTTTTTGCAGACCTTTGGCATCTCTACCATCGCTGATGCCACCAAAGCCAGCCAGGTGAAGGGCGAAAACGTCTCCAGGCTGCTCTTTTTGGATACCGAGACAACCGGTCTTTCCGGAGGCACAGGAACGTTGGCGTTTTTGGTGGGCCTTGGCTATTTTACCGATCAGGGCTTTATGCTCAACCAATACCTGTGCCGCGACCCGCTGGAAGAACCTGCCATGCTACTCGAAATTGCCAATCTGGCAGAGAATTTCTCGGGGCTAGTAACCTTCAACGGCAAGTCCTTCGATATTCCCCTTCTCAACAGCCGTTATATCCTCAACCGGCTGCCAAAACCTTTTGAGAATTACTCCCATTTGGATCTGCTGCATCTTTCCAGAAAATTGTGGCGCAACCGCCTGCAAAGCCGTGCCTTGCAGGACCTTGAACAGCAAATATTGGAGATTCCCCGCACCAGCGATGAGATTCCAGGGTGGATGATCCCTGAAATCTATTTTGATTATTTGCGCACTGGCAACGCCGAACCCATCAAAGGCGTGCTCTACCACAACGGTATGGATATCGTCTCACTGGCCGCCCTTTTCGTCTATCTGGCCGATTCTTTTGATTCACATACGTTGGCAGAAACGTTCCATCCCATTGATTATTTCTCCATGGGGGTCTTATACAATGATATTGGCCGGCTGGACCTGGCAGAAAGTATCTACATAGATTGTTTTGAGCGGCACCTGCTGGATACAGACCTGAACATATCCTTGCATCATCGTCTTGGCGACCTGTATAAGCGCCAGGGAAAATTGGCTGAAGCCATCCAGGTATGGACTACTGCCGCTGAATTGGAAGACATCGACTCAATTGTTGAACTTGCCAAATACTACGAGCATACCCAAGGCGAATATTCCCTTGCCCTAGAGTGGACCGAGAAAGCTGTTCTATATTTGGATAAAAAAGGGTATCATTCTTATCAGAACAGACAGTTAAAGAAAGACCTGATCAAACGCAAAGAACGTTTGACAGCCAAGTCAGAAAGGAAAAATACACATGTTTCTCAGAAGAATTCCTGAAAATGTTGTTTATGTAGCCAATGGGAAACTGGAAGCCGAATCAGTGAAGATCCTGTTGGAGTCCTTTAGCATCCCCGCTTACATCAACCAGGAATCGGCTGGTGCTACTTATGGGTTGACTGTTGGTGCCCTGGGGGAAGTGGATGTTTTTGTCGAAGACGCCAACATTGAAGAAGCGAAGAAGATCATCACTGCCATGAAGGAAGGCAAGCTTGAGATCAAAGAGGATCTTAGTGAGCCAGGTGAGGATGTTGAAGGGGAAGACGAAGCCTGACCCTTATTCAGGTTTATGGCGCAGGTAATCTTCCGGTGTATCCAAATCCGTAAGGATATCTGATTCTTTGACAAGATAATAGAGGATTTCTTTTTCATGCGCGTTGATGAAGTCGCGCAGCGTTCTGGGCGAGTTCATCTCAGCCAATTCCTGGAACATGTATTGTGGAACCAGCCAGGGATGCCCCCGACGCATGGCATAACTTGGAATGATGAGCGCATCAGGATATGAGAGATTTAGTTCTATCATCCCAATCAGATCCTGGACAGAGATCTTGGGCTGATCCCCAAGTGCAATAAATACAGCCGAACAATCAGGCGTTAGTTGTTTTAAACCTGTCTTAACAGAATCAGCCATTTCTCCGTTCTCAAAATCGTGGTTGAAAGCGATCTTCACGGGAAAATGGCTGATCTCTTTTTCTACATGTTCCTTGTACCCCCCTGTTACAACAACAATTTCATTCACCTTTGCCAGAAGATAGGCGTTCAGGATGGTGCTGATGACGGTTGATCTTCCCCAGGGCAGCACTATTTTTGACTGTCCCATTCGGCTGGATTTTCCGGCCGCCAGAAGGATGCAACCGATTTTCAATTATTTATTCTCCAGAATCTCGTTTGGCGTCTATTGCGTTGCTCACCCGTTCTGCTGTGAGGGGGAACTCATTGAACCAGATGCCAATGGCATCATGCACGGATGAAGTGACAGCCGGGACAAACGGCAAATAAGGCATTTCACCCATCCCTCTGGCTCCCCACGGCCCAATTGGATCGGGGTATTCCAAAATGACCGATTCCACCTCGTCCGGGATATCCAAAACGGTGGGAATCAGATAAGTGGATAACTTGGATGTAAATGTATGACCATTCTTCTGGATGTAGTTTTCCAGGATACTGTACCCAGCAGCCTGAACCACCGCCCCTTCGATCTGACCCTCTACCTGTTGCGGATTGATCGCCTGGCCGACATCATTGGCGCAGATCACCTTTTTGAGCGTCACTTCGCCGGTTTCAACATCCACCTGGGAAAGCACCGCTTCGGCCACATAACCATAGGCAAAATTCGGTTCCGCTTTGCCAGTTTCTGGGTCATACGGGGTTGTTTTAGGCGGGACGTACTTATAGGTTGCACAGGCGGGTCGTTCTTCACTCTGCCATTTCACCAATGCTTCTCTAGCGGCTCCACGGATGGCATTGCCCGCCATGAAGGTCATTCGCGATGCACTGACGCTGCCTGAATTCAACGAACTGGCCGTATCTGAGGCGATGAGTTCCACTTTGTCCATAGGCAGACCAAGCGCTTCAGCCGCCATTTGTACAAATGCAGTATGGGAACCCTGCCCTACATCGGCCCCAGCGTGTTTGAGGACGGCTCTCTCAATTTGATCCTGTCCATACAGCTCAATGGTGGCAAAACAATGTTCAGGAGCACCAAAGGAAAAGCCAATGTTCTTAAACCCACAGGAGATGCCCCAACCCAATTTGAATTGCTCATTTGTAGAGTGGACGATGGGTTTATGCCAGCCGGCATCATCATGAGTCCAACCTGCGCTCAAGGCGCATTTTTCGGTTACCTGTTTGATGCTGACCCCTTTGGGTAAAGGAGTTCCAACAGATAACAAATCACCCTCGCCTAACAAATTTCGCATACGTAATTCAACCGGGTCCATGTGCAGCTTTTCCGCCAATTTATCTATCTGGCTTTCAATTGAATATGCTGCCTGAGGGCCTCCAAAGCCGCGAAAAGCGCCATTGGGGATATTGTTGGTGTACACAGCACATGAATCTACACGCACATTGGGGATTTTATAAGGACCTGTGCAAAGCAATGTGGCGTTGCCTAATACTTTGGGAGAAGTGTACACGTACGCTCCCCCATCTGCATAGATGTCCACAGAAGCCGCCAGGAGGTTCCCCTGTAAGTCAGCGCCTACTTTTGAGTGAATGTGGTACGGATGGCGCTTGTGGTGCCCGATAATGGATTCCTCACGGGTCCAGATGGTCTTTACCGGCCGTTGGATGCCCAGTTCTCGTAGTTTGTAGATTGCCAGGCCCAAAATGATCTGCACAGACATATCTTCGCGGCCGCCAAAAGCCCCGCCAATGGCTGGGTAAATGATGCGTACCTGTTCCTTTTCGAGACCCAGGGCATGTGCAACCTGTTCCTGATCTTCATGCACCCATTGACCCGCCACAACCAATGTGAGCCGGTTTTCATCATCATAATAGGCTATGCCGGCCTCGGGTTGGAGGTAGGCATGTTCCTGAATGGGAGTGTAGTAATCCTCTTCAATGATGACCGCTGCACTGGCGAAACCTTCTTCAATGTTCCCTTTGCGGATCTTAAAATGACAAAATTCGTTGGAATTTCGATCAGGATGGACCAATATAGAATCTGGCTCAAGCGCTTTATGTACATCCGTTACGATGGGCAGATCTTCATAAGTGACTTTAATCTTTTTGCGGGCGAGTGCGGCAATTTCATCAGATTCCGCAACAATGAGGGCCACATTATCGCCCTCAAAGCGTACATGGTCAGCAAAGGGTTTGCTGGAGCCAGGTCCACACAGAACAGGTTGATCCATCGTCCCAAGACCGTATTCGTTTACCGGGACATCTTTGGCCGTCAAGATCAAAACTACGCCTGGGACTTGCTGCGCTTCGCTGATATCAATTGCCTTAACAACAGCGTGGGCTTTGCCAGAAAAAAGCACCTTCATATAAAGCTGCCCGGGCATATTAACATCGCCCGGGTATAAAGCAGAACCCTTCACTTTAGCTTCTGCATCGATTCTTTTAACAACTGTACCAACGACCGCCATTGGTGGATTCTCCTGCATGGGTATATTTTTGACTATTTTTTACGTTCTACCTGATCCAACGGAACATCGAACGGACCATAGCGTGAAGGACCCAGGTAACGGTTGACCACAAAAGTGATTGTCGTCAAGATGAGATAAAGGATGAATACAAAAATGGCCATGTACAATAATCGCACCAGAATCAATGGATCTGCTGGATATTTAATAACCATGTCTTCAGGAATGATCACCCACTTGAATAATGTTGCATTGGTGACGAAATAATCTGCGGCAACGTAAGAGATTACCGGGATGATGATCAACAAAGCGCAGCCAATGCCACGCCAGACGGGATGTATCGGTTTTTTTGCTGGATTCTTTTGTTCTCTATAGCTGTATCTTGTATCTCTACTCATTTTTGCAACCCCTCTTCTGCTACACTCTCAATTGCTTTCACGATCTTATAATAGCCTGTGCACCTGCACAGATTGCCTGTAATGGCCATTTTGATCTGGTCAATATCAGGAGATTGTTTTTCTTCAAATAATTTCACTGCCGACATCACAAATCCGGGCGTGCAATAACCACATTGTACGGCGCCTTCATTCACAAAGGCTTGTTGGACTGGATGCAACGTCTCGCCATTACTGACGCCTTCAATAGTCACGATCTCGGCCCCATCTGCTCTGGGAGCCGGGACAAGACAACTCATCACAGCCACGCCATCCAGAAAGACAGTACAGGCACCGCATTCGCCTTCACCACAGCCCTCTTTTGACCCAATCAACCCGGCTTCCTCTCGGATAAGATGCAGTAGGGTCTTCTCTTGACCTGTCTCAAACTGATAAGGTTTGCCGTTGATGATCGTACGGATTACAGAGGAGGTGTTGGTTTTTTGGATCTTTTTGTTGGGGGTCGACTTTCCCCACAACAATACCGGGGATGGATTCACTGCTGCTTGAGTATCCGCGTCACATAGTTCGACCAACCCTCTGCGTACCAACAACGAAGCGATCTTATTACGGTAATCTGCTGAAGAGCGGATATCGCTGATAGGAGAAATATCTTCTTTTACAAATGTGCTGGCTCTGGTCGCAGTCTCAACGTTGAATGGCTGCCCAATCAGCGCCTGCTCCGTCCTGACAGCATGAATGATGACTGGCGTCACTGAGCCGAGTGTGATGGAAGCAGCCGTAATTTGGCCATCAGACACCGTCAGCAAGATGGAAGCATTCACCAAAGAGATCGCCTGGGCTTTGCGTAGGGCATATTTTTTGAATAGACTTCGCTGATTGGCGGCCAGTCCTTGAAAGACGACTTCCGTGACAATCTCACCGGGTTGCAGCACGGTCTTGCGCACACCTTTGTAGAACTGTGAGAGTTTGACGGTTCGCTCCCCTTCTAAGGACCGCAGCACCAATGAAGCATCTAGAGCGATCAAGGGTGAGATCGTATCATTGGCAGGCGAACCTGTAACCAGGTTACCAACCACAGTGCCACGATTGCGGATCTGTGGAGAGCCCACGCTGATGCAGGCCTGCGCCAACAAGGGGGCGTTTTTTTGAATGAGTCCTGACCCAACTACCTGGTTGTGTGTGACGGTAGCGCCGATGTGCAAATTGCCTTCAGAGTCCAGATTAATTTCATCCAGACCTGGGATCCTGGAGATGTCGATCAGCAGTTCATTTTCCGAGAAGAGGCCGTTCTCAAGCTGCAAGACAAGATCAGTTCCGCCGGAGATCAATTTGGCTTTTCCGGAATTTTCAGCTAACAGGTGAAGGGCCTCATCTATGGAGGCAGCATTGGTATAGTTTTTCCACATTGTTGGCTAACCCTGTTTTAGGTGCATGCTAAGACCGCTGGAGCGGTTGGCAACTTTTAATATTTCAGCCATGATCGAAATGGCAATCTCTTCAGGCGTCTCAGCCTTCAATTCCAGGCCGATGGGAGCATAAACGTCTGCAAATTTCTTAGAATAGTCTTTCTGCTTATTGATCTCCGTCTGCGTGTGCTGCCAGCGCCTCTTGGAGCCAATGACGCCGATATAGCCGGCATCTGAATCCAGAATGGCGGGTAAGCCTTCAATATCTACGTCAGCGCCCCTGGTGGTGACCACCACATACGTGTAAGGAGTGATCTTTACTTTTTGGGGGATCTCTGCCATCTTGCAGATGAGAAATTCATCGGCGCCTGGCATAAATTCCTCAGTACACAGCTCGGCGCGGTCATCTGAAACAATCACGCGGCAATCAAGGTACCTGGCCACATGCACCACCTGGCGCCCAACATGACCTGCTCCGATGACCAGAACGGTCAATCTGGGAATGATCGGCTCCACATACACCTCCACCTGACCCCCGCAAATACCCGGGTCCCCTTTACCAGGGTCTACCAGGTTGTAATGCAATACTTTCGATTGTCGTTTGTCGAGGGCGTCCAATGCTTCTGCGATGACCCGGTTTTCGATCTCGCCGCCGCCAACGGTGCCTTGAATGTGACCATCAGGATAGACCAGCATTTTGCTGCCTTCATGGCGCGGAGTGGACCCCTTGGATTCGACGATCGTGCAAAGTACGACCGCTTCCCCTTTAGTCTGAAGTTCAGCGATGGTCTGATAGATGGTCATTTATATCTCCAGAAGGCCCAGGACTACCGGCAATAATTGCTTCTTGCGTGAGACAACACCTTCCGCCATACGCGTGTTATCGGGCAGCGGTTGATACGGCAGTTCATCCAATAAAGCAGGGGCATTGCTGAACAATAAGCGGCTTGAGCCTCTTACAACATCCGTGACCATGAGCATAGCAAAATCGACATTTTTTGTCTTGCGCAGATAATCCAGCGCATCCATTAACGCAGGAACATGGTCGGTCACCTCATTGAGGGAGCTGACCTCCACCTGGGCAATGGCAAAGTTGGTGTTACCTGCCGTATAGATCTTCATGTCGCCAGTCACCACATCTTGCGGATCGCGGGTTGATAAACCTGCGCTGGCAGAAAGGACTTTAGCGCCGTAGGATTCGCGGGTCTCTTTTTCGAGGGTGCTGCCACGTACAAAAGCCCACCGTGAGAGGCGCTCAGCAGCCACTTTGTCGCGGTCAGTGGTGGTGGGAGAAGTCAGGTTCAGCGTGTCACTCAATAACCCTGCCAGCATCACCCCCGCAATACCTGAAGGTGCACTCAAACCGGCTTCTTCGATCTTTTCAGAAACCAACGTACTGGTGGACCCTACAATATCCACCGTCATTTTGATGGGTGTATGTGTGGACGGGTTGCCCAAACGATGATGGTCCAATATCTCAATCAACTCCGCTTCTTCCAAAGAGCCGATCGCCTGCTGCATTTCGTTATGATCCACCAGGATCACCTTTAACCGCGGCGGATTCAACAGGTCTCGCTGGCGGCAAACGCCTACATAACGGCCCGTCTCATCTACTACCCAGAACTCGTCGCCTTCTTCACGTAAAAGTCGTTGCAAAAGATCTTTGATCTTGGAATTAGCCTGTAACTTCAATACTTTTGTATTGGCGGCATCTTTGCAGGGAGAATGTAAGATCTCACTGATGGTATTCTTTTTGAGATCGGGTTTGACGCCTACCTGATGGGTAAGGTAATTGAACAGACTGCTGCCGGTGACCATGCCGAATGGTGTACCATCTTCGTTCAGAACAGGTGCAATGCCACCGGTGCGGTTGGCAATTGTCCAGGCTTCTGTGAGCGGACTGTCCGGGTAAGTGGTGTCCAGGCGCCTGACAACGGACTCAAAACGCGGTGATGCGTCGGTGAGCAATACTGGCGCATCCATATTCAGGGTTTTCAATACCCAGGCGGATTGCGCATTGATCGCCCCTGCCCTGGCAGCTACGGTATCTGCTCCATCTCGTTCTCGCAGTAACCAGGCGTAGCCAATGGCGGAGGCAATTGAATCAGTATCAGGGTTAAGATGACCGCAAACGTAAATCGTCGATTTCATACACTACTTTCTTTTCTCGTTGATCGCTTTTAAGATTCTTTCGGGTGTAGCCGGGTTCTGATGTAGATCAGCCCCGCAGGCATCAAATATTGCATTTCCAACTGCAGGTGCCACACCGTCGAGGGGAATTTCGGCGACTGCTTTCGCGCCAAATGGATGGGTAGGCTCATAGGTTTCTACAAATATTGTATGCATTTCTGGCATTTCGTCAGCCCTGAAAATGTGATAATCGAGAAGATCTTTTTCACGGGCTTGACCTTTTTCATCATAAAGCATTTCTTCACAGACCGCGTATCCGAGCGCCTGAGACATACCGCCTTCGATCTGGCCAGATGCTGTGATGGGGTTGACGATCTTGCCTGCATCCACTGCCATGACCAACTTATCGACGGTCAATTTACCGGTCTCAATATCCACGGTGACCTCTGCAAATTGCGCTGCAAACGGCGGAGGAGAACTGGGTGCCACATAAGAGGCAATGCCTGCGATCTGCTCCTGATCTGAATGATGAAGTGAATTGTAGCCAATTTCCTTCATTGTGACAAATCTGCCATCGGGGGCAAGCGCTTTCTTATCGTGTAATCTGATCTCTTCTGGTTCGATCACTTTCTTCTCTGTACTAAGCATTCTAGCAGCGCGGATCTTGATGCGCTCTGCGGCCATCTTGGCGGCTTTGGTGGCAGCGGTTCCAGAGATATAGGTGGTACTTGAAGCATAAGCACCTTTATCGAAGGGGGTAAAGTCAGTATCAGAGGAATAGACCAGAATATCATCCAGCGGAACGCCCAGGATCTCTGCGGCCATCTGGCCCAGGATGGTATCGGAGCCTGTACCCAGATCGGTAGCCCCCACCATCATGTTAAAAGAGCCGTCATCATTCATCTTGATGTAAGCGCCGCCCATATCCAGGTAAGGAATGGCGGTTCCTTGCATCACGGTGGCAATACCAATGCCTTTGCGCAGGTGCGGCTTGCCTGGAACAACATGCCACTGCGGATTGTTATACTTTTTATCCCAATCCATGGCACGCCGGCCCATTTGAACACACTTTTCCAGACCAACCGTGTGAACGATCTCAGGTCGGGGTTCGCGCCCTTCGCTCCATGAGGTGCTGAAGGGTTGTAATTCGCCAGAGCGTAAAGCGTTCTTCATTCGGAAATCAATGGAATCCAGTCCCAGTGCACGGGCAATGGTTTCCATGTGGCGTTCAACAGGCCAATAGCCTTGAGGCACACCATAACCACGGTACGCGCCTGCAGGCGGCGTGTTGGTATAAACAATATCGGCATAGAAGCGGATATTGGGCTTCTCGCGGTATTTGCCATCTCCAACGTACAGCGCCATTGATTTTTGACCTGTGTTGCCGGTAACGGTCAGAGCATGGCAGCCGTAGGCACCAGTGTCTGATAGCGCATACATTTCATTGGCGGTGATTGTGCCATCTTTTTTAACGCCCGTCTTCATGTGGATCTTCATGGGGTGTCTTGAACGGGCTGCTATAAACTCTTCTTCGCGGGTGTATTCAAATAAGACCGGACGTTTGGTGGCAATGGTCAGGTGAGCGGCCACATCTTCTACCAGCACTTCCTGTTTACCGCCAAATCCGCCGCCGATGCGCGGTTTGATGACGCGGATGCGTTTGATGGGCAAACCCAAAACCGGCGCCAAAATGCGACGCACATGGAATGGCACCTGCGTGCTGGTACGGATCACCAGCCGGTCGTCCTCGTCCCAATAGGTCACGACAACGTGTGGCTCAATATGGGCTTGCTGCACCTTGGGAACTTCATAATCGCCTTCAAAGATCAAATCGGCTTCTTTAAAGCCTTGGTCCACATCGCCTACATCAATACGGATCTTGGCGGGCAGGTTCTTTTTGGCGTCAGAATCCGCAAAATTCACATATTCAGGCTCATCATGCAAGATCGGCGCATCCGCATCCATGGCTTTTCGTGAATCCAACAGAATGGGCAACTCTTCATATTCCACTTTAATGAGTTTGATGGCTTCACTGGCAATCTCAGCGGTCTCAGCAGCCACAAAAGCCACCCTATCGCCCACAAAGCGTACTTTGTTATCCAGACTGAACATATCCAGCGGACCAGGAATCGGGTCAGATTGGCCGGCTGTGGAATAGACCACGCGAGGAATATCCTGCCAGGTCAACACAGCGTGCACACCCGGTAAAGCTCTTGCGGCGGAAGGATCAATGGATTTGATCTTCGCGTGGGCAACCGGGCTATGCAGCACCCTGGCAATCAACATACCGCGCAACTCAATATCGGAGGTGAAGGCCGGTTTTCCCTGGGCTAGTTTCATTCCGTCCAGCTTTTTATCTGGCTTGCCCACCCGGTCAAAAATAGGCTGCTCCTGGATGGCTTCCATCTCAGGCAGCACCGTTTTCAGCAGCGAACCGTCCAGCTCTTCCGGGCTGATCTCGCCTTTGCGTAACTTTTGAGCGAATTCAATGGCTTTGACCGGCTTATCGTAGCCGGTGCAACGGCATAGAACCCCGGAAAGTGCATCCCGAATGTCTTTTTCGCTTGGGTCAGGATTTTGATCGAATAATGCTTTGGCGTTGAGGATCATGGCTGGGGAACAATAGCCGCATTGAATGGCACCAGACTCAATAAATGCCTTCTGGAGGTCACTGAGGCCTTCTGTCTTCTTCCAACCCTGGTCAGGATGCTCGCCAATGCTTTCAATGGTCTGAATTTCATGGCCAACAGCCTGCGCGGCCAAAATGGAGCAAGAATTGACGGATACTCCATCCAGCAAAACGGTACAAGCGCCACATTCTCCGCTTCTGCAACCGCCAAATTTGACGCCGAAAAGACCTTCAGAACGTAAGAAGTCGAGCAAATTCATGCCCGGATCAATTTCACGGGTGATTTCCTCTTTATTGACATGGAGTGTGATCTTCATTGGGTCCTCACTTCACCAATAATTTGGAAGAAATTCTTCCAGCCAGGACTTTGCCTGCCTGTTGACGATATTCCGCACTGGCCCACTCATCCGATGCATCTTTCAAAGATTGTGCGACTGCATCTACAAGATCAGATCCTACGGAAAGTAGCGGCGTTTCGCCAAATCCGCCAATTGCTGTGCGAGTATGCCCATCAGCAAAGCGCGCAGTTGCAACGCATAAAATAGGTGTGTCTTTGGGTGAGCGCGCAATGGATTCGATGACTAACTCAGCCACAGGAAGTGTGACCTCTTTGATCAAGAGCCCCTCTTTCCAGGGGACTCGCTGTGGCAACCACTTCTCTAATTGGATAGAGCAATCCCCTGGCAGCCACACCAGAGTGGCATCCAGGGCCAGTAAAGCGGTAAGCAACGGAGATCTGCCGTCCGCCTTCTTGAGCAAGCCTGCAATGGTTGCCGTATTGCGTTGGTTACGGCCTGTTTGGATCTGAATGGCCTCCACCAGATCAGTGCCAGCAAATTCTTTTTCAAGTCTGGCCAGGGTTGTGGTGGCGCCGATTTTGATTGAAGTACTTTCTTGTTGAATATAGCTCAATCCTAGATCCTGCAAATCCACCACCGCAATCTTCTTGCCGTAGTGTTTACTGACCGTGCTACCGCCGCCAATAGCCACGGTAACAGGATCTTTCCGCTTCAATAATTGAAGGGCATTCTCGATTGTGTTTGGACGAGCATATTCAATGATCATGTTCCTCTACTCCTCAATCGGATCGATCCACTGGTCATCTGCGGGTTCGATCTCATTAATCAAAGTTGCGCCGGGCTGCACCAATACGATCTCCGCTTCCACCAGTAAATCGCCAGATTCAGATCGGATGGTTGCCTTTGTCTCAACAACTCTGCCATACTCTTTGACCACTTCCCCTTCGATGACAACCGGTTGGCCTACTTTAACTGGTTTGCGAAAATGAACGGTCAATTTACCAGTAACAAGCACAACCTCCGGCCGCATTTGCTTCATGGAAGCGCGTCCGCCTACCTCATCCAAAACGGTGCTTAAGATACCGCCATGGACGATTCCGGGGTATCCCTGGAAATCACTGGAGAAGGTAGTTCGGGTAAATGTCTTCCCGGCTCCGTCGCTTTCAAAGCGCAAAGCCAGGCCGCGTGGATTGTCTAAACCACACACAAAACAATAATGAGTGTTGGATTGCTTTATTTTCATTTTTGTGCAAATGTATCAATCAATAAATTAACATCCCCGCCTACCGGGTAAAGGATCGGGCAGGTGCAGCCATTCTTGCAATATTCTGCCACTTTGCGTTTGGCTTCTTCTGGCGTACCAGAGGCGGTGATACGCTCGATCAGATCTTCTGGAACCAGATATTTGGCTTTGGCTATCTGTTCGTGGGTGGCAGGCCATCCAAGGATGGATTGGATCTGTTGGACCACCTCAACATCAACACCTGAGGCTTTGGCGATATGCGGTTGCTGGGCCAAATACTGAGTCAGCAATCCACGAGTGGTATCGATGGCTTTATCGTGATCAAGGTCTACAGAACATACGATCAACTGGGGACGGTCAATGGCATCAAAGTCACGGCCGGCTTTAAGAGCACCAGCACGCAACAGGTCAAGCGCTTTGTGATTGTATTCAGGGGGAACGCAATAGTTCATGACAACGCCATCTGCGATTTCGCCCGTCATTTCCATCATCTGGTCACCAGTGGCGCCGATCATAATGGGTACATTACGGGGTTCTCTGCGACCGTGCACAACATCTAATTCGATGCCGTTGACATGCACGAATTCACCATCAAAAGTGACCCGTTCCATGTTCAGCAACCGTTTCAAAACGGTGACGGTTTCCTTCATGGCGGTGAGAGGCTTGGTGCGATTGATGCCAACATTCTTAGCAAGCGGATCCCACCAGGCGCCAATCCCGCAGATGATCCGATCCGGGGCCAGATCGTCCAGGGTCAAGAAAGTGGAGGCCAACAGACCAATATTGCGAGTCCAGTTGTTGATGACCCCAGAGCCAACTTTGAGCTTCTCAGTCACCGCAGCATAAGCAGCCATCGGCACAATCGCATCACGGACCAGGCGGCTTTCTGCCTGCCAGACCGCTTCAAAACCTCTTGATTCTGCGTATTTCACATAATCAAGTCCTTTACGAAGGTCATGGGCATCTTGCAGGTATAGTGCGACTCGTTGGGTCATTCTTCCTCCAAAATTAGTGAATGTCTTGTTTTTCTCTTTCCAATTTCTTTAGAAAATCGAGATCTTCAGGTAAGTCTAGATCAAGTGCAATGGATTCCATCTCAACCACCTCAACTCTGGCATTTGCTTTCTTTGCCAGGTCCAGGTGGACGTTGAACGAGTTTTTTCCGTATTTGAATTCGATCAAATCCGCCGGGTTGATGAACAAAGCGTTGGTGCCGTCTTTGCGTCGATCTGGCGCAATGATCACCTCAGGCGGATTCCCGGAATGCTGTAGAAATGATTGAATATCTTCCGGCTTGACCAGGGGAAGATCTGCAGGAATGACTAGTATTTCCATTGCCTGGTACGCCTGAGCAACTTTACTTGCCCGGCGCAAGGCTGTATTTAATTCGGGGCTTCCATCTTCGAGTACCGTTCGGGCATCATATTCGCGAGCCAGTGCCAGAGCGGCAGGATCACGAGAAACGACCAGAATCATATCGATCTCTGGGACAGCTTTTAGAGTTTTGATCGTGTTCACCAGCATGTTGCGGTTTAAATCAGTTCGCTCATCTTCAGACAAGACACTCGCGAGGCGTGATTTTCCCCTTCTGAGTGGTTTTACTGGAACAATCGCCCAAAGAGACATCTGGTTTCACCTATATTATTTTACCTAAGGCATCCAGGCATTCTTCAGCTAATTTTTGCCTGGAAGGATTGTCAGACATTATGGTATTGGTTACAAATGGAATTATACCGCAACGCTCAATCTCATGCACCTGTCCTTTGTCAATTACATCTATAACCATCCCTCTTATCAGTCCCTGGTAATGCCTTGCAACTGCCAGTGCGCTGGGTTCAATTCCCATTTCTGCGTACATCTTGGCGGCAGGTCCTTTTATGGTTTTACCGCCGATGATGGGAGATACTGCCAGACTGGGTTTTTGGCCGATGATTTGCCGGACGTTTTCTATATCTAGTATTGGACTGATGCTCACCCATGGATTGGAGGGGCAAAAAATGATGCCATCAGCTTCCTCTAAAGCTTTTCGGCTTTCCGGCGACAATTTTGCTTTGGCTATATTCTTAAACTCACATTGGGTCATGGTAGGCTGGCAATGGTTCTTTACAAAGTATTCCTGAAACGCCAGGACACCCATCTCTTTTGTATGAACCAGGGTGGGAACGCGCTCATTGCTTGCGGGAAGAATGGGGTGTTTGATCCCCAATGCATGTGTGATCTTACGAGTGGATTCAGTAAGTGTTTTCCCTTCTCGCATTAACTGTGAGCGGGTCAGGTGTAAGGCAAGGTCCCGGTCACCAACGCCAAACCAATCGGGTTGACCAAATTTCTTCAGCTCAGACAAACAGCGCCATGTCTCATCCATTCGCCCCCAGCCTGTGGCGGCGTTTGCCAGCCCGGCCAGTGTGTAGGTAACTGTATCCAGATCTGGGGAGATCCACAGCCCCAGATGTTCAAAATCATCGCCAATATTTACGATGATCGACAATTCATCCTCAGATAACAATTGGGCCAGTCCCCAGGCTAACTTAGCCCCGCCGACCCCGCCTGCCAGTGCAACAATTTTTTTCATTTATCAGGTTCCAATGGGTATAAAGAGTCGATTCCTGAAGTAGTGGATGTGAGGTAAAGCAACCCAAATTCATGGACCTCAAATTCAAAGTTCATGGGTTTCCGGGTGAGTTCATCTATCGAACATTTGAATTGGTCTTCAGTGAGTTCGTTCAAATTCAAAGTGATATGCGGAATCCAGTTTTCTGGCGAATAATGCAAATTCGCTTGCTCAGTGAACTGAACTGTACGTAGCCAGATCATCTCATGCATTTCCAGAAGAGCTCTGTTTTTGACAATGATCAGAAAGAAGATCTTTCGCTTATTATTGAAGATACCAACCCCAGAAGTTTTAAAGGAAAATGGAGCCACATCGGTAGAAATCTTTGATAACTCAGCGCGTACGAGATCAAACTGATAAGACTCTGCAGATTGCCAGGAAAAATGCGGAATGGCTGTCTTATGCAGCCCACCATATTCGCAAGTTTTGTTAAGGCTTTGCCAGAAGGTTTCATCCTGGTTTGAAAAGATTGAAGCGATCGAATACATACTGCTCCTAACGAAAGAGATCCATTTCTTCTGGGCGGATCAATTCCTGTAAATTTCCTTCTCGTAACGCATATGGAAAGCCGTGTGCCATCACCACGGGGGTTCCCTCTTTTGCCTGCCCCATTAATAAGGAAGCACCAGCGGCTAATTCATCTGCGGCGCCCACCTGGGTGACCTTAAGTTTGAAACCAAAAAGGTCCTCATTCCCACGCAAGTCCACCAGACCCGGCATGCCCGCCAGACCGATGGCAATGCCCACTGTCCCGTTTCTCCAGGCGCGGCCATGTGAATCGATGATGATCACACCCAAATCAACGCCAAAGCGTTTTTGCAGTGCCTGGCGGATCGATTCTGCAGATGCATCTGCATCTTCAGGCAGTAACAAGATCCAATCTTGCTCTTCACCCCATTCGCCGCGCACATTTGAATGGTCGATCCCGGCATTTGCGCAAATAAAACCGCGTTTGTGTTCAACGATGAGAGTATTAAACCGGACCCGCAAGACTTTTTTGCTCTCAGAAAGTACAACCTCCACAAATCGAGGGTCTTTTTGGGTGATTTCAGAGATCCGTATGGCTTCTGGAGAGGGCTGAATGGTAGACAGATTCACCAACCGTCCCTCCGCTTTGGAGACAATTTTCTGGGCGAGAATAAAAATATCCCCTTTTTGAGGAGATATTCCTTGCTCCACAACCCGTTCTGCAATAATTGTTGAGAGATCATCGCCAGGTTTTATCAGCGGAATATTATCCAATGAAGTAAACTTCAATTCCATAAGATTGGTCTACCGTGGCAGCCCGGTGATCTTGATGCCGGCGGCTCTGCCTTCAAATTGTTTGTTCAATCCGATCAGAATTGAAGTTAACCCCTCTACGACGACTGAGTTTTCGATCACGCCGCCATCCCAACCCTTCATACCAGCTTTTTCAACCAGTCCAATCACCACGGTTCGGGCAGCTTTCCCGGTACCGCAAACTAGAACATCACAATCCACTTCCTCGTCATTCAGCAAGTGATCGTAAGAAATGTTCTGAAAAGCCGCCACCACAGGGGTAGCCTCGCCCAGTATTTGCTGTGCTTCCTGGGCAGCACTACCAGCAGCGGGCATTTGAACCTTGGTCACTTTTGGGGGTACCAGGGGTACTGTAACATCAATAAGGATCTTTCCGGCTACAGCGTCTCTTAGAGCGGAGAGCATTTCTACATGGGCTGTAAATGGAACTGTCAGTACTGCAACGTCACACCACCTGGCAGCAGCTTCATTATCCATGCCTTTAATAAATTTGTCAGGATCAGCAATCTTCTCATTCAATTCATCGGCGGCAGTGTTGGCTTTCTCTACCAAACGTGAGCCGATCACCACTTCCAGACCAGCTTTAGCCCACCGATATGCAAGGCCTTTCCCTTCTTTACCGGTCCCCCCTAAAACAGCAATCTTGTTTACTTCTACCATTGGTTCGTCTGTCATGATTCCTCTAATGTTGAAACTGTTTTTGGTATCGAACCCAAACATCTTTTGAAAGTTTATAAGCCTTGCGAATGATCTCTTCTTTATCCAGGCTGAGCAATTGGCGGTCTTTCATCAAGAACTTCCCAGCCACCATTGTTGAGGTGACCATTGAATCTCGAAACCCGAAAAGGATCTGCCAGGGTAGATTGCCGGTGTTCATTTCTGTGAATGGCAGGTAATCTACCAGGATCAGGTCAGCCTGGGCACCTTCTTCAATGATACCCACTTTCCCATCCCAGGGGAAGAAATGATTGGCCATTTCAGCGTTGTTGTAAGCTCCCATTTCGATTACTTTGGCTCCGTTCATGCGCTGAGGGTCTTTGTGCCAAAGTTTGTGTGCCAGGTAACAACTGCGCCACTCATCCCACATGGCATTGGAAAAGCCATCATTGCCCATGCAAACCTTGATGCCCATGCGTAATAGCGATTCCACATCAGCCATCCCAACGGCATTGTTCATATTCGAGCGCGGCTGGTGAGTCACCCAGGTTCTGGATTCTGCCAGCAGTTCAGCCTCTTTCATATCTATGTGGACACCATGGGCGATAATGCTATTTTCTCCTAGCATATCGTATTTTTTGAGGCGGTCAATTACGCGCAAGCCGGATTTTTGCAGGGAGTCGTATTCATCTATTGGGTGTTCCGCCACATGGATATGAAATCCACCTGTAGCGCTGACGGCCTCCCGGCAAAGTTTGAGAGTTTCATCTGACAACGTCAGACTGGCATGCAACCCAAAAGAGGCATTCAATCGTCCACCCAGATTATTTTGTTTTACAGATTCCATCATGCGGACGTTTTCTTGAATTCCTTCTAAAGTCTTCTCTTTGCCGCCCCTATCAGTGACTTCATAGCACAAAACTGCCCGAAGGCCGCTCTCATCAATGGCATCTGCGATCTCTGAAAGGGAACCGGAAATGGCATTTGGAGAAGCGTGGTGATCAAACAAAGTTGTACTGCCGTGTTCAATTGCATCGAGGAGGCATACAAGAGTGGAATATTTAGTGTCTTCCAGCGTTAAAGATTGATCCAGGGGCCACCACAACTTTTCCAAAATCTCCGGGAAATCTGCCGGTGCCGCACCCGGAATGCCCAACCCGCGCGAAAATGCCCCATAAAAATGGGTGTGGGCGCAGATCAGGCCAGGCATCAAGAGCTGCCCTTTTGCATCAAATTTTTCTTCAGTGGGATATTCTATGAGAAGATCGGATTGAAAAGCGATTTTTTCGATCTTTGAACCGCGAATTAAAACAGCATACTCATAAAAAATTTTGTTCGGTGTTCCCCAGGTGATAATTCGGCAATTGGTAATGAGCATTTTCAATACCTCTGGTTGTGATTGGGTTCCCTTAAAGTATTGTAGCATAAAGGGATTTAATAATTAAGGAGTGCAGATTTTACTCAACCTTCAAAATCGCATATAATCAAGATATTAAAATTAGGAGAAATAAATTGGATACACGAAAAGCGTCTATCGAATTTGCTCATAAGAATCAATCAAGGTTTTTGGATGAACTCAAGAAATTTGCCAGTATTCCATCAATATCGACTGATCCCGAGCGCACAAAAGATGTTCAAAAAGCCGCAGAATATATTGTAAAAAAATTGGAATCGCTTGGTGTGGAGAAGGTAAAGATCAATCCAACCAAACTTCACCCCATTGTCACAGGCGAATACATCAAAGCAGGACCTGATCAACCCACTATTTTGGTCTATGGTCACTATGATGTCCAACCTGTTGACCCCATTGAGTTGTGGAACGCCGACCCATTCAAGCCCGTTGAGAACGGAGACCTTCTTGTAGGCCGTGGTACTTCCGATATGAAAGGTCAGCTTTGGGCTTCCCTGGCTGCCATTGAATCGATCCTGGCAAGTGGCGATTTCCCGGTCAACCTGAAGTTTGTTTTTGAAGGTGAAGAAGAGATCGGTTCTTTGAACTTTCCTCAATTTGTCGATGAGAACAAAGACCTGTTACGCTCAACAGTCTGCTTAAACCCCGATGCCGGCATGCTCAATGCCAACACTCCTTCAATTGTTTATGGATTGCGCGGTTTAGCCTATTTTGAGCTCAGACTTACCGGTCCAAATAAGGACCTGCACTCTGGCTCTTATGGTGGCGTGATTGATAATCCTGCCAAGGTGATGGCAGAATTGATCGCCAAAATGCACGATTCAAAAGGCCGGATCACTTTACCTGGTTTCTATGACAAAGTTCGCAAACTTTCCCGCGAAGAACGCGCTGAGTTGGCTCGCCTCAATGTCACAGATCAGCTCTACAAAGATCAAACCGGCGTTTCTGAATTATGGGGAGAACAAGGCTATACAAGCGTAGAACGCACCGGCGCCCGCCCCACCCTAGAGATCAATGGGCTGCTAAGCGGATTCACCGGCGAAGGCGCCAAGACCATCATTCCTGCCTGGGCAATGGCCAAAATTTCTACGCGTCTGGTCCCAGATCAGGATCCCAACGAAGTGTACGCTCAATTCAAGGCTTTTCTCGCCAAAAACGTTCCCTCCTCGGTTCGCTGGGAATTGAAGCTGCTTAGCGGCGGCCGACCCAGCATTTCTGACATTAAATCCAGAGAATCGAAAGCGCTTGCTGACGCACTTGAAACCGTTTGGGGCCAAAAACCCATCTACAAACGCGAAGGCGGCAGCATCTCTGTTGTAGCAGACCTGCAACAAACTCTTGGCGTTGAATCCGTTCTCACCGGCTTTGGTTTACCTGACGACAACATGCATTCTCCCAACGAACATTTGCACCTGCCAACCTGGAAAAAAGGCATTGATGCCTTGATCCACTTCTTCTTTAACGCACATAAAGACACCTTATAGGTAAAAATGAGTACAGACAAATTAAAACTACCCTCCTATGGCGGACAAGCTCTCATCGAAGGGGTTCTGATGAGAGGCTCCAACTACGTTTCAGCCGCCATGAGAGCGCCAGATGGCAAAATTGTCATCCAAAGTGAAAAGCTTACCGGTATTTACAAATCCAGAATCACCAAGATCCCGTTTTTGCGTGGTCTGGTGATCTTGTGGGACTCAATCGGGTTGGGTACTAGATACCTGACCGTTTCTGCCAATGTACAAACTGGTGAAGAGGAAAAGATCGACGGTCCTGCCATGGGCTTGACACTGCTTGTATCCTTCACCATCGCCATTGGCGTGTTCTTTGTAGCGCCCGCAGCCGTAGTTCACCTTTTTGAAAATTGGTTGCACATTTCTGCTTTCTGGGGAAATGTTATCGAAGGGCTCATCCGACTGGCGCTGATCATCGGTTATATGTGGGGTATCGGCAAAATGCCTGATATTCATCGTGTTTTTTCTTACCACGGTGCTGAGCACAAAACCATCAATGCCTTCGAAAAAGGTGTCGAACTCACGCCTGAGAACGTGGCCAAAGAATCACTGCATCATCCCCGCTGCGGTACCGGATTTGTATTGATCCTCGTCATCTTCTCGATCATCTTGTTTGCTCTTCTTGGGCCAATGACCATTTTCTGGCGTTTGGTTAGCCGGGTAGTTTTATTGCCTGTGTTGGTGATGCTGGCCTATGAATATATGCGCCTTATAGCCAACCACCTGGACAATCCCATTGCCAGGATACTGGCTAAGCCCAATATGGCCATGCAGAGATTAACAACCGTTGAACCCAGCCTGGATATATTGGAAGTAGCGATTGCTGCTTTCAATTCCATGTACGAACAGGAACACCAGACGCCTGCTTCGGTTTGATTAGAATGAAAACCTGGCAGTCTTTCATTCTGGGGTTACTGGTAGGGTTGATCCTGAGCGCATCCGGGTTTTTGCTCTTTCAAAACAGAAGGACTGTCCCTGTGGGCGTTGCAGAGTCAACCGCCACAATCCAGTACAGCCAAGATGAAAAGGCAAATAGTCAGCTGCTCAACATCAATACA
Source organism: Anaerolineaceae bacterium (assembly GCA_034933225.1). Taxonomy (GTDB): domain Bacteria; phylum Chloroflexota; class Anaerolineae; order Anaerolineales; family Anaerolineaceae; genus UBA6107. Next base: position 40,999 of record JAYFNV010000012.1, on the reverse strand, counting down.
GCCAACCTGAAAGAACTGGATGCACTTCCAGGCATTGGGCAAGAAAAAGCGCAAAACATCCTCGATTTTCGAACGAAGTTCGGAAATTTCCATTCAAAAGAAGATCTGTTGTACGTTCCCGGTATCGGAAAGTCAGTTTTTGAACAGATCAAGGACCACATTTTTGTAGAATAACTATGGAGCAACAAATGGACGCATCTCTAAAAACGAAATTGAACGATCTTTTGCATGAATCAATGAAGGCACGAGATGAAGTGACCAAAGATACCATCCGCCTTGTTCTCACCAGCCTCAAACTTTCTGAGGTGGAAAAGAAACAAGAGATGGATGATGCCGGTATTCTGGCTCTGATCCAGAAAGAGATCAAATCTCGGCATGAGGCTATTGTTGACTTCAAAAAAGGCAATCGTCCCGACCTGGTGACCCGCGCTGAAGCAGAGATCAAAGTACTGGAACAATTTTTGCCCAAACAGCTCTCCGATGAAGAACTGAAAGCCATCATCACCAGCGCTGTGGCCGAAGTTGGTGCTGCATCCATGGCCGATATGGGCAAAGTAATGAAAGTTGTCATTCCCAAGGTCCAGGGTCAGGCTTCCTCCGACCGGATCAGCGCGTTCGTTAAAGAGTTATTAGCAAAATAAAGTGACCACCCTATTGAAAAATCCGTTCCAATCAAAAGCATCGCGTACTTTTTATCGCGCGGTGCTTCTGGCCGCCTCCATACTGCTCGCATTTGCTGCATTGGTCCTGCCGCTTGCTTTGCGCCCAAGTGAATATCTTATTCAGACGGGCGCTGTGGCTGGCTATGATATTACTGCCCCTTATTCAGCACAATTTAATAGCGATTTCCTGACTGCACAGGCAAGAAAGAACGCCGCAGCAGCCGTAAGCCCGGTCTATTTGCCATCTGACCCCTCCATCACTCGCACCCAAATTGACAATCTTCATATTGTCCTTAATTATATTTCTTCCGTTCGGTCCGATTCTCTCGCCAGTCTTGATCAAAAGCTACAAGACCTTGGCAACATCAATTCTGTGATCTTAAGCACAAGTACAGCCAACCTTCTGGTTCAACTTTCTGATACCCGCTGGGAGTCGATCCAGCAAGAGAGTATTCTTATTCTTGAGCAGATCATGCGCAAGAATATCCGTGACTATCAGATTTCAGAAAACAAATCTGCAGTTCCGAATTTGATTGATCTTACCTATTCTGAAGAAGAAGCTTCTGCTATTGAAGAACTTGTTGACCCCTTCATTGTGGCCAATAGCCTGTATTCTGAGGACCAGACCAAGCAGGCTCAGGACCTGGCTGCCAGCTCCGTAAAAGAGATCTCTACCTCCTATATTGAGGGACAGGCCATCGTGCTGCGGGGCCAAATCATCACAGCCGAACAATACGAAGCGCTACAGTTCTTTGGATTCATCAAACCTGAAAATCGATTCAAAGAAGTTCTCGCCACCGGTCTATTGGTTTTATTGCTCGCTGGCTACGTCGTCATCTATTTCACCCGCCGCCGAATTTCACTGGTAGATGACCTGCGCAGCCTCACGTTGATCGCTATCTCATTTTTGATCTTCCTGTTTGCAGCCAGGGCGGTGATTCCTAACCGTACCATTTTGCCCTACTTGTTTCCCATTCCAGCTTTTGCTTTGATCCTGGCGACCCTTTTCAACCTGGAAACCGCTATCATCTTTTCTCTTGTATTGAGCATCACTGCCGCATTTGGGCTCTCCAGTTCGTCGGAATTAACCGTCTTTTACATGATCACCAGTCTGATTGGTGCTTTGCTGCTTGGCAAGGGAAAACGAGTCTCTGCTTTTTTCTGGGCAGGAGTCTGGCTTTCGATCGCTGGCAGTGTCCTCATTCTCTCATTCAGGCTCATTGATAATTCTACAGATTGGGTAGGCATCTTCACCCTTGTAGGTGTCACCTTTTTGAATGGATTGTCCAGTGCCAGTCTGGCATTGCTCATTCAATACATTGCTTCTCAATTATTAGGAATTGCCACTCCGCTGCATCTCCTGGAGATTTCTCGCCCGGATCACCCCCTTTTGCAATACATACTGGTGAACGCTCCGGGAACTTATCAGCACTCGTTACAAGTTTCCAACCTTGCTGAACAGGCTGCCAAGGCAATTGGCGCAGATCAACTGATCACGCGGGTCGGCGCTTTATTCCACGATTGCGGAAAAGCCGTCAACGCGCCGTTCTTTGTAGAGAATCAATTGCCCGGCAAGTTGGATTCGCACGAGAATATGGATCCAGCCATGGCTGCTCAGACCATCATCCGCCATGTTGAAGATGGGGTGAAACTGGCCAACAAATATCATTTGCCACCGCGTCTCATCGACTTTATTCGAGAGCACCATGGTACCGCCATCACCCGCTATCAGTATTGCCGCGCCCTTGAAGTGAACAACAACGATGAATCCAAATTCAAGTTGACACAATTCCAATATCCTGGTCCACGTCCGCGTTCCCGTGAAACGGCTATTTTGATGTTGGCAGATGGCTGCGAAGCGCGAGCCCGCGCTGAATTACCCGCCACTGATGCCGACTTGCGCGATCTGATCAGAAAAGTGATCGACAAGTGCATCAAGGACGACCAACTTTCTGATTCTCCGCTTACTTTACGCGATCTTTCAACGATCGAAGATGTGTTCTTCGTGACTTTGCAGAATACCCACCATCCTCGCCTCAAGTATCCTGAACCACAGCCAACGCCGGGGAGCAAATAGGTGCACGATGATCTCCATTCAATTTGAGAAATTAAAACGAAATAAAGATCTAGAAACTTACATCAAAAGTGCTGCCGCAGCAGCACTTGGATCACAGACAGGCGAGATCACTTTTATCGTTTGTGATGATGAGTTCATCCATCTCTACAACAAAGAATATCGCGGTGTAGATAAATCGACGGATGTGCTCTCTTTCCCCTCAGATGAAGTGGACCCAGAATCGAATGAAGTCTATCTGGGTGATATTCTAATATCTCTAGAGCACGCTCAGATTCAGGCGGACGAAGCACATCACCCACTGGCTGAAGAAGTGGCCATGTTGGCTGTGCATGGTGTTCTGCACCTGCTCGGATACGACCATTCAACCGCAGAAGAAAAAACCGAAATGTGGCAATTGCAGCGGGAAGCTCTGGCAAAGATGGGTATCATCATGGATTCCTTCTCTGGGGATACTGACGAGTATGCAGCCTAACCAGAGTCTCTTCCAGGCCTTCAAGAATGCCTTTCATGGTCTGAAGTTCGTGGTGACCACGCAGCGAAATGCACAGATTCACCTCGCCATCACAATTATTGTGGTCGCGGCTGCAATTGCGTTTGGCGTATCAGCCAACGAATGGATTGCCATAGTGATTGCCATCGGATTTGTATGGGCAACAGAAAGTCTCAACACTGCCATCGAGAAATTGACCGACCTCGCTTCCCCCGGTTACCATACCCTGGCGAAGTATGCCAAAGATTGTGCAGCAGCCGCAGTTTTGATCTCTGCTCTGACCGCTGTCGTGATCGGGATCATCATTTTTCTTCCTCGTCTTTTATATTTTCTTGGGATCATATAGAGGGTTTATGAGCCACTTTGATTTTGGAACCGTCGGCGCGCCAATTTCCACCCCTAAAAAACCAGGTGGAAGCGTGGGAGCAATTCAAACCCTGGCCTCATTAGGACTATTTGCCTTTGAATTGGGATGGGTGCAATCCGTTCGAGTGAGCGAAGAGACCTGTGCTCTTATCAATAATGAAGCGCAGGAGAAGAAAGTTCATTTGAGCGTCCATGCCCCCTATTTCATCAATTTGAATGCCAATGAGGAAGAGTGGCCCAAATCTCGTCAGCGTTTGATGGATGCAGCCCATTATGGCAATTTAGCCGGCGCCACAGATATCATTTTTCATCCCGGCTCTTACTTTGAGCAACCTGCTGCTGATGTACTAAAGATCGCCATCCCCAGGTTGGCAGACTGCGTTTCTGAATTACGCCAAAAAAGTAACCCTGTGATCTTAAGACCTGAAACAATGGGGAAATCTGCCATGTTGGGGTCCTTGGAAGATACTCTACTAATGGGTTCTGAAATTCCTGGCGTGCTCCCCTGCCTTGATTTTGCTCATCTGCATGCCCGGCCGGGAGATGGCACTATGAATTCCCGGAGCGAGTGGGAAAACGCACTCAAACTATATGAAAAATATTTAGGAAAAGATTCTCTACACGCAATTCACATCCATTTAAGTGGTATTGAGTACACCCCCAAAGGCGAAAAGAATCATTTGCCTTTGCGCGAGTCAGATCTCAATGTTGCGGATCTTTTAAAAACACTAAAGGATGCAGACTGCAGCGGCCGCATCCTTTGTGAAAGTCCAGTGATGGAAGAAGACTCCCTATACATGAAATCTTTGTGGGAGTCCTTCTAGTTTATAGGTATTCGCGTAAATTGTGTTCCACTGCGTAAGCTGCTGCTTCGGCACGATTGCTCACGCCGAGTTTGGATAAAATGCTGCTCACATAATTTCTGACAGTTCCCTCGCCAAGGTATAACGCCTTGGCGATTTCTCTATTGGTTCGGCCTTCAGAGACCGATAATAGAACGTGCTTTTCTTGTTGGCTTAAATTGGCAAAAGCAGAGGCTTCTTCTTCTTTGACCGCGCGACGAACTTCCTGAAAGACTCGCTGTGTGACTGCTGAATCCAGCATGGCTTCGCCCCGACCTACCGATTCGATTGCCTTGATGAGATCTTCCCCGCCGATCTGTTTGAGTACATATCCAGAGGCGCCAGCCCGAATGGCTGAGAAAAGCATTTCATCTTCAGCATAAGATGTCAGCACGATCACCTTTACGGCTGAATTCTCCTTTGTGATCGCTTCACATGCTTCAATGCCGGAAGTACCCGGTAGCCGAATGTCCATCAAGATCACATCTGGCTTGATCCTTGCGGCAAGATCGATTGCTTCTTTGGCGGTACCCGCTTCCCCTACAACTTCAAACTGTGGATGACGTTCCAGTAATGCACGTAAACCGAGTCGAACAACCTCATGGTCATCCACTAATACGATTCGTTGCTTAGGCATCATCTACCGTCCTTTGTCAGACAACAGGATAATTCCATTATGCAGTTGTTAGATTAATTTATCTTTAGAGTGTCAGATCCAATGAAACCGGGCAATGATCTGAACCCATCACCTGATCGTGAATGGTTACATCCTTTACCTTTGGCATAAACGCCTTGCTGACCAGATAATAATCCAGACGCCAGCCAATTCCTCTGGCTCTGGCGTTCACCCGGTATGTCCACCATGAATACTGCACTTTGTCCGGATACAATTCCCGGAAGGCATCCACAAAACCATGCTCCAGAAAATGATCGATCCATATACGTTCTTCAGGCAAGAACCCGGAAGTTTCTGCGTTTTCTTTAGGGTTGGCAAGATCGATCTCGTTATGAGCGGTATTGAAATCCCCGGTGATCACCACATTTCTGCCCTTCTTGTGCAGTTCGTCGCAGATGTTCAGCAGCTCTGCATAGAACCTTAATTTGTAATCCACCCGATCTTGACCGCGTTGCCCATTCGGGAAATAGATGTTGAAAAGAACAAAGTCCCCCATATCCAATTGGATCACTCTACCTTCTACATCAAATTCGTCCACGCCCAGTCCCTTTCTGTGGTCAAGCAGATCCTTACGCAGGTAGCTTGCCACGCCACTGTAACCGGGGCGTTCCGCTGAATTCCAGATGGCCTGGTAGCCAGGGATGTTCAACTCTTCTTCCTTCAACTGTTCTGGTTTGGCTTTAATTTCCTGCAGACAAAGAATATCCGGATCAAGTTGAGTGACCGATTCTTTAAAATCTTTCTTCAAAACAGCCCGATAACCGTTAACATTCCAGGAAATGATTCGCATAGAGATTCCTTCCTCGCTGTGGTAAACTTATGGGTTGGTGAATATGAATACTGTACAGATAACCAATACTGATCATCCTGAGATCAAAATTGCAGTCAATTGGTGTTCTTCTTTTCTCTCCAAGTTTAAGGGTTTGATGTTGGTCCCGTCACTGGAAAAGAACACTGGCATAATTTTAGCCGAAAATGGCGAAAGTAAGATCAATACATCCATCCACATGCTCTTTATGAAATTTGATATTGCTACTGTTTGGATCAATGCTGACAAAATCGTCGTTGATATTCAACTTGCAAAGAAATGGCACTTAAGTTATTTTCCCAAAGCACCTGCCCAGTATGTTCTTGAGACCCATGTAGATCATTTGCAAGATTTTCATATAGGCGACAAAATCTCTTTTTCAAATGAAAAATAAGTTCTTTGTTCTTCTCACTGTTTCCGCCCTGATATTCTCAAATCTCCAACCCGCCAAAGCGCAGGATCAGACCGATTATCCTGTGTACGAGGTGCAATCGGGTGATACATTGACGGGCATCGCCGAGAAATTTGATGTGAACCTGAACGATCTGATCAACATCAACGGAATCTCTGATTCCAACAGTGTTACCATCGGTATGCAATTGCTGATCCCGGGAGTCCAGGGTTTGCACGGTATCATCACCACAACCCCGGTTCAGCTTGGCGAGAACCTGAAAGCCCTCACCTTACGCTACAAAATTGACCAATCGTTGTTGATGAAATTGAACCACATTACCAGCCCGGGCGAGATCTATGTCGGCTCTAATTTGATCTTACCGCAAGATAACCCGGATACTGCACCCGCGCCAATTGCGAAATTCAGCAGCAGTACCACCTTGCTGGAGACAGCCGCCCGGAATCAAACCACCACCTGGAACCTGTTGGACCAAAATGAGTACGCAAATCAGTTCCAGATTTTGCCAGGCGATATGATCTACGCAAAGAGTTCAGAAAATTCAACAAAGATCAGTGCCGTTGACCCCAAATTGAATGATGTAAGCATTTCGCCTCTTCCCTTGGTTCAGGGCCAAACCTTTGAGATCACTATCGATTCGCCGCAGCCGGTTACCCTTTCTGGCAGCCTGAACGGTTCCTCACTGCATTTCTTCCCTACAAGTGATAATAAACAGGTCGCATTACAGGGCATTTATGGCATGGCAGAACCAGGACTTGCTCCGTTTTCCCTTTCTGGGAAGTACGCAGATGGGACCGAGTTCTCCTTCTCGCAATCAGTATTACTGATCAGTGGTGACTACCCGGAAGACGAACCATTGACCGTGGATCCGGCCACTATTGATCCCGCAGTTACTCAACCTGAGTTCGACTTTGTTACCAATTTGGTTGCTCCGGCGAATGCCGACAAGTTATGGAATGGCATGTGGCAAAGCCCTGCCTATTACCAGGAATACAACTCCCTTTTTGGGGACCGCCGCAACTATAATGATGGCGCCCTGCTCAGTTTTCACTCTGGCCTTGATTTCGCAGGCGGTATGGGCCTTCCCATTGTTGCCCCTGCTGATGGGGTCGTGGTTTTTGCGGGTCCGTTGACCATTCGTGGCAATGCTACCTTTATCGATCATGGCTGGGGTGTCTACAGCGCCTATTTCCATCAATCTGAGATCGAGGTCAAAACGGGAGACAAGGTGACTGCTGGCCAGGAAATTGGCAAGGTAGGCAATACCGGGCGCGTGAACGAAGCTGATGCTTATGAGGGCGCAGGCGCTCACCTGCACTGGGAGATCTGGGTCAATGGCATTCAAGTTGACCCACTGCAATGGTTGAACAATCAGTATCCCTGATAAAAGCAAGTGACACTAAGGTATAATTACCTTAATCCTATAAAAATGGTGAAATTCGCATGGTATTAAGTCAAGAATTCTGGCAAACTATTTCCTTTAGCTCCAAAGATGTTGAAAGCCTTTACAACCATCTACTTGAGATCGAAACCCCTTTATCAATTCATGAATTGACCTCTTTCCTGGTATCAAAAAAGATAGCAGAAGAAAAAACACGAGTCCTTCAATCCATCAAATCTGAAGGCAAACAGTATCTTCCCAAAGACCAATACAAGTCTGGTCAAATCCTCGTGTTTCCTCAACGCGCATTCGAAAAAGGCAAAGTGACTGCTGTCCGACCGGGTACCAATCCTGAATATCCCAGTCTCGAGGTCATCAGCGTTGAATTCGCTTCCTCAGATAAAGTAGATTTTGCCAGCAACTTGCCAGAACATAAACTTAATGATTTCAATCCCATTGACGAATCAGATAATAATCTCAACGCCGCCTGGGTAACAGAACACTACGGGAAATCTATTGCAAAATCACTGCAATCCATGCTGGATCAAAATGAAGACCTCATCAATATTGCCGGCAACTATTTTCCGCAGGCCTTGTTGGTGGATGTAGGGGTAGGCCACTTGAATTTGGCCGAAGCCGTTCTGGAAATGTCTGACGGCGGTCCCATGACAACTGAGGAGATGATCCAGCAGATCGAACTTCCTACTGACGTCAATTCCAAACTGACCGAATTCTCCTTGAATTATGCACTGCAGGAAGATCCGCGCTTCGATGAGGTCGGTCCATCTGGTGAAACTTTGTGGTTCCTGAACCGTCTCGAACCAGATGAAGTACAGCACACGCCCATTACCCTGCAATATGCAGAACCTCTTGTGGAATTGCCCGCTGACTTACAGCCCTATCTAGATTTCGGTGCTTCTTTCTGTGATGAGCTTGAAGTGGATAACCCCTGCGAAGCCGCAGAGGAAGTGACGGTCAGCCTCACTTACCCTCATTGGCGCTCTGGCACGCTCCCGTTGACCGGAAAGCTCAAGAGTCTCTTCCCCACGGCATTTGAAACTCCACGTGTGAAATTCACTTTTCGTGATGCATCTTCCTCTCAGACCTTTAATGGCTGGGTGGTTCGACCTTCCAAATACATTTTTGGTTTGCGCGAATGGTATGAAAAAGAAGGCTTTATCCCTGGTAGTCTCATTCATGTCACCAAAGGTGCAAACCCCGGCGAAGTACTGATCCGCGCCGATAAAAAGCATTCCACTAAGGAATGGATCCGTACCTTCTTGGTGGGAGCAGACGGTGGTTTTGTTTTTGCCATGCTAAAACAAAGCGTTGCCTGCTCTTATGATGAGCGCATGGTCACCTTCATTCCGGATGTCAAAGCCGTGGATGGCATCTGGGATAAATATGTCAAAACCAAACCTGGCATTGAAAAGATCACCATTATCATGATGCGCGAATTGGCCAAGCTCAATCCGCAAGGCCATGTCCATGCGCAGGAATTGTATGCAGCAGTTAATCTTGTAAAACGCTGCCCGCCCGGGCCGATCCTTGACCTTCTTTTCTCACGTGCCTGGGCTTTACACCTCGGTGATCTGTACTTCCGCCTTGAAGAATCCAAAATTGAAGGGGCCTGATCATGTCTGACCCAAAACCTTTTAGCCTGATCAAACCAACACTTGAGACACCTTATCACATCGACTTTGACTGGTACAAAGAGCACGATGGCAATTGGCGTGTCTTTCTGCTTAATTGCCTTTGCCCTGAACATCAGGAAACCTACAAAGACCAATCTGAAGACGGCATGATCGATTGGATCGACCCTGAAACAGCAGAAGTAAAACGCGTGGACGGTCTTCAATCCACCCTCATGACTCATTGTGCCAAAGAACCCGGCTTTGTTACTACCAACACCGCAATGGTGGACGCAATTTTTAGGGTCTTTTTATCCAACGGCAATAACCCCATGACACCCGTTGAATTATCGGATAAAATAGGCAAGCCCGCGGACACGATCTTGAAAACCATCTCCGGTTTGCAGGTCTATAAAGGCATTCGCCCCGCATAATTGAATCAATTAGCCCCCGTAGCGCAACGGACAGAGCACCAGCCTTCTAAGCTGTTGGTTGTGGGTTCGAATCCCACCGGGGGCGCCTTCAAGCCTGATTATTTCATTTCCCCTTCTCTCAATTTTAATGTATGATAAATTTACTCACTCCTTGAGTGATTCTGTTTACTTTTTCAAAGAAGGAATTATTCATGAACAACGACCCATTAAATATGGATGACAACATTGCCCGCCTTCTTTCTGATATGGAACCGACTGATATTGATTCGGATGATATCGAAATTACCAATGAGCCTGAACCTACTGACCCCAGGGTGATCCCGGCTGAATTGCCCATTCTTCCCTTGCGTGGATTGGTTGTTTACCCGCTGACTGCCCTGCCCCTTACAATCGGCCAGCCCAGGTCCATCAAACTTGTGGATGATATTTCACTGGGCGACCGCATGGTGGGGCTCGTAACAGCCAAGAACCCTGACCTTGAAAACCCCGGGCCGGAAGATCTTTATCAGGTCGGCACGGCCGCAATTGTGCATCGCTTCTTTAGAGCGCCAGATGGAACGATTCGGCTGCTGATTCAGGGGCTATCCAGAATCAAATTAGGCGAATTCACCCAGATCGAGCCTTACCTGAAAGCCAAGGTCACAACCATCCCGGAAACGATTGACAACACCATAGAGATAGAAGCTCTGGCCCGCAATTGCCGCAGCCAGTTTGAGCATATCTCGGATATGATCCCTTCTATTCCACGGGAACTGGTTTCTTCTGTCCTCGCCATTCAGGACCCGCTGCAATCGGTCTATAACGTGGCCAATCTACAACGCATGGCCTTGATCGATGCTCAAGAGCTCCTGGAGATGGACGCCGTCCCCGAGAAATTGCACAAATTATTGGGCTTGTTAACCCGTGAAGCCGAAGTTTTGGAACTTGGCCAGAAAATCCAAAATGAAGCTCGCTCAGAGATCGAGAAGATCCAGCGCGATTACTTTTTACACGAACAAATGAAAGCCATCCAAAAGGAACTTGGTGAAACCGATGAGCAGGCGGCAGAAGTCGAGTCTCTCAAAAAGAAACTGGAAGAAGCCCGACCCAACCCTGAAGCATTGGAGCAGGCCAACCGGGAGCTTGAACGGCTCAGTCATTTGCCACCTGCCGCTGCAGAATACGGCGTCATCCGCTCCTATCTGGATTGGATCACCGCCCTGCCCTGGCAAAAGTCTACAGAAGACAACCTGGAAATCCCCCACGCCCGTTCTGTGCTGAACCAGGATCATTATGGCCTGACAGAGATCAAAGATCGGATTCTGGAGTATCTTGCCGTACGGAAATTACGGCTTGAACGCAAGGACGACCTGGCTAAAAACCCTATTGATTCCCTGCGCAAAGACCGTGAAGGGGTTATCCTCTGCTTCATCGGCCCGCCAGGAGTGGGTAAAACCTCTCTGGGCCAAAGCATCGCCCATGCGATGGGACGAAAATTCATCCGCGTCTCCCTGGGCGGCGTGCACGATGAAGCTGAAATTCGTGGCCACCGCCGTACGTACATCGGCGCCATGCCAGGCCGCATCTTACAGGCCATCCGCCGGGTCGGCTCCAATAATCCTGTTTTTATGTTGGATGAGATCGATAAGCTTACCCTCGATTTCCACGGCGATCCCGCCTCGGCTTTGTTGGAGGTGCTGGATCCTGAACAAAACGACACATTCCGCGACAACTATCTGGAGGTCCCGTTTGATCTATCCCAGGTAATGTTCATCACCACCGCAAATCAACCCGATACGATCCCGCAACCGCTCCTGGATCGTATGGAGATCATTCACCTATCGGGTTATACAGAACGAGAAAAGGTGGAAATTGCCAAGAAATACCTGCTACCTCGTCAGATTCATGAAAATGGGCTGTTGCCGGGAGAGATCAAGGTATTGCCCTCTGCAATTCAAACCACCATCCGCGCTTACACGCGTGAAGCCGGCGTTCGCAACCTGGAACGTGAGATCGGTTCCATTTGCCGAAAAGTGGCTACAGAGATAAGTGAAAAGAAGGCCACCCAGGTGAAGATCACTCCGGCGAGTGTTGAATCTTACCTTGGCAAGCCTCATTTCATGGAAACGGAAGAAATCAACCGCCGCACTTCCATCCCCGGCGTGGCTACCGGCCTTGCCTGGACACCCTTTGGTGGCGAGATCTTATTCATCGAATCCACCATGATGCCAGGCGCCAAAGGCTTCCAGATTACCGGTTCCATCGGCAATGTGATGCAAGAATCCGCGCGCGCAGCCCTTTCTTACGTGCGCGCCCACACCAGTGATCTGAAGATTTCCCCCGATTTCTTTGAGAAGAACGACCTGCACATCCATATTCCCAGCGGAGCCCAGCCCAAAGATGGCCCTTCTGCTGGTGTAACTTTGGTGGTCTCGCTGGTATCGCTGTTGCAGAACCGGCCTGTACGCCCAGATGTAGCCATGACCGGTGAGATCACCTTGCGCGGACAGATCATGCCCGTGGGAGGCGTAAAAGAAAAAGTTCTGGCCGCCCACCGTGCCGGCATCAAAACCGTGCTCATGCCAGAAATGAACCTTAATGATCTCAAAGATCTGCCTCAAGACATCCAGGATAAGATGAAGTTTATCGGCGTGGATACTGTGGCAGAAGTACTCAAACTCGCCATCAGCAAATGAATTGAGGGTGCACCATTTGCGCTTGAATGATAAAATGAAATAGAATATACGCAACAATTAAGAAATACATTTGCATTATTAATTAAGGAACAATTATGAAACAAAACAAACCTGCGGGGAAAAAAGTGAATCAATGGTACTCCATGGATATTCATATCCATACCCCTGCTTCTGAAGACTATCAACAACCAGAAGTTACTTATCTGGATATTTTACAAAAAGCTGAATCGCGCGGAATTGACATTCTCTCCTTCACGGACCACAATTCAGTGGCTGGATACAGACAACTGCAAGAAGAGATCAAACAACTTGAATTGCTCGATAAGCTCAACCGCCTTATCCCAGAAGAACGTAATAAATTAAATGAATATCATCGCCTGCTCAACAAGATCCTTTTCTTGCCAGGCTTTGAATTTACAGACACATTTGGTTTTCACATTCTGGCTGTCTTTTCGCCGAACAAGCTGATACGGGAAATTGAGCATCTATTACTGAACCTCTCCATCTCCCCTGACCGCCTGGATGATGGTACCCCTGCCATTGGCGCTTCAGTGGATGTGCTGGCTGCGTACCAGATGATCAATCAGGCAGGCGGCATCGTCATCGCGGCCCATGCAAACTCCACCAACGGCGTGGCGATGCGAGGCATCAATTTTGGCGGGCAAACACGCATTGCCTACACCCAGGATTTCAATTTACATGCCCTTGAGGTCACTGATCTGGACTTAAAGGGTTCAAGAACTACCGCAGCCTTCTTTAACGGTACCAAACCTGAATACCCGCGCAGAATGCATTGCATTCAAGGGTCTGATTGCCACCGCCTCAACGCTGATCCCATCAAGAAGAAAAACCTGGGCGTAGGCGACAGAGCTACCGATGTCTTCTTGCCTGAGCTGTCTTTTGAAGCATTGAAAGACCTCTTCCTTTCTAACGACTTCTCTCGTACACGCCCACATCGTCACCAGGAAGAACCGGCGTTTGATTTTGTTCAATCTGCTCGCGATGAAGGCGTGAACATCATTCAAGATTTTCATGAATCCGCCAACATCCGTGGCGGCAAGCTGTACGCCATCCTCTCTGATATCTGCGCCTTTGCTAATACCAATGGCGGCACTCTCTTTATCGGCCTGTCTGCCGATCCGCGTACCCCGGCAGTTGGCGTACCCAACCCGGAGCAATTACAGAAACAGATCGAGAAAGAAATTGCCAGCCGCATCAGCCCGCCGCTCCATGTGAGCATGGATGTTCAAAAGTACAAGAGCATTCAAATTTTGCGCATTCTCATTCCGCGTGGGGATGAAACCCCGTATGCTGTGGATGAAAACAAGATCTATATCCGCGACGAGGACGAAACCAACATCGCGGTACGTGATGAGATCGTCAACCTCGTTCTGAAGACAACTCCGCTCAAAGCAGTGACCCCACCTCCGCTGCCGGTTCTACCGGTTGCACCGGTGGAAAAACAAGTGGAAGCGCCCGTTACCGAGCCTGTCAATCTGCCTCCCAGCACAGACCCACGCACTGGGGTTGAGATCATGGTGCCGGTGTTGCGTAACGGTCGAAACTTCTTTACAGTTCGTGACCTCCGCAACGGTAACATCGTCAAAAACGTCACCCAGGCATCCGCCCGCCGCTTGTGGAGCTATGCCATCACCCGCTACGATGAGATTGCACCTTCCATCGAAAAAGCCAGCATCAACTGGCAGGGCGATTACGGTCTACTGCGCATCTACGACCAGGGCAAATCTCCGCACTACGATTTCATCCAGAGGACCCCAGAAGGGTACCGTTACTTCTTTGGAGTGACGCTGGATGGCATTCACGGCCCCTGGAAGGGCTTTGCTCAGGATGAAGAGACTAATTAGCACAATATGATCAAAACTGCCGTTCTAACCATTTCTGACCGTTCTTCCCAGGGCCTCCGCGCTGATCTTTCAGGCCCTGCCCTGGTTGAGCGAGTGACAGAGATGGGAGGGCAGGTTGTATTTACTCAAATTCTCCCGGATGATCTATCTTTGATCCGGGAGACTCTTCTTAAACTGGTTGAGATCGATTCGGTTGATCTCATTTTGACCACAGGTGGAACTGGCTTTTCACCACGTGATATTACGCCAGAAGCCACCCTTTCTGTATTGGAAAGGAATGCTCCCGGTCTTGCAGAGTTGATGCGAGCAGAGAGCTTGAAAACAAATATACACGCCAGCCTATCCAGGGGTGTTTCTGGAATTCGCAAAAACACCCTCATCGTAAATTTGCCCGGAAATCCAAAAGCAGCCGTTGAGAATTTCAACTTTATCTCTGCCGTACTTCCACACGCGCTATCATTGCTTCAATCTGATCCAGACGCTGAAGCAGGGCATCTCATTCATTCCGGAGGTTGATATGGCCAGTTCCAGCTTTCATTTATACCAATTACAAAAAATCGATCTGTTGATGGATCACAACAACCAACTGGTCAATTCCATCCATGACACTTTAACAAATAATCCAGGATTAAAAGCCGCAGAGAAGGTCCTCGCCGAAGCGACCTCAGTTCATCAAAAAAGCTCGGATGAATTAGCCCAAACAGAAGCAACTGCTCGCGCCAAACAGATCAAGATCGAACAATCAGAATCCTCCCTATATAAAGGCAACATAACCAACCCAAAAGAACTGAAAGACCTTCAAGCTGAAATTGCCTCTCTCAAGAAAGCACTCTCTCAGATCGAAGAAAATCAGTTGTTGCAGATGGCCGCCGTTGAAGAAGCAGAAACATTCCTGAATGACGCGAAATCTAGCTACAATGTAGCTCTGCAAAAAGCAGAATCTGAAAATGTGAAACTGATCGTTGAATTGGACGCCGCTAAAAAGAACCTAGAAAAACTGGTGGTAGAACGCGAAGTGGCCATCCAACAATTGAACCCTGAATCCATTAATATCTACGAAAAACTTCGCAAATCTAAAAACCGCATTGCCATTGCCCAGGTGGAAGATGAATCCTGCGCTGTTTGTGGGTCTGAGATCAGAGTCTCGGATATTCAAAAATCGAAAACTTCCTCTACGCTTTCTTTTTGCCCAGGCTGCGGCCGAATCCTCTATGCCGGATAGTTTATGAACTTCAAATTTCCTTCCATTGATCTCTTTTCATTTTGGTTCGGATTTGCTCTGGCCACCGTCTTTTGGCTGATCATTTTGCGGATTTCTCGTTTGCTGCCCAAAATGCGCAAATCAATGGCTTCCAGCCGGGAACGTAAATCAATAGAAAAGTCATTTACGCAAGAGCACGAGGTCTTAAAGTTCATGCAGCGCAAGGCACAGGCATCGCATCTGGCCAGTTCTCTTTTCCCACTCGATAAAATACTGGTGGAACCCAAATTGATCGCTCCCTCTTTGGCATCATTGACAGAAGAAGAGCTAGAATCAATTCCATCTGTCTACCGGGTTCTGCCTTCAATGCCAGAAACGCCAGAATTAAGTGCTGATCTGCCCGCACTGAAACTGGATATTCTCTCTGTCTTCCACGCGTATCAATATCTTTCGATCTCTGGGCCAGAAGGAAGCGGCAAGACCACCGCACTGGCGTTCTTGACACACTCCTTGATAAATTCCGAGCCAGAAAATGGCAGCTTGCCCTTTTTTTTAGATCTCCGCCAGATCGACCAGACCGCTGAGTCTGTTTTGAATGCCATCAGTACTGCCCTCGCACAGGAAATGAGAGGGCAAAGTACCGAAACCCTTTCCAGGATAATCAGCGCAGCAGCCGCCCAAAAACGGCTTACATTCCTGTTTGACGGCCTTGATGAATTTGACCAACCCGCCTTTGAAGCCTCTATCAAATGGTTGAAACGCGTCCAGAGCGAATTTCCCACTGCCCGTATCATCGTGACCAACAATCCTTATTACAGCGGCAGTCTGGAATCGGCAAATTTCACACTCTTCACCCTCTCTGCCTGGGGGCAAAGCGAAAGACAGCAGTCTCTGTCACTTTGGAAGCGAGCCTTGCAGGACTATTTCAAGACCCTTTCACAAGAGCAAAAAATTACCGGTGTGGAACGAATTGAGCGGATCGGTTTGTGGTTATCCAGAAACGACCGCGTCCTTTCTGCTTTGAATGTCAATCTATACTATTGGCTCTCTTATGTTGGCGCGTTGGATGTCTCCAGACCGCTATCGCTATACGAAACTTACATAAATTACAGTCTGGGTGAAAACCAGATTAAAAGTATTCTTCCAGCCCTGTCAAAATGTGCCCTCGAAAGCGGGAAAAGAACCATTACTGTTGAACAGATCAAAGACCTGCTTAACCCGGTAAATGGATCTTCACAAGAAACAGCCACTGATACAGACGAAACCGACAAAGACGCTGAAGAAGATAAACAAAACTCGTCGAGTCCAAATCACACCCTGGAATTTTTACTTTCATCCACAATCATTAAACAACTTGCCGAAGAAACATTTGTTTTTTCACACCTGGCGCTTTGCTCAAAATTGGCATTGGAGGGATTCAGCGAGAAACCTGTAGAAAGATTGGCCACCATCATCGCCACACCTGTCTTCCAGGAATCTTACCTCTTGAGCGAGCCTGAATACTTGCATCAGGTGTCTTTGATGCGTTTGTTTAATGAGAATGACTCTCCACTTTTCCGAAATTTACTCTTCACCTCAAATTGGCTAAAAAACGCCACTACAATTTCCCCCATGCGCGGTGAGATATTAAAACGCATTGCCGCAGTCTTGCAAAACAATCAGATCCCCTTGCCCATCCGCTTCAGGTCCATAGCCTCACTGACCCTGGCAAAGGACCCCTTTATTGCAGCGCTTTTCAATTATCTAAAAAACAGCCCGGATGATTCTATTCGGCAGATTTGTGCTCTGGGTTTTGGTATTTTGAACGAAGAAAAGTTTGTTTCCACCCTCAAACTGATGGCGGACGATACCTCAAGAGAGGTTCAGAACATTGCCTGCCTCTCTTTGGGTCGGATTTGGACCCAAACTGCTCAAGACGCCCTTGTGGACGTGATCTTCTCAGGAGATGAACCTACCCGACGCATCTGTTGTGAGATTTTGGCACTTCATGCTCCTGAAGGTCATCAGATGTTGAAGGAGATCACAGAGACAGACAACTATCTCGCAAAAAAGGCAGCGATCTACGGACTGCTGATGATCAAAGAAGATTGGGTGAAACCGATTTTTGAGAAAATGAGCGTGGAAGATACTCAATGGGTGGTACGTGATGCAGCAGGGTTCGCGTTGGAGAAATTTGCCTCCGCTTATCGATATCTCCCTTCGCCTTTGCTGCCAATCCTCGAAAATCCCTGGACGCTGACCCAGGCGGATATTTACGGCATTCAATTACCCGCCGCTGGATTCCCCGTTGATCTGCTTGAAAAGATCCTGACGCAGGGTGAAGACCACGACCGTTCTGTTGCCTTACAATATCTGCTCACCCAGCCCAATGCCAATCTGTTGAACTGGTTGTTCACACAAATAAAACAACCTCAGTCTGTTCTCACAGAAGAGGTTGTTAACGCGCTTTATTCGTTGGGAAAACGAGGAGTCGAACTTTCAGATAATTAGGCAAGATTCTTCAATATTCTGGTTTGAACATCCTCTGGGCTCAGCCCAAGGATGGTAACCAGTTTTTCCCGCCCGGTCATTCCAGCCACGATATCGATGCTGGATTTATTTATATCCAGCACTTTGGCCAAATACTCGACCAAATTCTCATTGGCTTTGCCATCCACAGGAGCAGCGGTTAAACGGATCTTTACAGTGCCGTCGGCCAGAATTTCGCTTATCTCATTACGAGAAGAACGCGGCGTCACCCGAACGGTGATCGCAGCTCCGCCTTTACCACTGTGAAGGTTGAATTCTCGTTTATTCGCCATAGATCAGATCACTCTTAACAAGATGTATTCCAATATCTGCACTAAGATCAATAACACCATTGGGCTAAAATCGATTCCCTGCACCGGCGGTACGATCTTGCGGATGGGTTCCAGCATCGGGTTCACGATACTATCCAACGTTTTGCGAATCGGATGATAAGGCGACATAAAAAAGGACAATAAAACATCCGCAAAGATCACGAATGTAAGCAACTGAAATATTAATTGAATGATCGAAGCTACCATAGGTCCCTATTATAACTGGTTAAACTTTCTTTGAATAATCCCGCGCTCCCATGATCGCCTCCCCCACTCGAACATAGGTCGCGCCTTCCTCAACGGCTACATTGTAATCTAGACTTGTGCCCATGGAAAGCTGCGCAATCGATCTAATATTTGCCTCTTTTTGAACAAAATCCCGTAACTCCCTGCATAGTCTGAAAACGCTTCTGGAAGCTTCAGGGTCTTCAGTATAAGGCGGCATTGTCATCAGACCAATAATTCGAAGTCGTTCCAGTTTTTGCAGATCAAGTACAGTTTCGCAAAACATTGCCCAATTTTGCGGATTGGATACCTGAAAGCCACCTTTTGATTCTTCTCCAGACAGATTGACTTCCAGTAAAACGTCCAGAAAGCAATCCAGTTTAGCATTGAGCTCCACAGCAATGCTAGGCCTATCAATGGAGTGCATCATCGAGAAATGATCCACTACAAATTTGATCTTACGCGATTGCAAGTGACCGATCATGTGCCATGAGACAGCACTGGCAAGTTGGCCCATCTCACTGATCTTCTGGGTGGTCTCTTCTGGGTAGTTTTCACCTAAATCTGTGGCGCCCGCCTGGATCACCTCTGCGATCTTCTGCACTGATTGACCCTTGGTCACTACTACAAGTTTCACATCCTCCGCAGACCGACCTGCCTTCCTGGCGGTCTGGACAATTTGATTGGAAACCTTCAAATAATTATCAGCAACACTGTTAGCCATGTCCGACTCTCATTTCAAATGCAGTGCGCCGGCAAATCTGCCTGTGCTGCCTTTTTCTGCCCGGTGACTGAAAAACTCGTCAGTATGGCAGGCCGTACAGATTTCGGCCACCTGGATCTTTGAAACGCCAGCCGCTTTTAACAGAAATTCATTTGCTTTCCAAAGGTCGAAATAGGATTTTCCCTGGCGCAGACAGATTAACTCTCCCGCCTGGGTGCCGAAACTATTGTGAACTGCTTCTACTACTTCAGTTCCAACCTGGTAATGGCATTCCCCGATGGAAGGCCCAATGCCTGCATACAAGTTGGCTGGGTCCACCTGGTAATGTTCCTGGATCGTTTCGATCGCAACAGAAACGATCTTCTTTACCGTTCCCTGCCAGCCGGCGTGGATGATCCCGACTGATTTCGTTATCGGATCAAACAACATGATTGGCACACAATCCGCAAAACGCATGAACAGGGTAACCTCAGGATTTTGGGTGAATACGGCATCCGCTTTTTGATGCGGTTCATCTAAAGGCCTGGGAGACTCGCTGCAAATGATTGTAGTACCGTGAACCTGCCAGACGTCAAAAATCGATTCTACGGGCCGCTGGATGGCTTCAAACGACCGTCTCCGGTTTTCTATGACGTTTTCTCTGGACTCTCCAACAGTATTGCCCTGGTTCAATGATTCATAAGGCGGCAAACTTACTCCACCCTTCCGTCCAAAGAAAGCATGCTGGATGGGTAATTCATTGAATGATTCAAATTGGTAGAGAGAAATACCATTAACTGTTTTTTGCAGCATTACATTCTTCCTTGCTTGATCAACTTCTTCTTTATGGCCATTTTTTGAGCCATGGCAGATCTCGTCTCAACCATACTCTCTTCCATCAATGGGTAAATGAACCAACTGGTACCCAACCCAAATAACGCACCGGTGATGACCCGCAACAAAGGGGTACTTTCTCTTATCGGCAGCCAGGTGGGCCACCCCGAAGACAAACTGGGTATCTGTGAAACTCCATCCAATCCCATCGGTACCAGCGCGATCAGTACCCAAAGGTACCAGGGAAGCCCCTTTAACTTTTTGCCGATCAACTGGAATAACAACGCTGCCAGCAGAAAACTGCCATAGATAGCAACATCTCTCTCACAGATGGCAATCTTGTACCCCATAAGCTCATTCCCAACAAAATTCCGTGCGAAATCAATCTCCTGGGCAGACATACCTGTTGCCTGCTCATAGGTGATCACATTGCTAATCCCCGCCAATTCGCGCGGATAGTAATATTGCTCTCCATATAAATAAAAGGACCGGTAAGCCAGTTCATGGCAAAATACCTTATAAACCTTGTAGATAATACTTGCCGCGGTCGTTTGCCCATTCTTCATCAAAACTGGTGCCATTATCGGGAAGAACAAGAATAAGGCGAGAATTCCAGCGATGAAGAGCATATAGTATCTGGACAACCAATAGGAGAAGTTTTCCATGCCAGAGATTTGCATCAAGTTTTGATTGCGTTTCTTCAACACTTCAGGATCGATTGCAGCTTCACGGTCTTTAACCGCGTTGAGCGCCACCCGAATATTGACATCTTCAAAGGGAGCAGTCAAACGATAGGGTCCGATCTGCAAAGCAGGCGTGCGATCATCATAGTGCTTTGAAATATCTTTGTCTTCATCCAGGCAAAGATCGATCAATTGAAAGGGGATTTCTTCCTGGATTTTCCTAAGCTGAGATTGAATTGCTTCAATCCCATTGTCACTATTTTTGTAATAGAAGGTTATCGTGGCCATAATGTCCGTCAAATCGTAAATAAAGAAGGAAGACCTGAAAATATAGGGAATAAGTTAAACACAAGCATCAATCCGGTAATGACTAGAAGTATGCCACTCCCTACTTGAATATAATGCAATACTTTTTTCCTCGCAATCAATCTACGCAGGATCTCATTCTCCAAGACTCCCACCAGGAAAATGGGTATTCCAAGACCCAGGGAATAACTGAATAAGCACAGCACGCCTGCTAAAATCGGTGTACTTTGAACGACCAGCGCAGTGAGTAGACTTCCCAATAAGGGACCAATACAAGGGGACCACCCGGCTGAGAAGACCACCCCCATCAGCAAAGAAACAAAATAGCGGTTCTTGTGATCTTCTGAAAACGAAATCTTTTTCTCGTAGTTAAGGAACGGAATATTGAGGATTCCCGCCAGGTGCAACCCCAACAAGAAAATGACAACTCCACCTACCCGAGCTACCCAACTTTTAGCGGCAAAGATCAAGTTTCCTAAAAGAGTGGCCGTCAAACCAAGCGAGAGAAACACAAGTGTAAAACCGACAATGAACATCAGGATCAAGAAGATCTTTTGCCGTCTACCAACACCCTCATTCCCCCAGGTGCCAATCAAACCCATATACCCGGGCAAGAGCGGCAAAATGCAAGGTGATAGGAACGAGAGTAGACCTGCAATGAAGAATGCAACCAGGCTAAAGCTCATTCCTATCCAATTCGTTAGATCTTATCTTCAATTACTTTGACGCTTGTACCGTCATAGTTGTTTTGTTCAATGCGGCCAGATTCGTAAGGAGCCTGTGGCAGCGTCCAGCGGAAAATAAACTTTGCATCTTCTGGTTTGAGGTTCACGCAGCCGTGACTCATGGGTTCACCGTAGTTGTTGTGCCAGAAGGTAGAATGCATAGCAACGCCACCCGTAGCAAATATGCTGGTCCAGCTTACGCCAAACAATTCATAACCAGAGGCAGCAGAACCACCGCCCATGTGAATGGAGATAAACTTCCGATTGACCACATGGTAATCTCCCACAGGGGTTGACCAGGCGTCCACGGCTACACCCTCAGAATTGAATTTTGCTCCTGTAGAAACCCGAGACCACATTACTTCCCTTTTACCCTCGTAGCAAGATAAGGTCTGATGCGTCACATCCACTAAGATGCTTTTATCCTGAACATCTGGAGAAATTGGTGAAAGATCTTCGGGCGTGATCTGCTTGAAAGCTCGCGCATCAGCCCAAAATTCATCCCCATAACTGCCGTGTTTTTCCAACACATGATAAAGCGTGTTCCCAGATTCATCCACCTTGATATCATTTACCCAGAAGACCTGACTGTAATAAAAACGGTATGCAGTTGCGTCTTCAATCAGCAGGGGTGATTTTGCAGGGGGGTTCGCCTGAGTGATGTCCACATAAGGCACGGTGACTTCCACCCACATTCCCTTCTCAGAGGTTTGTTGGGGAAGATCTGTGAGTGGAGTATTAAGTATGGCCTGGACAGGTTGCAGATCAATGGCGGCAATATAGCCGTCAGGAGTCTCAACCCATTTGCGATTTGTCGAATACAGTGAGGGAGCGTCGCCTAAAAGATCTCGCTGCCATTCCACGACATCGTCCTTGTAGAAAGTTTTTACAGTGCTGGCATCCGGGCTGGGTTTTGATTTTACATCGGCGGTGTGAAAGACCCGTCCCAATCTCACCCCGGTTTTAAAATCGGGCAATGAACGCCTCACCAGGCCATAGTTGCCTGGCACAAAAGCCAGAGTTCCCAGGCCAACGAGCCCAATTTTCAAGAAATCTCGTCGATTGATTTTTTCCATGGTCACATTCCTATCACTAGAACTTACAAAACATGGTCTTTTACCAGTAATTTTACATTTTCAATTTGGGGACCCCACAGCCTGTCATCAGCTTCATAAGGGATCTCTTTGCGAATTCTATCATGAAGGACTTTTGTGCCCGTCCCCAATTTGCCATCCTTGGTCAATCGCAGCCGTAGATCCGCAGCCCGTGCGGCCACAAATAATTCGATGCTCAGAATGTGCTGCACGTTTTGCAGGATCATCCAGCAGTGTCTGGCGGCTGTCATTGCGTTGGCATTATGGTCTTCCTGTTCAGCGGAAGTGGGCAAAGAATGCACTGAATCGGGTGTTGCCAGGGTCTGGTTTTCAAGTACAAGAGAGGCTGCCGTGTACTGCGGCATCATCACGCCAGAGTTCAAACCGGCCGCTTCAATTGAATCCACCAACATGGGAGGAAGTCCCTGATTCAGTTTTTCATCGGTCAGGCGAAACACTCTGCGCTCTGCAATGGCGCCTAATTCACATAATGCAATGGAAAGAAAATCCAGCACCATGCCAACTGGCTCACCGTGAAAATTGCCACCTGAAAGAGCAACATCTGGTTCAAATAAAAGTGGATTATCCGTAGCAGCATTCAGCTCAATTTCAACAACACGTTTTACATGCTGCAGCGTATCTCTTACAGAACCATGAATTTGCGGGGCACACCGCAATGAATATGCATCTTGAACCCGATCCGTGCAATCGATGAGCGTGCTCTCTGCAATCATTTTACGGATCTCGGTGGCACTGGCTATTTGGCCAAGCTGACCACGCGCATCGTGCAAGCGGGCATCAAACGCCGCGGAGCAACCGATCAAAGCTTCGAGAGATAAAGCCATTGACTGATCGGCCAGCTTCATCAGATATTCACCCTCCCACACCGAAAAAGCGCCTAGCGCAGCAGAGAAAGTTGCGCCATTATTGATCGCTAGCCCCTCTTTCGCACCCAATTGGATGCGACTTATCCTGGCCAGTTCCATAGCTGTTTTGCCGCGAAGTACCTTTCCCTGATATTCAGCCCAGCCAGACTCTTCTTCAAGGTCTTTATCGTCCCGGGTGAAGACCAGAGCCATATGTGATAGCTGGCAGAGATCACCTGAGGAACCCAGCGATCCCTGGCTTGGAATTACCGGCGTAATGCCTTTATTGAGCATTTCCAACAAGGTTTCTACGATCTGAATGCGTACCCCTGAATAACCGCGAGTCAAAGTGTTGGCACGCACCAGCATGGCAGCACGCGTCACTTCTGCACTGAGAGGTTCCCCTGTTCCCACAGCGTGACTGATGATGAGATTTCTGCTTAATTTGGAGATTTCTTCTGGTTTGATCTTTTTGTCTGCAAAAATTCCAAAACCGGTATTGATTCCATAGACTGGCTTTCCTTCAACAACGATGCGCTCCAGCCTGGCATTTGATTCTAGAATGTTCTTCTTTCCAACTTCGTCAAGTTCCACTTTTTCATTAAAACGCGCTACTTGAATCAATCTCTCGATCGTGAGTGCTTCCTTGCCAATGTAGATCATGTTCACCTGTTTTTGTTGGAATTTTGCTCGTGCCTACCGCTTCAATCGCGACCATTGGCCGATCTGGCCATGTCGCGTTCCATATCTTTTTTCGCAATATCCTGACGCTTATCATAGAGCTTTTTGCCCTTGGCAATTGCAATATCAAGTTTAGCCCGGCCATCTTTAAGGTACATCCGTACCGGGACGATGGTCACACCCTTTTGCCTGACCGCATCAAACAACTCGCGGATCTCTTTTTTATGCAGTAATAACCGCCGCGACCGCTTTGGATCATGGTTTGTATAGCTAGCTGCCTCATAGGGGGCAACATGCGATCCAACCAGCCAGGCCTCCCTGGCATCCACCTGGATATAGGCTTCCTGCAGGCTGACCTGTCCTTCGCGGATGGATTTGATCTCACTCCCCTGAAGCGAAATTCCAGCTTCAAAATGCTCCAAAAGGAAATATTCAAATTCAGCTTTTCTGTTTTTTGCGACGATTTTTGATTCCATGCGCTTGATTCTAACATAACTCAAACCACAAGCGCAGAGTTTCAATCGCTTGTGGTTTGAATAGGTCCTACTTCTAAAATGGATTGTTTTTTATTTCATTTGCCAATTCTGCCAGGGTCTTTCCATCCAGCAGGTTTGTGATGGGCGCTTCATTCTCTTTACACCAATCTTGTAGCGGTTTTTGCCAATCTACCACGGTCCAGGTATCCGCCGGGTAGTGGCTTTTTCGGGTCCCCACATTGGTCCAATGGATGCCTTGCAGTGCTTTTTCCCAATGCTCCCAGGGCACCAGATCTGGCGTGACGGAAAAGGTCGACAACGGAGAAAAGAAAACAGGGCGATCTTTCTTGAAACTCGGGGACATTTTGGCCAGGAATTCAGCCGAATCATTGGTGTTGAAGATCAGCCACAAAGGAACCAGCCCTGATTTCAAAACAGCGCTGGCATCGTATTGAGTGAACACTTCTACCAGTGTCCCTGCTGGCTCTCGTCCGGCCTGGGATAATTGTTTCTCTACAGCCTTATAAGCAAGGACATTGAACTGGTTGGGGTCGTCAAATGCAATTCGTGTAAATCGATATCCCTCGCGCCTGCAAAAAGCCTCAATGCTTTCTCCCAACCCTGGTTCACTGCCCCATTCTGATTCGGGTCCATCGATTAATGGGTATCCGTCCAATTGCCAGTTCGAGAATTTCATTCCCTCTTTTTTGCAATAAGCGCGGATACGATCACTTCCATAAAGGAATTCTTCAGCAGAGATATCTCCCCACCCGCCTACCTGAAAGACATTATTTGGTCCAACTTCATACTGTTTCCATTTCGCCCCGCCATCCAGATAGATGATCTCCCCGCCTGGCAGCAGATTCTTGCGAATGTACTCCTGGTAGACTTCAGACATGGCAAGCAATTTTAAGCGCAAATGGTTCACTCTTCTGGTCAGCCAGCCATCATGGATGGGATCATAATGCTGGATCGACATCACCCCTGGGTTCTTTTCGGTGACGATACGGGCGGTCTCTGCTGATAAATTGAAATAGTTCTGGACGTTTCCATCCAGTGAACCTTTTTTTAATGTTAATACATAGGCTTGTGGCAAGAAGGGTCCACCCATGGATAAAGCAAGATGGGCAGTGGTCCCCCCCATACCCACCCCCATGGTGATGGCCGGGAACGGACCTTTGACTTGCTCGTAATCTTTCACCCGCGCACGTACGAGGTCGTCTACATTCAAATTCTGGACGGTTTCAGCATCCAGGGCACTGGAATTTTGAGCTCTTGGCACCAACCATTGAGCTACACTTTGAGGCAAATATCCCACGGCCTTTAATAATGCCCTGGTGATTACATCAAACTCGTAGGGGCTTGAATACTCCCCCTGCAATCCCGCTGCTACTGCACGTGTGATGATTGGTGAGGAACTTTCTCTACTTTCCAGGTAATCTGCCATGCTTCCTCCATTTTTATCATTGTAAAAACCCCCAATGATGATGGGGGTTTGAATATTATCTTGATTGAAAGATCGAGAACAGGCCAATTACAGCGCCCAGACCGACCAATATGATGATCACCAACCCAACCGGGATGTTCCCTGAACTGGATAAACCACTTGTGTAGGTCGGTATGGTCAGCGGAGCCGGTTGAGTGTAGGTAGGCAAAGGGGTCGATTGGGGTGTGATCACGAATTGAGCCGCCATAGTCGGGTCAATGGTCGCAGTGGTCTTCGGCGCAGGTGTAGGGGGAGCTTCCACGACAGGTAATTCACCCGCGGAGACATCCATGTAGAGGGACCAGACCCAGCCTTCACCGCTGGACGCACCTGGATAATCGATCAACAACCAATCACCAGCAATCGTCTTGCCTTTGACGGCCACAGGCACTCCCGGGAGGATGACGCCAATCTGGTCGTAAAGTGTGCTGGGGCCACTTCTTACTTTGATGGTCTCTTCCAGGCCGACCTTAACGGTAGCCATCGGTCCGGTAGGAGACCCCGTAATGGTTGGGATCGATCCGGTAGGCTGCTGAGCATGCACCGTTTTGGGTGAATTAAACGTAAATACTAATGTGATCAGACAAACAAAGATCATAAAAAGGGAAATTCCCTTGAAGACTTTCAACTTCATGTACCACTCCATTCATTCAAATTCGTAAAGCTGATTATAATTCAATTATGGAACAGCGAATTTATCACGGAAACTTCAAAAATACTGAATTGGCACGAGCTGTTGTCGCCCACTTTCACCAGGGAAATTTACAGGTTCAGCAAGTGGGAACAGGTGATTTTATCGCCGTCCAAGTTGCAACCTCTCCCTACGCTCAGTCAGGTGGGAAGACGGCCCTCAGCATTACCTTCCAAAATGTTGAGGATGGCGTGAATGTGCAGATCGGCCAACAAGCCTGGTTGGGAGTTGCTGCCAGCCTGGGGGTGACAACCCTTTTTGCCCTGCGCAATCCGCTCTCTCTACTGAACCGTCTGGACGATATCGCTCAAGATATTGAAAATCTGAATTTGACCGATGAAGTTTGGCAGACCATTGATGAGACTGCTCGCTCAATTGGTTCTGGGTTTGAACTTTCTGACAGGCTCAAGAAATATGTGTGTGATTATTGCAATACCCCCAACCCTCCCGGGGAGGCTTTGTGTATTGCCTGTGGCGCACCCTTGGGGGATGTCCAACCCCATACTTGCCGCAATTGTGGCTATGTGATCCTCACCCGTGAGTCCGTTTGCCCAAATTGTAAACGCCCTGTTTAGGTTTTTCCTGGAGGAAACAACTTCATGAACGGAACAATTACAGATGTTCCTGGCATCAAAGTAGGTCACGCACAAAATTTTGACGCTATCACCGGCTGTACGGTTGTGCTCTTCGAAAAAGGTGCAGTTGCCGGCGTAGATCAAAGAGGGGGAGCCCCCGGTACCCGAGAAACGGATGCTATCCGACCCAAGCACCTGGTAAGTAAAGCCCATGCCATTATGCTTGCAGGTGGTTCTGCTTATGGGCTGGATACTGCTTCAGGCGCCATGAAGTACCTGGAAGAACACGGCATCGGTTTTGATACAGGCGTCGCCAAAGTTCCTATTGTTCCATCAGCTATTTTGTACGATCTCGCTCTCGGTTCCGCTACGATCCGTCCAGATGCCGCAATGGGATACGAAGCTTGCCTCAATGCCACCAATCAAGCAGTCCCGCAAGGCTGCGTCGGCGCCGGTACAGGTGCCGTGGCAGGGACAGCCCTGGGAATCAACCAGGCGACAAAATCAGGTATTGGCTCAGCCAGCATGGATCTTGGCGGCGGGCTGATTGTTGGTGCGTTAATTGCGGTCAATCCCTTTGGGGATGTCATCGATCCGAAAAATGGCCATATTTTGGCGGGTGCTCGCACCCTCAAAAAGGGTCCCATCACCATATGCAAAGAGGGTGTGTTTGCTGATACACTTGAACTTCTTCGTTCAGCCATTGGTAAGGCGGCTATGACCTTCGCATCCTCGAAGAATACAGTTATCGGCGTTGTAGCTACTAATGCTGCGTTTGATCGTGAGCAAACCAATTTCCTTGCGCAGATGGCCCAGGACGGTCTGGCTACCACCATTCGTCCCTCACACACCCTTTTTGATGGGGATACTTTGTTCGCTCTTTCCACTGGCAAAATTAAAGTGGATGTCAATGTTGTCGGAGCCTTTGCTGCTCTGGTCGTAGCACAGGCTATCCTCAATGCAGTGGTAAATGCCAATTCAATAGCCAATTTACCTTCTTATAAAGACCTTCTTTCTGTATAATTACAGTATCGAAGATCAGCCGTATCATTTTTAGAGAGGATTGAAATGATTAAAATTGTTGCCGATACGACCTCAAATATCAGTCCACAGGATGCTGAACAATTAGGCATTGCAATGGTTCCTCAGATTATCGTTTTTGGTGAGAAAAGCTACCGCGACGATAATGAGATCACCACTGAAGAGTTTTTATCTCGTTTGCGTAATTCCCCTGTCTTGCCCAAAACCGCTGCCCCCCCGCCTGCTTTGTACACCCCGATTTTTGAACAGGTAGCCGCCAATAAAGATACAGCCATTGTGATCACTCCATCCAGTGACGTTAGTGGTACCTACAGAAGCGCAACCGTTGCCGCTCAAGACTTCCCGTTGGCAGACATCCGTATCATAGATACCCGCACCATTGGTCCCGCCCTGGGGACCCTGGTGATGAAAGCCCACGAATGGGCGCAAAAAGGTCTTGGGGCTGATGCCATCGTCAGCCAGATCAAAAAAGCGATCAACTATAATAAGATCTATTTTTATGTGGATACTCTAGAGTTCCTGCATAAAGGTGGCCGTATTGGCAGTGCACAAGCCCTTGTAGGCAGCTTACTTCAAGTGAAACCCATCCTTGTGTTTCGCGAAGGCACTGTGAACCCCTTTGAGAATCAGCGTACAAAACGTCGCGCTTTGGCTCGCATTGTCGAACTGGTGAAGAGCGAATGCCCCAACACAAAGAATGCCCATATCGCCATTTTCCAGGCAGATGCCATGCCAGATGCGCTTGCTTTGCGTGAAGAATTCGCCTCTACAATGGACGTAAATGATATTGAGATCACCAAGATTCCGCCCGCCATCATTGTTCATGCTGGTCCCGGCGTTGTGGCTGTCTCATTCTTTACGAATTTCCCAAAGGATCTCTAATTTACAAAAGCATGTCTGCAAAGGCATGCTTTTTGATTTAATATGATGGAACTCCTTTATCAAGATAATGATCTGATCGCAATCAACAAACCTTCCGGGCTGAGTACCCTTCCGGAAGGCTGGGATTCATCCAAGCCTCATGTCCGCTCAATTGTAGAGGTTGATTTTGGTCCTCTTTGGATCGTTCACCGCCTGGACAAAGAAACCAGCGGAGTTTTGCTTTTAGCCAGAAATGCAGCAGCCCATAAATCTTTAAATGATCAATTTGCGAATCGTCAAATAAAAAAGATGTATTCTGCTCTTGTTTTTGGCCACTTCCCCAAAACTGCCTCATGTGCCCTTCCCCTACGCATAAATGGCGACCGCCGTCATCGCACAACAGTGGACCATGTTCTCGGCAAGCCTGCTTCCACAGACTTTGAAGCAGTTGAATATATTGAAGACTGTGGTAGCTGGATAAATGCTTACCCTAAGTCTGGCTATACGCATCAAATAAGATTTCATTGTCTCTCGCTCGGATTCCCGATCCTTGGCGATCCTCTCTATTTCACCGCGGAATCAAAGACCTTTTCAAATCAAAATTCCATCACCCGCACTATGCTTCATGCCTCTCAAATAACCTTTACTCATCCGATTACGAATAATCAGATGACTCTCTCAGCACCTTTGCCTGAGGATTTTCAAAATGCCATCACCAGTTTAATAAAATAAGGAGCATCTTTTCGATGCTCCTTATTTGATTGCTGTAAAACTAGCCGATCTTAGCTGGTTTCTTGCTCACTGACACAGCCCAAACGACTGCGGAGAAGAGCAATACAGCGACAACCAAACGAACCACTGTTGCGCTTTGATAGCTCACAATAACAGGTGCAGCCAACAGAGCGATCAGGTTAACCACTTTGATCATCGGGTTCAGAGCAGGACCAGCGGTATCTTTGAGGGGGTCACCAACGGTATCGCCCACAACAGAAGCCTTGTGACGCTCAGAACCTTTACCGGTATTCGCGGCCATGTTACGAGGCTCGTCTTCTACCATCTTTTTCGCATTATCCCAGGCTCCACCAGCATTGGCCATGAACACAGCCAATAATTGCCCAGAAAGAATAACGCCAGCAAGGAAACCACCCAATGCTTCAACGTTCATGGTCATGCCGATCACCAATGGCATCAGGATAGCGATAGTCGCTAACGGAATCAGTTCTTTTTGTGCAGAACTGGTTGAAATGCCAACAACTTCAGCGTAATCAGGTTTGACAGTACCTTCCATGATCCCAGGAATACGGAATTGGCGGCGAACTTCTTCCACGATGCGGCTGGCAGCACGACTGACAGCACGAATGGAGAGGCTGCTGAACAACCAGGGTAACGCACCCCCCAGCATAAAGCCGATGAATACGCGAGTATCAGCAACATTGATACCGGTCAACTGCGGCAAACCGAGGTTGGCCTGAACTTTGCTGATATCAGTGATGTAAGAAGAGAACAAACTCACTGCAGCAATGACTGCGGAAGCAATGGCAACACCCTTGGTAATAGCTTTGGTTGTGTTTCCTACTGCATCGAGGTCAGCCATAATCTGGCGGGCTTTCAAAGTCTCTTCGTCAGTCTCATCGTGCCAGGCCATCTCTCCAATACCATTGGCATTGTCAGAGATGGGGCCGTAAGAATCCATGGCGACGTTGTTACCAGTATGGCTAAGCATACCAATACCCACCATGGCAACCCCATATAAAACATAGATCAGTGTGTCGCCAGACAAAGTACCAAATGGATTGGGACCACCGTAGAGAAGCAGCGCGCCGATGAAAGCAATAACGATCACTAACAAAGCATAAACGCTGGATTCCATGCCCAGCGACAAACCAGAAAGAATGGTTGTTGCGGGGCCGGTTTTTGTGGATTCAACAACTTCCTTCACAGGTGATGACTTGGTAGAGGTGAAGTAAGAGGTCAATGGATTGAAGGCAACTGCCAATGCAACACCGATGGTGGTCAAAGCTGCCAACTTCCAATCGTGAGCATACAGAATGGCCACGAGGAAGGAGAAGATCACAGTGTTTACGCTCGATACTTCGTAGGAGCGGAACATGGATCCCTCCGCATCATGGGAGCGCAGGAACTTGATTGGGAATTTTTCCCAAATAGGCACTGTGAATGTTCCAATGATGGAGCTGATCACACCAATACCGCGGATGATCAACGGGTAAACGATCCAGGTCAGGCTGCCATCGCGAGCCCAAAGTGTCAAACCAAGGATCAGAGCAGAAACAATTGTAGTCTCATAGCTCTCAAAGATATCAGCGGCCATACCAGCGCAATCGCCTACGTTATCGCCAACAAGGTCAGCAATAACGGCTGCATTACGGGGGTCATCTTCGGGGATGTCCTTTTCGACTTTACCCACAAGGTCAGCGCCTACATCAGCTGCTTTGGTGTAAATACCACCACCAACGCGCATAAAGAGGGCAAGCAAAGTACCGCCGAAGCCGAAGCCAAGTAAGGCATCTGGCGCAGCTTTACCAAAAATGATAAAGATGACGGTACCGCCCAACAAACCAAGGCCATCGGTGAGCATACCGGTGATCGTACCGGCATAGTAAGCGATGGACAACGCTTCATTGAAGCTGCGACGAGCCGCAGAAGCTGAACGCACGCTGGCCTGAATGGCCATACGCATGCCCAGCTGACCCACAATTAAAGAAAAGGACGCTCCTAAAACGAATGCAATGGAACGTCCTAATGAAATAATTAATTGTGTATTCTTGGGGAACTCATCAAGTGCTTCTGCGCTTGGTTTTACAACATAAACCGAGAGAAAAAGAGCAATAAAAAGAATGCCGACTGCCGGAAGGATGGTCTTCAATTGGCGGTCCAGGTAACTGTTCGCGCCAATCCGAATCGCATCCCAGACTTCTTGCATCTTTTTCGAACCTTTGTCCTTTTTCAGGACACTATCTTTGAGTAACCAGGCATAAAGGAGGCTAATAAAAGCCACCACGAGAACGGCAATAATGGATATTTGTTCAAATCCATTTAAGCCATGTCTGGAACCCATTCCTAACAGGTCTATCTCCATGTTACCCTCCAAAAAAAGAATTTATGAGAACAACCCGAAAACAAAAAAATCTTTTCAATTTTACCATTGTTTAACCTAATTCTTAACCTGAAAATCGTTATCGCAAGGTTAAGCGAGTATTAGAAAATAATTAGGTTATTGACTTTTACAGTTCGTTTGATGTATAGTGTTATGCGCTAGATTAATTCAAGACATCACGAAATATTAAATGAGCGGAACTTGTTTCCGCTCATTAATTGATTTATCGAGGGTGTGCAATTTCTTAGTTTTATCTATTGTAATTCTAATCTTTTTTGTGTATTCTCAATCTGATGGGTTAATAATGAAGCCTATTAGTAGAATAGGAAGGTAGCAAAATTGGACATGGAACCACCTATCATCAACATTTCAGATGAAGATGATGAAGAATACCCTGCGATAGCTCAACTGATTGAGCTGGGTCGCCAAAAATCTTACGTAACGATTGATGACATTCTTCATTTTTTCCCTGAAGCTGAGCAAGACGTTGAACAGCTTGAGGAAACTTTTGCTGCGTTAATGAGCGCTGGCGTGGCTTACGTTGAAGATGAAAATCTACACGATGAACCAAGTGAAGAAGAGCTCTCATTAAGCGAAGACGAAGAAACCAGCGCCAGGAACATCAGCGTAGATGACCTGGAAAATATTGATACTGATGACACCATCGGCCTTTATTTAAAGGAAGTAAGTCGCGTTCCCCTTTTGACCGCCGATGAAGAAGTTGAATTAGCCCAGCGCATCGAACGTGGCCGTATGGCTCGTGAAGAACTCGCTCGTGGCAACGTTAATACGCGCCGTCGCATTGAGCTACGCAAACTCATTGAAGATGGTTGGTCAGCTCGTGAACATCTAATTACAGCCAACTCTCGCCTTGTGATCAGTGTAGCCAAAAAATATATGGGGCGTGGCGTTCCTTTTCTGGATTTGATCCAGGAAGGCAATATTGGTTTGATCCGCGCCACTAAGAAATTTGATTATCGCCGCGGCCACAAATTCAGCACCTACGCCACCTGGTGGATTCGTCAGGCGGTTACCCGCGCCATTGCAGATCAGGGCAGAACCATTCGTGTCCCGGTCCACATGGGCGATCAGATCAATAAATTATTACGTATCCAGCACCAGTTGACTCAACGTCTCGGGCGCGAACCAACTGTAGACGAGTTGGCACTTTCTCTGGATGTTCCACCTAAAAAGGTGGAAAACATGATCCAGGTGGCACGCCGGCCTCTTTCACTTGAAACTCCTACGGATGATGAAGAAGACTCAGTCCTGGGCGATTTCATTGAAGACGATGAAGCTCCTCCACCTGATGAATCTGCTACCTACAACCTGTTGCGTGAGCATCTTGAGGATGTGCTCAATGGGTTGCCTCCTCGGGAAGTTCGAATTCTTCAGTTAAGATACGGCCTTCTGGATGGTCAAGCCTATACTCTCGAAGAAGTAGGTCGGAAAATGGGCGTCACCCGTGAAAGGGTGCGCCAAATCGAAGCCCAGGCGCTCAGTCGACTGAGACATCCATCAATTCGCAGAAAATTGCGTGACTATCTCGGCGAATAAGATTGTATAATACGGCATGGTAAACATGCCGTATTTTTTTGCTTGCCAATCCCTAATTTTTGTTGCATACTCTTAGCAGGAGTTATTGTTTATGCCCAGAATTTCTTTGCGAACCTATGAAAAAGACATCGAAGAGATGATCGAGCGGAACCAGTTGAATGAGGCTGTGGCTCACTGTAAGCACATCCTTCAATTCTTTCCCAAAAACATCTCTACCTATCGCATTCTGGGAAAGGCATTTCTCGAAGCGAAACAATATAAGGAAACCGCAGATATTTTTACGCGGGTTCTTACCGTTTATCCTGACGATTTCATCGCCCATGCGGGCATGAGCATTGTTCAGGAACTTGAAAAGAACCTGGATGCGGCCATCTGGCACATGCAAATGGCTTTTGATAGCCAACCCAGCAACATTGCAATTCAAGAAGAATTAAAACGCCTGTTTGATCTGCGAGATGGCACACATCCAGATAAGATCCGCCTCACCCGCGGTGCACTGGTCAGAATGTATGCTAGAGGCGAACTTTTCCAACAGGCTATCGATGAGATTAAATCCGCTTTATCTGAAGAACCAAAACGCATTGATCTACAGGTTTATCTTGCAAAAATGTATTTTCTCTCCGGAGATCAAGAAGAGGCACTCTCTATTTCCGAGCGTCTGATCACAGATTTTCCATATTGCTATGAACTGAACCGTATACTTGTGAACATCCTCAAGAATCTGGGCGGCGGCAAAAAAGCTGAAGTTTTCACGGGCCGCCTGGTTGAACTGAATCCGTATCAGGCATTTGTGAATGATATTTATACTTCAGAAGAACAGGTTCCTGATGAAAAAGTTGTCATCGATCGGCTTGTAGATACCTCAGCTATGCCTTTACCTGTCTCAACCAATTGGTCTGAAAATGAAACATATTGGCAGCCGCCTGTCCCTGAGCAAGCTTTGCCAGCTTTTCAAGCATTTCCGGGTACGGCCGAACTACATATAGATGAAGATAAAGAGTCTCTCACCACGAAACCTCAAATTGAAGCTGAACTGCCTCAGAAGGAGGAAATAAATATGAGCGCATCAACTACACCATTTGAAGATCCTACCCCCCTTGGTGATGATTCAGAGAACAGTATTCCCGATTGGATGCGCAACTCTGGCTGGGTTCCCTCCAACGGTGAAGCTGATTCTGCACAGGAGAGTTCACATATTCCCGAAGAAACTGCAGACCCCGTCCCCGCAGATATGCCGGATTGGCTCAAGTCACTCTCCCAGGATGATTCTCTTCCCGTTGTAAATGAAAATTCAGAGGAAGCCAAGCCTGAACCTGATGAAACAACCGCACCTTCTCCCTTTTCAGATACCTCAGCCTGGATGAATGACATCATCGCAGAAAATACCCCCTCCAAAGATAAGGAGGATTCTGACCTCCCTGACTGGCTAAAGAACTTTGAAACTGATGATAAAGTTGAACCGGTCGCCAAGGATGACCTTCCTGGTTGGCTAAACGCACTCAAATCAGATGAAGCACCTCTATCGTCTAACCCATTGGCTGATCCCACAATAGAAGAAACAGATATGGCAGCTACCCCATCATCCTCTCATGTAGAGAATGAAGATGTAGATCCACTGACGAATTTGTTTTCTGCTGATGCCTCCACCTGGCAGCCCGCCGAAGATATCCTTGAAGAACGTCCTTCTATAGACCAACCTCAAGCCGCGGTTTCACCCGTTTCTTCCGATGAAGATAGCGCCCTATTAGGAGTAGATTCAATTGCAGCAACCCCTGAACCGGTGGATCCCAATGCAACGATTTCTCAGGAAACAGAAGACGATCTCTTAAGTTGGCTTCGAGATTTAAAACCGGCTGAATCTGAAGAGAACGACTCCCCCGTAAGCGAAGCTGTTCCAGAAGAAAGCCTGGAAAATGAGGATCAGCGTTATGACTTTGCAGCCCAATTGGAACGGTTGAAAAATATTAACGAAGAGACCACTGTTCCTGAAGAAAATGTTGAACCCATTGTCGTTCAAGACCAGGGGATTGAGCCTATCCCAACAGATCTGGTTGAATCAGTCCCCTCTCAACCTGTTACCGAGTCTGTTGAAACGGCTTCAATTGAAACTGAGGTAGAGAGCGTTCTCCCAACCTTTGAACCAGTTCCAGACCTTGTCGAAGAAGTTTCCATCCCCGATATTCAGTCAGTATCCCCCGCCGAGGAATCGGCCGCCGATAAACTGCTCGAAGAAGATTCAGAGGACGCTGAATTCAATAAACCTGAGCTGGGGCTTGAAGCGCTTCGCCAGGCAGCAGAAGCTAATTCGGAAGATTATTTCTCATGGCAAAAACTTGGTGATGCCTATGCGAAAGAGGGCAATCTTATAGACGCTTTAGCTGCTTATAACAAAGCAGAATCTATCTTAATCAATTCAAAATAACGGAGCGATAAATTGGAACGTACTTTTGTCTTAATAAAACCTGATGGTGTACAGCGTGGACTGACCGGCGAGGTCATTAAACGCCTCGAGAACCGTGGTCTCAAACTCGTTGCCGCAAAATTCTTACTGGTAAGTGACGAATTGGCCAAGAAACATTATGCTGTTCATGAAGGGAAACCCTTCTATCCCGGCCTGATCAAATACATCACCAGCTCCCCTCTGATGGCAATGGTTTGGGAGGGTCCGCAAGCAGTGGCTGCAGTCCGCCAAACCATGGGCGCTACCCGCCCCACCGAGGCTGCCCCAGGCTCCATCCGCCACGACTATGCACTTGAGGTTGGGCGTAACCTCACCCACGCCTCTGATTCCGTAGAGAATGCCCAAATTGAGATCGCCATCTGGTTCAATCCAGAAGAAGTTTTCTCCTGGGATCGAGCAACAGACGCCTGGATCCAGGGCTCCAACTAATAACAATTTAGAACCTCCAAAACTGGAGGTTCTTTTTTTACACTCTTTTTCTGATCTCTGGCATGGTAAACTTATCGCGAAAGGGACTATTGAATGCCTACTTATTCTGCCACAGCCATCGCCCATCCCAATATTGCCTTTATTAAGTACTGGGGGAATTCAAACGCAGCATTACGATTACCTGTAAATGGCTCGATCTCTATGAATTTGGCTGCGTTGGAAACAAGGACCCGGGTCACCTTTGATTCGACCTTCCCAAAAGATATGTTTGACCTGAACGGTAAACGGCAATCTGGAGCAGCGTTGGAGCGAGTAGTTGCCCACATCAATCTCATCCGTGGGTTACGGGGGATCTCAACCCCTGTTCATGTGTTCAGTGAGAACAATTTCCCCACTGGTGCAGGTATTGCCTCTTCAGCAGCCGCATTTGCCGCACTTTCTTTGGCAGCGGTAGGCGCTCTTGGCCTTGAATTGCCAGAATCCAACCTTTCCCGTCTGGCCAGACGTGGTTCAGGTTCTGCCTGCCGATCCATCCCCACCGGGTTCACAGAGTGGCGCCGCGGAGATTCTGATCTGGACTCTTTCGCCATTTCCATTTCCCCCCCTGAGCACTGGAACCTTGTGGATTGTATTGCCGTCGTAGAAGAGAAAGAAAAAAAAGTAGGCTCTACTGAAGGCCACTCCTTCGCAGCAAGTAGCCCTTTCCAGGCTACTCGTGTGGCAGACACCCCTCGCCGCCTGGATATTTGCCGCAATGCCATCCAAAAACGTGATTTTCAGGCACTGGCTGAGATCATCGAGCTGGACAGTAACATGATGCATGCCGTAATGATGACCTCGCGGCCAGCTTTATTCTTCTGGGATCCAGCTACCCTCGGTATCATCAAATCAGTTCAATCCTGGCGTAAAACGGGCATTCCCGCTGCTTATACCCTCGATGCCGGTGCCAACGTCCATGTAATTTGCCCCGCGGAGAACGCAGAAGACGTCAAGCGGCGCCTTTCTTCCTTGCCTGGTGTTTTAGATGTATTGAGTTCTCCGGCGGGTGGCCCTGCAAAATTAGTCTAATTCAAAGCTTATGCATTGTTAATGAAAATCAAAAACGTTTCTGGATATAATGAATCCAGAAGTTTTATTGTTTATCGAAGATAAGGATGCTATGACAACAATATTTAATTCAGCACTGTCGATCCTGGAATTCGTTCTGGTCTTTGGAGTGCTGGTCTTTCTACATGAATTCGGCCACTTTATTGTTGCCCGCCTATCTGGTATTGAGGTAGAAGAATTTGGCTTTGGTTACCCTCCCAAAATGGTGCGCCTTTTTCGCTGGAGGAATACTGACTTCACCCTCAATTGGATCCCTTTTGGTGGTTTCTGCCGAATGAAGGGTGAAAGTGGTGACGATACAGAACCGGGCAGCTTTGCTGCTGCCAGACCCATCAAGAGGTTCTTTACCCTGCTTGGTGGCCCGTTGATGAACCTTCTTCTAGGCATGATCCTGATTACCTACATCATTATGCGGGTAGGAGCAGCCGATACCTCAAAAGTGCTGGTTGCGGGCGTTGCTCAAAACTCACCGGCTGCTGTTGCTGGCCTTCAAGTAAATGACATTATTGAAACCGTAAACAATACACCTATCACCAGCATGGATACGCTTACCCTTATGATCTCCCAAAACCTGGGTAAAGAAACCACTCTGACGGTTCTACGCCAGGACCAGGAACTTAAAATTGAACTTACGCCGCGTGAGAACCCGCCTCAAGGCGAAGGTGCCATGGGCGTGGAAATCAGTAATCCAACCAAACCTGTAACTCTTCTGCAAGCAGTACCAGCAGCCTTTCTTACCACCATGGACCAGGGATATCAATTAATCATGCTACCCGTTAAGTTGATACGCGGCCAGATAGAACCCAGCAACGCCAGGATGGTAAGTGTAGTGGGCTTATATAGTATCTACAATCAGGTTCAAACTACCGACCAACAAGAAGCTGCTGTCCACCCCGAATATGCAGGCTTGAATATAATCAACCTCATTGCAATTCTCTCCATTGCCCTTGGTTTCACCAATTTGCTGCCCATCCCCGCCCTGGATGGCGGACGGATTCTGTTTGTTCTACCTGAGCTTCTATTCAGAAAGAAAGTTCGCCCCGAATTTGAAAACCGTGTTCACATGATCGGTTTTTCGATTCTGATGATCTTAATGGTGGTACTGATCATCAATGACCTCATTAACCCCATAAAACTACCTTAATTTTTGTGAGATAAAATGACCGATATCAAAATTAAATTCGAAGAAGTTATCTCCGCCCTCTTGGATAACGATCACATCTTCCCATCAAAATACTGGCACCGATTTTCTGACCTATCCCGCAGCGATCTTATCAGCCTGATAAAGGTCTGGCCGGAAATTGACCGTGATAGAAAAGTAGCCTTGTTTGAAGATCTTGAACGTGTTGCAGAATCGGATACTCTGGTAAATTTTGACGAGCTTGCCAAGGTCGGCCTGGCTGACCCGGATCCTGCGGTTAAAGTGCTGGCAATTCGTTCACTTTGGGAAAACGAAGACCATCATTTGGTGCCCATCCTGACTGAATTAATGTTTGGTGATCCGGCCGAAGATGTTCGCGCTGCTGCTGCATCTGCACTGGGAAAATTCGTTTATCTGGGCGAACTGGAAAACATCCCTGAATCCATTCGTATTTTAAACGTCCAGAATCTTCTGGATGTTGTAAACGGCGAAGACCTCCCCATGGTACGACGCAGAGCGCTGGAGGCGCTCGGCTTTTCCAGCCATCCAAAAATCCCTGAGATCATCCAAAATGCCATCAACCAGGAGGATCCCCAGTGGATCACCTCTGCCCTCTACGCTATTGGCCGCTCAGCGGATGAACAATGGGCAGCTTATGTAATGGAGCATTTGAACTCCTCTGATAATGAGATAGAGTTTGAAGCCATCCGCGCTGCCGGCGAACTTTCCTTGGCTGAAGCACGCGATCCCCTTTTAGATAAATTGGAAAACACCCAGGACGACGCTGAAAAACGTTACGCCATCATTTGGGCGCTTTCTCTCATCGGTGGTGACGGGGTGAAAGAAATATTTGAAGATCTACTCGAAAAATCTGACGATGAAGAAGAACTTGATTGGCTTGAGAAAGGTCTGGATAATCTCGAACTTGGCAATGACCTGGATAATGTGGGCATGATGGGTTTTGGAAATCCCAAAGTAGCATCGAATGATTCTGAAGATGATCTGGACGATGATTATGACTCTGAAGACCCTGAAGATTCTGACGACCTTGATATCGATGACGATGACGATATCGAGGATGAAGAAGAAGATGAATAGCTGAGACCTTGATGCGTTGGTGGATCACCCTTTTATTGATTGGACAGAACTTCTTGTTGGGATTACAGCCCCAACAAGAAGTTGCCTTATTGAATGTGCAGGCAGACTATCAGTTCAATCAAACCATCATTATCACAGGCTCATTTAATTCACCCAAAAAAGTGGTTACAGCCGGAATTGTTTTGCAATATGAAGATGGACAGAGTTACCAACAACAAATCCCCCTTCCTACTGATTCAACTATTTCCCTCACATTGGTCCCACAGCAAGTAAATGCCATTCCGTTTTCGCGTATCTATTACTGGTTTGTGTTTTCCTTTGATGATGGCTCTTCCTTTACCATTTCATCGTATTTGTTTGATTATCTGGATAATCAATTTGAGTGGAATTCGGACACGTCAAAATGGTTCGAAGTGTATTGGTCTACACAGGATACGAACATTTGTGAAAAGATCCAATCCATCGCATTGGATGGGTTAAAAAG
>JAYFNV010000011.1:0-30445 GCA_034933225.1 Anaerolineaceae bacterium | reverse complement strand
GCTGATTTCAATACAAGTGAAGCATCGGTAGGGGCGCAACGTCGTTGCGCCCCAACGACGGCTAATGTTGACCATAAAAATTAACGTAAGGGCTGGCTCTTTGGGGGCAAATACCTAGATGACAGACAAAGAAAAACACGGCCCAATAAGGAATTAACTAACTCTTAATTTTTGAAAATAATTTCTTTCAATGCCTGGAAATTTGATTATTGGTTCAGCTGAGGCTTAACGATAATCATGGCATCGTTCAAATTATTGGAAGTGATCCTGCTGAATCAAAAAACAATGAGGCATCGGTAGGGGCGCAACGTCGTTGCGCCCCTACGGTGGCAAAAAGAGAATAGGTTATTAAGTGATCTTGATTTGAAGGGAATGATCCCGAAAACGATTATGTTTATTTATACAGTTCCGCATTCTTGAAGGGGATGAGGGCAAAGATCACGGCCGGAATGTAATAGGTGGTGCGGGTGATGGCGTCATCTGTGAGCAGGCCCACGGCGCCATTGGCCTGTTTGCTGTTACTGCGGCCAAAGACCAGATCATCGGCCTCGCCCAACTCCATGCCGCCGTTGACCAGTTGGCGCAGGCGTTCTGGCAGGTAGAACATGCCGGTGCGACCCTTCCCTATGTTCTCGCGGTCCAACACCACCACCCAGGCAAACAACTCCATGCCCTGATCGGTGTCTTCCACGCCGCCTTCGATGCC
The DNA here is from genome assembly GCA_034933225.1 of Anaerolineaceae bacterium. GTDB lineage: Bacteria > Chloroflexota > Anaerolineae > Anaerolineales > Anaerolineaceae > UBA6107. Next base: position 29,739 of record JAYFNV010000011.1, on the reverse strand, counting down.
CATCCAATAATCAGCATCTGGGGTAGTGAGCCGCGCATTAGTGGCGCGTTCGCAGGCACCCTTCAGCGTCTCGGCGCTGGTCATGGGCTGCATGCTGATGGTGACCTGGCGTTCAACGGCCACCACCTTTACTTCTTCATGGGGGAACATGGCTTTAAAGCCTTCTTCGGCGGCCTTTAGCTTGACCGGATTTTTAGAGGCAACAACGATGGTTTTCATGTACGTGGATCCTTTCAGAACAGAGTTATCAGAGGAAAAATGTGGAAATCAATTATCTGATGATTATTTTAAGTTAATACATTTTATCGCATGCATTATAATAAAGTGCATGATTTTAACCCGTAAAGAAGTTGACCATATTGCCAATCTGGCCCGTCTTGAGCTGACTGAAGAAGAAAAGCAGAAGTATCAAGAACAGTTATCGGCCATTCTCGATTATGCCGCCCGTCTGCAACAGATCGACACCAGCGGTATTGCCCCCACCTCGAGTGTTTTAGCCCCCACCACCCGCCTGCGCGAAGATGTTCCCGCGCCGACCCTGGGTGTGGATGCCACGTTGGCCAACGCTCCGGATAAAGATCAGTCACAATTCCGTATTCCCCCGGTGTTCGAATGAACGACGCATTGATCTCCCTTTCCATCCCGCAGATGATCGCTGGCCTGCGTTCTGGCCAGTTTTCCAGCCGTGAGCTGGTCTCTACTTATTTGGACCGCATTGAAAAGATCGACGGCAAGGTGCACTCGTTCCTGACTGTCACGCCAGATTCCGCCTTGCAGAGCGCAGATGCTGCTGATGCACGCCTCAGCGCTGCCCGCAAAGATCAGAAGGTGGAGGCACTGCCTCCCCTGCTGGGTCTGCCTGTTGCTGTGAAAGACCTGCTGGCTGTTGAGGGCGTACGCATGACCTGTGGCTCCAAGATCCTGGAAAATTTTGTGGCACCTTTTACCGCCACTTCCATTCAGAAACTCCTCGATGCCGGTATCGTCATCGTTGGCAAGACCAACATGGATGAGTTCGCCATGGGCTCCTCCACAGAGAACTCCGCCTACGGCCCCACCTCCAACCCGTGGGATCTCAGCCGCGTTCCCGGCGGTTCTTCGGGCGGGTCAGCGGCCTGTGTGGCAGCCGATATTGTGCCCGTTGCAATCGGCTCTGATACGGGCGGATCTGTACGTCAGCCGGCTTCTTTCTGCGGTCTGACCGGCATCAAGCCCACCTATGGGCGCGTTTCACGTTTTGGGCTTGTGGCATACGGTTCCTCTCTGGATACCGTGGGCGTGCTGGCCCACTCCGCTGAAGATATTGTGCCGCTCTTTGAGCAAATGGCCGGTGTGGACCCCAAAGACGCCACCTCTGTAGATGTCGCTGTGCCGCACATCCAGCTTGACGGCAAGACAGATCTGCATGGGCTACGTGTGGGGGTTCCCAAAGAATATTTCATCAAAGGCATTCAGCCAGAGGTGGAAGAAGCCGTGCGTAAGGCCATCGATACCTTAAAGTCATTGGGCGCCGAGGTGGTGGAGATCAGTCTGCCGCACACCGAATACGCCTTGCCCGTTTACTACCTCATTGCCCCGGCAGAAGCTTCTGCCAACCTGGCCCGCTATGATGGCGTGCGCTTTGGCCCGCGTGAGGATGATGAATCCATGTGGGGCATGTTCCGCAACACCCGCGGCAACCTGTTCGGCGCCGAGGTCAAACGCCGCATCATGCTGGGCACCTACGCCCTTTCAGCCGGTTACTACGACGCCTATTACGGTCAGGCTCAAAAAGTACGCACGCTCATCAAGAAAGACTTTGATGACGCCTACAAGAGCGTGGATGTGATCGCCTGCCCGGTGGCGCCTTCGACCGCCTTCAAACAGGGCGAGCATACCGGCGATCCGCTGGCCATGTATCTGGAAGACGTCTTTACCCTGCCCATCAACCTGGCCGGTGTGCCGGGTCTGGCTTTCCCGGTGGGGTTCGATTCCAAGAACCTGCCTATTGGTATGCAATTGCTGGGTCCGCACTTCAAAGAAGAAGTGCTCTTCAAGACCGCACATGCCTACCAACAGGTGACAGACTGGCACAAGCGCCGTCCCAACTTGTAAGGGATAAATGAAAAACTTTCTCAGGGGTTTCATCGCCATCTGGTATCTGCTTGGCTGGATGACTCATGTCTATTTGGTGTTCACTGCACCGCAAGATTACCAGGCTTTTGGTGCCACCGCCCTCATCCCGGCTTATAAAACATTCTGGCAAAATTTCATAATGCCTCACATTAATTTCTTTGTCCTGCTGTTGGTGGGGTTTGAAATTGTGGTGGGACTTTTGCTTATCAATAAAGGCAAGTGGGTAAAAATTGGTCTGGTCTTCAGCATGCTTTTCAATCTTTTCCTCATCCAGATGGGATTGACCACCCAAACGCAAGATTTCTGGCTCGACTTTGTGGCAAACCGAATGCCCAACATCATTTTCATTGCTTTGCAGATCCCTCTCTTTTTTGGCGAGTTCCAAAAGACTTTATGGGAAGAGATTAAGAGCAGCTTCGTAAAGAAAAACGTCAGGTAGAAATTAGTCTCATTTCACTCATTCTACAAAACAAATAAACCTGGTAAGGGGATTAAATGGACACCTTCACTGAAATTCGTGAGCTGTTGGAAAAATTTCAAGAAGGCTACACCCGCCGCGATCTGAATGCGGTGGATGAATTTATGCTGCTCTTCACTCCCGATTGTGACGTGATCGGCACCAACGGTCACCGCCCTGGCACGGATGAATGGTACACAGACCGCGCATCTGCCCGCGAACTGGTGCAGGGCGATTGGGAAGATTGGGGAGATCTGAGTCTGGATATGGAAGCCGCCACCATCAAAACGCAGGGGAGTGTGGGCTGGCTGGCCATCCCCGCTACGGTCTCCACTCGTATCGGCGAGGAAGGCTACGAGAATTACATCCAATTCATGAAGAGCTACCTGGAAAGTTCTGACCTGAGCGCCAAACAAAAGCTGCATTTCTTGCTGCGCGGCGGTACCAATACCCTGTATGAGCTCAACCGCGGCGAGAATTTTGTCTGGGCGCTGCGTTTTACGGCAGTAGTGGTTCGGTCAGAAGCTGGCTGGCAGTTCGCGCAGATGAACTTTTCTTACCCCACCGTTTACTTCCCGGATGTACGCTTGTTCGATGCTCCAGTATGAGTCAAATGAAACGAAATGCGCAGCATTGCGTATTAATATGTGACACCTGACAATAAGGAGTTTATGATGACAGATCAAAATGTAAAAGTGAACATTCCCTCCAATCCAGGCCCAGGCTGCCTGGTACGCGGGTTGTACTTCATCTTCGTGGGTTCCTGGCTGGGCGCCATCTGGATGCTCATTGCCTGGTTCCTCAATGTGACCATCATCGGGCTGCCGCTGGGGTTGGCCATGCTCAACCGTTTGCCGCAGATCATGACCCTGCGACCGGAGCGCATGCAAACCACGGTCGTCACCCGCAATGGCAATACCTATGTGAACCAGACCCCGCTTCCTCAGCGCTCGTTCATCGGGCGGGCTTTCTACTTCATCCTCATTGGTTGGTGGTTCAGTCTGATCTGGATGATCATTGCCTGGTTGATCGCGGGCATCACGTTGGGCCTTGGCTTGCCGGTAGCCTTTTGGATGTTTGACCGGGTACCGGAGATCACCACCCTGGCACGAATCTGATAATTAGAAAATCAAAATCGCCCCAAATTTGGGGCGATTTTGTCATAGGGAAGAGAACAGTGGTCGAAAAACCTCTGCGATTTAGTTTATTGAGCCTGCGGAACGGTCGTACCGGTCTTTTCTTGCAGTAGTTGGATAACAGCACGTAACAAGACCTGGCTGGTCATATCTGGCTGCTGGCCATCGCCAGGGGCTTGCTGGGTTCCATCGGCTTGAGGGCCGCCCTGGCCGTTACCGCCATCAGCAGGTTGGGTGCCGTCAGCAGAAGGCGGGTTGCCCTGTGGCTGATTACCATCCCCGGCAGGTTGGTCTCCTTGTTGCTGGTTTCCACCCTGTCCGTTGCCGGGCTGCATAGAAAGATTGTTATCTGTGATGTAAGTGGTGATTGAGGCGTTGGTGAGTTGCATGGCAGAGATGGCCTGGATCTGGGCATCAGTGAAGATGGCTTCGATCTGGGCAAGCACGGCATCAGTATCTACGCTGGTGGCTGCCTGGTCGGCAGGGGCCTGCGGGGTAGATTGATCTGCAGGAGCTTCTGGGGTGGACTGGCTGTCGGTACCGCCAGGCTGCCCGCCGCCCTGGGGGCCACCGTTACCGGGCTGACCGCCGCCGGGGCCGAAGGTGTTCAGGCTCTGCCAGAGGGTTAACAGCTGGTTGGCCTGGTCCACAGTCACGGCGTTATCGGTACCTTCAAGCTGAAGGGTACCGGCAAGCAATTGCTGTTCAACGGTAGCTGCATCTGTGTAATCGGTGGCCAGAACACTGGTAGTGGAAGAGACTTCTGTGGCTGCAGTGGTGGCGGTATCAGCACTCGTACTGACTGCTGAAGTTGCGGCTGCAGGGGCAGAACCACAGGCGCTCAAAAAGGCTAACAGGATGACCGTTGTGACGATCAATAACTTTCTCATTCATACTCCTTAATTCTGAATTCGTTTTTTGGATCGTTAAAAGCCAAATCAACCTTCTTATTGTGATCTGACTTCATTCTTGATTCTACGCGCCAGATTTGAAGAATTCGTGTACTTGCAGTAGAGAAGCGTAAAGGCAATGTGCAGAGGTATTTTTTACCCTACACTGAACATGTTGCTATATTCACCAGTTGCCTCGGGCGGTGTAAAATTATCTGGTAAGGTTGGTTACTCTCACTTTCGAAAATAGGTGCTCATGAGCTCAAACTTTAAGATCGTTATCCCCATGGCCGGTCTTGGATCCAGAATGCGGCCGCTTACCTGGAGTCGACCCAAACCATTGCTTTACCTGGCCGGCAAAACCGTGCTGGACCATGCTCTTGAACAATTCACTACCCTGCCGGGCGTCGAAAACGCCGAGTATGTGTTCATCGTCAGTCCCAACCAGGGAGACCAGATCCAGGAACACATGCAAGCGGTTCATCCGGAGAAGACAGTACATTACGTGGTGCAGGAACACATGCGCGGTCAGAGTGATGCCATTTCGCTGGCACGCGAATATCTGCATGGCCCCATCCTCATTGCTTTCTCTGACACGCTGATCGAGACGGATCTGACCTTCTTGAAGGACGAATCTGCGGATGGCTACGCCTGGGTGAAACCCATGCCAGATCCGCGCCGCTTTGGCGTTGCTGAAACCGGCCCGGATAACCGTGTACTTCGCCTCATCGAGAAGCCGCAGGATATGAGCAAGAATCTGGTGTTGGTGGGTTTCTATTTCTTCAAAGAGGGCGAAAAGTTGATCTCGGCCATTGAAGAACAGGTTAAGCGCGGTACCAGTCTGAAAGGCGAATACTTCCTGGCAGATGCCGTCAACATTCTGCTGGAACACGGCTACAACATGCGTGCCCGCAGCACTGAAGTCTGGCTGGATGCAGGGGTTCCTGAAGCGCTGCTGGAAACCAACCGCTATTTGCTTGAGCACGGTCACTGCACCAGTTGCGAAGGTATTACCGTCAACGGAGTCACCATCATCCCGCCGGTGTCCATCCCCGCCGGGACGGTCATTGAATCGGCTGTGGTGGGTCCTCATGTCACCCTGGGCGAAGGCTGCGTGCTCAAGAACGTCATTGTGCGGGACTCAATCATCGAGGCTGGCACCCAGATCAAAGACATGGTCATCAACGGCTCCCTCATTGGGCGAAACGTTATTTTGGAAGGCAAACCCGATCGCTTGAACATTGGCGATAATTCATGGGTCACCAAGTAATTGTTCAGGTAGAGTGCTATTCGGGATATGCATATGGAGAGCGCCCGCAGGCGCTGACCTGGAAAGGTCGCCGCGTGCGGGTGGAAGAGGTTCTGGATACCCGCCAGACCCCAAACGGAAAAGCTTTTACGCTTCTCCTTGCAGGCGAAATGCAAATAGAACTTGAATATGACCAGGCGAAGGAAGTCTGGACGGCCAATGGGTTGACGTAAGCCCAAAGTTCGTCTAGACTTATTCATCTTATTATTGGAGGAAGTACTATGGCACATCAATACTTATCCCGGCGCATGGCTGCGATAAAGCCTTCAGGTATCCGCAAGTTCTTTGATATTGTGGCAACAATGAAGGACGATGTAATTTCGCTGGGAATTGGCGAGCCAGATTTTACTACCCCCGCCCCTGTGGTCAACGCCGGCATCCGATCTTTGGAAAAAGGCGAAACCCATTACACCTCCAATCTGGGTATTTTAGAACTGCGTAAAGCCCTTTCTGCCCACATTGAATCTATGTACGGGGTTCACTATGACCCCGAAACCGAAGTCCTCATCACGGTAGGCGGATCTGAGGCGCTCAACCTGGCTGCCCTGGCCTTGTTGGATCCGGGCGACGAGGTCATCATCCCCACCCCCTGCTTTGTCTCTTACCAGGCTGCGGTCATTATGGCCGGAGCCGTGGCGGTAGAAATTCCCTGCAAAATGGAAAACAACTTCGATGTGGATCCCAAAGAGATCCGCGCAGCCGTCACCGCGCGGACCAAGGCCATCCTCATCGGTTTCCCCAACAACCCCACAGGAGCTGTGGCCAGCCGCGCCAACCTGCTGGAGATTGCCAAGATCGCGGAAGAGAATGATCTGATCGTCATCTCTGATGAGATCTACGACCGTCTGGTCTATGGGGTGGAACATATTTGCTTCCCGTCCTTGCCGGGAACACGCAAGCGCTCTTTGTTGTTGGGCGGTTTCTCTAAAGACTACGCCATGACCGGCTGGCGCATTGGTTACGCCTGTGGCCCTCAAGAGATCCTCAAAGGACTGCTGGGGGTGCATCAGTTTATGGTCATGTGTGCACCTACCGTTGCCCAGGTAGCAGCCGTTGAAGCATTGCAGCACGGCGAGCCGTTTGTGAAGCAGATGGTGACCGAATATGACCGCCGCCGAAAATTGCTGGTGAGCGGTCTCAACCAGATCGGCCTGCCCACCTTTGAGCCTAAGGGCGCCTTCTATGCTTTCCCGCACGTGGGCATCACCGGCCTGGATGATGAAACATTCAGCACCCGCCTGTTGCAAGAAGAGAAAGTGGCCATTGTACCTGGCAATGCTTTCGGCGCCGGCGGTGAGGGTTTTGCCCGCTGCTGTTATGCCACTGGTTATGACGACCTGGAAGAAGCGCTTGAACGCATCCAGCGTTTTGTAAAGCACATCTAACCGGTACCTTTACAGGAATCAACGGGTGCCGAAAGGTGCCCGTTTTTGTTTTCTGGCAGTCTGAGTGTTGCAGGATGATATTAATCTGATGAATTTTGCGCTCAGGCGAAGTCAAATTTTTATAACCATGATAAAATAAAACGCATTATGAAGTATGAAACTGTAATTGGACTCGAAGTTCACGCAGAGGTGGCGACCGCCACCAAAATGTTCTGCTCCTGCCCCGTCGTTGATACAACCCAGGTGGAACCGAACACCAGCGTATGCCCGGTTTGTGCCGGCATGCCTGGTACCTTGCCGGTTGTCAACAAAATGGCAGTCGAAAACGGCATCAAAGTGGCCCTGGCGCTCAACTGCGAAGTGCAGCATACCAGCATTTTTGCCCGTAAGAACTACTTCTACCCAGATCTTCCCAAAGGCTACCAGATCTCGCAATTCGAATTCCCCCTGGCCCGCAATGGCTATATGGTGGTGGATACCCCCGAAGGCGAGCATAAGATCCGCGTCAACCGCGTCCATCTAGAAGAGGATGCCGGCAAGCTGACCCATATTCACAAAGATGGCGAAGAGTGCACCCTGGTGGATCTGAACCGTGCCGGTGTTGGCCTGCTGGAGATCGTCACCGAGCCAGACATGCACTCCATCGAAGATGTGCGCGCCTATGCCACCAACCTGCGCTCCATCATCCGTGAGCTGGGAGTCAATTCTGGCGATATGGAAAAAGGCGTCATCCGCTTTGAGGCTAATATCTCCATCCGCCCCTTTGGCGCTACCACCCTGGGCAAACGGGTTGAGATCAAAAACTTGAATTCCTTCCGTGCCATGGAACGTGGCATTATTTATGAATTGAAACGCCAGGCCGAAGTGCTCGATCGCGGCGAAGAAGTGGACCAGGAAACACGCGGCTGGAACGAAGAGAAGCAATGCACCTATATTCAGCGTTCTAAAGAAGAAGCCCACGATTACCGCTATTTCACCGAACCGGATCTGCCTCCTCTGGTGGTAGAAAAGGAATGGGTAGAAGCAGTAAGGGCGGGTTTACCCGAATTACCCCGTGAGAAAGCCCAACGTTTACAAAGCCAGTACGGCGTTACCAAAGTGGAAGCTTCACTGTTGGCTGCCGACTTTGAACTGAACCAATTCTTTGAGGCCACCGTCAAAGTGCTCAAAGCAGCGCCGGCACGTGCGGCTGCCACCTGGCTGCTGGGTGAGGTCTTTGCCTGGATGAACCAGAGCGGCGCCGTCCTGGCCGATTTGAAGGTCACCCCTGCCATGCTGGCCGAGTTGATCGAAGCCACCAACAGCAGTGTGGTCAACCAGAACACCGCCAAGACTGTGCTTGGAGAGATGCTTACCTCCGGCAAAGGCGCCAATGCCATCATTCAGGAACGTGGGCTGGCCCAGGTTTCTGATAGCAGTTTCATCACCGACGTAGTCAAAAAGGTATTAGAAGAGAACCCCAATGAGCTGGCCAGTTTCAGAGCCGGAAAAGAAACATTAGCCAACTGGTTCTTTGGGCAGGCCATGCGTGCGGCAGGCGGTAAAGCCAACCCGGCGTTGTTGCGTGCCGAGCTGGAAAAACAGCTTCGGCAGAATTGATAGACCCCTTAAAACCTCCGTAAGTTGGAGGTTTTTTTTTTGAAATCGGCCAGAAACTGGTTAATTAACCCAATTAATCATATTAAATATCGTGGTTTTGGCTAAGATTTGGATTAGAAAGACGAATTTCACTTGACTTTGAGCCAATTCTCGGATAATCTTAAGAGGAAAGCGAAACGGTGGAGGAAACAGTGCAAATTCTGTCATTATCCACAATGAAATATAGCGGGCACAGGACCGATGTGCCCGTATATTATTTAAATACCGTTTTCCACAGCTCGTTTTCAGTACCTTATATCTTATCAGTCAAGGAGTGAACTGAATGGCAAACAGTATTAATGCGTTCGAAATGGCACAACGTCAATTCGACCATGTCGCAGAATTGCTCAAGCTTGACCCGCAGGTAGCCGAGATCTTACGCTGGCCGCTACGCGAGTTCCATTTCCGCATCCCGGTGCGCATGGATGACGGCACCCTGCGAGTATTTGAAGGCTTCCGCGTACAGCACAATGATTCCCGCGGCCCCAACAAAGGCGGCATCCGCTTCCATCCGGCTGAGACCATCGACACCGTGCGTGCCCTGGCCACCTGGATGACCTGGAAATGCGCAGTTGCCGATATTCCCCTGGGTGGCGGCAAAGGCGGCGTTATTGTAGATCCGGCCACGCTTTCGGTCACCGAAAAAGAGCGCTTGTGCCGTGGTTGGGTACAGCAGATGTGGCGCAATATTGGCCCGCGCCAGGATGTTCCGGCCCCGGATGTAGGCACTACCCCGCAGATGATGGGCTGGATGATGGACGAATATTCCAAGCTCACCGGTCAATTCACTCCTGGTACCATCACCGGTAAACCCCTGGATGGCGGCGGTAGCCTTGGCCGTACCGAAGCCACTGGATATGGTGTCATCTTCCATGTGCGTGAAGCCATGAAGCACCTGGGTATGAAACCTGAGCAGTGTGTGGCAGCCATTCAGGGCTTTGGTAACGTGGCCCAGTATGCAGCCATCGGCTTTATTGAGATCCTCAAAGGCAAAGTGTTGTGCGTTTCTTACTACGACCGCGCCGACAAAGTGTCTTACACTGTTAGCAAAAAAGACGGCATTGATCCGCACTTCCTGATGACCATCACCGATCAGTACGGCTCCATTGACAAAGCCAAGGCTCGCGAAGCCGGCTATGCCATCGAAGACGGCGGCGCCTGGATCAGCAAGGAAGCCGACGTTTTGATCCCGGCCGCACTGGAAGGCCAGGTCAACGCCGATACCATCAAACTCATCAGCCCGCGCGTCAAGATCATTGCTGAAGGCGCCAACGGCCCCACCACCCCGGAAGCCGACGAAGTCATCAAAGCCAAGAACATCTTCTTGATCCCCGATTTCCTGTGTAACTCTGGTGGCGTGACGGTCTCCTACTTCGAATCGGTTCAGAACGATATGAACTTCTACTGGACCAAAGAAGAAGTGCTGCAAAAGCTGGATACCAAAATGACCATCGCCTTCCACGGCGTGTTGGATATGTCTCTTAACCGCAAGGCCTTCATGCGCGATGCCGCCTACATGGTGGCTATTGACCGCGTGGTGAAATCCATGCAGGTTAGAGGTTGGGTGTAGTTTTTCTAAAGTGAACTTGCGCCCCGGGTCTGTGAACTATACAGACTCGGGGCTTTTTTTGTGTTACCATAGCCCATTATGAACACACAACCAAAACCACAAAAATCTCGGGGATGCTGGCGGTCCCTATTGATCTTGCTGCTCGCCTTGTTGATCCTGGCATATCCCCTGCTGCAGGGGGTGGGAAAATTCCTCATTGTCAGCGATTCACTGGAAAAAGCCGATCTCATCACCGCGGTCAGTGGGCCGTCTTACCGCATTACCTATGCGGCAGAACTCTTCCAGGAACATCTGGGGTCTTACCTGTTCTTTACCGGTGGGTTCAATGAGCATGAACAACGCTATGGCGCTGATTGGAGTGAAACCCTGGCCCGGAATATTGGCGTTCCCCCTGAGAACATTTATACAGATGATTCCACCGTTATCTCCACTTACCAGGAGGCAGAGCGCGTCAAAGCCTTCATTGAGGCTCACCCAGAACAGATCCACTCGGTGATCGTGGTGACTGATGCTTATCACACCCGCCGCGCCAAATGGGCTTATGAAAAGGCGCTGGGGCCAGATATCAAAGTGATGGTCACCGCTGTGCCATTTGATGAAGCCGGCTATTCCAGCAAATGGTGGCGCAGTGCCATCACCCGTGAGATGGTGGTCAAGGAGTACCTTAAGTACACCTTCTATCTTTTTCGTTATCAGTGGACAAGCGGAGCGATACAAGATTTCCTGGCCAAATTCGATAAGTTCTAAAAATACGAGGACATTCCAGACTGACCGAAGAGAACTGGCTTAGGTCCCTCTTCAGAGAGGGAAAAGGCTGAACATTAAATTCACAAAAACAACCACGTAAATTTCGTGGTTGTTTTCTAATTTTCATTGGTTAGTTTAATGTTAGAATAAATCATTCAATTTGCAACCATTAATAATTGAAAATCACTAAGGTCAAAAAAGGCATTGACAGCCTATGTTTCCGGTCGAATTATCTGATGCGGAGATCTTTATTGAAATAGATAAACTCAATAGGTCGGCCTGGGAGAGCATTCAAGAAGAAGAGCTTGATCAGGCAGAGCCCATTCTTGAGCAAGTGAATACGTTATTAAGTTCCGTTTCAGACCATGGTTTTGCATTTTTGCGATGCAAAGTAGATTACCTGGTGAACATGGGGAATTATGAACAATACCTAAGCTCCAGGTCGATGCAATACCTTTTAGAAGCCCAATCAATACTGGAAAACATTACTTATCCTCAAGGCTTGCTGGATGTACTGATCGGCATGAGTTGGGGGTATTTCTTCTTGGGGGATTACGTCAAGGCAAAATCTTGCGTAGAAAAAGCTCTGCAGCTTGCAGAATCTATGGAAGATCCCATGCGTTTGTGGCGGGCAAGAAACGCCGCCGGAGCCATCTTAAGTGAAACCGATGAACAGGATCGCGCGCAGGGGTATCTGCGGGCAAATATTAAGAATCTGAGCGTGGTACGGGAAAACCAGGATGGCTGTATTGCCTACAACAACCTGGCCATGGTGCTTTTGAACAGCGAAAAATATGAAGAAGCGGAAGATGCTGCTTTACAATCATTAGAACTTTGTGTAAAAAAACAACTTCCTATCACCACTGTCTGTGTGCTCGATACTTTAGGCCTGGTGTACAAGGGGAAGAAGGAATTCGATCATTCCATTTTGTATTTTCGCGAAGCCGTCAATATTCAAACGCCGGACCGTTATAAGAATGTCAATTTTGAACCCTACTTGCACCTTGGCGAGGTTTTGTTGCTCACCGGTGACCTCGAAGAAGCTGAATCAACATTGAACATGGCATTGAAACTGGCGCTTGAGATGCAGGGGTCCCGCCTTGAATATGCATGTTATGAGAGATTGGCCAGTATTTATGAGAAAAAAGGCGATTATGTAAAGGCGCTTACGTATTACCGGCAATTCCATCAGGAAAAGGAAAGGATCTTCAACCAACAGAAGATCCAGCAGATTGCCAGCCTGATCTCTGCGCACCAGGTAGAAACAACGCTGAAAGATGCACGTATCCTGGAACTAAAGAATGCCTCTTTGCGAAAAGAGATCGAATCTCAGAAACGTCGACATGAAGAACTGGAGCACCTGGCTACCACGGATCCGTTGACGGGGTTATTGAACCGCCGTCATCTGAACACGCTGGGACAATTTGAGTTTGAAAATGCCAGGCTGCACAGAACTCCCCTTTCTGTTGCAATGATCGATATCGATCATTTTAAGGCCGTCAACGACCAGTTTGGGCATCTGATAGGCGACCAGGCGCTGATGAAGGCGGCCGCAACAATCAATGCCGCCACACGTAATGAAGATCTGATCTGCCGCTACGGCGGTGAGGAATTCTTGCTTGTGATCCCCGGTCAGTCCTTGCAGAATGCTCAATTGATCGTAGAGCGCGTTCGCAAGTCGATAGAAGCGCAGGCATTCAGCGTGGACGATGAACTATTTGGCATTTCCATCAGTGCCGGGATAACTTCTCTGCGAGACACGGATGTCAGTCTGGAAGAGCTGATCGCTCGAGCGGATCAGGCACTTCTGAAAGCCAAGCTGGCCGGCCGCAATACCGTTCTCTCCATTGAGTGACCTGTAAATATTAAAAATTAAGCGCTCCTATAAGGAGCGCTTTTCTGATCTACCATTTGGCGTAATGTTCTTCTGCCCAACCAATAAGATCTTTGATCTCGATCTTTTTCCCGTCATCCAGAACAGCCCAGCCATTGTAGCGGCCGAACATTTGATGCACCTCGCTTTTCAGGATCACAGCATCGGTCTTGGCCACCCGCTCAAAGAAGGGAGTGAAAACCAGATCCAGGCGGGCATCTGGGCTGACCATTTTCCAGGGCTTTTTGTAGTCTGTCGGATCGAATGTAAAATCTACTTTGCCCAGCTTGTGGACTTTGCCTTCCAGGATGACGCAGTTTTCACTGGCAGCAGAGGTATCGCCAAAGCCGTAGCCCAGGTTCAGACCCACGCGGCGTTTATCGGCCAGAAACCCAGATGCGCTGGCCCAGACCCAATGAGAGGCATATTCCCATACTCCACGTCCCCAATCCAGGTTGCCAAGGGCCATCTTTGGGGTCAGCTCAAAACGTTGGCCCTGATATTCTACCCAGCCGCTGGTGGGCAGGCAGTTGAGCTTGTGGTTGTAGTAAAAACGCTTACCGCGAATGGGAATGACAATGGTCATGGATTCGTGGTCTTTGGGCTGATCCAGGCTGATCTCGGCATTCAGGTCAGCGCCGGCAAAACCGGGCCAGTGGACAGAGATGGTGCGTTTTCCGGGTAAGGCTTCAAAGACCATGCGGAAATCGCCCTTCTCGTAGGCGGTCTTGCCAGAGGTGGCAGCACGAGGCAAAGAAACTCCTGCCCCTAAAGGTGTTGAAATGGTCTGTTCTTTGAATTCACCAGTGGTAAAGTCGATGACGTAGGCAAAGACCATACCCATGTAACCAACATCGCTGATCGTAAAAGAAAAGAAGTGGGTGGGGGTGGTGATGGCGTAATAGTCCCAGATCTTGATGCGCAGCTTCTGAAAGAGGGGAGTTTTATAAAAATGGCAGTCTTCCAGATTACAATCGAGCACCGGGAAAGGCGCCCAGCCAGCCTGGGTGAGTGTTCCGTCTGGATTTAATAGTTTTGCTGGACCTTTTAACAAGCGTTGAGTATCCATCTTTTATCCTTTAGACAGGTTTGATTTGCCTTAATTATAGGTCAGTCTTTAAACAAAATTCCCCCAGGGATGGGGGAATTCATCATTATTTCATTTGATTTTAGATCAGCCCGAAAATGCCGCCAGGAGTCCGAGAAAGGGTACGGTTGATGCGCAACTCGCTTTCAGTGGCCAATTGGTTGATGCGGCGCATGATCTGATCTGCTGTGGCGCGGGTCTGCTCGCGGTCATCTGCGTCACCGTTGAAGGTGATGGGGCCGCCAATGGTCATGGCGTAGGGGCCCTTGGGGTACCAGTGGGCCAGTTGTTCCACCCCACGCACCGTGGAGGACACGTGGTAAATGTTCTCGCGGATGAGGCCAATGCCAACGGGGATGACGGGTGCGCCGCTGGCCAATGCCAGACGGGCGATGCCGGTCTTGGCCGGATGAGAGCCGCCTTCAGTGGGGCTGATGATGCCTTCCGGGAAGATCACCACCGTATGACCGGCGGCAAGGTGTTTGAGGGCGGCATCAATTGCTTCTTGGCCATGCCCTTCTTTGACACTGATGTGTCCAGATTTGCGCAGGTAGGCGCCCAAAATGGGAACCTGGAAGAGGACATCATTGATCATAATGAAGGACTGCTGGTGCAGCATCTGCGCCACAAAGAATGGATCTGTGGTGGAGGGATGGTTGGCAGCCACGATCTTGGCGCCGTGAGGAATTTCGCAATGTTTTTTGATGTCCAGCTTCAACATGGTATTGGCATACGTCCCAATCACTGGAACGGATACTCCGTACAACGCTTTTTCAGCAATAATTGTCATCTTGAAAGCTCTCTTTTCTCTCTAGGTCAGTTACAACAGTCCAAGGATACCTGTAAATAACCCGGGGCGCATTGCCCTTTAGTCACATTGAGGTTTAGCCATGAGGCACATCTTTTACGGGATGGGTCATGGGTGGGAAAAAGAAGATATATAGTACAACCCCGCTATTTAGCCGGGGTTGTGATTGGAAAACCTGCAATTTTGCAAACTGTATTGTTTTATTACTGTTTATTTAAACTGTTCAAGATAGGGGGTGAGGATCTCTTTCCAGCACTGATAGCCAACGGCCAGCAAATGGAGGTGGTCATTGTTAAAGTCAGCGCGCAGATCCCCTTTGGCATTGGCAAAGTGCGGGTAGAGGTCAATAAAAGTGCAATCATGCGATTCAGCCAACTCTTTGAGGCGAGTGTTCAACCCTTTAACGCGTTTGCTGTAAAAATGGTCGCGCGGCAGAATGGATTCAACAAATATCTTGGTTTCCGGGCTGTCTTTTTGGATCTTTTCCAGAATATCCAGATAAGTACCCAGGATCAATTCATCATGGCGGTGTACATACCAGGGAAGGTCGTTTGTGCCGATCAAAATAAAAACGGCGGCGGGTTTACCCCGGGTGACGGGGTCCATGCGGGCCAGCAGACCAGTGGTGGTATCAGCGTTAATGCCGCGGTTCTTGATTGGCAAACCGGGGAAGAGCTCATCCCAGTTGCCGCCAGCGGTGAGGCTATCCCCTAAAAAGAAGATATCCCTGGAGGAGACGGGCTGAGCGGCAAAAAAATCAGCCCGCTGCTGGTAATGATGACGAGTGATCTTTTCCACCTCAACGCGGGTAAGCGTGAAGATAATGAGGGTGGCTAAAAGCATTAAAAGGAGAAAGCTGATAAACATGCCCTAATTATAAACGGTTCTGTAAAATAAAGACCGCTCTGCAGGTTAATTTCGGCAGAGCGGTCTTGAGAGATCTATTGCTTATTTTGTTTCTATTAATTTGGCTTTGACCACTACACGCCACTGATAGTGGCCTGTCTCTTCGTCGTAGCCTTTGCAGGTGACCAGGGTCAGCACTGGAGAATCTGAGTGTTTGAAGATGGATGGGTCATTGGGTTTCACGTAAGTCACAGAAGTGACCGCATAGACCAGGGTTTGCTTGCCGTTCTGGACCAGGATCTGATCTCCCCATTTGAGGGTTTCAAGAGCAGCCAGGGGGCCAGGCAAACCGTTGGCCAGGTAAACGTGCCCTACCAGCACCGAGTTGCCCTCAGAACCGGGGAAGGCGGTTCCGTTCAGCCAGCCCAGGTTCTCTCCCAGCCAGGTGATATCCCAGGTGTTGCCAGATTGTGGGATCCCAACCACAGGGACAGTGGATGTGAGCGCCGGGATCTGCACTGTCATATCTGAATACGCCTGGTAGATCTCAGTGAGCGGTTGCAAGGGTAGTGTTGTGGTCACACCAGGGGCAAAGCCGGTTTCTGGCTCTTGCACGGTCACAGGCTCTTCTGTGCTGCTGGTATTGCCAGAGACGCGGATAACAATGCTGCCGTTATCATTGGCGGACACAGCGCCACAGGATGGAGTGGGGTTGTTCAAGCTGATCGTGAAGTTATGCGTACCCACGGTGGCAGTTTTGAGCACACGAGTAGTGACAGCGATATTGTAGGTATAGCCGGGGGTAAGCGTGCTGAAGTTGATCATCAGCGAGTTACCGGTCAGAGAATCGTGGTGTTTGTCTACCGGGTCAGTCACGCCCGGATTTGCTTTGTAGCTCACATTCATAGAAAGCGCTTGCAAGTAGGCTGGAATGGAGGTGTAGACATCAATGTCGTCAGCACGCATGGTTCCATTGTTGCTCACCTGGAATTGGAAGATGAACACATCTCCTTTAGATACGGGGATGGGAAAGCCGCCATTTTTGGCATTGATAGAGGGGTCAATGAAGGAGGTGCATTCTGGTGAGGGTTCGTAATCACCAAATTGCAGGGGTGTGGGTGTGCCGCTACTGACCACCACCCACTGGGTATTGTTGGTTGTGCTCAGTGGGAAATCAGAGCCATCGGTTTCGCGTACGATGTATTCGCCAGCAGGCAGGTTATTGAAAGTAAACTGACCCTGGGCATTGGTGGTGGTGTGGGCAACGACCTCACCCGCAGAGTTGTACAGAGTGATGATAATGCCAGGGATGGGGTCTTCACTGCTCTCTTTGATGGTGTTCTTGTTCTCATCGTGCCAGACCAAACCGCTCAGGCTGTAGGAACCACCTGATGGGATCTTGGTCAGACCAAAGTCTGCCTGCGCGGTGGAATCAGCTGTTACGGTGACGGGAACGGTTTGGGAACTGCTGGCCAGATAACCTTCTGGTACTTCCTTTAGCCGGACGGTGTAATTACCGGGGGGAACATTATTGAAAGAATAAGCGCCGCCGCTCATGGTTGTGGTTGAAACAACGTTTCCTAAAGAATCCAGCAACTCTACCATTACGGGGCTGTTCACCAGGGATTCACCCGGCTGGCGCGTGCCATCCACATTGGTATCGCGGAAGAGTACACCGGCAACTTTACCCGTCAGAGCCGGATCCATTTCTGTTACGGTGGCAGTGTCTGTCACCGGGGTGGGAATCTGCTTACTGGTGAGTTCAACGGTGTTGGTCACTGAACCAAATACCATATCTACCAGACCGATGGTGTAGTTTGCAGAACAAATCATACTCTCTTCAACCGCCAGAGAATATTTGGGGCAGGTAACGGTTGTTTTGTCATCATCCACCACGAGATTTGTTAAGGGAACGTCGCCGGTATTGGCTACCAGGTATTGATAATGAATCACCTGTCCACTGGCTGAGTAGGTGAGCGGGTTGGCGCTCTTGCTAATGCTCATTCCAGGAGTGCCCACTACCGGGATAGACGTGGGCGTGAGTGTGGGGGTATTTGTAACAGTAACCGTGGGCGTGGCGGTTTCAGTTGGCGTGGCAGTAGGAGTGTTTGTCTCTGTCGGAGTGGGGGTCTGCGTCTCGGTGGAGGTTGGAGTATTTGTTTCCGTCGGGGTGGGTGTCTCCGTCTCGGTGGAGGTAGGAGTGGCGGTCTCAGTCGGCGTATCAGTAGGTGTGGGCGTTAGTGTTTCAGTTGCTGTGGCAGTATTGGTAGGAGTTGCTGTATCAGTTGGAGTAGGCGTAACAGTATCAGTTGACGTCGGAGTTAAGGTATTTGTGGGTGTGGCGGTATTGGTAGGAGTTGCTGTATCAGTTGGAGTAGGCGTAAGGGTATCCGTCGCCGTTGGGGTTAATGTATCTGTTGGGGTAGCGGTGTTGGTAGGTGTGGGGGTATCGGTGGCCGTTGGCGTCTGGGTAACGGTGGGCGTAAATGTGGCAGTGCTGGTTGGTGTGGCCGTAGGAGGCAAAGTTGCAGTGAATGTGATGGTGGGGGTCACACTTGGATCTGTGATGGCGGTTACCGAATCAGTAGAAGTATTGTTGAGCTCGTTGCTCTCGGTGATCACGGTATCCGGGTCAACGGTTACTGTGCTGGTAAATGTTCCAGGAGCGTTGGGAGTGACGTTGAGCAGGATATTAAAGTTGCCACCTGCACCAATGGTGACAGAACTGCCCACCGCTTTACAGGTCAAAATGTTGGCAGCGATGGAACAAGAAATGTTCCCGGCGTTTGTGATGAGTGTAGTGGTACCCGTTGTGGGGGTGCCAAAACTCATATTTGAACTTGGAAGTGTCTGGCTGAAGATAGTTTGCCCGTCGGTGAAGGTAGCATCCACTGCTCCCAGATTGGCTATGTTGGTTGTCCAGGTGTACTCATTGCCAACATAGATATTCCCGCCAGTGTTATCGCTGATTGTAGCCGTCAGATCTGGATAGATGTAATAATTGGCCGATGAATTGGCTGAGTTAGTTGTCAGGGTGGGGCCGCCTGTGGTATACGAGCCTTGAGCATAAGCAGTGTTGGTATATTTGCCAGCGCTGTCAGAAGTGATCACAGGGCCAACCACACAAGAGGAATAGTCACCCGGGACCAGAGGATTTGTGAATGTACAATCGCCAGCATTTACCAGGGCATCAACGATCTGAATTCCAGTCAGGTTGATGTCTCCCTGGTTTTCAACTGTAAAGCGATAGTAGATGTTTGAAGAAGGAGCGGCATCTGTGCTGTTTACCCACGGTCCGGTGGCGGAAGTGGAGATTTGCTTTAGCAGATTGATCTTGGCTGTCGGATCTGTCACGGTGAAATCGGACGAAGCGGAATTGCCGCTGCCGCCATTTGTAGAACTTACGGCTCCACTGGTGTTGGTATAGCTGCCAGCGGTCGAACCCGTTACGGAGATCGAAACTGAACAGGATGCACCGGCAGCCAGTGAACCACCGCTTAAGGAAACAGAACTTCCTCCTGTCGATGCTGTGATGCTGCCACCGCAGGTATTGCTGTAAGGGTAGGTGGTGAGGTTGCTGTTGGTCAGGTTGCTCGGGTAAGTATCGCTAAAAGCCACCCCCGTTAGCCCGTCATTAAGATTGGGGTTGGTGATCACAAAGGTCAGGGTGGAGCGATTCCCCGCCAGGAAAGTGGATGGCGAGAAAGATTTGGAAATACTGGGTGGCAGCAATGTGCCTGTTACCGAAGCGGTGCCATACCCGGTGGAGGTGGTGTTTGTTCCTGCATCCGTTGATGAAATATACCCGGATGTGTTGGCGATTGCTCCCGCTTTGGTGACTTTTACGCTCACAGAAACGGTACAGCTCCCATTGGCCGGGATCGTTCCGCCTGAGAAATCGAGTTGCATGGAACCAGCAGACGGAGAGAACGTTCCACCGCAATTGGTGACAGCATTGGGGGTGCTGGCTACGACCAGACCATCTGGCAATGGATCATTAAAAGAAACACCACTCAATGCGCTCAAATTTGGGTTGGAAAGGGTGAAGGTCAAGGTGGTGGTGCTGTTGACTGCCACAGGCGAGGCAGAAAATGATTTTGATAGGGTAGGTACTTTTGCCGGCGCTTTACAACCAGTAAAGGTGATGTCATCCAGATAAAGATCTGTACCCGCGCCGGTATTTTGGGCGTTATAGCCATAAATATAAAAATAGGTCACACCGCTGGTGTTGGTAAGCCCGGTAAAATCTTGTGAGATCGAATACCAGGTGCCGGTGGTCGCCAGGGCGTTTGTAAGCAAAGTCTTTTGCGTCTCAGGGGCGGTACCAGAATTTCCGTAATAAATATATAGATCAGTCGGCCCAGAGTTGGCTCTGGAGGCACTGAAGGTCATGGAAACTTTTTGGTAAAACTGGGTGTTGATAGCAAAGCGAACATAAGAGCTGGTGCCGGTACCGTTTCCAGCACCGTTATTGAACGGGATATTGCCTTTTAGATACCCAATGGTATCCCAGGAGTAGGCGCCACTACCACCGGTCAGGGTAGACCCCTGTGTTGTACTAATCGATTGCGTGCTGCCTGCATAAGTGCCCTGGAAAAACAAAGAACTTGCAGTGGCTACATCACTTTGCTTGCTGGTGTAAGCAGGTGGGGTGGTGGTTCCAGCAGAAGAGAGCATTCTCCAATCTGCCAGGGTATAGGTAGTGCAGGTAGAGGGCGTAGCAGTGGGTGTAACAGCAGAACTCACGGTCAAAGTGGAATTGGCGGCGTTGTTAGTATCAATGGTGGTTCCACCGCTAATGAATTTGACCGTTGATGTGGTGTTGTAAAAAGAACCATTGGCCGGGGCAGTGACGTTGACCCGGATGTTGCAGTCACTATTAGCCTGAATGGTACCGTTTGAAAATGAGATCGTCGAACTTCCGGCGCTGGCGGATAAAGTAGGAGATCCACAACCACTAGTACTAGCCGCAGGGGAGGAGGCCACCACCAGAGTGCCAGGTAAACTATCGGTAAAGGAGACCCCAGAAATGGCTGAATTGGTTGGATTGTGCACAATAAACGAAAGAGTAGAAGTTCCACCGGCAGAAATGGACGAAGGAGAGAAAGCTTTACTGATGGTTAGGGTGGATGGGTCAATGACTTCTACATAGCGTAACGTAAGCGGATAGTCACTGTTGTAGTGGTAACTGGAGCCAGAAAAGTCATACAACAAGGAGCCGATGGTCTTTGAGCCGGAATTACCGGCCAAGATAGTAACGTTATAAGTAGTGGTAACCGTTCCGCCCTGTTTCAGGTCCGTAGTACAGGAGCGATAGCTCAAACTGGTGGTGTCGTTGACCCAACCGCAGGCGTCACCATAAAGTGAATCAATGGTCTGTAATGCTGGCAAGCTGCTATAAGCAGAGTAAGTAGTTGTGACACTGTTGATCTTGAAAACTGTATTCGAGAGGGTGAGGAAACTTTCGATTTGATTGTAGCCGTTGGTTGAAGTTGCACCTGTGAGAGTGATGTCGTATGTATTTCCATCGATAAGCGAAGCACTTGCTCCTGCTGCTAATGTAACGCCATCAATAGCCACTGATGTCACGCTGTTACGGTTCTGCGATACCAGGTGTTCCACATACAATTCGCGGTTGTAGGGGGTACGAACTGTGACACCCTGGGAGTCTACCGCGGTAATATGGTAGCTACGCTTGGTGTCATAGGCGGCTGAGGTACGAGTGATGGCAACTGTAAAGTAAGCATAGGCGCAGCTTCCTGGCGCAATACTGGGAATGACCATCGTACTGCTACTTGTGCTGGATATGTTGATATTAGAGTTAGTAGAATCCCACACAAAAGATACGGTCACGTTGGTGGCAGTTGTTGCTGAGGCAGAGTTACATATTTTTGCCCCAACCGGGAACTCATTTGGACCAACATTTACATTGTTGCTATCCAGCCCGATCACATTCCACGAGTAAGGGGTAATAGAAAGGATCGCGGCTGCCTGAACTGTCTGGTTGGGTTTTGCCAGGGTAAAGACCAGGGCCGCGATCATGAGGGCGGAAAAAAGCTTTACTAACGGATTAAAGAGTTTTTTCATAAGAATAATAATTCCACCTTGGTCCAAAATATAAATTTTTTGTTTTTTTGGAATTCTTTTTCAACGAAATACTAATCAATTAACCATTATAGGCAAAAATTACCCAGATTACTACTAGGAAAAAATCAATGTTATACCAAGGTAATTTTATACTGGTGAAAAGTTTTCCCCTGAGCTTATATTAATCTTGTTCGATTACAATAGATCACATGCCAACTAAAGAAGAACTGATTCAGGTCTTATCCAAAGTGAACGACCCCGAACTTGGACGCAATATCGTCGAGCTCGGCATGGTCAAGGACCTGGTGATCACAGAGGCAGGAGCGGTTTCTTTCACCCTGGCGCTGACGATCCCGGGTTGTCCGATGAAAAACCAGATGGAGCGCGATGCCCGTCTGGCGTTGATGGCGGTGAGCGGGGTGAGCGATGTTAAGATCACCTTTGGCGTTATGAGCGAAGAAGAAAAGAAGAAGGTATTTGCCAACAGCCAGGCACAACTGCCCAAATTAAATGAATTTAATCACGTCAAACAGGTCATCGCTGTGCTCAGCGGCAAAGGCGGCGTGGGAAAGTCATCCATCACCGGCTTGCTGGCCAGTGGTTTGGTGAGAGCGGGGAAGAAAGTGGGCATCCTGGATGCCGATATCACCGGCCCTAGCATCCCCAAATTGTTCGGGCTGCCTTCTGGCGGCCTAAAGGGTTCTGACCAGGGCATTTTGCCAGGGATCACCCGCACCGGCATTAAAGTGATCTCCACCAACCTGATGGTTCCCGATGAGAACGCAGCCGTCATCTGGCGCGGACCCATGATCGCCGGCGCCATTCAGCAATTCTGGCGCGAGGTCTTGTGGGGTACCCTGGATGTGCTGCTGGTGGACTTACCGCCCGGTACTTCAGATGCGGCCCTTACCGTGATGCAATCCATCCCGGTGAACGGCGTGGTGCTTGTCTCCACCCCCCAGCAGTTGGCGGGCATGGTGGTACGCAAGGCTGATTCCATGCTCAAGCAGTTGAAGATCCCCGTATTGGCCGTGGTGGAGAATATGAGCTACTACCCCTGCCCGGATACCGGCCATGAGCATCTGATCTTTGGCCCCAGCCATGCAGAAGAACTGGCCGCGGCCGTAGGCACCAACCTTTCAGTGCGTTTGCCTATCAATCCCAGTGTGGCCGAATTTGCCGATGCCGGCAAGATCGAAGACCTGCCCACCGATGGTCTGGATGCCATCTTCAAACTGATCAAGTAAGACTTGAGTTATAAAAAACAAAGGCAGTCCAATTGCGGACTGCCTTTTTCGTTGTTTAGGAACACGGCCCGATGATGCGCACGGCCCGGTCGTAGAAGAGATAATCCCAGGCCCAGTTGATGAGCACTAGCAGGCGGTTGCGGAAGCCGACGAGCTGCATGAGGTGCACGAAGAGCCAGACCAGCCAGGCGAACCCGCCACGGAATTTGAACTTTCCCAACCGAGCCACAGCCTGACGGCGGCCAATGGTGGCCAGCGAACCGGGGTCTTTGTAATGAAATTCGCCGAGTGAACCATCGTTCAGGACGGCGACTGCGTTTTTGGCGGCGACCTCAGCCTGCTGCATGGCCACAGGGGCGACCATGGGCAGCGGTTTTCCATCGGCATCCATCAGCAAAGCGGCATCGCCGATGACAAAGGCATACGGATAATCAGCCAGTTGCAGGGTGGGCGCCACGGGCACACGGCCCAGGCTGCCTGCCTGGATGCCCAGAGTGCCCATCAGCGGGGCGGCTTTGACGCCGGCTGCCCAGATGACGGTGTGGGCGGGCAACTCCTCGCCATTTTTGAAGGACACACATTTGCCATCAAACCCGGCCACGGCAGCGTTGAAGCGAACCTCAACGTGCTTGCGTTTGAGCACCTCCACCGTACTGGCGCTCAGGTCGGGTGGGAAGGCGGGCAGGAGGCGGTCAAAGGCCTCGAGCAAGATCACCTTTACGTTTTGGGTGTTCAGGTTGGGGTAATCTTTGGCCAGCACCAACCGGGTGAGCTCAGAGATGGCGCCGGCGGTTTCTACACCCGTCGGGCCTCCCCCCACCACCACAAAGGTCAGCAGGGCCTGACGAACGGATTCATCGGGTTCCTGGTTGGCCAGCTCGAACATGGTGAGCCGGTGGTTGCGGATGGACGTGGCATCTGCGATGTTCTTGAGCCCGTAAGCATTGCGTTCCAAAGACTCCATGCCAAAGAACTGGGTCACGCCACCCACCGCCAGGATGAGCGCATCAAAGGCGATCTCGCCGGCATCTGTCATCAGCTTTTTGCCGGGCAGATCCACTTTACGCACATCAGTGAGGACAAATTCCAGGTTCTTCTGGCTGCGTAAGATGCCGCGTACCGGGTGCGCGATCTCATCCGGGGAAATACCGGCAGTGGCGACCTGATACAGTAAAGGTTGGAAAAGATGATAGTTGTTGCGGTCAATTAAAGTGACACGAACGGGAGCGTTGGCCAGTGCGCGTGCGGCGCGTAAACCGCCAAAACCGGCGCCAACGATAACGATATGAGGGAGAGCAGCTTTGTTGTCCATAATGGCCTTTCTTCTATTAACTGAATTATAACCATTGCGTACCACTCACCGCAATCAACAAAAATGTTGAGCTGTTCCCATTAAACGAAAACTCCCCCGGTAAATGGGGGAGTGTAAGACTGTCTGTCTGGACGGTTTTTATGTCTGGGACTCTGGGGAAAATACTAATAGCTCATCAACCAGGCGGCGATGCCGATGAGCAGGGCAATGATCAGGCTGACGGGCAACGTTTTGCGCAGCACTTCGCCTTCACGGTTTTTCAACTCAGGGGTGGTGCTGACGCCCACGGCCAGCTTGGCAGGAGCGATCATACTGCCCAGTGAGCCGCCGGTGGTCTGGGCACCCATCATCACCAGCGGGCTGGCGCCCACCAGGATGGCTACGGTCTTTTGCAGGGTACCAAACAATACATTGGAGTTAACGTTGCTGCCGGTGGCAAAGGATCCCAGCATCCCCACCAACGGTGAGAATATGGGGAAGAGAACGCCGGCAAAATTGCTCAGCCCCTGGGCCAGAACCTGGGTCATGCCGGCATGCTCCATGATGGTGGAGAGGCTGATCATAAACAGGGAACCCAGACTGGCCGGTAAGGCGGAGTGGATGGTGGAGCGCAGCGTTTTGCCCAGGTCCGGGTCGGGGAAGGAGGATACAAATTTGAAGATGGGGATGATCAGCGCCAGGGTCAGCAAGATGAGACTGCCGGGGTGGGTGAAGAGGTGCAGCAGATTACCATTTTCAGCAGGGGTGAGGACGCCAGCGTTGGTGCTGACTTGCGGGAAGGCAATGGTCCAGATAAAGGAAGAGAGAAACTTGTTGACGGAGGGAACAAGCGACACGACCAGCATGACGCTGACCAGGGTGCCGTACCCCACCAGACCGGCGCGCAGGCTGACCTTGTTGATCTGTTCGGCTTTGACGCTGCCGTCGTTCTTGCTAAGGGTGGAGCCGACCAGAAATCCGCTGACGGAGGCGATCAGCGCGCTGATGGGGATCATGCCCCACACGCCCACAAAGTAATGCACCACGGCTGTGACCGTACCGGTGATGAGTACGCGCCACCATTGTTTTTTCTGCCCCAACATAAAAGCTACGGCCAGACCGGTGAGGACAATGGAGATGCCCAGCAAAATGGCAGAATCCGGGAAGAGTGCCTCAGGGGAGTAGTGGGTGATCTCAGAGAGGATGCGCAAGGAAATGGCCATGCCGCCTGTACTGCCTGCCCAGGTATGCCCCAGAGCGGTGGCGGCCACGGCCAGCACCGGCTCAACGCCCATGGCAATGAGCAGTGGGGAGACCATGGCAATGGGTAGGCCAAAGCCAGCCAGACTCTCCAAAATGGTGGAGAGCATCCAGGCTTGCAGTATGAGCAGCCAGCCTTTATCGTGCACCATGCTGTCCAGGCGGGCTGCGATGGCGCGGATGCCGCCCATCTGGTCGACCAGATAGTAAATGAAGATGCCCGGCCACAGGACAAGCACCACATTGAGCGTTAATAAGATGGCTTTGCCTTCAGAAACCCAGAAGACTGGCCAGTTAAGCCCGAAAGCCAGCAGTGCCACGGCGATGCCGGCAATCCAACCGGCAAGCCCGGCCTTTGGGCTGCTCCAATGCAATATCAGCATGAGGATGAGCACGACCAGAATGGGTAAAAATGCCAGTAAAAAGTTCATAACGGTCAAATATATCAGAAAATGGGAAGAAAAGAAAATGGGGAAGAGCGAGGGAGAAGGGATCGGTAATCAGTGATTAGGAAGAGCTGAAGAGCAGGGAGCAGTGATTGGTGATCAGGAAGAGCAAAGCACCCCGTCGCCCGTCATTGGAGTCTTCGGTAGAGGGCGTGGCGCGTGTCCCAGCGCTAACGGGAATCTCCCACAAGGAATGCAAGCAAGAAGTTATGGGAGATTCCTCAAGAGGATGTGTGCTTCGACCTGAAAAGCATCAGGTCTCGCAATGACATGCCGAGATTGAGGTATTTAGCCTTGAAGGCGGTATGCTTCAGACTTGAAAAATGATCTTATTTTCGTGAAATTCGTGTAATTCGTGGGAAAGCTCTGTAAACCCAATTTATGAGACCGCTTCCAGGCCAGCCAGTGAGGCGATGACGCGTTTGAATCCGACGCTCTCAAAATGTACATCCACTGTCTCTTCGCCGTCAATATCGATCTTGCTTTCCAGCACAATGCCTTCTCCCCAGTTGGTATTGCGAACGCGCATCCCCGGCTTGAACCTGGTCTCTTTGGCCAGATTTGAGTTTGAGGTGAATGCCACCTTGCGTGAGCTGACCGGGGTGGACATGCCGCCGCCCCAGGAGAAATCATCCTGACGGGACTCGCGGCGAGATCCCCCGCGCCGGCCCTGAATGGAGAGCAGGTTGAGGTTGATGTTATCCAGGAAGCGCGAGGCTTCACAATATTCAAAGTCACCATAGGTCACGCGGCGTTCGGCGCGCACCAGGTAAAGCTGATCTCTGGCGCGGGTGATGCCCACGTAGAACAGACGTCGCTCTTCGGCCATCTCTTCAGGATCATCCTTGGAGCGGCTGTGCGGCAGGATCCCCTCATCCAGACCGATGATGAACACCTGCTTGAACTCCAGCCCTTTGGCCGCGTGTAGAGTCAGCAGGGTCACAGATCCGGCGTCTTTTTGCCCCTCCGCCTCACTGTCTTTGATGGTGTCCTGGTCTGAGACGAGTGCCAAATTCTGCAAAAACTCTGTCAGGCCGCGATCTTGAAAATCGGTGGCCAGGCGGCGCAGCTCTTGTACGTTTTCCCAACGGTCCACGCCTTCATCGGTATTGTCGTTGATGTACTCCTCATAGCCGATGTCCGAGAGCACCCGATCAAAAAGGGCCACGATCGAAGACGTGGCCTTGAGGTCCACCCATTGGGCCAGCAGACCACCAAAATCAGCCAGCAAGCCGGCAGAGCGCCCCATGGCGGCCCAGTAAATTGATCGGTCGGCGTTGCGGCCCAGATCCAGCAGCGCATCGCCGGGGGTCAGGTTGGCCTGTTGAGCGACGTTTTGCAGCGTCTGGATGGTCTTATCACCGATGCCGCGCGGGGGCACGGCTACGATGCGTAGCAGGCTCACCTCGTCGGCAGGGTTCTCAATGAGGCGCAGGAAGGCAATGATGTCCTTGACCTCGCGGCGTCCGTAAAAACGTTGGGCGCCCACCAGGTGATAAGGTAGACCGGCGTGCATGAAGGCCTCTTCAATGAGGCGCGATTGGGCGTTGGTTCGGTACATCACCGCAAAATCAGTGGGGCTGGCTTTTCTGGAGCCCAACAACTGGGCGATTGTGTCCACCACGCAGGCAGCCTCGGCGTGGTCATCTACGGCCACAAACTTGACGATCTTGTTGCCAGGCCCACGGTCAGAAAAGAGATGCTTGGGGGTGCGGTTGCGGTTGACGTTGATCACGTCTTTGGCTGCGTCCAGAATGCTCTGGGTGGAGCGGTAGTTCTGCTCCAGCAGGATCTTCTCGCATTCTGGGAAGTCTTTTTCAAAGCGCAGCACATTACGGTAATCGGCGCCGCGCCAGCGGTAAATGGATTGGTCTTCATCGCCCACCACAAAGATGTTGCGGTGAAACGAAGACAGGTGGATCAGCAGCTCGTACTGGGCCAGGTTGGTATCCTGGAACTCGTCCACCAGTACGTGTTTGAAGCGGTAGGCGTATTTGTCGCGGATCTCGGGGTTTTCGCGCAGCAGGCGAGCTCCCCAGAACAGCAGATCGTCAAAATCGACGGCGTTGTTGAGGTGCAGCAGCTCTTCATAGCGGGCATAAACGCGGGCAACGATCTGGTCGCGGTAGGTATTGGTGGGGATGTTGCCGGGGGAGAGCAGGTCGTTCTTGGCCGCAGAGATCGAGGCGTGGATGCCAGCCGGGCGGTGGATCTTTTCGTCGATGTTCATCTCACGCATGGCGCGCTTGATGAGGGTGTCCTGGTCGGATTCATCAAAGATAACGAAATTGGAATTGAAGGGCAGAGAATTGGCCTCGCGGCGCAGCAGACGGGCGCACATGGCATGGAAAGTTCCCAACCAGATGCCGCTCAGGTCGCGCTGCACCAGGGTGGAGACACGGTTCTCCATCTCACGGGCAGCCTTGTTGGTAAAGGTCACCGCAATGATGTCGTAGGCGGGCACATTCTCATGGTCGATCAGCCAGGCCAGGCGGCGCGTGAGCACACGGGTCTTGCCGGAACCGGGTCCGGCCAATACCAGAATCTGACCCTCACCGGCGGTGACGGCCATGCGCTGTTGGGGGTTAAGATCGTCAACTAATGAGAATGGCATGGTTAATCAGCGGCAGGGGGATTGAGGCGGAAATCGTAGATACCCTCCACCACCGGGTAGGTCTTGCCGCAATTGGGGCAGGTGATGATGGGCGGGGTGTCTTTGAGGGTGGAACCGCAGGCCGGGCAGGCAAAAAAGCCCTCGGCTTTGAGTTGTTCGCCGCCGCCGATGGCCTGGCTGCGCACGAACACACTTGGGGTAAATTGCATGAAAGACCCCGTCCATTGCACTGCGCCATCCAGCGCGGCCAGAATACGGGTGGGAATGATGCGTTTGAGGAAACCGATGCGGTAATGGCTGACGGTGAGGGTCTTTTCTATCTTGAAGCCTGCTGTGTTCATCCAGGCGCGGATGGCCTTGGGGTGGAAATCGAAGTTCAGTTTGGCGAACTCCACCGCTTCCTGGCTGAAGGGAGACCATTTTTGCCGGCCCAGCCAGAAACGCAGAATGGACTTCCAGTTGCGTTTGTTGGCATATTCCAAAATAAAGGTGGCATCCAAAGAAAGCACGCGGCGGATCTCGGTGAGGGCCTTGGGGGCATCGGACATGTGATGCAGGGTGCGGATCATGGTGGCGCCGTCAAAGGCGTCATTCACAAAGGGCAGACGGTAAATATCAGCGGCCACATAGCGGTAACGCGGGTTGTCGCCCAGGCGGGCGCGGGCTTGTTGTAATTGGGTGCGCGAATAATCGAGCAGGGTGATCTTTTCGTAGCCGGTGTAGCGCGGGGTGTTGCGGCCTGCGCCAGCGCCAAGCTCCAACAGGTGCTTGCCGTGTTCCGGCAGCATGCGTTTGAGCGCGATGGCTTCGCAGGCATCTTCATAGGCGCGGCCGCCCTGATCCCAAAAACTGGTCTGGTAGTCGGAGCCTTCTTAACTGCATACGGGGGGGGTGTCTGTCCTTCTTCACTCGCTCATATAAAAGTGCGACCGG
>JAYFNV010000010.1:0-106786 GCA_034933225.1 Anaerolineaceae bacterium | reverse complement strand
TGCTGAGATGAACCAGTATTTGCTACAAAACAGTAGTAAAAAGTAAACATCAGCCCCCGCTTGAATAAAGCGGGGGCTGTTTTATGTATCTGGATCGCCGTAATTATTATTCGGCGATCTCGGGTTGTTTAATTCGTGTTGAGGCGGTCTTGTGCAGTATAAAGTAGCCCAGCGTCGCCACCAACCCCAGAATGCCACACAGGTACCAGACCCAGTTGGGGTTGAGATTATCCATGATCAACCCTGCCCCCAGCGGACCGATCATCGAGGGAATGATCCAGCTAAACCCCATCACCGCCATATAACGTCCGCGCATTGCTTCTGGCGCCAGGCTGGCCACCAGAGCATTGGAAGTGGGGCTGACCACCATTTCGCCGATGGTGATGATGACCATGGCCAGCAGGAAAAGCGGGTAGGTGGCCACAAAGCCGTACATGGCAAAACCCACCGCATAGAAAAAGGTGCCAACTGTCATCAAGATCATGGGCTTGTACCTGGAGATCTTGCGGGTGACCCAGAATTGCAGCAGGACCACCATACCGGCATTCATACTGATGATGTAGCCAAAGTTCTGTGTGCTCACGCCGTGGTTGTCACGCAGGAAGACAGACAGGGTGGAGTTCATCTGCATGTAAACCAGGGTACTAAGGGCGGTGACCACCAGAAACGCCATAAAGATCTTGTCTTTAAAGGCCACTTTGTACCCCTTGAAGCTCTCCCACATGGAAGGCTGTTTCTGGGTTTCTGTAAATTGTGGTTTGGTCTCTGGCAACACCAGCAGCACGATCAGCGCGGTGATGGTGCTGGCGGCTGCATCAATGATGAAGAGCCACAAAAACGATTTGGCTGCGATGATGCCACCGATGGCCGGCCCAATGGTGACAGCCAGGTTGGCAACCACGCGTAAAATACCAAAACCTTCCAGTCGCTGGTTCTCCGGCAGAATATCGGCCATCATGGCCTGGGTGGCCGGATGACCAATATCAGAGAGAAGACCCACTAAAATGGCGCCAAAGTAAATAATGCGCATATCGTTGGCAAACCCAAGCACCAGGGTGCTGGTAGCAGAAGTGATGAGGCCGAACATCATCAGCTTGCGCCGGCCAAAACGGTCTGTGAGCGCGCCTCCCAGCATGGACCCAAAAAAGCTGGCGATCGATATGATGGCAAAAAGGGTGCCGACCTGGGTCATCCCGATGTCGAATTTGGCGGTCAGGTATAAGGATAAAAAAGGAAAAATGAGGGCGCCACCGATTCGGTCAATAAAAAGTGCCCCGATCAGCGTCCAAAAGGTTTTTGGATAGCGTTTAAAAGTTGTGTTTATATTGGTGAACATATAATTCACTTTCAGTGAGGTGGACTAGAGATTATACGCGAAAAGGCAAATGAAAGTTTCGAAAACCTTAATAAAAATATACCAAAAGGCATATTTCAATATATACTTGTCTTCTTTATAATGCCTGCAAAAAAGAAAAGAAAAATTCAGATGCCTAAAAATATTGCATTAATTACCGATAGCACTTGCGATATCCCGGAACATCTACGCCAGCAATACAACATTTATTTGGTCCCGCTGACCATCGTTTGGGGTAAAGAACAATTTTTAGATCGGGTAGGCCTTCAAGCCGAAGATTTTTACGCCCGTCTCAGCACAGATCCGGTGCGCCCCACCACTTCACAGCCGACCCCCAAAGATTTCCTGGCCAAATATGAACAGGCCAAAGCCGATGGCGCAGAAGAGATCGTGGTCATCGTCATTAGTAGCGCCATGAGCGGAACTATTGGCTCGGCTCGTACTGCCGCTGAAGGGTTCGACCTGCCCGTACACATATTCGATTCCAGATCTAATTCCATGAGTCTGGGCTGGCAGGTGCTGGCCGCTGCCCGTGCCCGTGAAGCCGGCTCTGATGCACAGGGAATGTTGGATGCGGCAGATGCTGTACGCAAACAACTTCACTATCACATTGTGTTGGATACCACTGAGTTCTTGCTCAAGGGAGGCCGGGTGGCCGGAGCGGCTTCCAAGATCAGCAGTATGCTGCAGATCAAGTTGCAGATCCGTGTCAATCATGAGACTGGTTCTGTTGAGGCTGGCGATATCACCCGCACTCGCAAGCAAGCCATTGATAAATTGTTCTCAAGTTTTGTAAAGTTTTTGGACCTAACCAAACCCGCCCATATTGCAGTGTTGCACAACGCCGCCCTGGCTGAAGCAGAAGCTTTGGTGGAACGAATTAGACAAGAGATCGATCCATCTGAATTGATCCTCACCATTGTTTCTCCAGTGTTGGGTGTACATACCGGACCGCAAGCCATTGCCCTGTGTGGATACAGTGAAGCCTAGAATATTTTAGATAGTTAACCGAATTTTAAGGCAAGCGTAACATATCTCGCTTGCCTTTTGATTTTAAATGGGATATGATTTTAAAGTACTACGCGACCTGGAGAGAGGTCGTGATTTGTGTAACCCCCCATATACATTCTCGAGGAGGAGAAACGTGAAGAAGAATTTCTTGTATGTTGTAATTTCAGCTTTGGTTTTGGGTTCCATTCTCTTGAGCGCTTGTGCTCAGGCTACCCCCACCGAAGCCCCCGCTACTGAGGCTGCCACTGAAGCCCCCACCGCAGCACCCACCGAAGCCCCCATGGCTGATCTCGGCACCGCTGAAAACCCCATCGTCATCGCCCTCACGCCGTCAGCTACTGCTGACCAGTTGACTGTTGGTGGTGATGCCCTTGCTGCCAAGTTGAAAGAGTTGACCGGTTACGAATATAAAGTGACCATTCCCAACAGCTACACCGCAGTCATCGAGGCTATGTCCTCCGGTAACGCTCAGGTTGCCTTTATGGCCACCTTCGCTTACTTGCTGTCCAAACAGAAAGACGCCGCTGATGTAGGTTTGGTTGTCGTCCGCAATGGCTCCGATTTTTATGGTGCCCAGTTCGTCGCCAATGTTGACAGTGGTTTCACTTCCTATTTTGATGCCGCTACCAACAAGAACACTGCCGATGGCGCTACCGCCCTGGCTCAGTTCGCTGACAAACGCCCCTGCTTCACCGATCCTCTGTCTGTCTCTGGCTACATCATCCCCGGTGGTTTGTTGGCCCAGTACGGTGTCAAATATAAGACCCCGGCCGCTGTTCAGGGTCACCCCGCTGTTGTTGCCGCTTTGTACGCTGGCGGCATTTGCGATTTTGGCGCTACCTATATTGATGCCCGCACCAGCGACAAGACCCATGCTGATGTGATGGACAAGATCCAGGTCATCTGGCGCACCGACAACATTATCCCCAATGATAATGTTTCCTTCTCCACCAAGATGTCTCCTGAGATGCGCACCAAGATCTCTGACGCCCTCGTTCAGATGGGTTCCAGCGACGATGGTCTGGAAATCCTCAAGAACATGGGGTATGAAATTGGTGGTTTCAAACCCGCAGAAGATTCCTTCTATGATGCCTTCCGCGCTGCTTTGCAGGCTTCCGGTATCGACATCACCACAATGGTGAAGTAATTCCAGTTTAGTTTTCCCAGGAGGGAGGAAGTTTTTCCTCCCTCCTCTATTATCTAAATCTAGTTGAAAAGGATCTGACAGTGCTAAAGGTTGAACATCTTACGAAGGTTTACCCAAATGGAACGGTAGCTCTCAAAGATCTGAGCTTTGAAGTAGATGATGGCGAATTCCTGGTCATCATCGGCTTGTCTGGTTCCGGAAAATCCACTTTGCTGCGCTGCATCAATCGTCTCATCGATCCCACTGAAGGCAAGATCATCATGGATGGCACAGATGTTACGGCAGCCAAAGGCGCAGAATTACGCCATATCCGCCGTCATATTGGCATGATCTTTCAGCATTTCAATCTGGTCAAACGCTCCAGCGTGATGACCAACGTGCTCAATGGTCGTTTGGGGTATTTGAACCCCTGGTTGACCACATTGGGCTACTTCCCACCTGAGGAAAAAAAGCGGGCATTAGATGCCCTGACTCGTTTGGGAATTGAAGACAAAGTAAACAGTCGCGCTGATGCCCTTTCTGGTGGGCAGCAACAACGCGTTGGTATTGCCAGAACCCTCATGCAAGAACCCAGCTTGATCCTGGCTGATGAACCCGTAGCCAGCCTGGACCCGGTGCTGGCGCATTCCATTTTGCAGTATTTGGAATTGCTTAATAAAGAAGACAAGGTGACCGTGATCTGCAGTTTGCACTACCTGGATCTCATCCAACGTTACGCCACCCGTGTCATTGGCTTAAAAGACGGCATCAAGGTCTTTGAAGGTCTGCCCAGCGAGATCAACCGCGAAAAGTTCAAAGAGATCTATGGCGAAGAAGCGCAAGATATTCGCGCCACCGCCCTTGCATGAACCTTATGGAAAAGACAAACACACCTAAAAAGTTTATTTTTGTGCTGCTGTCTGCCCTTGTCCCTGGGCTTGGATATGTGGTGCAAAAAAAATATCGGGCGGGTATCTCCATTTTTCTGGCGGTAGCAACGGCCGTGGCAATCTGCGCCTGGTATTCCACTTCTAGTTGGCAGGGAAGTCTTTACTGGTTTATTCTCCCTGTGTTGCTCTGGATCTGGAATGTGTTAGATATGGCAGTTTCACCTAAGAATTTGAGTGTGGTTTTACCTGTGATCCTCTGGTTAATTTTGGCTTATGGGGTGGGTGGTCAGGTAACAGAATTTAACCTGAAAGCATTGGTTGAAAACACCAAACGTTCCAGCGCCATTTTGGAAAATATGGCAAAACTTGATTTCACCCAGCCTCGCACCGAAAAGAAGGATGGCTTTACGGAGATCGAATCTCCCTGTTCTACGGCGCCTGAACCTGCCAAGCACACAGAAGGGGATCTCACGGTTTACGTACAGCAGCCCTGTGCCAACGTTGGCGATACCATCACCGTGGTGGGGGAGGGTTTTTGGCCCAATGAGCCGGTGACCTTTGTCTGGCACAACCCCATCGGCGGGCAGGCCATGAAGACCCAGGCTACCGCTGATGCAGCCGGCAAGGTGGAGCTGCAATGGCAGGTGCTCTCCATCGTACATTCCACTGCGCCAGATCCTACTATTCCGCAAATTCACCGCATCACCGCAGAACAAGATCGTCCCATTGGTGGCATTGAGCTTTCCTCTACAGGCGGCTACATCTTGCAGGGGTTGTATGAGACTCTGGCGCTGGCGTTCCTTTCCACAATCATCGGCGCGTTGCTTGCCATCCCGCTGGGGTTCCTGGCTGCGCGTAACCTCATGACCGGAAACTGGTTTGGCAACATTGTTTACATGGTGGTCCGCACCGTGTTGAATATTGTTCGTTCCATTGAAGCTCTCATCATGGCCATCATCTTTGTAATCATCGTAGGGCTTGGACCGTTCCCGGGCATGATCGCCATTACTATTCACACCGTCGCAGCTTTGGGCAAGCTGTATTCCGAGGTCATTGAAGGTATTGATGCTGGTCCCATTGAGGCCATCCGCGCCACCGGCGCAAATTGGCTCCAGGTGGCCAGGTACGCCGTCATTCCACAGATCGTTCCATCCTTTACGGCGTTGACCATTTACCGTTGGGATATCAATGTGCGTTCCTCTACAATCATCGGTTTTGTGGGCGGCGGCGGTATCGGTTTCTTCCTCTGGCAGTGGATCATCTTGCAAGACTACCGGGCTGTTGGCTCCTCTTTTGTGGCCATTGCAGTGGTCGTGATCATCCTCGATTTCTTCAGCGCTCGTATCCGAGAACGGTTGGTGTGATATGGAAAAATTTAAGTCACTTCTCAAATCGCTCTCCAAGTTATTGACCGCTATAGTGGTGATTGGCTTTATTTTGTTGAGCATCAAAGTCACCCAACCCGACCTGGGCAAACTGATCACCTCGGCGCCAAAAGCAAAATCGATCCTTTCCCAATTGCTCTCGCCTGAGATCCTGGAAAGGCAGTCCGGCAAAGAAACCTATACCCTGGCCATTCCGGTGCCCTGCGGTAGCGCAGAAAATGCCGTGGTTGCCGAATCTGGTCCGCGTTTGGTTGTAGATCCGGCTTGCGGTAATGAAAAAGACAAGCTGACCCTCAAAGGGTACGACCTGCCCAAGAATTCAGATGTCTCGTTGCGGTGGATCTTGCCCACCGGCGGCGTGTTGAGCATTCGCAATGTCAAAACAGATGCCAAAGGTGAGCTGACCGAAACAATTGAGCTGCGGCCCATCACAGCCACGGTTAACGGTACCGCGGCCCAGATTGCAACCGAGATCACATTGCCTGCTGGTAAACTGGTGGCTTCTGGAACCCTCAAAGAAGTATTGGATACCATGTTCGTCACCATCTTTATGGCGCTCATTGCCACCACGTTGGGGACGATCATCGCCATTCCGCTTAGTTTTCTTGCGGCTTCCAATATTACTCGTAAAGGTGTCATTGGAACGGCTGTGTACTACATTGTGCGCGCCTTCTTGAACATTATCCGTTCATATGAACCATTGGTCCTTGCCACCATCTTTGCCATGATCGTTGGCTTTGGTAGCCCGTTTGCCGGCGTCATCGCACTCTCTATTACAACAGCAGCTTCTCTGGGCAAGATGTTCTCAGAATCAGTCGAAGGCATCGACTCCGGCCCGATTGAGGCAATCACCGCCACAGGCGCTAGCCGCATTGAAGTGGTGCGCTACGCCGTGGTCCCGCAGATCATTCCCGATTTTCTATCCTTCACCATCTACCACTGGGATATCAACGTGCGTCTTTCCACCATTATTGGTTTCGTAGGCGGCGGTGGTATTGGTTACTTCCTCTCGCAGCGCATCAACACGCTGCAATACACCCAGGCAGGCACAGCCCTGCTGGCCATTATCCTCGTGGTCTGGGCGCTGGACTTCCTCAGCGCAGAGATACGCAAGCAACTGATCTAGTCAAAAGCCTCCAGAAATTTCTGGAGGCTTTTTTCTAAGTGCCTTTAATTGTTGTGACATGTTTGTTCGTGAATCGGGGCTAGCAAAAGATTCTAATTAATTTTGTAATTTGGTTTCTGAATAAATTAAAAATTCTTCCCTTTCATTTTTTTATGCGGAATTAATTTCGGAATAATTGACATAATTGTGGGCGGTGATAAACTGAATTTAGAATGACAGGAGTGATACTCTCCTGTCTTGCGAGATCGGAAAAGTGGGGAAAATCCGATAGTTCTTCTGCCAATCCGATACAATTTATTAAAAGGGAGGAATACGTGAAAATGAAAAAATCTTTATATTTCATTTTAGTTTTATCTATCGTATTTGGGTTATTTGCCACCACTGGCGCGACGTCAGTTATTGCTGAGAATTCAATTCAATCAACCAGTATGCAAGCGCCCGCCGCAGATTTTTTTCAGTGGCCATGGCCAAGTGATCAATCCTGGTATATTACTCAGGGTCCTCACAGCGATAATAACGCAGGTTTGGACATGATGAGGAAAAAAATGTCCTGGGGGTCAAGTGAAATTGCAGAAGTTCGTGCTGCAGCTGGTGGAATTGTCACTTATGCAAGTTCATGTGATTTAAAGATTTATCACCAAAATGGCTGGGGTACTGAATATGTACATATTCGCTCCAGTGTGACTACAGGCCAAACGGTTGTCGCACATCAAAAAATTGGCATTATTGAAACAACAAAGAGCAAAGCATTATGTGGTGGAAGTGCCACAGGTCCACATTTACATTTTAATTTGTTGTATAACGGCAAAAAAGTTTCAATCATTGGAACAACATTTGGGGGTTGGTTGGTAAAAGTGCAAAGTGGATATACTCCAACAAATGGAAAAAAATCAATGTATGTTAAGAACGGAGTAACAAAGTACATTAACCAATTGTTGGATAATCGAAAAGGAAAGAATCCTCCTCCTTCCAATAATGTCTTCGTTAACGGGACCAGTAATCTCTATCAAGATCAAAGCTGGGGTCGCGCCAACTTAAAGATATGTGCTTCAAATTTGACGAATCAAACTGTCTATGTTTATTTTTATAGAAAAGGCCGCAGTTGGGAATATTCTAAAAAGGCAACATCTACCTGCGTAACCTTCTATGATTTAGACGGAACTGGATCGTTGATTTCACAAACCACTTACTACTCATTGGCAGCGTTAAATCAAAAACCAAATACCTCTTGGCAAGTTCCTTGCTACGCATCTACCGGGCACCAGGGTTTATGCGATAAACTAACAAGGCCGTAAAATTCCATAAAGAGAAAAAAATCAGCAATCAATTGACGGGCTATGGATAATTTCCATAGCCCGTTGACTTTTGGCGGAATCCTTATTTTGCGTTTTGGCTACAACCAACCCTTCATACTGTAGATCAGCCAGCCAATGTATTCCTTTAAGCTCTTGGTGGTCAAGGACAGATTGCTGTAACTGGGAATGAGGTTGATGGCCAGTTCCTCAGCATCAGAATGCCACAGGTTGTTCCAGGCGGCCTCTGTGACCGTAAAATCTGCCGGGGAGGCAATGACGGGGCAGCCTTGCTTTTCAAACAATGCTACTGAGCGGGGCATGTGGGTGGCCGAGGTGACCAGGATCACCGTCTTGGCGCCTTTTTCTTTGAGCATCTGGCAACTGTAGAGCGCGTCTTCATACGTGTTCTGTGATTTTCCCTGCAGCCAGAGCGCATCGGCAGGGACACCCAGCATATCCATCACTTTGGCCATATCCAGTGCAGGCGAAGTATCACTGAGGGTCAGAAAATCAATGTCACCACCGCTTAAGAGCACATAGGGGGCATAGCCTTCTTTGTAGAGCGCGGCACCGTGAAACAAGCGGTCAGCAGCGGCATTGAGCTCCACTTCCGGGCGCGGTGCCAGTGCGGGCTCGGTAGCCCCGCCCAGTACTACAATGGCATCCGCTTTGGGCAGGGTCTGCGTGGGCAGATATCGCCATTCCAATGTTCTCGCCAGGCTGAAGGCAACGTACTTGTTTCCGCCCAGAAAAACCGCCAAAAAGGCCACCAGAAGACACAAAAACACAAACTTTTTCTTTTTCCAAAAAAGCAGCGCTAAGAGCAGCAGCAGGGCTGCCAACCCTAATGGGTACACAAAAAGAGGCAGAAATTTTGAAAGAAAAGTGAACATAGGATCACCTGATTCTCCTTAAGAATTATGGGTAAGTTTAGCACAGAAAAATTCGGGAAAAGGGTGATGAATAATAATAAGATAAATAAGATACAAATAGTTGACAAATAGATTTATTTTGTTACACTAAAAGAAATTATTGTTACTGGAGGATATATGGATAGTGATTATGGTTACAGTTATAGTGGTGGGAGCGTTTTAGGCTCCATTTTGTACTTTGTGCTCATTGTCTTTTTCATCTACTGTCTTTGGCGTGTTTTCAGCAAAGCCGGCAAACCGGGCTGGGCGGCCATCGTCCCGTTCTACAATGTGATCGTTGAGTTGGAGATCGTAGGCAAGCCCTGGTATTGGCTGCTGCTGATGCTGATTCCGGTCGTGAACGTCGTTTTAGGCATCATTGTGATGGTGCGGATGGCCAAGGTGTTCGGCAAAAGCGGTGGTTTTGCTGTGGGGCTGGTCTTGCTTCCCTTCATTTTCTTGCCCATTTTGGCGTTTGACAGCTCCACCTATTTGGGACCGAATGTAGAGTAATTGGATTTGTATTAAAACCGAGGATTAGAATCCTCGGTTTTTTTATTTAAGTTTTGATTGCAAAAAAGGCTGGCCAAGTGTATGATAAAACAGGTATGTGTATACAATAATTCTTTCATTGTGCTATGAGACCTGACACTGTAGTCATAAAGACGAAGATCATGGTGCCTCGGCGTCGCAGCGAGGTCTTGACTCGACCACGTCTACTTTCAATTCTCGAAGACATTCTAGATGTGAAGTTGCTCATCCTGGCGGCCCCCGCCGGGTATGGAAAGACTTCGCTTCTGGTCGATTTTGCATACAATACCCAGTTGCCTATCTGTTGGTTGGGTGTGGATAATCTGGATTGTGACCCACAGCGTTTTATTGCCCATTTTATCGCAGCCCTTTCCATGCGCTTTCCGGCTTTTGGAAAGATTGCCACTTCAGCTCTGGCAGACCTCAGCCAGGATAACCTGAACTATGATCCTGTCATCGCAGCCATCGTCAACGATGCCTACGAGAACATCACAGAGCACTTCGTATTTATTCTGGACGATTATCACCTCATCCGCGATTGTAAATCCATTGAGCCCTTTATCAACCGCATTGTGCAGGAAATGGCTGAGAACTGCCATTTCATCATTTCGTCACGTGTTTTGCTCACCTTGCCCGACCTGTCTTTGTTGGTGGCACGCAACCAGGTAGCCGGTTTAAGCTTTGAAGAATTGGCCTTCCTGCCGGAAGAAGTAAAGAAGCTGATTGCCACCAACTTTCACCAGACGATCACAGATGAGCGCGCTGAGGAGATGGTCTCGCAGACCGAGGGCTGGATCACCGGGCTGCTGCTGACCACGCAGATCTCCACACGCGGCACTGAGGACCGATTACGGCTCGCCAAGGTCTCTGGTATCGGCGTGTACGAATACCTGGCTCAGCAGGTCTTTGACCGCCAATCAGAGGAGGTTCAGCAGTTCCTGCTCAGGACCTCTTTGCTGGAAGAATTCAACGCGCCCATGTGCAGCAAGGTCATTGGCCATGCCTTGAATCTGGGGCATTACCCCTGGCAGAATATGGTGCAACAGATTTTGCGCGACAATCTTTTTGTTCTCTCGGTGGGCGACGAGACCCAATTTTTGCGTTATCACCACCTCTTCCGTGACTTTCTACAGAACCGGATGCGTTTGCTGTTCCCGGAAGACGCGGTCAAGATCGAAAAGGCATTGGCCCGGAATTGCGTTGAGAAACACCTTTGGGAGCAAGCCTATGCCATTTACAGCCGACTGGGAGATGACGATTCGATCTTAAAGCTGATCTATGAGGCCGCACCATTCCTCATCAACAGCGGCAAGCTCATCACCCTCTCCAACTGGTTTGAGCAGGTCCCCAACGAAAAACTGCAAACCGCCCCTGAGCTTATTTCCATTCAGGCTACCATCCTGCTGGTGCGTGGCGATGTCGCCGCCAGTATCAAATTGCTAGATCGGGCTATTGAGGGTTTGAAGCGGTCTCACAAAGAGAGCGATCTGGGTAGGTCTCTGAACCGACGCAGTATCGCCAACAACCACCTGGGAAATTACATCGAATCTCTGCAAGACGCTGATGAAGCCATTGCGCTCACAGAAAACAAAACCGGCCTGGAATCGATCCGGGCAGAGGCCTTCAGAATGCGCGGCTTGAGCCTGTTTCAGCAGGGTGACTTGCTGGGCTCACTGGATGCGCTGAACAATTCGCGCTATCTGTTTGAGTCTTTTGGCAACAAAGAAGATATCGCCAGCGTCTTGATGGAGCTGGGCATTGCACAACGCCGTCTGGGCAACTTTGACAGCGCCGAAAAGGCGTATCAAGATGCCCTGGAGCGCTGGCAAACTTCCGGGAACTCTATGTGGCAGGCTAATGTGCTGAACAACCTGGGCTTCTTGCAGAACCTGCGCGGCCAATATGAACAGGCAGCCATGTCTTTTGAACGCTCCTTGCAACATGCCCGTTTGGCCGCTTACCCCCGCGTGGAAGGGTTCACCCTCATCAGCCTGGGGGATCTGTATCGGGATCTGCGAGCCATCAAGGAAGCGCAGCAAACTTACCAGATGGCGCATGATCTGACGACCAAGTATGAAGAAAAGGGAATGATCCTTTACCTTGCCCTCTCTGATGCGATCACTTTGCGATTGGAGGGTAAATACGAGGAAGCCCTGTCTGCTCTGAACTCCGCTACCGCCATAGCCAAGAAGGGCAACTTTACCTACGAAACCAACCTGATCAAGCTGGAAGAAATGACCATCTTGCTAAAGACCGGAAAATTTGCAGGAGTAGAAGAGGAATTAACTTACCTGGCTACCAGTTTTGAGCGTCAACGCAACCTGACGGAAGCCTTTCAGGCAAACCTGTTGATGGTGGTGTGTTTGTTCTCTCAAAAGAAGTGGATACAGGGACAGCATTTGTTTCAAGAATTGTACGAATCCAAGCTGCATGATCCTGTAAAAAACATTTTGGCCCAGGTTGGTCTTGAGTTCAGAGATGTCTTCGAAAAGGCTAATAGCCATGTGTTGGATTTTGAACCTCTGGCAGATATTCTCTCGACGGTTGCTGAATTTGAAGTGAAAGCACCGGAGATCCGGCGCATTATCAAACGGCAAAGCAATGTGATCCAATTTACAAATTACCAGCTCTCCATCAAGGCATTCGGCAGAATGCAGGTGAAGTTGAGCGATCACATCATTACCTCAACGGACTGGAAATCACAAACCTCCCGCGACCTTTTCTTCTATCTCATGGCGCATCCTGGTGGTGTGACCAAAGAGGAGATTGGCGTTGCCTTCTGGCCAGATTCCACACCAGATGAACTGCGCTTGCGTTTTAAGAACTGCGTCTACCGGCTGCGCCGTGCGGTGGGCAATGATGTGGTCAAATATAACGATTATGAGACCTACCAGTTCAATCGTGCCGTTGATTACGAATATGATGTAGAGAAGTTCTTACGTGAGATCAATCAGGCTAAATATGCAGAGGGATTGGACGCTCAGATCAAACATCTGAAAGCGGCCGTCAATCTGTATCAGGGGCCTTTTATGCCCAAGGGCGATCAGAGCTGGATCATCTCCCAGCGCGAGCAATATCAACAAATGTTTATTGATAATGGCCTGGTCCTGGCTAACTTATTGATGCAGCAGGGGCACCACACAACCGCTATTCAATATTCAAAGCGCATTTTGGACCAGGATCCCTGTAATGAAGCCGCCTATCGGTTATTAATGGTCATTTATGCATCCATGGAAGATCGAGCTTCCATAAAGCGGCAATATGAATTATGCCGACAGACCTTAATGAACGAATTGGGCGTTGAACCGACAGATACCACCCGAAACTTGTTTGAAACACTGATGCGCTGATTTTTTAGCTAGGGATGCCAGGCAGATACCCAAAAAGAGGTATCTGCTTTTAATTTTAAAACTCTAATATTTCTCTAAATATTGAGCCTTTATTGAAGCCTGGTTTGAAGCCTACCTTTTGTAATAATAAACCTGTAAGTAAAAAAATTACAAAAAACTTATAAATCTAAGGAGTCTCCCATGAAAACCAATTTATTCCTCGCTTCCACCAAGCTCGCCAAGAACGTACGCATCGTCCTCTTCGTCCTCACCCTGGCCATGTTTGTCTTCGCTGCTGGCGCTCCTGAGTGCATCGGTACTGTTGGCCACTAGTCAACCCTGATGGTTCTCGTCATTGCAGTATTCATTGGGCTAATAGCCGGACTTTTCCGTTCCTGGGTAGGTAGAAGAGAATATCGGTTTTATGAGCTAAAAGCACCTTTACTGGTACTGGTGGCTTTTCTGCCGCAGATCATTACCTTCTTCTTACCCTCCACAAAGAACGTTGTTCCAGATAAGTATGCACCAATCGTATTGGTGAGCACGCAAGCAATCTTGTTATTGTTCGCAGTGCTGAACATTAAAAAAATCAGTTTTTGGCCGATCAGCCTGGGGTTTCTGGCGAACTTCGTCGTCATCGTCTTAAATGGCGGTTTGATGCCGATCAGCCCGGAGACGATTCGCAGTCTGGTTCCAAATGCGCCCGCCGAGTGGTTGGTTACCGGTCAGCGCCTGGGAACGGGTAAGGATATTGTATTGAATACTAAAGACACCATTCTACCCATTCTTTCAGACCGCTTCGTTACACCCGCCTGGTTGAATTATCCAGTGGCATTTAGCCTGGGTGACATCTTGATCTCAATTGGGGTCATGGTGTTGCTCTGGTCAATGGGTGGGCCTCAAACTCAGAAAGGTACGGAGTGAAGATGAGCAACTATTTTAAGAATTTTGATCAACAAGAGAAGGTGGTAGCGCCTCGAGATCGCGAATTTAGCCGCATTTTGAGTGCTGCTGTTGTAAATGAAAAATTTCGTAATTTGCTTCTCTCAAACCCTGGCATGGCCATCCGCGCAGGTTATGGTGGTGAGGCTTTCCAGCTTGCCGAAAAAGATTCTGAGCGAATTTCACTGATCCGTGCAACCACCCTGGCAGATTTTGCTGCGCAGATGAAAAACTATATTTCCTGAGCGGTTGCACCAGTTGCCTGAGTAAGCGTGTTGTTTTCCTCAAGCATATTTAAGGGTAGATGAGGAAATGTCAAATTACATCGAACCGACAAATTCTTTTCAAAAGAGCGCTTATAGAATCACGGCTCAAAATTCTGTAGACCGATTGATCGGTCTATCGGATTTAAACCGTTATCTACTTGGCTCGAATACGCTTCAAGATTTAATGGAAAGATCAGCTCGGTCGATGCTGGAGATATTGAATCTAGACTTCGCACGCATTGTCACTGTAGAAGGTGCCGGGCATTATTGCTGCAGGATCTCATGTAACAAAGATACTTCTGCTCTGGGACATAAAATTGAGACCCTTGAGCCAGAAGAAAATGAACGAATCTACGAAAAGATACGCAATACCATTTCACCGCTTTCGTTGATTTCACTTTCTTCTGTTTTGTCAGAAAAAGAATTAATATCACTGGCTTTGCCGACCGTAGCCCATTTATGGGCAATCTCGCTTTCAGTCAATTCTCAATTTGTCGGTCTGTTGGTGCTGGGTAAAAAACAGTTGACAGAAACTGATCAAAAAGTGATCACTTCCACCCACCTGGTAGATCTGATCGCGGGGCAGCTTTCCAATGCCGTTTACCGCATCCGCCTGAACGATCGTTTGTC
This sequence comes from Anaerolineaceae bacterium, assembly GCA_034933225.1. Taxonomy (GTDB): domain Bacteria; phylum Chloroflexota; class Anaerolineae; order Anaerolineales; family Anaerolineaceae; genus UBA6107. Next base: position 91,990 of record JAYFNV010000010.1, on the reverse strand, counting down.
TGGTACTTCGCTAGAAATGGTGAAAGCCCTGACAAAGACATTGGAAGCCAGAGATTCAGAGAGTGGAATACACAGCCAGTTGATGGCCGGTATGTCTCAGCAGTTGGCGATCAGGATGGGCCTGACAGAATCAGAATCACAAGAAGTCTATTGGGCAGCTCTGCTGCATGATATTGGCAAGATTGGTATTGAAGACCGAATATTACGCAAACCAGGTCCGCTTACCGCTGATGAATGGGAGATCATGAAAACCCATCCGGAGATCGGCGCGAAGATCGTGCAGGGGCTGACCGGGTTGGATCGGGTGGCGCCGCTCATTTTGGCACACCATGAACGTATGGATGGTTCGGGATATCCAAAGGGTTTGAAGGGAGACCAAATTCCTTTGGGAGCCCGCATTATAGCCGTGGTGGATTCTTACCATGCCATGATCGAAGGCCGTGTGTATCGCACCAGCCGCCCGCATATTGATGCTTTGGCGGAGATCACTCGGAACAGTGGCATTCTCTTTGATGAGACTGTTGTGCTTGCTTTCAAAACAATTATCAATCAGGCTGTTTGATCATACTAAAATGTGAATCACACAATTGCTGCAGGGGGACAAAAAATGGATGGTCAGAGGTTGAAGACCATCCATTTTGATTTAAGTTGTACGTTCTAGAAGCGAATTATGAAGCGTAAGCAATGATGAAGAGCCGACCCCAGGAGGAATTTCCATCTTTGGTGATGCAGGTCTGCAAAACCAGGGCGCCGCTTTTACCGAACGTCTCATTGAAAACATCTGTGCTGGAAAGCGTCTTGGAGCTATCGCTCAGGTTGACGAAGTTGGAGTAGAGATTGGTGGGATCTAATGCCTGGTATTGGCGAACTTCGCTTACGGTGTAATTCTTTTTGGAGCCATCACCAAAGATCACGGTGAGGGTAGCGCCTGAAGAGATGGAGGAAAAATATTTGCCGGCCAGATAATTGTGGGCAAGTAAACCAGTGGAGCCATAGCTGCTGGCCAGACCAAATTGAGTGACGGTCTCGCTGGCCGTTGAAACATAACCTGCGTTCCCCGAGGGTTGTTGAACCACGGTTAGAGCAAATTTATCTGCAGCGTAAACACCTGTAATTTGATTGACGTTGCCGTTTTTTACTGACGCGGCAAAGTCATCAACGGATTGTACTGTGGTGGGAACAGCGGCAAAAATGGCGGAATTGCCAGTGACGGGAATGGATGTAACATTGATCGCCGGTGCAAAAGCCAGAAGCAGGCTTGCGTTGACGAGGAAGATGCGGAAGATTTTTTGAAGTGTGTTTTTCATGGTTTGTCTCTCTGTAATACAAAAGTAAATAATTCGTAATTACAGTTTCATTATAGTAACATATCAGTAATTAAGCAATAAAAAATAAGTAAAATATCGGTTATGTAAGGACTGTTATGTTGGGAAATTAAACAAAAAGACCCCGTTTTGACGGGGTCTTGATTAGGTTGAGTGACTAAACTGGCGGGATTACTTGTTTAGCTTCAGATCTTTGCGTAGCTGAGGCACCACAGCTTCAGTGGCGGCTACACCTGCTTCTAGCATTTTATCCGCTTCACCAAAGGTCCAGGAAGAATACATGGAAACTTCAGGTCGGATATAGCAATTGCATTCAGAGGCGTCTGCCACCGCGCTGCGTGCTTGCATAATGTTCACCATATCCATGAACATGTCAAATGGGTTGGTAGGGCGCCGGCCGGAAGCCTGTGACTTGGAGAGATTAACGCCGATGATATAAGTGGCGCCCATGGCTTTGGCCTGTTCAACCGGGAAGTTATCTACGGTACCCCCATCTACCAGCAGACGGCCATCAATTTCCACAGGCGAAAAGAGGCCAGGAATGGATGCGCTGGCCCGGATGGCAGGCGCCAGTTGGCCTTTATCCAGTACGATTCGCTCACCGGTCATGATGTCGCAGGCGATGGCCGCAAAGGGGATCTGCAGGTCTTTAAATTCACAGTCCCCAATGTTCTTGCGTATATATTCTTCCATGGGGGAGGTGTCAAACAAAGAGAGCGGCCGGTTCAGGTTTGGTTTAAGCAGGGTTGGCCAGCTCATGGTCAAGAACATACGGGTGATCTCATCCAATGGGACCCCGGCGCAATAGGCCGCGCCGACAAGTGCCCCGGCGCTGGTACCGGCTACGATATCGGGGCGAATGCCTTCACGTTCCAGCACCTTCAGCACGCCCAGATGCGCTGCTCCGCGGGTGGAGCCACCGCTTAAAGCCAGTCCAATGACCGGTTTCTTCTTACGTAAAAAATCGAATATAGACATGTTTCCTCAACTTGATGTAAATTCTTACTCATTATACGAAAGAATTTCTATTTAGTTGTGTTTTGAAAGAAAATTTATTTTAGTGAAGAGATTATTGATTGAACCAGGGTGGCTTGTTGAGCAGGATCCTTTTGTTCTAGTGTAAGCAAGGTAGCATCCGACCATTTTGAAAAAGCCACATCCAGAAGGCTGGGACGGATAACAATGACGGCCGCCTTGTATTCTTTGCTTTCGATAGCTTGAATGCCGTTTTGCCAGCCCTGGCCTCTTACCAGTTCGATCGGCCCCAGTTCATCCACGATCAGCAGGTCGCAGGGGGTGGCGCGGCCAAGAACCTCATTGCCATATTGCAAGGCGCCCTCATCAAATGCCCAATGAATGGTGGCAATCTGCGAGTCTGGCTCGGCTTTATTTAAATTGGCCAAACGGATTTGTTTTCCGCTGCGCAGGTCCAACAGGTCAATACCTGTTTTGGAGCCAGCCTCAAACACTGCCGGAGAGATCACCCCGCTGACATCGAAACCGGCTTTTTGAGATTGCTCTTTGAGGGCGAGCAAGAGGGTGGTCTTGCCAATCTCTCGCTCACCGCTCAATATAAAGCGTTTGCCGTCAGGCATAATTATCCCAATCGACGATGCGTTTGCCGTCCAGTTTTTTTACGCTGATAGGCAATCCGTAAAGTTGAGAGAGCAGCTCCGAGGTCATGACCGTTTCAGCCAGGCCAGCTTGTAATATGCGGCCTTTTTGCATCAGCACCATGTTGCTGGCAATGGCCGAGGCAACATCGGGTTCATGGGTGGTGAAGAGGATGGTCACACCCTGCTTTTTCAACTCACGCAAAATGTTCACCAGGCGGCCTTTATTGCTCAGGTCCAGGTGAGAGGTAGGCTCATCTAATAAGAGTATCTTGGGTTGTTGGGCAAGGGCGCGTGCCAAAAGAACCAGTTGGCGTTCACCGCCGCTGATGCTGGGAATAGGGCGTTGTTTGAGCTCCCCCAGGCCTACCTCAGCCAGTTTGTCTTCTGCGATCTTCACATCCAACTCGCCGGGCATGGCAAGTGGGGGCAGGTAGGGAGTGCGGCCAAAAAGCACATATTCAAGCAGTGAGAAATCAAAGGCAGTGCTTTCATTTTGCGGCACCAGCCCGATCCATTGGCCCAGTTGGCGGCGTGTATAAGAGTTGATAGGCAGGCCGTTCAATTGGATGGAGCCAGCCAGGGGTTTTAGCCAGCCCAGGGCCAGATGCAGCAGGGTGGTCTTGCCTGCGCCATTGGGACCCAGTATGGCGGTGATGGTGCCGGCTTCGATCTGTAAATTAAAGTGTTCCATCACCGGTTGAGCACCGGTGGGGTAGGTGTAGGTAAGATCTTTGAACTCGAAGATTGGAGTGTCCATGCTACTTTGTCATGGGAGCTTTCTGCTGGATCATCAGCCAGGCAAAAATGGCGGCGCCGATCATAGAGGTGAGAATTCCCAGCGGGATCTCGCCTGCCAACAGCGTACGTCCGATGTCATCACACAAGATGGCAAAAATGGCGCCGATCAAAATGGATGCCGGGATCATATAGCGGGAATCCGCACCAAAAATTCGCCGTGCGATGTGCGGAATGATGAGGCCGATCCAGCTGACCATGCCGGAAACGGAAATGACCGCAGAGGTGGCGGCCACGCCGGCGATAAGCAGCAGCACCCGTTCACGTGAGGGAGCTACCCCCAGAGAAAAGGCGGTTTCGTCGCTCAGAGAAAGCAAATTGACGCGCCAGCGCATGCGCCAGATGATGAACAAACTGATCAGCACAATGGGCAGGATGGAGAAGAATTGCTTCCAGGTAATGCGCCACAAACCGCCCAGCAGCCAAAAGGTGACCTCTTGTAACTGGGTCAGTGGGTCTGCCACGATCTTGATGATTCCCAGCCCGGCGGAGAAGAAAGCAGAGACTGCAATCCCCGCTAGAATGAGCCGCAATACCCAGCCGCCATAACGTACCCGTTTGGCCAGTAAATAAGACAGAACCAACCCCATGGCGCCAAAGAACCCGGCACTGACCTGAATGAGCCACAACGAGCCGCCCAAAAAGACGATGCACAGGGCCGCTCCAAAAGAGGCCCCCTGGGTCACGCCTAGAAAACCGGGCTCGATGAGCGGGTTGCCAAAGATCATTTGGAAGACCCCACCCGCGGCTGCCAGAGAGGCACCCAACAGCAGGGCGGTCAGGATCCTGGGTACACGCAGGTTAAAGACCAGCTTTTGAGCCAGGGTATCGGTTTGAAGTCTTTCAAGGGAGATAAGGCCGGGGGTGGGGTATCTTCCCAAAAGGATGGAAAACCCCACAACAACCACCAGGAGAACTACCAGCCAGAACAGGATCCTGTTCCGGCTGGTAGCATTTTGAAACCGTTCACGCAGTGAAACCGTACTGTTTTGTTGAATCAGTTTATGTCTCCAGAAAACAGAGGTACGATTTTGCTTTCGAAGGTTGCACTGTCCATATTATATAACGTTTGGTAGAAAGTCTGAGCTTCGGCTTTGATATCCAGACCGGGGAAGAGGTCAGGGTGGAGTTTGCCGGCCATCCAGGTGAGGCCCAGGATCCAGCGGGTATCAGCTTGATCCCAACTGTACACATCAGAGGCAAAACCATACAGTTTGCCATCTTTGACGGCTTTCAACTCAGACCATTGCGGATCTGCTTTGAGGGAGGTGACCACGTCATTAACCGGGCTGAAGTAGGAGACCAGGAAGATCACATCGGGGTTCCAGGTAGCGATCTGTTCAATGGTGACGGTGGTCCAGCCTTTTCCAAGTTCGCTGTCTTTCCAGACGGGGTTACCACCCGCATCGATGACCTGAGTGGTCTGGATCCAGCTCAGCGGAGGAACATTGAAGGAAACTGTATCATTTTTATTATTGTAGTAAACCACCAACACAGAGGGTTTTTGCTCATCGGTCAGGCTGGCAGTGACTTTGGTGACGGCATCGGTTTTATCGGTGTAGTACTTGGCAACGGCGGTAGCGCGGTCTTCGTTCTTGAAGATCTGGCCCAGGGTGGTGAGGTCACGAGTGTATTGTTCAGGGGTCTCGAAATCGAGGTAAACCACGGGGATGCCAAGGGCTTCCAGAGGAGCGCCCAGGGTTTGCTGGTTGCTGGATTTCATCAAGACCAGATCCGGATTGGAAGTGGCGATCTGCTCAGCACTGACTGTATCGCCGGTAAGGGTGATCTTGGCGTCAGCATTGGGGTCAACAATAGAAACAAAATTGCCACTCCCCTGTGTGGGGGAGCCCATGGCCACGATCTTATCGGCAGCTTCTGGGAAGGTGTAGATGGCATCGGCGATCATGAAGAGGGCTTTGCCCACTACGACCACGCGTTCAGGTTCCTTGGAGAAGAGAACTGTGCGGCCGACGGCATCGGTGATGCTGAAGCTATTGGCGGCGGGGAAGAAGTTGTATTTATCCAACACAGCCTGTCCGGCATCGGAAAGGACCATATCAACAAAGGCCTGAGCCACAGCGGGGTTGGCGCTATTGGCGATGGGGGCGATCGGGTAAGAAGCGATGGAGTTGAGGGTATCCGGGATGTACAGCTTGCCAACTTTTTCTGCAAAGTCACCTGAGATATCGCTGATGTACACGATACCGGCATCTGCTTCATCCAGAGAGACCTTGGTCAAGACGGCCTTGACGTTGTCTTCATAGGAAACAACATTCTTCAGGAAGTCATCTTTGTAGGTGGCACCGAGGGTGGCGTCTTTTGAAGCATTTTCCAGGAAGGTGATGGAGTATTTCCCTACGGGAACATCTTCTGAAGCCAGGTCGATCTTGATGCCAGGTTTGACAAGGTCAGCCAAAGTGGTGATCTGAGCCGGGTTATCTTTAGGGAAGATGATCACCAGTTTGTTCTTGGCGAACGCTTTGGCCGCATCAGCGGCTACACGGCCAGAGGTGACCGCGGCATCCATGTATTTGGTGCTGGCGCTGGCAAATACATCGGCGGCGGCGCCCTGATCCAACTGGTCGGCCAGGGTCTGTGAACCGGCGAAGTTGAACTCTACGGTCACGTTGGGGTTGGCTGCCTCAAAGGCAGTGGCGATTTCCTGGAAGGGCTCAGTCAGGGACGCGGCTGCCATAACCGTAAGGGTTACCGGTGCAGCAGTGGGGGCTTCGGTGGCGGGCACTTCAGTTGCAGGTGCGGCGGTGGGTGTGGTCTGTGCTGTGCAGGCGGAAGAGAACAGCAGCATGGCCAACAAAACGATGGATAGAACTTTGTTTCTCATTATTTTCTCCTTCAGAATGTAGATCAAAAACGGCTGAATCTGTTATATAAGCGCGGATTCGGTCGGCATAACTACAACTCCAGACGCATCCTTTGGTTCAGGAGCGCTTTTACCACGATCAAAGTGAGGAATGAAATAGTGATCAAAATAATAGAAAGCGTAAGGGCAACATTAAGGTCAATTTCAAACCCGATGTAGATGGCGAGTGGCATGGTTTGGGTCCGGCCGGGGAAGTTACCTGCAAAGATGATAGTAGCGCCAAACTCCCCCAGGGCCCGGGCCCAGGTCATAACACACCCGCTGATCATCCCCATCCAGGAGAGCGGGAGAACGATAGTTCGGAAGATCTGCCAGCGGTTGGCGCCATCGAGGGCAGCCGCTTGCGTCAATTCCTTGTTGATGCCAGAAAAGCTGATCATGGCTGCTTTGATGAAGAATGGGCTGGCAATGAAGACCTGCGCCATCACCACAGCCACCGTGGTAAATGGAATATTGATGCCGTATTGAGACAACCAGCTTGCAAAGATGCCTCTGCGGCCAAAGGCCATCAGCAGAGCTACGCCGGCCACAGAAGGCGGTAAGACCGTGGGCAGATCAATGAGGGTATCTACGATCTGGTAAAGGCGGTTGTGTTTGTTGGCCAAGAAGTAAGCCACCGGCGTGCCTAAAAGGATGGTGATGAGGGTAGTGATGGCAGAGGTAACCAGGCTTAAAGAAATGGCCTTGATGGCATTCTCTTCCAATAAGTATTCGCGGATGGACGTGAATGGCGTCTTAATGAAGATGGAAAGGATGGGCAGTATAAAGAAGAGCAGCAGCGGGATGGAAAGCAAGAAGAAAAGAAACTCAGAGTCGAAAATTCGATTCCGATTAATTGAACCTTTCTGAGGTAAATCAGAAGAGATCTTTTCTGCGACCGTGATGTTCTGCCAGGGGAAGTTCATTGTTAAGTGGTTTCCCATTTAGAATTGGAGTTGGCAGTGGGAAAACTCTTTGACAGAACGGTCATGGGGTTCATGCCTACCTGCTTGCGAGCTTGCTCCAACCATTGGATGGTAGCTTCGATCTGAGCGATGCGGTATTGGAAGACGATCCGCTCGTACATCTGTGCCTCGGTGAGGGTCAGCAGGCTGTTTTGCGATTCTTGCAGCCACTCAAAACACTTCTCTTTTTGCGATTCAAAGAGTTCGATCACTTCATCCGGGCTGGCCTGCAGGGCAAAGAAAACTTTTGCCAATAATTCCAGGCGGATCTCGCGGCCATGCTCCACCGGGCTACTGCGCCAGGCATAGAAGGTCTGCGCGCCCACGCTGGTGAGCGAGTATTCTTTGCGGTTGGGGTGCGATTCCCCCTGGATCATCGAAGAAGAGATCAACCCTTCTTCTTCCAGACGGTCCAACAAGGCATACAGTTGGCTTTGTTTGATGTGCCAGACAAGCGAGATAGCGTCAAACTGGCTGATCTTCTTAAAAAGGTCATACCCATGGATGGGGTGCTGGTCAATGAATCCCAGCAGAACATATTCAATGGATAGAGGTGATTGTTGACGCGGCATTATTTATTCTCTGTATATTCATTAAATGAGTAATCAGATAATAGCATATTCAACACCGAAAGTAAACAATTTTGACAAAATTCTCCGAATTTATTAAGATTGATCATTCAAATATGTTTGAATAATCTGGCTTGATATGATAAAAATAGTCAAATATATATCCATAAGCGAGGGAAAATGGCGACAACGAATACAAGTAGTGTCGATCTTGTAAAACTGTTTGGGGCTGTTGCGAATACTTTAAGCCAGAACCAGACAGCTTTGAATGAGGCAGATTCTTATAATCATGATCATGGCGATAACATGGTGCAGACCTTTGAGGTTATCACCCAGGCCATGAAAGAAAAGAAGAACGCCTCTGCGGCTGATCAGTTGGAATATGCAGCGCAGATCCTGCGCTCCAAATCTGGCAGCGGATCTTCTCAAATTTATGCCGAAGGCCTTGCCAATGCAGCTAGCCAATTCACCGGCCAGAAAACCATCAGCACCGATAATGCCATGCAGTTGGTTCAGACCCTTTTGGGTGCTGCCAGCAGCGCGACTCAGGGTAGTGGTTCCACTGGTAGCGGAGATCTTTTAGGCTCTCTACTCACCGGTCTCGGAAGTGCAGCAGGCAGTGATGGCTCCAACGCCAGCAGTGGCAGTGGTGACCTTTTAGGCTCTCTTCTCACCGGTCTGACGGGTGCAACTGGCGGCGAGGGTACCAGCGCGAACACAGGCAATACTGATAATTCCCTTGATCTGGGCGATATCCTTAATGCAGGCGCCGCTTTTATGCAGACCAAGCAGTCCGGTGGCTCTAACCTGGATGCCATCGTCAACGCTCTGGTGTCCGGCAGCAAAGCTGGCAACCAGGATTACCGCGCTCAGTCTGGCGCACTGGTGGCCAACACACTGATCAAGGTCATCTCACAAATGGCAACTGCCAAGAAATAGCTTCTCAGAGCCCTCGCAAACGCGAGGGCTTTTTTTTATTCGACTTTCAAGCTGGGTGCTCATCGGGATATAATTGACCTGATAGTGTTTTGCTCATTGGTGGGAAAACCATGAGCAATTTGAAGCATCGAAATATAATTTTGAAAAGCAAAGGGCCAAGTAACCATGGATGAACCCAGTGTTCTTGATTACTTAAAAGAAAAGATCAATCCTCGCAATTGGGGAAAAGAAGGCAGCATCGAACTTCCCCCTGTAGATCCTTCAGGACCCGCAGAACCTGAGCCGGTTCGTGAATCTGCTTTGGCACGCTTTGCCTGGAAACCGCTGGCAGCGTTGTTATTTGCCCTGGTGGCACAGCGTTTGTTGGAACCAACCACCCCCAAGACCACATTTGCCATTGTTTTGTATGTTTTTGCTGCAATATTCACCATTATTGCCATTTATCAACAAGAATGGCTGCTGCCCACCCTGCGTGCTGAAGAATCATCTGCCATGGAGCTGGGTGTAAAAATGACGCCGCTGCTCATCTCTTTGCCGCTCATCCTGCTCAGCTTGCTAACCCTCAAAGACAACACTTTCACTGCATTTAACGTCTTTATCTGGTTCTTGACCATATTTTTTGCTGTTTATGCGTTCTGGATACCCCAGCACAAATTTGACTTCAAAGCCATCTATGCCAGAATCATTTCGTTTGTCAAAAACCCCTCCGTGAATATTCATATCTCTGCCTGGACGATCCTGGTAGTGGCGGTTTTTTTGCTGTCTGCGTTTTTTCACCTGTACCAGATTGGCACTGTTCCGCTGGATATGACCAGCGACCACGCTGAAAAACTGTTGGATGTACAACGAGTTCTGAACGGCCAGTATTCCATCTTCATGCCCAATAACGGCGGCCGCGAAGCCATGCAGTTCTACATTGTCACGGCGCTCATCAAATGGTTTGGTGCTGGCATCAATATGGCCACGCTTAAACTGAGCATGGGGCTGATGTTCATGCTGGGGCTCATCTTCGTATATCTGTTGGGCAAAGAAGTGGGTAACCGCTGGACCGGGTTGTTGGCCATGTTGTTCATGGGCTTTGCTTCCTGGCCTAATATCTTGGAGCGTTCTGGCATGCGCCTGGTGCTGGTAGTGGTCTTTGTAGCACCTGTATTGTTCTACCTGTTCCGCGGGTTCCGGCGCTCCAGCCGCAATGATTTTCTTTTATCTGCCATATTCTTAGGGGTAGGTCTGTGGGGCTACACCGCCTTCAGAATTATGCCGGTGGTGGTGGCGTTGGCGATCTTTGTGTATGTGCTGCATCAAAAAGATAAGTCCAAACGCAAAGAAGCCTGGCTTGCCCTTGGCATGATGGCGCTTATCTCGCTCATCTTCTTCCTGCCCATTTTGCGCTTTGCCATCCAATACCCCAACGATTTCAGTTACCGCTCTTTGAGCCGCATGACTTCACTAGAAGTTCAGACATCGGCGAACCTGATCGGCGTGTTCTTCTCCAACACCTGGAATGCTATCTTGATGCCGTTCTGGAAAGATGGTTCCACCTGGGTCAATTCTATAACTGACCGGCCAGCCCTGGATGTGATCAGCGCGGCGCTGTATGCCCTCGGCATAGTTGTACTCGTCTACCGCTGGGTTAAACAACGCCACTGGCAAGATATGTTCTTGCTTCTCTCCATCCCTGTATTGATGCTGCCCTCCATTATGGCGCTGGCTTTCCCCATTGAGAATCCCTCCACAAGTCGGGCGGGCGGCGCTGTTGTGCCTATTATCCTCATCGCTGTCATTGGGCTGGAAAGCATGCTCTCCAGTTTATGGAAGCGAGCTTCTAATGGCATTACCAAAGGCGCTGTGGCGGCAATAGCCCTCTTTTTGTTCATTCTTTCTGCCAACCAGAACTATGATCTGGTCTTCCGCCAATACAATGATTCTTACCAACGTTCCACCTGGAATACTTACCAGATGGGGCAGGTTTGTAAAGATTTTATTGACTCATTTGGTGCTTCCGATACCTGTTATGTCTCCGGCCTGGCCTACTGGGCAGATACCCGCCTGGTGGCCATTGCCGCTGGCTACCCCGATAAAGATTTTGCTCTTTGGCCCGAAAACTATGCTACAGTGAAAGATGATCCGCGCGCCAAGATGTTTATTGTGCGCGCTACCCAGACCCAGGACCTGGAAACGCTGCATCAGCTTTTCCCTGCGGGCTTTGAAACCTACCATAAATCAGATCTGCCCGACCATGACTTTGTTGCATTTATGGTCCCGCCTGCTGCACAATAAAATATTTTTTGAAGGAACTTAAAATGACACCTGTAGAACTGTCTCCTAAAGATTTGGAATTGGCCCGCAAAATTGACCACACCCTGCTCAAACCGGATGCGACCGCAGATAAGATCGTGCAATTATGCAACGAAGCCAAAGACTACCATTTTGCATCTGTGTGCGTGAACCCCAGCCATGTTCCACTGTGCGCCAAACTGCTCAAAGGCAGCGATGTAAAGGTGTGCACAGTCATTGGCTTCCCGCTCGGCGCCACCAGCACGGCATCCAAAGCCTATGAGGCTCAGGTGGCCATTGAGCAAGGTGCTCAGGAAGTGGATATGGTCATTAATATCGGCGCCGTGAAGAGCGGGGACAATTTGGTGGTGGCCGAAGACATCCGTGCAGTAGCGCAGACTGCCCACAAGAGTGGCGCGCTCCTCAAGGTGATCATTGAGACCTCGCTGCTGACGGATGATGAAAAAGTGATCGCCTGCAAACTGGCCAAAGAGGCCGGCGCTGATTTCGTAAAGACCTCCACGGGTTTTTCTGGCTGTGGCGCCACCGTGGAAGATATTGCCCTCATGCGCAAGACCGTTGGCCCAGATTTGGGCGTTAAAGCCTCCGGTGGGGTGCATAACCGCGCCCAGGCAGATGCCCTTGTAGCAGCAGGGGCCACCCGCATAGGCGCCAGTGCCGGCGTCAAGATCATTAATGGCGATGCAGATGCAACCCCTGCCAAAGGATATTGATCCAACAAAGATTCAAACGTTTATCGGTTAGGCTGAAATGAGGATGTACCATGACAAAAAAAGTGTTGATGATCGGTGGAACGGGTTTCCTGGGCTATTATGCCATTCGGGAACTGCTCAAACTGAACTATGAAGTGACCATTCTGGCTCTGCCGCCATTACCTGCTGAGGGGCTCTTCCCACCTGAAGTAAAGATCACCCTGGCGGACATGAACAAGCTCACGGATGATGAAGTGGGCGCTCTGCTCAAAGGACAGGATGCGGTGGTGTATGCTGCCGGCGCGGATGATCGCGTGGTGCCGAAGGCGCCTGCTTACCCCTTCTTTTACAAACACAATGTTGAGGCAACTCGCCGGCTGATTGGTATTGCCAAAAACGCCGGGGTCAAAAAAGGCGTTGTCCTAGGCTCATATTTTGCCTACTTTGCCCGCGAATGGCCGCAACTGGAACTGACAAAGCATCACCCGTATATTCGCAGCCGGGTTGAACAGGAAGAAGCTGCCATCACGGCTGGCGGTAGTGAAATGGAAGTGATGATCCTGGAGCTCCCCTACATTTTTGGTTCCATGCCAGGGCGCACCCCTATTTGGAAACCACTGATCAATTACATCCGTTCAACGGGGATTCTTTTCTACACCCGTGGCGGGACCAACTGCATCACCGTTGAAGATGTTGGCGCAGCCATTGCCGGGGCTGTGGAGCGAGGACGAGGTGGACAGCGCTACGCGATCGGTGGGCAGAACCTCACCTGGGTTGAACTCCTCGGTAAGTTAAGCCATTTCACTGGTAAAGAAAAAAAGGTCGTCACCCTGCCCAACGGTTTGGTAACGATTGGTACGGTGTTCGTAAAATTGATCCACTGGTTGGAAGGTAAACAAAGCGGGCTAGACCCCATCCAATTGGTGAAGCTGCAAACAGCCAACACTTTCTTTGATGCCTCCATCGCCCAAAAGGAATTGGGCTTTGGTACTGGCAATCTGGATGAAGCCCTGCAAAAAACCATCAAGGCTTGCGATTAAATTAAAATCCCGCAGAAAAACTCTGCGGGAATTGTTTTTTTATGACCTATTGAAAGTTGGCTGCCAGATATTCTACCAATACCTTTTCTTCGTCAGCATTCAACTGGGCACCCTTTTGGACCATCAGATCAACAACCTGTTGCCACTGTGCAGCATCCCCTTTGGCGCTGGCAACTCTGGCCAGAGTGTGGCAGCTTACACAACGGGCCTCAAGTAGATTCTTACCATCCAGGGTGGCGGCTGTTGTGGGACTGGCCGCATCTGTACTTGCCTGGGTAGGCGCACTGGTCGCCTCAACGCTGGCAGAAGTAGCAGCAGGGGCGCTGGTGGCTGTGGTGGTCTGGGAACAGCCAACCATCATGAACGTCAATACAACGATCAAGATCAATACCGGGTAAAATCTCTTCATATCACCTCTTTTAGTGAACTTACACTTTACATTATTGTACAGTATTTATTTCCAACTGTCTTCCGGTTGTTTGATATACTGAATTAGGTATAATTAAAGTAACGTTAAGGTATGGGTCTTGTTTGTCTACCAGGGAGAATGAATCCGTGGACTCAAAAAGCATTCTGGTAATTGAAGATGATGATATTGTCTCGCAGACGATCGAACATTGTTTAAGGCGCGAGAATTTTCGCGTTATTCTGGCGCGAAACGGGGTAGAGGGCTTGCAGTTGGTACACCGCCATCTGCCAGACCTGGTGGTGCTGGATATTATCATGCCCGGCATGGATGGCTTGAGCGTTTGCCGTGAGATGCGCGCCGATTCACAGGTTTCCGATATCCCCGTGCTCATTCTCACCGCACGCACCAAAGATGAAGACAAGGTCAAAGGGTTTTTGGCCGGCGCTGATGATTATCTGAGCAAACCATTCAACATCGAAGAATTTACTTTGCGCGTACGTGCCATCTTACGCCGCACCGAAGTGCATCATAGCGGTTCCAGCGCGCGATCCAGCCGAAAAACCACCAACGGGCAGGTGACCGGTTCGCCCACCATGACCATCAAGGGGTATGTGCTCGATACCCGCACCTACGAGTTAACTATTCCAGGTAAAGAAAAGATCCGCCTGACGCCGATCCAGTACGATCTGCTTTACCACTTAATGAACCACGCTGGCGAGGTATTTTCGCCCAGCCGTTTACTGGATGAGGTTTGGAATTACCCGCTGGATTCTGGCAGCCCAGACCTGGTGCGGGTGCATATCAAGAATCTACGCGAGCGTGTAGAAGCAGATCCAAAAGATCCAAAATTCATTGAAACCGTGGCCGGGTTTGGCTACACCGTTAAAGGTGACTGATAGATGCTCAATTTGGATGTAAAAAACTTAAATTCGAACGGTCTGGTCAGTGCTGTCCAATTACTGGCCAAGATCAATGATCCGCGTATTGACCTGAACGAAGGCGAAGATCGCTTTTTAGCGGGTCTTGCGCCAATTTTTAAAAACCAATTTGCAATCCTGGTACTCACAGATCCGCAAGGGGGTCCGCTGGCGGACCGCAAGGTGATGACCAGTAAATCGGCAGTTCCTGATACAGATCAAGTGAATTTTACTTCTGGATTGTTGTTCCAATCTTATCAAGATCTGAAACTTGTTTTTCAGCAGGGGGATCCCAGGGGAGTCAATCCAGCCGTAGATGCTCCGGAAGAGGTACAGGTTACATCCATAGCCTGTGCTCCGTTGGTCTACCATTCAAATTTGTTTGGAATTCTAGCTATTGGCAATTTTCCCGCAGATTCATTTAGCGATGAAGCCCAGGTAGTCTTTGCACATCTACTTGATTCATTGGCCGCACGTATCCATTCAGCGAAACTGATCGAAGAGCTGCAGGCCAGCAATTCTGAATTGTTGGCAACCCAGCAGCAGTTGTTACATTCCCGTAATACCTTGCGTACCCTATTTGATAACATTCCCGATTCCTTCTACATTGTGGATGAGAATTATTACCTGGTTGCCATCAACCAGAGCCGCGCTGAGCGAAGCGGGGTGACCCCGCAGCATGTGGTGGGACAGCATTGTTACGAAGGGCTTTACCAGTACAACTCCCCCTGTCCTGGCTGTCTGGTAGCCAAGACTCTAAAAAACAAGGCAAGCACGGTACGTAAGTTGCACTTGCTACAAAAAGATAACTCCAACCTGGAGTGGGAGATCCGCACCTACCCGGTGCAGGCTGCTGAAAACGGTCCGCGCCAGGTGGTCTTGCTGGAGCAGAACATCACTGAAAAGCAACGCATGGAAGCCGAGCTGATCCAGAGTGAGAAGCTGGCCGCGGTTGGTCAACTGGCCGCCGGCGTGGCCCATGAAATTAACAACCCGTTGACCTCCATCCTGGCCAATGCACAGATGCTCATTGAAGATCTACCGGAAGACCGCGAAGACTTGCAACAATCGGCTCGCCTCATCGAGGCAGCAGGCTTGAAGGCCACCCAGGTGGTCAAAAACTTGCTAGGCTCCGTCCGCAAAGAAGATTTTGATTTTGAACCCGTTGACCTCAACGATTCCATTCAGAGCGCCTTGATGCTGCTTTCCCATGAATTT
Source organism: Anaerolineaceae bacterium (assembly GCA_034933225.1). Classification (GTDB taxonomy): domain Bacteria; phylum Chloroflexota; class Anaerolineae; order Anaerolineales; family Anaerolineaceae; genus UBA6107. The sequence continues at coordinate 76,344 of JAYFNV010000010.1, read as the reverse complement.
TTGTCCAGACAGATCACTGTTCAGTTCCATCGCGATTCAGATATGCCACAGATCGTGGCCAGCGAGAACTATTTGCAAAGCGCCTGGATCAACCTCATCATGAACTCCATTGAAGCCATAGAAGGTGAGAGCGGCGAGATCCGCATTGCCAGCAAATTCGATGGCAGCAATTTCCTGGTGAAGATCAGTGACAATGGCAAAGGCATTCCGGGGGAATACCTCAACCAGATCTTTGAACCCTTCTTCACCACCAAGAAGAAGAACGACAAAGGCACCGGCCTTGGCCTCTCTTTGGTGCGGCGCGTGGTGCAAAGCCACAATGGCCAGATCCAGGTAGAGAGCGAAGAAGGTCGCGGTACTACCTTTACCATCATTCTGCCCAAAGAACCCAAAGGGAAGTAACGGGCTAACTAACGACTGGCTTGAGGTTGAACAAAGATTTGTCGATAAAAATTAGTATCATCATCGTCGGGTATAACAGTTGGGCAGACTTGAAGAGATGTTTGCCCTCTGTGTTTTTATGGACAGATCCAGATGTTGAAGTGATTGTTGTTGATAACGGCTCTTCAGATGAGACCCTGGCAGAACTCCCAAATAAATTTCCATCCGTAAAGCTAATTATTGCTAAAGAAAATTCAGGCTTCGGCGCCGGATGCAATCTGGGGGCAGAGGCTGCTCTGGGTGAATATTTGGTTTTCTTAAACCCGGATACCCTTGTATCTCAGGATGCATTAAGAGAGTTGATATCGCCATTAGAGATTGACCCGGATGTTGGTATGACTACGCCCAAGATCTTGCAGATGGACCATCCAACCAGGATCAATACCTGTGGAAATGATGTGCACCTCAGTGGGCTGGCCCTGTGTCGGGGAATGAACGAAGAGGCGAGTAAATACACACTCACCGAAGAAGTGAACTCAATTTCTGGAGCGGCATTCGCTATTAAGAAGGATTATTTTTTTGAACTTGGCGCCTTTGACCCCGCATTTTTTCTATATGTAGAAGATACAGACCTGTCTTTGCGCTGTCTGTTGAACGGTAAACGTATTGTATATGTTCCTAATTCTGTGATCTACCATGACTACAAATTAACCTTTGGCCCCAAAAAGGTCTATTACCAGGAAAGAAACCGAAATTACATGCTGCAAAAGTTGTTCTCAAAAAAAACCTTACATTCTCTGGCGCCTGTTTTGTGCGTGGCAGATTTTATGACCTGGGGTTTTTGTATCTTACATGGTAAAAGGGAGATCCAAAACAAACTGGATGCAAAGAAATGGTTGAGAGAGAATTCAGAATTGATCTCATCCAGGCATGCGTCCACTGAGAGTATCCGTAAGGTAGCCGACTACCAGGTTATTAAACAATTTGGCTGGAAAGTGGATTTTAGGCAAACAGTTGCTCCACTCCCAGCCATATTATTAAGCTGTTTTTTTTACCCTATTTATTACATCTGTACCAAAGTTGTTCTCTGGTCAATGAACTTTAAATTGAAGGATTAATCATAATCTTGAACAGTTTTCTTCCCGGCTAATCGGTCTGCATACTGTTGTTCAATCCAAGTATAAGTTTTTTTGAGCCCGTCTTTTAATAAAGTGCTGGGTTCCCAATCTAAAACCTGTTTAATGAAAGTGTTATCACTATTTCGGCCAGCAACACCACGAGGGGCATCAAGGTCATAGCTTCTTTTCAACGTGATTCCTGCGAAACCCTCGATCAAAGAAGTAAGATTATTAATTGATATTAACTCACTTGTGCCGAGATTAATTGGGGTCGCAATGAGTTCATCACAATGCATGATCATATCAATTCCTTTAGTGCAATCATCAATGTACATAAAACTTCTGGTTTGAGAACCATCTCCCCAAATAACAATCTCATGTTTTCCGGTACGTTTTGCTTCAATCACTTTTCGGCATAAAGCAGCAGGGGCTTTTTCGCGCCCTCCATCCCAGGTTCCGTGTGGGCCGTAAACGTTGTGGAATCGTGCGATGGCTGTTTTTAACCCGCGTTCAGCAGTGTATTCCTGGCAAAATATTTCTGAAATTAATTTTTCCCAACCATATCCACGTTCTGCCATTGCAGGATAAGCATCAGATTCTTTTAATGCTCTTACATTTGGGTCTAGTTGAAGGTTTGTATTGTAAACACAAGCGGTGGATGAGTAAAAATATCGATCAGCACCTGCCTTCCAGGCTGCATCAATCAAATGAGTGTTAATCAAAATTGATCGTAAACAGGCAACTCGGTTTCTTTCAATGAATCCCATTCCACCCATATCAGCAGCAAAATTATAAACTTCTACAGCACCTTCCACTGCTTTTATGGCATTTTCTTTTTCCGCTAGATCCATACTCAAACATTCCACACCCTCAACGCGTTGGTACCAATGTGGGATAGGTTTTCGATCTACTGCGCGAATATTGGTAAAACCTTGATCAACAAGATATCGTGTAAGAGACCCTGCGATGAAACCACCTGCTCCTGCAATAACAATCAAGTCATCTTTCTTTCGCCCTGGATAAGTTGCTGCCGTGAATTGATTTTTCATGATTTCTCCTTTGCTTGATTAATTTTGCCCTATCCATCCGAGTTTGATTAAATGGTATCAATTATCTGATTTAGGAGGTGGTAGAGTCATTAGCGTTAGGTGAAAAACTGTTCCCAATATCGAAGAATGATATTTATTATTAATTGATTTTACACTTCATTACATTTGAAAACAAACATTAACACTTTTGGTAATTACCAAATTAGTTTTCAAAGTAATTAGGATTATCTGGCACAATGTATATAATTGATTTTAGTAAGTTAAAGATAATTCTGTTGGGCGAGATAATTCTCTGGTTAAGGATGGCTGACATGGATAAACAAGAATTTGATGTAGAAGTACTTTTACCTGTTCATAATGAAGCAAACATTATCGAAAAAGTAATTCGCGAAATCTACACAGAGTTTTCTCCTCGTATTAAATGCCAATTCATTATTTGTGAAGATGGAAGTTCAGATAACTCTCAGGAGGTGATTACTCAATTAAGCCATGAAATACCGATGAAACTCATATTCTCAACTGAAAGAAAAGGGTACTCAAAGGCAGTGAAAGATGGAATGCTGACAACGACTGCCCCGTACTTGCTTTGTTTAGATTCCGATGGCCAGTGTGACCCTGCAGACTTTTGGAAATTTTGGGATTCACGACAAGATTATGATGTAATTCTGGGTTGGAGAAAACCCAGACGAGATGCTTCTTGGCGGTTATTCTTTTCTCATATGTTCTTTCTTGTTTACCAGCTGTTTTTCCATGTTCCTTTTCATGATCCTTCTTGTCCTTTTATGTTAGCCAAAAAAGATTCGGCATATAAAATTGGAGCCAAGATGGGGGCAATGCAGCAGGGATTCTGGTGGGAATTTGTCGCGCGCGTGAAGTTAGCAAACTTACGAACAAAGGAAGTAGAAATCAATCATCGCGACCGTATGGGTGGGAAAACACAAGTTTATAAATTGAGCAAAGTTCCCGGAATTGGTATTAAACATTTTCTTGCGTTATTTACGATCCTGAAAGATGGAAGAAGGAATGACTGAAGCACAGAAAGGGATTATTAGGAAATTAACTTCCATCATCATTTGTCTCTTTGCAGTTCTGATTGGATTTGGTTTTTATTTTCAGAATTTATTTGCACCAATTAATTCTTATGATGAAGGAATTATGTTGGAAAATTCCTTCAATATATTAAAGGGATTAATTCCATATAGAGATTTTTGGACTTTGTATCCTCCCGGGTATTATTATTTATTTGCGGGAATATTTAAGATATTTGGGATTAATGACCTGGTTTTTCGAATTGCAGATTTTCTTTTCCGTGCGGTAATTTCGCTGTCAATCTTTGCCCTGGCCAGGCACTATTTTAGTAAGATTACCTCAATCGTTCTTTCATCGGTTTCGTTCCTATGGTTGGTATCAATAATAAACATCTACATCAATACTCCTACGTTAATGTTGATGTACTTAGCTTTACTGACCATTTTAAAATATTTTGATCAAGCCCATGGAAAGCAAATCAGATACCTGATCATTTCTGGAGTACTTGCTGGATTGACGGGGTTCATTCGTTGGGATTTTGGAATTTGTGCATATATCAGCTTGCTGTCAGTCCTGGTCATCGATAATTTGTTGCGAAGATCACAGACCCGAGAAAAACAACATTTGGTAAGGGACTTCTCGATATTTACTGGGTCTGTACTAATCATCTTAGTACCGTTATTGGGGTTAGTTGTCTACAAACCTGGTTTAAATAATTTTATTGACCAGGTATTTATTGCACCCCTTTTAATTAATCATCAATACAGAGCAATCCCACAACCATCAATACTTGATTTTAATATTAATCCATTTCAAAATATGAATTGGATCAGGTTTTATTTACCATTATTGGTTGTGCTTTTAGAATCAGGCAGGCTTTTAGTTAACTTTATATCTACGAAAGAAAAAGTTGTGGATTCAAAAGCGCTTGGGGAGATTGTCCTTCTTGTTTGGAGTCTCTTTTTTTTGGTTTATAGCACAGCTAGATATGATATATCGCACATTTTACCGGCATTGATCGTTTCTTTGATCCTATTAGTTGTTTTTCTCAAGAATGTAGTTAGGAAATGCTCAGACAAAAAACTTTCAAGATTAATCATTGTTTTTGTTATTGGATTATTTATAGCTAGCTTGATTCCTGCGTATATATTAACCCCTCTTGATACATATTTAGTGAACAAGAAATATGTGACCAACAATTATTCGTGTTTTGTTACATTAAGAAGAGAAGGTTGTTCAAGTGTAAGCTTATCGACGCAAAAGGTAATTTCAATAATTGAATCTAAAACGAAGGAAGATACCCCAATATTCATTGGTAATTTTATTCACGACAAGATCTTTATAAATGATATGTCTTTGTACTTTCTTTTAGGAAGACCAGGAATAAACAAATACCAGGAGCTTTATCCTGGGGTAGCAACAACTTCCAAAGTTCAAAATGAGATAGTTAACTCATTAATTCAAAAAAAAGTTGTTTACATTATCCTTGTTAATGAGGAAGTCAGTATTGAAAGCAATTTAAGCTCAACAAGTAGTGGGGTGTTTATCTTGGATAATTACATACAAAAAAACTATCAAGTGATTTTTCAAGACGGTATTTATAAAGTATTAAAAGCTATTGATCAAAATTAAAAAAGATTATCAAAAGAAAATGAAATGGCATGTGACATTCAGCCTGATCGAACGGCTTAATTATCTTTGGCCAATTGAAACAAACCTAAGATTCTCAATCACAACTTCACAAAATTTGGATACTCTTCCCATCCCCCATTTTCACTGATCGGGTCGTTGATGGCACGTACACTGGTGGGTACATCGGCGATATCCTGAGCAACTGCCTGCACTAAAAATTGAATGGCCAGGATGATGGGCAAGACGGCGATCAACACCGTTCCAGTTGTTGCCGGGATTCCGGTTTGAGAGGATTTCGCCCATTTGGCGATTCCCCAGATCCCTCCAAACAAGCCGAGGAGAATGCCGCTAACAATGTAAAAAGAGGCGGCATTGAAATCGTACAAGAAATAGCGGCGGAACATACGTTTAAAAAAGCGCCCACTCAAGTTGAATAGAAAGTTGAAGAATTCACGAGGCAGGTTCATCGAGCTTTTTTCATCTTTATAGATCGCTGGAATTGCCACGTCTTCTACCACGGCATTCAGCCTTCTCAGTTCGCACAGCATGGATGTCTCAAAAAAATAATTCCTGGCAATGTTTCGCGGTTCGATGGCACGAAGCTTTTCCATGGAGATGGCCAGATAGCCGTTGTTGGGGTCAAAAATGTTCCAGTAACCGCTGGCCAGTTTGGTCATGAAGGTGAGTGCCAAATTTCCTGCCATGCGAAAAAAAGGCATTCGTTGTAAAGCAACCGGGTGTAAAAAGCGATTTCCTTTTGTATAATCAGCTTTACCTTCCAGAATGGGTGCGATCAATTGAGGAAGATAATTTGGATCCATCTGACCATCACCATCCATCTTTACAAGGATGTCCAGCTCTTGTTGTAGTGCATACTGGAATCCGCTTAACATGGCGCCACCTACACCCTGATTTTTGGGATGCTCAATGAGGTGGATGCGCGGATCAGTGATGGACCGCACGATCTCAGAGGTCGCATCTGGACTGCAATCGTTGACCACGATGATCTTTTTTACCCATTGGGGGAGGGTGGTGATGACACCGGCAATGTGCTTTTCAACCTTATATGCGGGGATGACAACGCCAATTCGCTGGTCGTGAAGATCAAGTTTGTGATTGTTCATAAAAACACCCGCCTTAATGGGTAATAAATAGAATAATTAATTATACACAGGAACGGCCTTCCATATTTGATCATCGGGGTGAGGGTAATTAATTCCATGAGGCTGTATAATTTTTATCTGGAAGATAAATTGATCAAACCACAGGTAAACCATGCCAGTAAATGAAAAACAAACTCAGGGCGAAATTCTATACCAACGACCGATCTATAACGCAGGAGGCATCTCCCGTTGGTATTGGGATTATAAAGATAGTTTTATTCTGCGAGAACTAAAAGCGGGTGATCAGGTTATTTATGATATGGGCTGTGGCGAGGGGATTCTTCTGGAAAAGCTCACCCAACTGGCCCCTGGCAAACAGGTAACTGGAATTGATTGCATCCCGGAAAACATCAAGATCTGTCTGGACCATGGGCTGAACGCCAGATTGGCGGATCTTTACCATCTGGATATTGCCGACAATTCAGTGGATATAGTTTTTCTCATTGAAGTCATTGAGCATCTTACGGATCCTCTTGTTGCATTGGCTGAAGTTGCCAGAATTCTCAAACCCGGTGGCAGACTGGTGATCCTCTTCCCACATGATGCTGTTTTTGCTTTTGCCCGAATGGCAACGTTGAAGATCAAAGAGTGGAAGTACGATCCCGGCCATGTGAAGCAATGGACGCACAAAGACCTGAGGACAACCCTTGCAAAAATTGGATTTCGCCCCAGGTACAATCAATCCATCCCATTTGTTTTTTGGGTTATTTCGTTACATGGATTGTGCGTGGCAGTAAAGAATTAGCACTGCTATAAATCTTTGATGAATTGAGCGCTTTGTGAATTCTGCTAAAAATATTTCCATTTCAGAAAATTGGCTTGTGCGCATTGCCTGGCTATACTTACTGATCCCTTTTCTGATCTTTTGTCTTGGGTTCTTACGTATCTACATCAGCCTTCCTATCCTTACGCTTTTCGGGTGGCTTTCGATCCGCTTATGGAAATCAAATCAATCCTCTGAAAAACTTGTCCGTCCCAGTTCTGACTGGCTCTTTTTAGGGCTTATTGTACTGGCCTGGGTTTTCCTTTCTGGGGTGGGTGGGTATGCCTTCCAAAACACTGATTTTAATGGGCGGAACGCAATTTTCCGCGATCTCATCAATTACTCCTGGCCGGTCTATTACACTAATCTGGGTAGTTCACTTATGCCAGCGCATACGTTTTCTTTTGTGTATTATTTCGGGTATTGGCTGGCTCCAGCTTTGATCGGTAAATTGCTGGGATGGACAGCAGCAAATATCGCTTTGTTTTTATACTCAGTTTTAGGCGTGGGTATCACCGTCAGCTTGCTGGCAAAACGGATGAAAACCTCACTTCTGGTATCCATTCTTTTGCTGGTGTTTTTTAGCGGAATGGACATTTTGGGGGCGTTACTGAAGCAATACGCCAGTCCAGGCATCTACCCAACTTTATGGCCCCCTATCTCCCATTTGGAGTGGTGGCAGACGTATCAGATCTCATCTTTCACCACGCAATTGTTCTGGGTGGTCAATCAGGCGATCCCAGCCTGGATCTGTACTATGTTGGTTCTGACTCGGAAAGACAACCACTTGATCTTTCTGGTGTGGAGTTTATGCTTTTTCTTTGCTCCAATTCCCGCATTGGGACTGGCTTTGCTTGTCTTTGCGCAAGTTCTCAATGATCTTTTGCAACCCATACAAAATGAGTCCAAAACATCATTTTGGCGGGCTATGATCGCTCGTTTGCACGGACTGTTCAGCCCGGAAAATATATTGGGCGGCGGCCTGGTGACGGTACTGATGTATTTCTTTTACCAGAGCAATCGATCTACCGGAAAGATCGGTTTAATTCCATTGGATGGAATGGCGATCATCAGTTTGATCTTATTTGCCTTGATCGAATGGTTTGTTTTGTGGCTGGCCGTTGCTAAGAATCGACGAAAAGATATTAGCTGGTATTTTATGGGTGGACTTTTGGCCGTCTCCCCCATGATCGATCTGGCTGGCACACCCATCATCAGCGAGCGGGCAACAATCCCATTTATGCTGTTGCTGATGGTCTGGTGTGGAGAGACACTGCTACATGAAAGATCAAAGACAAGTGTGCTTGTGGCATTATTACTTGTGATCGGAGCCTGCACACCGATCTACGAGATGAATCGGTCTGGGGTGAGAACAGCGGAGTTTTATCGGTTGCCGTTTGTGCAACAAAAAGTGGCGGGTCAATGTTATGTAAAACAAGAGGATCGGATCGCATTCTACGACCCAGAAAAAGATCATCCAGGCGAACTGGTGGCAGAAGATTGGTACTCTTTAGCCAGTTTGAATTTGGAATACCTGGTTAGTTATGTGGGGGATACCTCGAACGCAACATTCTTCAAGTATCTTTCCAGATGACGAATTTACCTGCTTTATAACAGTGATTATTTCAAGGGCTTGCTTAAGCAAGCCCTTGAATGTTAAAAACTACTTCTTCTCCGGGCCGAACCGCGACTGCCTGAAAAATGATCTCGCCATCTTCTTTTGAGGGCACTTGAATGGTTTCACCATTTATGCTTGCGCTGACGCTGTTTGCATGCGCACCCCTCAAATGCAGCCTGTAGCTGCGCGTTTCAGGTAGCAGACTGAGCTCGCCCTGAGGCGCATGCACTGTGATCTGCGTATTTGTTCCATCCCACTTATGCTCAAACAGAGTGGTGCAGTATGAGCCGTCCTTGTAACCCTGTGAGGTATTGTCGTCTTCGTAGAGTTCAAAGCGTCCGTCCGCACCCGGGAAGACGATGAGGTCGAGTTCGGCGGGGTTGCTGGCATCTTCGCGGCTCAAGGCGTTGCGCAGCGGAATGATTGCACCGGCTTTGGCGTAGAGCGGGATGCGCTCAATGGGAACGGTAAAGTTGTGCCAGGCTGGACCGGTAAAGTGCTCGCCGCTGAAGAAATCCACCCACTCGCCGGCGGGGAACCAAACTTTGTGTGCCGCCCCCCGGTCGCCGGGTTTGGCCGGACGGGTGACGGGTGCTGCCAGCAATTGATCTCCAAAGAGATATTCGTTGGGAACCTTGTAGGCGGTGGGGTCTTCTGGCCATTCGTAGTACAGGGGCAGGCACAGCGGCAGACCGGTGGTTTCGTATCGGTGCGCCATCGAATACAGGTAAGGAACCAGGGCGTTGCGCAGTTGCATAGCCTGGCGGGCGGCCTGCAGGGTGGGTTCATCAAATCCCCAGGGCAGGTGATGCAGCTTTTTATCTTTGGTGGAATGCAGGCGCAGAATGGGGCTGAGCAGGCCGTACTGCACCCAGCGGGTGTAGAGTTCGGCATTTTCGCGGCCGATCATGTGCCCCCCAATATCGTGGCTCCACCAGCCGTAGGCCACGTTGGCAGCGCTGCTGGTGAAGAAGGGCTGTAAGGCCAGGCTGGCCCAACTGATGATGGTGTCGCCGGAGAAGCCAATAGGGTAACGGTGACTACCGGGTCCGCCCCAGCGCGAGAAGATGGCCGGGCGTTTGGCTTTGTCACTGCCCAGGTCCTGATAATGCAGATGGTTTAGCCACCACAACGGGTCCAGGCTGGGAATGCCAGAAAGGTGTCCCTGTTGCCAATCGATCCACCAGAAGTCCACGCCTTCTTTTTCCAGCGGATGGAGCAGGGTCGCGAAGTATTCTTTGGCGAAGCGCGGATCGGTGATATCAAATTTGACCGGCGCCTGGCTGGCGGGGTCAACGCCCATATTTTCTGCTATTGTGGGGTATTGGTCTTCATGAGGGTGCACACCCTCGGCAGGGTGCAGGTTGAGCGCCACCGAGAGGTTGTTCTGATGCAGCCAGCTCAACAGGTCAGGCGGGTTGGGGAAGAGCTCACGGTTCCAGCTAAAGCCGGTCCAGCCGCTACATTGATTGCCAGTTTTGGTGATGTGCCAATCCATGTCGATGATAAAGACGGAGAGGGGGATCTCTTCTTTTTGGAAGCGGCCCACCAGTGTGCGGATGTCTGCGTCTGAGTATTCCCAGTAACGCGACCACCAGTTACCCAGCATATAGCGCGGAATGAGCGGAACGTTGCCTGCCAATTGTTGATAGTGGGCCAGCGCCTCTTTGTAATTGTGCCCGCACACCAGCAAGTACAGGTCTTTGTACCCTTCCTGTTTTGGGCGAGGAGACAGCCAGCCTTCAGAGGTGAAGAGCAGAGATTTTGTGTCATCGATGACCGTCCAGCCGCTGCGCGAGAGAAAACTCTGGCTTAGTTTCACCTGACCGTTGGTGCGGTCCAGGGTGCGGGTGGTACCCGGGAAATTCCCTTTGTTGGAAGCGCCATAATGATAGGTGGCGCCGGTCTCTTTGCTGGTGATCTTAAAATTCCACCAGGAGGGGCTGCGTTGGGTGTTGGTGTAGCGAAGCTCAAAATACGGGCTGAAAATGGTAAGCGCATTGCCGTTCTGTATCACATTCAGATCAGGGAGCGGCTGGTTGCGGAAGAGGAACTGCTGGCTGGGGGTATCGCAAAACTGACCCTGCGGGCTGACCTCAACGCGAATGGTGCGCGTAGTAAGGATAGAGATGCGGCAAAACGGGAATGAAAATGTGGCGCTTTGGTTGGCAATTCCCGTGGATAAGTCTGTATAATTAGGGGTGGAAGAGATCATGAAACCTCAAGAGGGAAGAATTTGACCTTCTGAACAATGTACCCATAATAACATAATTTGCTCACTAAATAAAGTAAAAATGCCAAATCTACCGCGCGGTAACCGCGACCTCATTCGTGGGATCAACCGATCCATCTTGCTAAACGCCATCAAGACAAAGGGCGCTATTTCGCGTGCCGATCTGGCTCACCTCACCGGGCTCAGCCCGGCTACGGTGACGGCCATTACCGGGGAGCTCATCAACACCGGCCTGGTCTTTGAAAAAGAGACCGGCGGCTCCAGCGGGGGTCGTCCGCCCATTCTGCTGGCATTGAATGCGCGTGGCGGATTCGTCATTGGCATCAAGCTGATGGAGAACCACGTGGTGGGCGCGCTCACTGACCTCAACGCCGCGGTGTTGGTGAAGACCACCGCAGATATGACCAACAAGCAACCCGATGCAGTGGTGGATGTGCTGGTAGATCTGGTCAATCAGCTCATCACCAAGAGCGGCATCCGCAAGAAACAATTGCTGGGGGTAGGCATTGGCCTGGCAGGGGTGGTAGATTCTGGCCAGGGCATTCTGCGTCAGAGCCCGTTCTTTGGTTGGAAAAACATTCCCCTCAAAGATCTTATCCAAACTCGTTTGCATATTCCAATTTTTCTGGAAAACGACGTGAACACGCTCACCCTGGGCGAACGCTGGCTGGGCAGCGGCATCCCTGAAGACAACTTTATTGTGGTCACCATTGGCCGCGGCATTGGCATGGGGATGGTCATTGATGGCCAGATCTATCGCGGCAAGAGCGGGGGCGCCGGCGAGTTTGGACATATAGTAGTCGATCCTACCGGTCCGTTGTGCAATTGCGGTAAACGGGGCTGCCTGGAGAGTTTTGTCAGCGACCGGGCCATTTTGGCGGCTGCAAAGCAAAAAGGGTTAATCGATGTCAATGACCTGGAAACACTTGCCAATCTGGCTCTTGATGGCGACGAAAAGGCCATTGAAGTACTGGAAAGCGCTGGCAAACTGTTTGGCCGCGAATTGGCCAACCTGGTGAATGTTATGGATCCGCGCCTCATCCTCATCAGTGGTGAGGGGGTGGTGGTGGGGGAGACCTTTTTCTCTGCCATGCGCGGCACCTTCAGAACCAATATCATGCCTGGTCTGGCAGACGACACCGAGATCCGGGTGGCCACCTGGGGCGATGATGTTTGGGCACGTGGGGCGGCTAGTGTGGTCATTGGCGAGATCTTCCGTTCGCCCATCCAGCCCGAAAATGAATCCTGACCAATTTTAGAAAAACGAAAATTGATGCTTGAAATTTTTAAATATTGGTGCTAATATAATTGAAACGGTTCAATTTCAACGGTAAGCAACCTGCATAAAAAAACAATTGATTGAGTTTGGTCGGTTCGCATTGATCGGACTTAATTTTTTCAAAACTTATTGAAACGGTTCAATTCAAAAACAGAGTATAAATGCTGCATACAACTACTAGAAGGAACCACACATCTTTATGCAATTGCCCTGATTTTTAATTTTCAGGTGATTGAAACGATTCAAAATAAAAAGGAGTCGAAGATGAAAAACAGTAAGTTGCTCGTCGTGTTGTCCGTTCTTCTTGCGTTGGGCATGCTCTTGGCAGCCTGCGCTCCTGCAGCAACACCGGAAGCTACTACCGCCCCTGCAGGGGAAGAATCTACCGAAGCTGTCTCCAGCGAACCGGTAACCATCACTTTTTGGCATTCCTACTCTGCCGATACTGAGGCCAAATACCTGGATGAGACCCTCATCCCCGCATTTGAAGCCGCCCACCCCAACATCAAAGTTCAGTCTGTGTTGGTCCCCTACGATCAATTCCGCCGCAAGCTGTTGATCGCACTCTCTGGTGGTGAAGCTCCTGATCTGGCCCGCCTCGATATCATCTGGGTTCCTGAGTTAGCTGATCAGGGTGCCCTGGCCAAATTGGATGAGGTCGTTCCCGATTTCCAGACTCTGGCCGATGCAATGCTGCCCGGTCCTCTGTCTACCAACTTCTACAAGGGCAATTACTACGGTCTGCCCCTCGATACCAACACCCGCATCCTCGTCTACAATAAAGACATGTTCGCTGCCGCCGGTATCGAAGCTGCCCCTGCGACCATCGATGAATTCCTGGCCGACTGCGAAAAGATCAAAGCCCTCGGTGATGACAAGTACTGCTTCGCTGATGGTGGTACCTATGCCTGGGCTGTCAATCCCTGGATCTGGTCCTTTGGTGGTGATGTAACTGATCCTGATATCACCAAAGCCACTGGTTACTTCAATGGTGCCGAAACCGCTGCTGCTTACAATTTCCTCAAAGATGGCATCGACAAGGGTTACATCAATCCCGCCATCAAGGGTGGCAGCCTGGATACCTGGGGCTCTTTCGCTCAGGATAAAGTGGCCATGATCTTTGAAGGCCCCTGGTTCATGCCCTCCTTCGCTGGCCAGTTCCCCGATAAACAATACGGTATGGCTTTGATTCCTGCCGGTGCTGGTGGCTCTACCTCCGTTGTGGGTGGTGAAGACATCGTCATGTTCCAGCAGAGCCAGAAAAAGGAAGCAGCCACTGAATTCATGAAATACCTGCTCTCCGAAGACGTTCAGTTGAAGATGGCCGAACAGGGTCAGGTTCCTGTGTTGAAATCTGCCATTGACTCTGACTACATCAAGAACCACGCTTTCTATGGTATCTTCCTCGAACAGCTCAAGACCGCCAAGGCTCGTACCCCGAACCCCGCCTGGAGCAAGATGGAAGAGATCATCACCAATACCGGTAACGCCATCCTGAATGGTACTGTTGAAACTCAGGCCGGGTTGGATGACGCCGCCGCCAAGCTTGATGCACTGTTAGCTCCTGCCCAATAGTTTTCACTCCACTTGGGTAACACGGGAGGGCTTCAACCGAAGCCCTCCCGTAAAATAGGGGAATCCTTCGGAGGTAAGCAAAATGCACATGTCATTGAAGACACAAAAAAAGATCATCCCGATAATTTTTATCATCCCTGGTTTGCTATTATTCATCGTTTTCCAGATCTACCCGCTGCTTAAAGGGCTGCAAATGAGCTTTTACGACTGGCAGATCATGCCCGGCAAGGTCAGCCAATTCATCGGGTTGGACAATTACACACGTGCATTCAATGACCCCATCTTCAAGATCGCGGCCAAAAACACCGCTATTTATGCACTGGTCACTGTTCCCGGCCAGATGATCTTTGCTATGATGGCCGCTTTGCTGCTGCATGCCATTCCAAAAGGAAAGGGCATCTTCCGCGCTTTGTTCTACATCCCTGTTGTGACCTCCTGGGTTATCGTATCTTTGCTTATTCGCTACATGTTCCAGAGTCCGGACGGGATTGTGAATTACTTCCTCAAGGATGTCTTCCATGTCATTCAGGACCCCATTTTGTGGTTGACTGATGCTAAGTACGCTTTCATCCCCATCTGCATTCTGGGCGTCTGGAAAGGCATCGGCTGGTCCATGATGATCTACCTGGCTGCTTTGCAAGGGGTGCCCAAGGAGTTGGAAGAAGTGGCAGAGATCGATGGCGCCAATGCCTGGAATCGTTTTTGGAACCTCACCATGCCGCTCATCAGCCCGACCATCGTTTTTACCCTGGTCATGCTGCTCATTGGGTCGTTCAATGTGTTCCTCTCGGTCTACCTAATTACCAACGGTGGTCCTGCTCAACAGACTGAGGTTATGCTCAGCTTTGGCTACCACCAGGCATTTGACTTCCTGGATTTCGGGTATGGCGCGGCTATCTCGATGATCATGGCAGTGGTGCTGATCGTGTTGAGTTACTTACAGATGCGTTTCTTGCGCAAACCGGTTGAAATTGCTGGATAAGGACGGATCAAAATGCGAAAAACCAGAAAAATTACCCGTTACATCATTCTTTATGCGCTGGCAATTGCTGGTGCGGTCATCATGGTCCTGCCTTTCCTGTTCATGATCTCGAATTCTCTCAAAGAGAATGTCTATGTCATTGAATACCCACCGCAGTTGATCCCGACCAACCCGTCCTTTGGCAACTTTATTAAGGCCTGGCAGGCCAATAACTTCCAGCTTTACTTTGGCAACAGCGCCTTTGTGGCCATCATTTCCACAATCCTCACGGTGATGGTCTCAGCCACCACGGCTTACGCCTTTGCCCGCTTCAACTTCCCGGCCAAGGAGTTCTTGTTCTTCCTGGTGCTGTTGGTCTTGATGGTGCCGGACATGGTGACGATTATTCCGAAGTTCACATTGGTGAGGGCGTTGGGGCTGCGCAACAGCCTGTGGGGGCTGATCATTGTGTACGTGGCCAGTTCCATCTCGCTGAATACGTTTCTGTTACGCGGCTTTTTTGAGCAACTTCCGCATGAGTTGGAAGAAGCCATGCTCATTGACGGCGCCAGCTATCTGACCATCTTCTTCCGCATGGCCATTCCTCTCTCAGCTCCTGCGTTGGCCACCGTGACCATCTTCTCCTTCATGGGCAACTGGGATGAGTTCACCTGGGCTTTGACTGCCATTGATGATCCGCTCAAACGCACCTTGCCTGTGGCCATCTATTCCTTCCAGGGGCAGCATGGCACCCAGTGGGGTCTGGTCTTCGCGGCCATGATCATCGCCATCATCCCCACCATGACCGTCTTCCTGGCCTTGCAAAAGTACTTTATCCAGGGTCTTACCAGTGGCGCAGTGAAAGGCTGACCTTGCGTACGCGGGTTGGTGTTATCGGCTTATTGGTTTGTTTTATTTTGAACGCATGCTCGGCTCGTCCGGCAACTAATTTATCGAAATCAGGAGTGAACATGAACGACGTACAGATCAGCGCCATCCATTATGAAAGATCATTCACCCGGCCGGGCGAAACTGCTCGTTGGACGGTAGTGGTAAAGAACGGTTCAAAAGCAGAGTTGACTGGTGAGCTTTCCTGCCAGATCAGCGACAGCGAAAAGACTTTATATCGCCTCAGCCAGAAGGTCACCCTCAAACCGGGTGAACAGAGTTTTGATTTTGAGTGGCTGCCGCCTGCCCGGGCGCCGCGCGGCTACGGTTTGGATGTAACCTTCGATCTTGCCGACGGCAACAAGACATCTGTGGTCAGCTCTGGCTTTGATGTGCTGGACAAGTGGACCCAGATGCCCCGTTATGGTTTCCTGACGGATTTCTTCCCGGAGCGCAAAGATTCAGCCACGATGATGCAGCAGATGTCAGATCTGCACATCAACGGCCTGCAATTCTACGACTGGATGTACCGCCATGAGCAGTTCTTTACCCATGACGAGCCCTATATTGATATTTTGGACCGCACCCTGTCTTTAAATACCGTCAAAGAACTGATCGCGGATGCCCACAAACACGGAATCGCCGCCATGCCGTACACGGCCATTTACGGCGTTTCTGTGGAGTTCTTCAACAGTCACAAAGACTGGGGCATGTACCACGCCGATGGATCACCGGTTTATCTGGGTGATAACTTTATGGCCTACGTCGATCCCCGCCCGGGCAGCTCTTGGACGGTGCACATGCTCAATGAGTTCAAGGGAATTCTGCAAAAAACCGATTTTGACGGCATTCACCTGGACCAGTACGGCGACCCCAAAGTGGGCTATGACGCCAAAGGGAATTACTTTGATCTGGGTCAGGCTATTGCCGATACCATCACCGATACCCACAAAGTGGTGGACGAATACCGCAAAGATGGCGCAGTGGTCTTTAACTGTGTCACCAACTGGCCGGTGGAACTGGCCTCCCGCGCGGATGAAGACATCATCTACATCGAAGTTTGGGATCCTTACACTAATTTCAGTGACCTTCACAATCTGGTGACCTATGCCCAGTCGCAAAACACTGGCAAACCGGTGGTGCTGGCGGCTTATGTTCACCCGGCCAATTCTGCCAACCCCATGCTGATGGATGCCATCATCTTTGGCAGCGGTGGCGGACGCATTGAACTGGGCGAGAATTTTGGCTATTTGGTCGAAGCCTACTTCCCCAAATACGAGATTCCCACCACAGAGCAACGAACCTTGCTGCAAAACTACTATGATTTCGCCGTTCGCTATCAATCCCTCATTGGGCCGGCTACAACTGAGGCCACCGGCAAGTGGATCAACAATGTCAAAGTGGGCGCGCTCAAGGTCGGCCTTTCAGAGGGCAGCGATGTCTTCGCCCTTGCCCGCGAAACGGATCATTCCCTGGCCATCAGCCTGGTGAACCTCACCGGCATCAGCTCCTTCAAGTGGAACGTACCGGTCAACGACCCGACCCCCGCCAAAGATCTGACCTTTACGCTTAAAGGTCTGGAGAAGACCGTCAAAGAAGTGGCCTTCACCTCCCCGGATGGGGAAGATTTCTCGCTCCAGAAAGTTGAATTTACTCAAAAAGACGGAGAGCTGACCGTGCAGATCCCATCACTGCGTTATTGGGATCTGCTGGTGATCCGTTATTGATCCAAAATCCATTATCAGGGATTATTATGAATCTATTCGACCATAGCATTGATGTTATTTTGAAGAATCAAGATAAGAGCGGCGCCTACATCGCCTGCCCGAATTTCCCTACCTACCACTATAGTTGGCTGCGGGACGGCAGTTTTATTGCCTTTTCCATGGATTGCGCCGGGAATTATGAAAGCGCCCAAAAGTTCTACCGCTGGGTGGGGCAGGTGATCGACCGCTATGCTCACAAAGTGGATACACTGGCCGATCAGATCAAACAGGGCATCAAACCCGACTTCAAAGGCATCCTCAATGCTCGTTTCACCCTGGATGGAATCGAAGAGGGCGCTGAAAGCGGCTGGGGCAACTTCCAGATCGATGGCTACGGCACCTGGTTGTGGGGGCTGGCGGAACACGTTAAGCGCAGCGGCGATACAGCACTTTTGCAGGAGCTGGCCAAACCGATTGCCACCACCTTGAATTACTTGAAGCTGGTCTGGCAGATGCCCAACTATGATTGCTGGGAAGAACATCCTGAGTATCTGCATCCGTATTCTTTGGCCACCTCTTATGGTGGTTTGATGGCCATTGCCGATCTGCAAAAGGAAGGCCTGCTGCCGCAGCTTAAATTTGATGCGGCAGGTCTGGCTGGTGAAGTAAAAGCCTTTATTGAAAAATATGCCGTCCTCGATGGCCGCTTTATCAAACACCTCAAACCGGCCACCAAAAATAAACCAGTTTCCCCCTTGCCAAAGAGTGGGGTGGACGCCAGCCTGTTAGGCCTGGCACTGCCGTATGCGGTTTATGACCTGAAGCATCCGTATATAATTGAAACGGTTCAATCAATTGAGAAAGATCTGCATTACCCCCAGGGCGGCATTTTCCGCTACAAGGAAGATGTCTATTACGGCGGCGGCGAATGGATCTTGCTCTCCGCCTGGCTGGGCTGGTATTACGCCCGCGTTGGCGATGTAGAGAAGGCCAAAGGATTGCTGGCCTGGATTGAATCTGTGGCAGATGAGCAAGGCAATCTGCCGGAGCAGGTGAACAGCCACACACTGGCGCCCAAAGAATTGCCGGTGTGGGAAGAGCGCTGGGGGCCGGTGGCCAGCCCATTGCTCTGGTCTCATGCCATGTATTTGATTTTGGTTGAGGCATTGAAAAGTTAGGTTTTTCGACCTCCTGGTTCAGAGGTTTGAAATAACGTCAGGCAGGCAAAATTGAGCATTGCGGCCGGTGCAGGGGGAACGCAGCGCCGGCGTTGATACCCTATTTGAGTTTTCAAATTAGGGTATTGACATTTAAATAATCCGCCCTATAATATGTACATAATTCATTCACTAAACGAAGTAACTTAATTATGCCAAACTTGCCTCGCGGAAACCGCGACCTCATTCGCAGTATCAACCGCTCGATCTTGCTCAATGCCATCAAAACGCAGGGAGCTATTTCGAGGGCTGATCTGGCGCATAAGAGCGGTCTGAGCCCGGCAACGGTCACCGCCATCACTGGTGATCTCATTAGTGAAGGGCTGGTCATAGAAAAAGAGACCGGCGATTCCAGTGGTGGTCGTCCGCCCATTTTGCTGGCGCTTAATCCGCGCGGCGGGTTTGTGATTGGCGTGAAGCTAATGGAAGATCACGCTGTTGGAGCGTTAACTGATCTAAATGCAACCGTGTACCATAAGGACACGGTTGATTTTTCGGACGAATCTTTGGATTCAATTGTGGACGCTCTGGTGAACCTGGTGAACCGCCTTATCCGTATGAGCGATGTGCGCAAAAAGCAGTTGCTCGGGGTGGGGGTGGGGCTGGCCGGCGTTATAGACTCCGCGCAGGGCATCTTGCGTCAGAGTCCTTTCTTTGGCTGGAAAAATGTGCCTTTGCGTGACTTACTGGAAACGCGTCTGAAAGTGCCCATTCACATCGATAATGATGTAAATACCCTGACTTTGGGCGAAAAATGGCTCGGAAACGGCCTGCCGGTGGATGATTTCATTGTCGTCACCATTGGGCGCGGTATTGGCATGGGCATCGTCATCAACGGGCAGATCTACCGCGGCAAGAGCGGGGGAGCCGGTGAGTTTGGGCATACCGTCATTGATCCCAAAGGTCCTTTGTGCAGTTGCGGAAAACACGGTTGCCTGGAAAGCTTCTTAAGTGACCGTGCGCTCATTGACCGGGCGCACATTGAAGTAGCCCCGGATGTAATAGATATTGATGATCTGGTTAAGAGGGCTGCCGCCGGAAATGCGGCTGCTGCGAATGTACTGACCGATGCCGGCCGTTTGCTGGGCCGCGCGTTGGCCAATGTTGTAAATATTCTAGACCCTAAACTGATACTGATCAGTGGTGAGGGCGTGGGAATGGGTCCTTTGTTTTTCTCAGGTCTGCAAGCCTCTTTCCACGAAAACGTCATGCCCGGCCTGGCCGATGACACGGAGATCCGTGTTACGCCGTGGGGTGATGATGTTTGGGCTCGAGCCGCTGCCAGTGTAGTGATCGGCGATATCTTCAACTCGCCGATCGGTAAAGAGGACGGCGCTGAAAAGGCAAAATAAAAAATTTTGCCTGTGTTACTTCGTTCAGCGTATAAAGTAATCAATTTACCTGCCTGACAGGTTATTGAACCGAACCAAATCTTAAAAAGGAGTCGAAGATGAAAAACAGCAAGTTGTTCGTAGTTGTATCCCTTCTTCTCGCGTTGAGCATGGTCCTGGCCGCTTGTGCCCAGGCTGCTACGCCCGAAGGAAACGCTGAGGCTACTGAACCAGCCGCAGCTACTGAGGTTACCTCAACCGAGCCCGTGACGATCAATGTCGTCAGCTTCTTGACCTACGATGAGAACAAAGAAGGTGCAGAAGCCCAGGTTGTAGCCGCATTCGAAGCAGCTCACCCCGAGATCAAAGTCAATTTCCAACTGCTGCCGTATGCTGACTACTTCACCTCATTGAAGACCTGGATCGCTGGTGGCACTGCTCCGGATGTTGCCTCCCTCGATCTGTCCATGCTCCAGGAAATGGCAGCCGCTGGATCTTTGGTCAACCTCAATGACCTCATCACTTCTGAAAACTATGACCTGAGTGCCTACTATCAAAGCACCCTCGACATGTTCCAGAACAATGGTGGTCAGTATGGTTTGCCCGCTTCCTACTCTACAGTTGTGTTGTATTACAACAAGAACCTGTTCGATGCCGCCGGCCTGCCTTACCCCGATGACAAGATGGACTGGGCAACTTATGTTGACTATGCCAAGAAACTCACCAAAGATACCAACGGTGATGGCACCATCGATACCTTCGGTACCGCCCGCCTGTGGTGGCCTTACTACATGCTTGTTACCGGCGCCTCCCCCTTCAATGCTGACGCCTCTGCATGCACCCTCACTGATGCCGCTGCCGTTACTGGTTTCCAGTCCATGGTGGATCTGACCCTCACCGACAAAGTGGCTCCTTCTGCTGCTGATTTGGCCGCCCAGGATGACTGGCACATGTTCGAAGCCGGCCGTATTGCCATGTACCCCATTGGCCCCTGGTCTGTCTCTGAGTTCAATGACGTCATCAAAGATTTCGATTGGGACGCCACCACTCTGCCCATTGGCCCCACTGGAAAGAAAACCACTTTCCTCTTCGGTAATGCCTATGGTATGCTCTCTGGTTCCAAGAACCAGGCCGCTGCATTCGAGTTCATGAAGTTCGTCACCGGCGCTGAAGGCGATACCATCCGCCAGAATGCTGGTTTCGAAATTGCTCCTATCAAGACCGTTGCTGAGAGCCTGTACCTGAAATCGATGGAAGGCAAGAAACCCACCAACGCCAAAGTCTTCTTGGATTCTGCTGAATTCGCAAAGAGTGTTCCTACCCACGCTCGCTGGTCTGAAATTGCCGATGCAATCTCCGCTCAGTTGGATTCTGCTCTCCTCGGTGATATCACCGTGGAACAGGCTATGCAGAATGCCTGCGATGTCATCAATCCGATCTTGACCGAATCAAAGTAAAGCTCTTCTTGAGTTTTGTGGAGGGCGGGCAAAACCGCCCTCCAACAATATATAGGGCCGATTCGCCTTGTAGGAGTTCGCCATGGAAACGAGCCAGGCAATTCAACCTCAAGCCTCATTTTTTCAGAAATTCAAAAAAACATTAGGCAAAGCTTTTTGGGGTTACTTTTTTGTACTGCCCAGTTTATTGATCATCATAATGTTCAAGCTGGTTCCATTGATCGTCGGTTTTACCATCTCTTTTACCGATTGGAACTTGCTCTCTTCCCCTGCATTCATCGGGCTGCAAAACTATGCCCGTTTATTCAGTGATCCTAACATCGGAAAGATCTTTGGAAACACCTTTTACTACTCCGCCATAAGTGTTCCTCTTAACCTGGCCCTCTCTCTGCTGCTGGCGGTGGCGCTGAACCAGAAGATCAAGGGGCTGGCATTTTTCAGGACCGCTTATTATATCCCGGTGGTGACGGCCTCCGTAGCAGTCAGCGCCATCTGGGTGTGGCTGCTTTCCGATTTCGGCATTGTCACCTCCGCCTTAAAGAGTATGGGTTTTCACACCACCAATTTGCTGCAAAACACCAAAACAGCCCTGACCACAATCACATTTGTGGATGTGTGGAAGAACCTGGGTTTTAACGTCATCATCTTTTTGGCAGCATTACAGGATGTACCGGAAGAGCTGCGTGATGCCGCCCGGGTGGACGGTGCCTCCAGCGTGGGCATTTTCAGACACGTCACTTTACCGCTCATCAGCCCCTCCATCTTCTTCACGGGTGTCATGGGTGTTATTGGTTCCTTGCAGGCGTTTGACCTTGTCTTCAATATGTCTATGAAGCATGAAGGCGGCCCTAACCGCGCCACCAGCACGGTGGGGTTCTACGTCTGGCAAAACGCCTTCAAGTATTCGCAGATGGGCTACGCCTCAGCCATCTCATTTGCTCTCATGGCCATCCTGTTGGTGTTGACCATTCTGCAATGGCAATTACGAAAAAAATGGGTTTATGGTGAGGAGTAAAAATGACCACACTTCCTGAACCGATCAAGAAAAAGAACACGGGCCGTTTTTCTCTGAGCAAGACAGCCGCCTATATCTTGTTGGCCGTCGGCGCTCTGGTGATGATCATCCCCTTTGTGTGGATGCTCTCCACCTCGCTGAAAGATCAGCAGCAACTATTTGCCTGGCCGCCAAGCTGGCTCCCGAACCCATTCGTTTGGAAGAACTACACGGATGTCTGGACCCGCATCAACTTCAGCCTGTATGGCTGGAACACCATTAAGATCACCGTTGCCGTTACCATTGGCCGGCTCATCCTGTGTTCCATGGCAGGCTATGGTTTTGCCCGCATGAAGTTCCCCGGCAAAGATTTTCTGTTCATGCTCACCCTGGCAACCATGATGATCTCTTCGCAGATCACCATTGTGCCGAACTTCATCATCATGCGCTATTTGGGGCTGGTAGATACCCACTTTGGTGTCATCCTGCCGCAATTAGCAGATGGCTTCAGCATCTTCTTGATGCGTCAATTCTTTTTGACCTTCCCCTATGAGCTGGAAGATGCCGCCAAGTTGGACGGCTGCAATCCGCTCATGTTCTACCTGCGTATTCTGATCCCCAATTCCAAGCCCATCCTGGCCACTCTGGCCGTGATGACCTTCCAGGGCGTCTGGAACGACTTTCTCTGGCCGCTGGTTATGCTCACCAGCCCGGCAAAACGCACCCTGGCGGTTGGCCTCTCTTACTTGGTAGGCCAGTACACCACCCGTTGGGACCTGCAGATGGCCGGCTCTGTGCTGACAGTTTTACCGATCTTGCTCCTGTACTTTGTACTGCAGAAGTATTTTGTTCAAAGCATCAAAATGACGGGATTAAAAGGTTAGAAGGGTATTTTTGTTATGAATCATCGACTTTACACCAGATCTATTCAGATCATCCGCGAAAACCAGACCCAATGGGGCTCTTATATTGCGTCCCCTGCGTTCCCGACCTACCACTTTAGCTGGTTGCGTGATGGAAGTTACATTGCCTATGCCATGGATCTGGCCGGAGAACATGAGAGCGCCAAAGCCTTTTACCGCTGGCTGGGCGCTACCATAGATCGCTACGCCGGGAAAGTCAATGTGATCGCAACTTTATTAAAGAAGGGTCTGAAGATCCACCCAGATCAGGCGCTGCACACCCGTTTTACTTATGATGGGCTTGAAGATGCTGTCAATAAAGGCTGGGGGAACTTCCAGATCGATGGTTATGGCACCTGGCTATGGGGTCTGAGCGAACATGTGCGTCAGACTGGGAATTATGCTCTGCTTCAGGAGTTAAGCGCTTCCATCCGCACCACGGTCAGCTTTATTCAGCTCACCTGGAAGCTGCCCAATTACGACTGCTGGGAAGAGTTCCCGGAATACATGCACACGTATTCTTTGTCTTGTGTTTACGGCGGTCTGCAATCGATCCAGACACTTATAGATGAAGAAAAGCTTGCTCTAGAGGGGCTGGATGTCAGCGCGCTTGCCAGTGAGGTGCATTCGTTCATTTTGCGCTATGGCATCGTGGCTAACACGGCTATCAAGTACATCCAGGCGGAGAGCGAAGGCACCCCGGCAAAAGGGATCGCGGAAAGCGGTCTGGATGCCAGCCTGATGGGCCTCGAATTCCCCAACCATGTGTTGGATCGGGAGGATCCCATTCTGGCGGCGACCTTCAAGGGCATTGAAGAAAAATTGTTGCGCCAGGGTGGCGGTGTTTACCGTTACCTGGGCGATGTTTACTACGGCGGCGGCGAATGGATCTTGTTGACCGCCTGGCTGGGTCTGCACTATGCAGAATCT
This sequence comes from Anaerolineaceae bacterium, assembly GCA_034933225.1. Taxonomy (GTDB): domain Bacteria; phylum Chloroflexota; class Anaerolineae; order Anaerolineales; family Anaerolineaceae; genus UBA6107. The sequence continues at coordinate 52,118 of JAYFNV010000010.1, read as the reverse complement.
GGCCAAAGAGAAAAAGCCGTAACGATGTTGAATTGGATCGAAGCACAGGCCGACAAAGACTTAAACTTGCCAGAACAGGTGAATGACAATGTGCTGTTCCCGGATCAATACCAACCCTGGATGAAGAAATGGGGACCGGTTGCCAACCCGCTGTTGTGGTCACACGCAATGTACATCATTCTTTATACAAAACTGCAGGAGAACAATTAACATGGGCGACAAATCTAACACAATCCTCTGCCATCGTCCGTTTGGCAGACATCACCCATATGAACAAGAACCCGAAGAACGTTTCCCGCGCGAACCTATTGCCGGGGAACCCGTCAAGCTGGGCGTAAAAACAAACCCTGGTTCCGCCATTGAAAGCATCTACGCAGTCTGGCGCATCGCAGGATCTACCGTAGATCACCGCGTGCCGGGCAAATTGGTCCAGAAAGCCGCTGAATATGATCTGTGGCAGGTGGAACTGGCGCCGTTTGAAAGCGGTTCCCAGATCTCTTATTCCATCTTCGCTAAAGGCGCCAGCCTGCAAGAACAGACCGAGTGGTTCGACTTTGCAGTCTCCACCTGGGTGAGCTTTGACCAATTGGTGGCTGTCTCTGGCAAGGACGATAAGATCCACTTTGTACTGAGCAGCAAAGAGGCTCCTTCATTTGTAGAGGCAACCCTCTCCAAACAGGCCTCTGGCACGATCTCGCTGGAGCTGCAACAGAGCCAGAGTGTGTCTGCCGTCAGCAGCACTGAGGCGAAATTCCTCTCTGCGTTGGGCGATGTCGCCGTAGAAGTGAACGCCAACCCGTTTGGCTTTTCCCTCTGCAAAGACGGAGCTTTTGTCTTGAAGTGCAGTGGCAGCTTAAAGGCCTTGTTGGATATCCATGGCCAGATCCTGCGCTATTCCTTCGCCGTTCGCTCGCCTAAAAATGAAGCATTCTACGGGTTTGGCGAACGCTATAACAGCCTCGATCAGCGCGGCAGCACCCTGGTGAACCGGGTCATTGACCAGTACAAGAACCAGGATCGGCGCACGTACTACGCGGTCCCTTTCTTCATCTCCTCCCAGGGCTACGGCCTGTGGGTCAAGACCGACCGCGAGGTCATCTTTGATATGGCTGAATCGGACGCCGGTGTTTGGAAGATCGAAAGCGATGCCGGTGACGTAAGCAGCGAGCTGGTCTTTGACCTGATGCCCCAGGGCGAGCCAAATGCCATCATCAAAGAGTTCACCCGCCTCACCGGCCGTTCCAAAATGCCGCCCTCGTGGGTCTTTGGCCTGTGGATGAGCAGCAACGACTGGAACTCTCAGGCAGAGGTAGAAAAGCAGTACGCCCTCACTCAAAAGCACAAGATCGCTTCTACGGTGCTGGTCATCGAAGCCTGGTCTGATGAGGCCAACTTCTACATCTGGAACGATGCGCAGTATGTACTCAAAGCCGGCGGAGACGCCTTCAAATATTCAGACTTCACCTTCCCCAAAGAAGGTCGCTGGACGGATCCCAAAGGCATGACCGATAAACTGCATGCCGGCGGCACGCGTTTGATCTTGTGGCAGAACCCCACCCTCAAACACTGTATGCCAGAAGAAAACCTCGATGAGCGTCAGAACAAATTGGATGAGCAATACTGGCTGGAAAACAACCTGGGCGTGATGGAAGCCGATGGCACTGCCTACCGGGTACGCTCCCCCTGGTTCAAAGAAGGCCTGGTGGCCGATTTTACCAATCCAAAAACCATTGATTGGTGGTTCAAACAACGTGAATACCTGGTCACCGAAGTGGGTGTGGACGGCTTTAAGACCGATGGCGGCGAGCATCTTTGGACGCGCACCGCGCGCTTCGCAGATGGTACCTCGGCCAAGGGACGTTCCAACTCCTTCCCGTACCTGTACATCAGCGAGTACGACAAATTTATGCAGCGCGTGCGCGGCAAAGACAGCTTCTTGTTCAGCCGGGCCGGCTTTACCGGTATCCAGCAGCATCCCGGCCACTGGGCGGGCGATGAAGATTCCAGTTGGCGGGCTTTCCGTACCAACCTGTACGCCATGTTCAGCATGAGCATTTCCGGTGAGCCTTTCGTGGGTTGGGATATTGCAGGTTTTGGCGGCGAGATTCCCACCCCTGAGCTGTATCTGCGTGCCAGTGCTTTTTCTGTGTTCTGCCCAATTATGCAGTATCACTCAGAATACGCCCGGCTGGAGTTGAGCCGTGATCGCACCCCCTGGAATATCCAGGAGCGCAGCGGAGATCCCAATGTGATCGCAGAATTCCGCGACCTGGTCAATCTGCGTATGAACCTGCTGCCTACCATCCAGCATGAAGCCTGGTCATCCGTTCAAACTGGCCTGCCAATGATGCGACCGCTGGCTCTGGAGTACCCTGCAGATGCCTACGCCCGCAAATACCCCTTTGAGTACCTCTTTGGCGACTCATTGCTGGTTGCCCCGGTGACCGAGGAAGGCAGGCAGTCTTCTGAGGTGTATTGACCCGCCGGCACCTGGCGTGATTTCTGGACGAAACAGGTAGTAGAAGGTGGACGTACCCTCACCGTGGAGACACCGCGTAACCGCGTTCCAGTCTATCAGCGCGAGGGCAGCATTTTGGCCTTCCAAACTAACGATAAGTTTGAGCTCTTCAGCGATGTTGGCAACGAAACCGAAAACTATCAGCATTTGGCCTTGCGCGTCTTCCCCGGTACTGGCTGCAGCCTCGATCTGATCAAGGAGCAGGGCAGCTCTGTGCAGACTGTCTCCGTTAAGTCAGCTCAAGCTGGCTGGGCAGTGGAATTACCGGCTTTGAATGTGCCGGTCGAAATTGAATTCTTTGGGGATGAACCCAGAGAGGTAACCGTTGATGGAAAACCCACAGAATGGCACTGGGACACTGCCGTTCGCTCTGTAAAGTTCCAATTGGCTGCTGCAACAGGCAAACAAGCGATTCAAATTCTTTGATCTCTCCTTCCTAAACAGTTCGAGCGGCCGTCTTCTCTTTGCGGTCGCTCGAACTGTTAAAAAAACAAATGCCTCGTAAGAGGCATTTGTTTATGGTAAAGAGAAATCTACTTCAACAGGCTTGCGGGGATATTGCCGCCGTTATCAGCGATGCGTTTGAGAACGGTCTTGTGCAGCCAAACGTTCATTTCACTGTAATCGCCACCGATCTTTTCAGCGGGGCAACCGAGTTCAGCGGCCAGTTCTTTGCGAGCGGCCAGGCTGCTATCCAGATCCAACAATTTGAGCAGATCAACGATGGAGACTTTCCAATCCAGTTTCTGCGGATTGGCTTTGGCGAGTTTTTCCAATTTGCTGACAACGTCCACAACTTCGATCGGTGTTGGAGCGTTGGCAGGTTTTAATGAAGCGGCATCCGGAGCAACTTTAAAGTTGGCAGAAGTAGGTGCAGCAGTGGAGCCTGGCATAACTGTCGGTTTGGCGGTAGTGGTGGTGGCAGCAGTCGCTGCGGCAGCGGGTTTTTTCAAACCTAACTTCTCTAAAATATTCGCAAATAAACCCATGGTATTTCCTTTCTCCCTAACGGGTCGAACAAATTTATTATCTTCATTATATAGGAAACCTGCCTAGAAATAAAGCAGAATGCGAATATATTCACTAAGATTACCCATATTAGCAGAAAATTTAAGGTTGGATATGTGTAAGAAGATTAACAAAAATGCAAGAATGATTGAATTCTGCCGTACCGATGGGTAAACTCTGAGTAGGTTAGTCGTTTTTAGAAAAAGGAGAGGTATGAGAACAAAAGTCAAATTGCAGATGAATATATTGATACTTTTATTGGCATTGATGCTTGTTTTCACTTCGTTTTCTCCTGTGAATGCCGCTTCGGCGGGTAGGCAGGTAAAAATAACGGCCTGTGAGGCGGTGAAGATCACCCTCTCTGGCGTAAATTCAAATGGAGTTGCCACCAAGTATTCTTTTACAAAGAAGGCTTCTGACTGTTCTGCAATTAAAATTCCATCCAGGTATTGGAAAGGTAATCTAACCGTCACTGCCTACTATTATGTTTCAAGTGAATACCCAACCTACAAAGGTCAGGTGGTTACGCCAAATATTCCTTCTGAAGCAAGCAGCGAATATTACTCGGTAATTGTCACCGCGCCAAAAACCACCGATTGGATCTACTGGCGTGCCAGAACCTGGGTGCTGGACAATGTGGCCTACAATCAGAGCAGCCGTCATGATGGCTATCGCCAGGATTGTTCAGGGTTTGTTTCTTTTGCATGGCAGCTTGTCAAACCGGGCACTTCCCCAGCGGGGTTGCTGGCATATGCCAACAAGATTTCTTTCTCAAAATTACAAAAAGGGGATGTGTTGGTCAATCCTTCAGCCCATGCAATGATATTCATCAAGTGGGTAGATAAAAGCGCTGGCACTTTCATCGCTTATCAAGAAGAATACGAAAAAACCGGGACCCGTGAGCGGACGATGACTCTGAATACCAGCAAGGGGACGGTCACCCAGGGAACCTACACCTATCCGGGTACTTATATTGCTATCCGGAAAAAGTAGAAGCCAGCGATTGATAAAAAGACCAGTAATGGCCTTTTTAATTACTCAAATTTTGCTTTACTAATTATCAAGAAGTAATCACAACGTAAAAATTATGTAAATTACATTTTTGTAAAGGGTAAAAACATACCTCATCTACTACAATCTTATGCAGGGTGATTGTATTCTGCAATTGGCTATTTTAACAATTAATAAAGTAAAAATCCTTTTTTATCGCAGGTGCCGATTATGAAACTAAACGAAAAGATCTTCAGAGCCTTATTCGCAACCATCTTCTTTTTGATGAATACCCACGTGTCGCCGGCAATCGCTGCCAGCGCTGCGCCTTTTAACGGGTACAACTCAGAAAACATGACCATGAGCGAAAGCGATTGGAGCCTGGAAAATGCCAGCATCGCTGATGGAGCCATCAAGATCGATGCCTCTGGCGGAAAGGCGACCTTTGTCCTGGATGTCTCATCTATTGGCTCGGTTATTGATATGGGGCATCTGGAGATTGATTTCTCGGCTAAAGCATCGGCAAGCGCTGAAGATCCAAGCGGTGAGATCGACTCGGCATCGGTCACCGTGGGCTTTTCTGCTAGCAGCGATAGCCCATCTTCAACAGTGGTTTTGACCCGCGATAACGGCAGCGCTGGTGCGAAAACGCTTTCATCCAATGCGGCCATCCCCAGTGGCACCCGTTATATTTTTGTCATTGCCAAAGGCACCAGCGAGAACGACCCCATTACCGTTACCTTCTCAGATTTCACGCTCATCATCGGCGCCCAAAAACCCTCACTCAGCTATGAAGCGGCACCTTCAGGCTGGACGAACGGCAGCGTGACAGTTTACCTCACCGCATCTGACCCGGACAGCGGAATTCAGGGCATCTATGATGTCTCAGACAGCAGTGTCTCCAGTTCTGGAGCGTATCAATTTACCACTTCAGAAAATGGTTCCTGGCGTTTCTATGCAAAAGATTTTGAAGGCAATATCTCTGATGTAGTCATTGCAGAGGTAACCGGTATTGACGCTGTCGCGCCGGGTACCCCCACCCTGTCAGTTGGTTCTTCGGACTGGTCCAAAAACCCCATTGATTTCACCATCACCGCCGCAGCGGATGATGCCGGCCCCAGCCCGGTAGTATTGCAGTATCGAATAAATGAAGGCTCCTGGCAGGTCTATTCCGGCGCAGGGCAGATCTCTACTGAAGGCACATCTACTCTGGAAGCCCGCGCTGTGGATGGCGCCGGTAATGCCTCTGGTGTTACTGAACCGGCCACAGTTCGTTACGACAGTCTGGCCCCAGATCTGACTCTGGGCAGCGTACCGCATCTATCTCCTTCCGGTTCTGCCACGGTGAACGTGACAGTTTCAGATGCCGGCAGCGGCGTCAATACTGTCAAGTACGCCAGCGGCAGCCAGGACATTACTTATTTTGAGACTGGCGCAGGTGAAGTGTTGACCGGTTCCAGCTTTGAAACCAGCGGCGGCGGCACCTACACTGTCTATGCTTCTGATGTCCTGGGTAATAGCACGGTCAAACAGATCACGGTCAATACATACCCCTCCATTGACACGATTGCAGATCAAACATTTGATGAAGATGCCACTCTGGATGTTATTGCCACCATTGGCGATATTGAAACACCAGCAGGCAACCTGACGGTCTCCGCCAGCTCGAGCAACAAAGCATTGATCGCTGCACCTGGGATAAGCAATTCAGATGGCACCCTCACCATCACTCTGGATTCTGAAGAGAATAAGAATGGCACGACCACCATTACTGTTTTTGTCACCGACGGCGATGAGCTGACCAATTCCACTTCATTCTTGGTGAAGGTTAACCCGGTGGATGATGTGCCGGTTGGCGCTGCAGATGAATACACTACAAGCGAAGATATCACCCTCACTGTTGCTGCAGATTCAGGCGTTCTTACCAATGATACGGATGTGGATGGAGATGGTCTAAACGCAATTTTGGAATCGAGTACTGAAAATGGTACTCTTTTGCTCAACCCCAACGGTTCATTTGAATATCAACCCAATTCTGATTTCAACGGCACGGATAGCTTTACTTATAAAGTCTCTGATGGCATCACACTAAGCGACCCCATCACCGTCAGTCTTACCATCAATGCCGTAGATGATTCGCCGATTGCCGGAGACGATGAGTATTCTATGGATGAAGACAGCAGTTTAACTGTGTCTGCAGAGTCTGGCGTACTGATCGACGATACAGACAACGACTCTGACGGATTCACTGCAATACTTGTTGCCAGTCCTGCCCACGGCAATGTGGAACTCAACGCAGACGGCTCTTTTACCTATACCCCCAACGCTGATTTCTTCGGTAAAGATAGCTTTACATACAGCGCAAATGATGGCAACTCCTCCAGTGAACCCGCAGTTGTCAACATTACTGTAAACGGGCTACAAGACGCCCCGGTTGCCACAGCAGACGCATATTCCGCCGACGAGGATACTGTACTGGCAATTACTGCTCTCGAAGGCGTCCTGGCCAATGACCAGGATGTTGATGGGGATACGCTCTCTGCTGCAATTGTGGACCTGCCCACTCACGGTTCTGTGACCTTGAATGCAGATGGCTCTTTCTCTTACACACCAGCAGAAGATTACAATGGTCCGGATTCGTTCACTTATTCTGCTTTTGACGGCATTGATTACAGCGGATCAGTTGAAGTGGAGATCACGGTTGTTGGGCAAAATGACGCTCCTGTTGCCACTGCGGATCTTTACAACGTCAACGAAGATGCAGTTCTCACCATCACTGCGCCTGGAGTTCTTATTAACGATTCAGATGTAGAAGGCGATGCCCTTTCTGCCATACTGGTGGAAGGCCCAAGCCATGGAACGTTGGTCCTGAATGCAAACGGCAGCTTTACTTATACCCCTGCAGAAAATTACAACGGCCCGGATGAATTTCAATATAAGGTAAATGACGGTTCGTTGGAGAGTGACACGGTCTCCGTTTCTTTGACTGTGGATGCCGCTAATGACGTACCTGTTGGCGAGGTCGATTCTTACTCAACCAGTGAGGATGTCCCCCTGGAGGTCTCGGTCACGTCTGGCGTACTTGCCAATGATACTGATATTGACGGCGACGAGCTGAACGCAGAAGCCGTTGACCTACCCACCCATGGCACCCTGGCTCTGGCGCTGGATGGTTCTTTCGTTTATACGCCTGTCCTGGATTACAACGGTTCAGATTCGTTTACCTATTTACCGTTTGATGGCACCGATTATGGTTCTCTAGTCACGGTTTCGCTTAGTGTGGGCGCCGTTAATGATGCCCCTGTGGCTGTCGAAGATTCTTATGATGTTGTTGAAGATACCAATATCGATCTGGCTGTTCTCTTCAATGATAGTGATGTAGAAGGTGACGCCCTCACTCCGGTGATCATCACTGCGCCTAGCCACGGCTCGGCCAGCGTTGCTGCAGATAACTCTGTTCTGTACACACCAGCGCTTAATTACAATGGATCTGATTCATTTACCTATGCCGCCAGCGATGGTACTGCCCAGGGCAATACGGTTACCGTAACCCTCAATGTTACAGCGGTGAATGATGCCCCAGTAAGTGAAGCAGATACCTATTCAACTGATGAAGATACACAATTAGTTGTCGCAGTACCCGGGGTATTGACAAACGATACTGACGTGGAACATGATGCACTTACCGCTGTGCTAGTTTCCGATGTCACCGCTGGCACCCTCACCTTCAACTCGGACGGTTCGTTTACATACTTACCAGCAGAAAATTTCAATGGCAGCGATAGTTTCAGTTATAAAACCAATGATGGCGAACTGGATGGCAACGAGATTACTGTTTCGATCACGGTAAATGCGGTCAATGACGCGCCGGTAGCCGGAGTGGATGAATATACTACCAATGAGGATACTGAGCTTACGACCACTTCCGTCAATAGCGTACTCACGAATGATATTGATGTGGAAGCCGACGCCCTCAGTGCGGTTTTGGAAACCAACGTTCAGCATGGTACGCTCACGCTGAATTCAAATGGTACCTTTAGCTACACTCCGGTCAGTAACTTCAACGGCACGGATTCCTTTAGCTATAAACCCTATGACGGGCACGCTTATGGCGAAGCAGTAACGGTGCTTCTCAATGTCCTCCCTGTCTTTGACGCTCCTGTGGCCGTGACTGATACTGTCTCTCTCAATGAAGACGCGGTCACCACCATCAATGTGCTCAGCAATGATACAGATGTTGACCTGACCACCAATCCGGCCCTTGAGTCCTTATCCGTCGTGGCCGTCAGCGATCCGACCCATGGATCTGCTGTGATTCTGGGTACTACTCAGGTGCAATACACTCCTGATGCTGATTTCAACGGAACCGATTCGTTTACCTATACAGTCCAGGATAACGGAGGTTTACAGGCTACCGGAACTGTCAACCTCACTGTCAAGCCGATCAATGACTATCCAGTCTTTACCAATCTGGATGCCTCCTACACAACTGACGAAGATGTGACGCTTAACATTACTTTTAATATCAGTGATGTAGAAACCACCACAGAAGCATTAATGCTTCAGGTAACCTCAGGGGATACCACCAAAGTAGCCAATTCAGATCTGACCCTGGGTGCTCTGGGCGATTCTGATACCACCACTACCCTCAAGATCAAACCCACAGCCAATAAGAATGGCGATGTGACCATCACCCTTCGCCTGGGCGATGGCTTCTTGGTTACCACGCGTACTTTTACCCTGCACATCACCCCGGTAAATGATGCACCAGTTGCCAACAACGATAGCTACAATTTCACTGAAGACACCAGTCTTACCCTGGATATGGATAACCTGGTGAATAATGATACCGATATTGACGGTGATACGCTTTCATTCGTCAGTTATTCGGCTCCTTCTTTGCAGGGAACATTGACAGCCATCGATGAAGCGGCTCACACCTACACATTTACACCGACCGCCAATTTTGATGGCACCACCACTTTTACCTACACCATGACAGATGGCACCGTCACAAAAACAGCCACGGTTTCGCTGGTGGCCATCGCTGTCAATGATCCGCCTACGCTCGTGATGGATGAAGACAACGCCTCTTCTGCAAACGAAGACGAGTCCATCACACTGGGCTTTACCATTCACGACTGGGAGACTTTGGCTTCTTCTTTATCCGTGCAGGCCAGCAGCAGTAATGCCAATCTGGTAGCACCTGCCAATGTTTCCATTTCTTGCAACGCCAGTGGGTTATGTACCGCCACTGTGGCGCCTAATGCAGATAAAAATGGCGACGTCACATTAACGATCTCAGTGTCTGATGGTGTCTACCTGGTACCGGTTGAGGTTCCGCTGACCTTTATCCCGGTAGAAGATGCTCCAACTGTCGTGGATGATCTCTACACCGTCCACGAGAACAGCTCCATTACCTTTGCTCCGCTTCTGAACGACTTTGATGTGGATGATAGCGATACAGTCAGCTTTGATTCTTACAGTGCCGATGCGGGCATTGGAACGCTCACTCATACGGCAGCCGGTGTCTTTACCTATACTCCCCCCACTGGCTTTACTGGCACAAAAACCTTTACCTACACTATCACAGATGGAACGCTGACTGGCACAGGTACGGTGACCCTGAATGTGAGTAACCTCAACAATCCTCCCACAGTCACCCCCATTCTGCACCAGTATATTTTAGAAGATGAGCCTTTGACCGGACTTGGCTTCGACGCCTCTGATGTTGAAGGGGACACGCTGTCCTTTACAGTATCATCTTCCAACACCGCGCTGGTTTTAAGCGATACCAGCAGTATTGTTGTGACCCACGATTCTGGCAGTTCTTACACGCTGGCGGTAAACCCGGTTCTGAACGCATTTGGAGAAACAACTATCACATTGCATGTTTCTGATGGCGAGAACACCAGCAATGTTTCATTTGTGTTGACCGTTTACCCGGTCAATGATTCTCCCACTGCTGTAGATGATGAAGTGATCACAGATGAAGACATTGCAGTTACTTTCAATCCATTGCTAAACGACCTGGATATTGAATCGACCGCCGATCAGATGGTGGTGGTAGAAATGTCCACGCCAACCCATGGCACGCTCACTCTGAGTGGAAAGATCTATACCTATACTCCGTTCGCAGATTACAACGGTTCGGATTCTTTGACCTACACCATGACGGATGGGGCGGCTCGCGATACTGCCACCATCGCCATTACGGTCACCCCGGTCAACGATCCCCCTGAAGCCTATGACAACTGGGCAACGGTGGGGAATAACGTGGGCGATTCGGTCACCATCTACCCCATGAACAACGATAATTCGGGCGACACGGGAGACACCATCAGTCTGGTTAGCCCGGTTGTTTCAGGGCCTACCTATGGTACAGCCGTAGTCAATACCAGCACCGGCGCCATTGTTTACACGCGCACAAGTGCCTCGGCCGATGGACGTGATTCCTTTGTATATCAGATCATCGATGGCGGCGGACTGACCGACACTGCTACCGTGTATTTGGATGATAGCTGGGGTGCTTCGATCCATACCGAGAGCACTTCTTTATACATCTTTGAAGACGATCCAGAAACCGCAATTCCGTTGAGCATCAGTGATGGCAAGGGAGATGGTTGGACGTTGCAAGTCCTCAGTGCGCCCACCCTGGGCACCATAAGTTACACTGCCACCAATGGAAATACCGTTTATTACACGCCCAATGCAGATGCGAATGGCAGCGAAAACCTGGCCTTCAAGGTCACTTCTTTGACTGACAGCTCACTTACCTCTTCTGCGAATATTTATATTCGCATCTACCCGGTCAATGATCTACCCGTCATTTCCAGCGTGGAGGATGTGACCATCCCTGAAGACAGCAGCGCTGGACCGATCAGCGTGACCATCAGCGATGTGGATGACAATGTGGATGAACTTGTCTTCAATGTCTACTCCAAAAATCAGCAATTGGTACTGAATCGCGATTTCTCTGTGAGCAGAACTGCCGGCAGCGGCGATCTGACTTTCTCCATGACCCCCATCCCCAATCGCCATGGCACTGCTCAGATCGAAATGTTGGTCAGTGATTCCATTGGGTTTACTACCAAAACATTCAACCTAAATGTGACCTCGGTCAATGATCCCCCAGAAGCGGATGATTCGTCAGCTAATGTTAATGAGGATAGCTCAGTGTCTTTGACCCTCATCACTTCCCATTCTGATGAGGATGGTGATCCACTAACATTGACGATCGAAACCGAACCCACTCATGGTACTGTCGTGGTCAATGCTGATCAGACGGTAACCTACACCCCGGATCCCAATTACTCTGGCTCAGACAGCTTCGTCTACCAGTTGGATGATGGAAATCCGGGCGGGGTGGATACCGGGACAGTTTACATCACTGTCATTGAAATTCCGGATGCACCTGTCATTACAGATCTGACCTATTCACATACCACCCTGGAAGATACGGCGCTGGATGTGCCATTTACCGTTACCGATTTAGATACTGCCTATGCAGATCTGGGGATCACTATTAGCTCTTCAGATACTGCTCTCTTCCCGGCTTCCGGCATCGTACTTTCTGGTGATGAGGGTGCCAAGACGGTCACTCTTACACCTGCTGCCAACCTGTATGGGGAAGCTACTTTCACCGTTCGTGTTTCGGATGGAACGTTATACGATCAACAGACCTTCAAAGTGGTTGTTGCCTCTGTTAATGATCTACCTGTTGCTCAGCCAGATTCTGCGACCACCCCAGAAGATACAAGCGTTCTGATCGGCGTCACGGCGAATGATTCTGATGTTGAAGATGCCACCCTGACCGTTGCCTCTCTCACCAATCCTTCGCATGGCACTGTTACCAACAACCGCAATGGCACCATCACTTACAAGCCGGCCAGCAACTATTACGGTTCAGATTCCTTTACCTATACCGTTGTGGATAAGAACAACGGATCTGCAACCGCTACAGTCTCCATTACAATCACTCCGGTCAATGATGCGCCCTCCGCTGTGACTGATTACAAGACCATCCTGGAAGACAATTCCGTCACCCTTACCCCGTTGAGCAATGACAGCGATGTAGAAGGGGATACCATCACCCTGCTCTCCTACACTTCACCCACCCACGGTACCCTGGTGAAGAATGCAGATAATTCCTTCTATTACACACCAGACGCAGATTACTACGGGTCGGATACTTTCACGTACACCATCAGCGATGGCGTTTTGAGTTCTATCGGCACCGTGCGCATTACCATCACCTCGGTCAATGACGCACCGCGCCTTTCTACTTCAGCTTCGCTTCCCTGGACATTGGATGAAGATACTAACACCAGCTTCCCCATCCATATTTACGATCCAGAGACCCTGGCAGACAATCTGGTGATTACGATCACTTCCGATGACCAAACCATTATTCCTGATACATCCATCGTACTTAATGGGTCCGGTTCCGATAAAAACTTACTCCTGAAACCTTCATTGAATAAGTTTGGCACACTGAATATTAAGATTGTTGCCACCGATGGTGAATTGACTACCACAGAAATATATCCGGTTGTGGTCAATTCCGTCAACGATCTGCCCACCATCTCCAATGTTACAGATCAGACCACGCCTGAAGATACTGCTACATCTGCCCTTTCCTTTACTGTGACGGATATCGAAACAAGCGCCGTAGACCTGACTGTAACAGCCGCGTCTTCGAACTCAACCTTGATCCCGGTGGCGAACATTGTCATCGAAAATAAGGGGGGAGGCGCTCGTACTGTACAGGTAACACCGGCAACCAACCTGATCGGCACTTCCACCATTACCCTCACCGTCACCGATGCCGACGGCGGTCAAAAAACGGATACCTTTGTGGTGACTGTGACCCCGGTCAATGATCCGCCTACTGCGTACAAAGATACAGCAACCGTCAGCGAGGATAGTTCTGATAATATTATTTACCCCTTGTCCAATGATACCGATGTTGATCTAGCTATCGAAGGGGATGATCTGACCATCGTATCCGTGGCAGGGGTGGATCACGCTACGGTGACGATCGCTTCAGATGCCAAATCTTTGTTCTTCACACCGGATGCCAATTGGAACGGATCTGAAGAGTTTACCTATACCATTACAGATGAAAGTGGTGAGACTTCCACAGCGACCATTGATGTGACCATTTCTCAAGTCAACGATGTTCCAGTGGCAGTGGATGATACCGGTTCGATGAACGAAGATGGCAGCCCCATCACCATTAGTGTTATCAGCAATGATACAGATACCGATCTGAGCACTACTCTTAACCACCCTGTCACCGATGCTTTATCGGTTCTTTCGGTCACCCAGCCGACCAATGGTTCCGTAACCATCTCCGGTGATGGAAAATCGGTCGTCTACACCCCGGATGCCGATTGGTATGGAGAAGACGTCTTTACCTATATTGTTACAGATATTGCAGGTGACACAGATGAGGGCGAAGTAATCGTGACTGTAGCTCCTGTCAATGACGCGCCGACAATCTCAGATATTGCCAACCAGACTTTTGATGAAGACGGTAATTCAGGCGTCATCGCCTTTACCGTTGCAGATATTGATAATGATGTCTCTCTGGCTTCGTTTACTGTTGTAGCCGTTGCTGGAAACACTACCATTCTGCCCACTGTCACTTTAGGCGGCAGTGCCAATGACCGCACCATCTATGTGGCCTCTGGTGCAAATAAAAACACCTATATTACCGGTCCCATCACGGTAACGGTCACTGCTACGGATCCAGGCGGGTTATCTGCTCAGGATACCTTTACGGTGACAGTCAACAAGGTCAACGATGCCCCTGTTGCGCCAGGTCAAACAAAAACGATGAGCGAAGACAACACTGTGACGATCAGCCCCATTTCTAACAGTGTGGATGTTGACCTGACCAACGAAGGCGATACCATCATCATTGATTCCTACTCTGATGTAGACAATGGCACGGTCACGATCGCGACCAATAAACAATCAATGACCTTCAGGCCAACCACAAATTGGAATGGCATTGAATACTTTAATTACACACTTAAAGATGCCGCAGGGCTCACTTCTACCGCACAGGTAAAGGTGACTGTGAACCAGGTGAATGATGCACCAATTGCCTTTGCTGATTCAAGTACTATCTCTGAAGATGCGGCAACGACCAACATCACCGTTCTTGCCAATGATAGTGACGTTGATTTTAATCCTTCATTAAACAACCCTGTCACAGAGACCTGGTCGGTTTCTGCGGTGACCCAACCCGCCAGCGGCGGTACAGTGGTCATTGCCAGCGGCAGCCAATCGGTCAACTTTACTCCCACTGCAAATTGGAATGGTACTACTACCTTTACCTATACAGTGAAGGATAAGGCCAATATCACAGCAAGCGCAACAGTGACAGTTACTGTATTACCCGTCAATGATAACCCGACGGCCGTTAATGATTCATTCTCTTTGAATGAAGACGACACCACCAGGACGATCTATGTTTTGAGCAATGATACTGATGTAGATCTTAATTCGAGCCTCAATCATCCCGTTGCAGAAAGCCTCACAGTTTCCTCTGTCACCCAACCGGGCAGTGGTGTCGCAGCAGTCAGCGTTGATGGTTTGTCGGTAACGTATACCCCGGTGGCCAATTGGAATGGTACGACCTCCTTTACATACACCCTTATTGATATCTATGGGGTAACTTCTACTGCCACTGTGAACATCACTGTTCAAGCCGTGAATGACACACCTGTGGCGGCCGAAGATTCTGCCACTGTCGATGAAGATAGTGGCGCGAATACCATCTGGGTGCTCAGTAATGACACAGATGTAGACACCAATACCAGCTTGAACCACCCTGTTACAGATAGCCTGAGTGTTTATGCGGTCACACAACCGTCTGCTGGCGGTACAGTTTCCATCAGCTCAGATAACCTCTCAGTGAAATTTACCCCTGCTTCCAATTGGAATGGCTCGACCAGCTTTACCTATACGGTACGTGATTCTGGAAGTCTTTCAGATACCGAAACCGTTTATGTTACGGTCAATCAGGTGAATGATCCCCCGGTTGCTGTAGACGATACAGCCAGCATGGATGAAGATGGCTCTGAGATCACCATCAATGTGCTCACCAACGACAGCGACACCGATTTCAGCCCCACACTCAATGCAGTGGTGGATGAAAGCTGGAGCATTACCAGCGTGACGGTGCCGAATTATGGCACGGCCGCCATCGCTGATGGCGCCCTGGCAGTCACTTATGATCCCCCCATGAACTGGAGTGGAGAGGCTGTCTTCACCTACTACGTCACCGATAAAGCCGGCGTCAGCGCGCATGCTCAGGTAACTGTTACCGTAACAGGGGAGGATGACCCTCCCACCATTGAGGATATTCCCAACCAGATCATCAATGAAGATTCATCAACAGGCGCTTTGGAGTTCTCTGTCAGTGATATCGATACCCCCTTCACCGGCTTGGAAGTAGTTGCCACCACCAGCAATGGGGTCGTGGTCCCGTCTGACCACATCACCCTGGCTGCCACTGCTGAGCCGGGTGTTTATACCATCACCATTGATCCGGCAGCCAACAAGAATACATTTGGTTCTTCCCCGGTGACCATTACCGTCACCGTTCGTGAAATTGCCAATACTTCCCTGAAGGCAACCGATACCTTTACTGTGACGGTGCTCCCCCTCAATGATTCGCCTGTGGCGAATGATGATTACGCAGATGCTACAGAAGATGGTTCTGTTGACATTCATCCGCTGGTAAATGACAGCGATGTGGACATCAGCAATGAAGGGGATGCCATCAGCATCTATTCCTTCAGCGATCCAGCGCATGGTTCTGTAGTTCTGACCGATGCCACCACACTTACTTACACACCCGATCCAGATTGGAATGGCGACGATTCATTCACCTATACCATTCTCGATTCAAATAGCTCGAGTAAGACCGCCACGGTTTATGTAGACGTCACTCCTGCCAATGATGACCCAATTGCCAATGAAGATTCCTCATCGGTTGATGAAGACAGCGGCACAACCACAATCTATGTCCTAAGTAATGATGAGGATGTAGATTACGATACGCTGTTGAACAAACTGGTGGATGAAAGCTGGAGCATCGTTGCGGTCACTCAACCGTTGAACGGTAGTTCAGCTATTTCTGCCGATGGAATGTCGGTTACTTACACCACCGCTGCCAATTGGAATGGCGAGACTGAATTCACCTACACCCTTGAGGACAAATCGGGCGCAACAGACAGTGCCATTGTCAAAGTGACCGTCAACCCCCTCAACGATGGACCGGAAGCTGAAACAGATTCCTTTACCTTCGATGAAGACGCCGCCACGACCACACTGGATGTGCTGGCCAATGATTCAGACGTCGATTTTGATTCCACCCTTAACCATCCGGTCTCAGACAGTTGGCTCATTGCCGCAGTGACCCAACCCACCCAGGGGACCGTCAGTATTGTCCCTGGCAGCCAGGCGGTGACGTACACACCCCCTGCCAACTGGAATGGCTCTACCAGCTTTACCTACACCCTGCGTGACCAGAACGGGCTTGATTCGATTGCTACAGTCAACCTCACAGTTGACCCCATCAATGATGCCCCGGTCGCAGTAGAGGATGTAACTGATACCGATGAAGATACCTCCATAGAGATCTTCGTTCTGGAGAACGATTCCGATGTTGATCTGGATCCGCTTCTGAATGAGCCGGTTACAGATAGCTGGAGCATTACCAGCTTCACCGCTCCGGAAAGTGGAACGGTAGAGATCACCGGTGGCGGTCATACCCTCACCTATACTCCGGTGGATGATTGGAATGGGGAGGTCAGTTTTGATTACACGGTTACCGATGGTAGCCTGGCAACCGCCAGCGCCACCGTCACCGTTACGGTCAACCCCATTAATGACGCCCCGCAGGTTGAGGATGATGAGGCCACTTTCGCAGAAGATGCGACCATCCAGACTTTGGATGTTCTGGCCAATGACAGCGATGTGGACTTTGATGCAGAGCTGAATCATCCGGTAACCGATGGCTGGCGGATCATTTCCGTCATTCAGCCGGCCCACGGTACTTCTGCGGTTTCTGTGAACGGCCTTTCAGTCACATATTTGACACAGCCCAACTGGAATGGAGATACCAGCTTTACTTATACGCTAGAAGATGCCTCAGGGGAACAGGTGACCGGAAATGTAAATATCACCATTACCCCTGAACCTGATTCACCGGTTGCCGGGGATGACACAGGTAGCGTAGATGAAGACGGCACCGTCAACATCGCTCCACTTGGCAATGATGTCGATCCAGACCTCACCTGGGTGGGCGATACCCTGACCGTTGTGTCTGTAGATGACTTTGAAGACTGCACCGCAGAGATCAGCGCAGATGGCACCAGCATTGACGTAAGCCCCATTGCCAACTTCAATGGCACTGCGACCCTGTCTTACACCGTTGAAGATAGCAGCGGCAATCAATCCACCGCCACCATCCAGGTGACTGTCAATCCCATCAATGACGCACCGGTGGCTTATGAAGATGAAGCCACTGGCAATGAAGATGAGGATTTGAGCATTTCTCCGCTGGCGAACGATTTCGATGTCGACTTTGACACCGATCTGAACCACCCGGTGACTGAATCCTGGCACATCAGTGAAGTGGGCACGCCTGCTCACGGCTCTGTCATCATCGATTCTGGTGCTCAAACCGTGACCTACATCCCGGATTCCGATTGGAATGGGGACGACTCTTTCAGCTACACCGTCATGGACAGCGCTGGCTTGACCTCTTCCAATACCATCAATGTGACCATCGACCCGGTCAATGATCCCCCTGTCATTTCCGATGTCCCGAACCAGACCATCGATGAAGACACCAGCACAGGAGCGATCAGCTTTACGGTCAGTGATATCGATACCGATGTGGAAGATCTGGTGGTCACTGCCCAGACCGGTAACGGCGAGATCGTACCGCTCTCGAATGTGGTGATCTCTGGTACTTCTGGGGATCGTACCGTCACCGTAACGCCCGCGTCTAACTACAATACCTTTGGCATCGCCCCTGTAGCGCTCACACTCAAAGTGAGTGACGGCGAATACACAGATAGCGATACCTTTACCCTGACAATCTTGCCCGTTGATGACGCGCCGGTTGCTGTGGACGACAAAGAATCTGGAAAAGAAGATACAAAACTTACCCTGGATCTGCTCTCCAATGACTATGATACCGATACGAGCATTGAAGGCGATGATTTGACCATCCAGTCTGTCGCTGGGGTTACCCATGCCGTTGCAACCATCAGCACAGATGGAAAGTCGCTCCTGTTTGTACCCTCAGCCAATTGGAATGGAGACACCTCCTTTGAGTACACCATCACCGATAGCCACGGTCTAACCTCAACCGCCACCGTTTACGTTACGATCACCGATCAACCGGATGATCCTACCTGGATCGTTGATCCTACCTTCTATGTCATCACACCCACTGCTGGTGAGCGTTACAAAGATGGCCAGACGGTTCATGTTACCTGGACCACTGCCGGATCCAAGGCCATCTACACACTTCAGTTCTTCAACGGAAGTGAGTGGAGTACCCTGGCGGAGAACTTAACGACGACCAGCTACGATCACTATCTGGATCATACCTCCGTGCACACCGCTTCTGCCCAGTACCGTGTGCTGGCAAATTGGGGCACCGTTGATTATTTGATGGATGAGAGCGAGTTCTTCATCATCGATAACTATGCTCCAATGAATGTAAAAGTAGATCTTGCCACCGCAACCGGCATCAAATACCTCTCCGGCGTGTGGACAAATGGCCCTGTAACGCTCAAGATCAATGGCGGATGGGACCTGACGGGAACTGAATATGAGATCGAGATCGATGGCAAGACCATTGATACCGCTCCTGGCAACTTCAGTTCTTTGATCGAAGGCGCTGGCATTCATAAAGTCCGCGTGACCACCTTTGATCCGCTCAAGAATACGGCTGAGATCGCGGTCTATGAAGTAAAGATCGATCCTGAAGCTCCGCTTGTGCCAGAGATAGCCACAGAGGCGATCTCAGGGCAGACTGGTGGCGGCAAGGTGACCTTTACCTTCAAGCAAGATCCTGGTGGCAGCGGCAATGATCTGCTGACCCTGCCAGATAGTTCTACACAAAATGCCGCCACAGGCACAGCCGTTTGGAACGTCAAGGAAGATGGAACTTACAATCTGAGCTTGAGTGACCATGCCGGCAATGTGACAACTTTCGCCGTCACGCTCAAGAAGGGACAGTTGGATGTCATTGATATTGTAGTGACGCCTGTTCCTGATGTAACTTCCACGCCTGCCGGTCCGCAAGGCACGGAGACGCCCACCAGCGCGCCCAGTGGCTCCAGCGCAACCAGCAGCATCCCGGAAGGGGTAAAGCTTCCCATTATGGTTTTGGCAGGTCTTGGTTTGCTCATCCTTCTGCTTCCGCCCAATGTGAAGATCGTTTACACGGTCATGGGCAAAGATGGCAAACCACGTAAGAAGACCAAATGGCGTTGGGTGATCCCGCCAAATAACAAGGACCTCAAGGTCAAAGTGGAAGATGCCACCAACTACGAGGTGACCCTGAGCCGCATTCTGACCCGCTCCATGCGCGGTGGCAGCCTGACCATTGAGCCCAAGAACAGCCAACCAGTGCAGACCCGCGCGGATGTGCCTGATAAAGCCAAAGGCAAGTTCAAGGCCAACTACTAGCAGTTTCAATCTCTTCTTTTTCCAACCTAAAAAGAAGATGAAAAGGGAACGAGCCTGGAGATATTCTCCAGGCTCGTTTTGTAGATAATGTAGGTACGACTCGTTATAGTTTTGCTGTAATGTCTTTAAGGGCAATACCTTGCAGACCCGGCAGAACGATATCTGCATGCCCCACGCGTTCCTGCGGGCCAAGACCAACGGTGGCCATGCCGGCGGCTTTTCCGGCGTCAATACCGGCCGCGGCATCTTCAAAGATCACACTCTCTTCGGGAGCGGCGTTCAGTTCAATGGCCGCCTGAAGGAACAGATCAGGGGCGGGTTTACTTTTCGTCACTTTCAACCCATCCACGATGGCGTCAAAATAGGGCTGCAAGGCCAATTTGGAGATCACCAGTGGGGCGTTTTTGCTGGAGGAGGCAATGGCGGCTTTGAATCCACTTGCTTTGATCTCAGCCAGCAGATCCAACACGCCGGGTAAAACGTCTTTGGGGGTGATGGTCTGGACCAGGTCCAGATAGTAGTTGTTCTTGCGTTCCATCCAGATCTGGGCGGTTGCTTCGGGGATGGACCGACCCTTGAGCATGATCTCCAGACTTTCGCAGCGGGAAACTCCGCGCAATTTTTCGTTCTCTTCACGAGAAAAGGGAATGCCTTCCTCGTCTGCCAGGCGCTGCCAGGCTTGATAGTGAAACTCAGAAGTGTCGGTGATGACACCATCCAGATCAAAAATAAATGCAGTGATCGTTTTCATAATTATCCTTGAGCTACGTCAAATTCCGGCTGGAGACTGACACAATGCCAGTCTCCAGAGGGTTTGGGAGGGAGAGAAATGACGCAGAAGTTAGCGCTTATTGGTATCGAATTCCAACTCTTTGCCCTGATAGTGGAATTTGAAAGCGATCCGCTTCCAATTCTTGGGCAGGGCAGGGTTGAGGTTCCAGGTCTTCTTGGTGGCATCAAAGGTCAGGCCGGCGAACCCAAAGATGGTTGCCTGCCAAAGCCCGCCCGCTGAGGCGCCGTGGATGCCGTCACTGGCATTGTTGCGCACATCAAACAGATCGGCACGGGCAGCACGCATAAAGTGCTCATATGCAGCCGGGTCGCCCACGCGGCAAGCCATGATGGCCTGAATGGAGGGACCTAGGGAGGAGCCGAAGGTGTGGTCTGTACGCGGGGTGTAATAGGCGTAATTGGCCTTGATGGTGGCCTCGTCGTACAGGTCAGGCAGCATGTACATCATCATCAACACATCCGGTTGTTTGAGCACCTGGGTTTGAGCGGAACCCTCAATGCCGAAGATCTCCTGAATGGAATTGGTGCGCGGTTCCATGGCGGCTAGATCTACATCTTTACGCTGGAAGTAGCCCTCAAATTGTTCGATCAGACGGCTGCTGGCATCAAACGGGATGTAAATATGTTCAATCACGTGTTGCCACTTCTCGGTCTCTTTGTCCTTGAACTTGAGCGTGCGCTGCAGCTTCTTCCAGGCGGCTGGTTGGGTTTCTTTCAGCCAATTCAGCACCTTGAGGGCTGTCAACAGGTTCCATTTGGCAAAGACGTTGGTGTAGACGTTGTTATCCACGTGGTCGTGATATTCATCCGGGCCGATGACGTCATTGATCTCGTATCGGTTCAGCTCGGCATGCCATTCAGCGCGGCTGGCCCAGAAGCGGGCAGTCTCCAGGATCACCTCAGCGCCGCGCTCCGCCAAAAAGGCATCATCGCCGCTGGCTTTCCAGTACTGATAAATGGCGTAAGCAATATCCGAGGAGATATGGATCTCAATGTCCCCTGTCCAAATGCGGATGAGCTTGGTGCGATCTTTGGGGTCTGGCACCCAGGTGGGGGTCACTTCCTCGCCGGTATCGGCGCTTTCCCATGGGTATTGAGCGCCCTGGTAGCCATTCTCTTTGGCTTTGGTACGTGCACCGGGCAGGTTGTGCCAGCGGTAAGAGAGCAGGTTGCGAGCAATGGCCGGGCTGGTGTAGGTAAAGAAGGGCAGCATGAAGGTTTCAGTATCCCAGAAGGAATGGCCGCGATAGCCGTAGCCGCTGAGGGTCTTGGCGCCAATGTTGACCCGTTCATCTGTGCGCGGGGAGGCGATGAGAAGCTGGAAGATGTTAAAGCGCAAGGCGATCTGGGCTTCGGGGTCTCCTTCAATGATCACGTCACAGCGATCCCATTCTTTGGCCCAGGCAGCCATATGGGCGCTGAGTTCCTCTTCCCAGACCAGATTCTTGAGCTTTTTGACGGCTTTCAGGGTGGTGGCAGCGGCATCTTTTACATCACGCTCGGTGTAAAGCGTGACCCACTTGGTGAGGACAGCGCTCTCGTTGCGGTTGGCCGTGATCTTGGAGATCAGGCTGGGGTGATTATGCACATCCCAGGCCTGGTTCTTGCCGATCTGGTCCCCAACGCGGATGGTTTGTGTGAGGCCAATGGCCAGTTTCTTGTGTGTGCTGCGGGTCTGCGTGACCAAAGATAAATAGTTCTTGCTGGAGAACTGGCTGATCCAGTGCCAGTGCAGGAAACCCAGGTTGTCCACCCCGCCGTTCAAGCCGCTGCGGACTTCAACGCTGCCATCGTAGTTTTCAGGGGTGACGGTAAGTTTTACGCCACATAGGTGAATATTGGAGAGGCTGGTGAAGCGCTCAAAATGCAGACGGCTGATCTTGCCGTTAGGGCTTTGCCAGCGCACTTCCCGCTCTAAAACCGCGCTTTTGAGGTCAAGTGAGCGCTTGTATTGCAGGATCTCACCTTCGTAGGACGAAAAACGTTCTCCGTCCAGGAAGATCTCCATCTCCAACCAGTCCGGGCTGTTGGCCAGCTCGGTGAATGTGACGGGAACATCATCAAAGATGCCGTGAATGAAAGTGGATCGATTCTCGCCCGGGGTGTATTCTTCAAAGGTACCACGCGTGCTTAAATAGCCGTTACCGATGGTATAGACGGTTTCGGAATGGTTGAGTTTTTCTGGCTTGAATTGCTCTTCAACAATTGACCAGTCATGCAGTGATAAAGACATAATGAATACCTCTCATTAAAATATGATCTCACTTCCGTGCAGTTAAGAATTCAATTGATCTTCCGCAGCCTTGGGCTTGATCTCTTCGGTCACGAATTTGACGCAAGAACTGGCCAGGAAAGCTGGCAGACTGGCAGCAAAGATCACCCAGAAGAAACGGAACGCGAGTGCAAGAGCAAACACACACAGGATCAATACTGTAAACGCAAAGGTCATACCCGGCCATTTGATAAATAACACCAGGCTGTTCCTTAATGCTTGTTTATAAGAGGGTTTTTCCTGCGCCAGTAAAAAGGGAAAAGTGAACTGGTTAAGTAAAAACCAAAAGACCAGAATCGAGATGGCGGTCACCTGCAGCACGCTGGCGGCAGTGCCAGAAAGCCCAACACTGTTTTGAGTAAAGAACCAGATGTAAAAGGCGAATATGCCCATCACAACCAGATTAATCAGGCTCCAGACAAGGGCGGGTTTCCACTTCTCTTTGAATTTGGAGAAGAAGGTCTTCCAACTGGTAGATTCTCCAAACGCCACGGCATCCGCGCAGGTGTAAAGCCCCAGAAAGGCCAGTGGAATGGTCACAACGGGCAGGCAAAGAAGCAACCACAAGACCTGGGCTAACCAGATGACCCAAAATCCGTCCCAAAGGTTGCGGAATGTTTGATAGACCCTCTCACCAGAAGTCGCCATCTTATCCTTTACGTGAAAGCAACCAGGCAGTGACTGCCACCAACAGATAGCACCCTGCCGCAATGAACATGTTGACGCGGAAGCCTGCCAGCATGGCCACTGATGCAGCCACGGCAGACCCGCCTACAGATGTGACGGAATTCCAGCCCCACAGGTAGGGCAAAATCTCATTGTCTTTTTTGCTGAACAGGCGCAGCCCATTTGCAAAGGGAATTCCCATCAAGATGCCCGCCGGCAGCAGACTGAGGCTCCAGACCAATAATCGTGTGCTCAGAGGCAGGGATTCCAGGGCGGTCATCAAGGCCGGCTGCAAGAAGGCATAGGCGGCGATCAGAACCGTCACCACGGCTGCGATACCGGCCAGCTTTTGCCACAGGCCGGGCAGATCCCATTTGGAGCTCAAATAGCTGCCAAGCCCGCCCCCCAATAACAGGGCAGCCAGCACAAGTACCATGGCCAGGGTGGGGTTGCCGGTGATGAGCTGGGTGCGCTGGATGAGCGGCATTTCAAAGAGGAAGTAGCCCGCGCCCAACCCGCCAAAGAACAAGAAGGCGGCGAACGGAGGCCGATGTGTACTTTTGATGAGTGTCAGCAGGTAGATGAGTAAAGCGGCTGCGGCGATGAGGAGCAGGGTTTTGAGCGCTTCTGGTAGACCTGGGTTGAGGTTGAAAAAGAAGGGCTGGTCATCGTGGGTGGCAAAGAGGTTGTAATCGGTCTGCACCAGAAAGTCCTTCAGACCCACTTCGCCGCTGTTGAGGCCTTTGAAAAGGTTCTCATACACTTTGGGCAGGTAGAGCGGGTTCATGCCGGTGGCGGTAGCCGCGCTGCTGAGCAGACTGACCTCGTTTTCGGTCAATTCTTGTTTGGAGAGGATGAACACACTGGTACTCTGGTTCGCATCGCTGGCGTTGTACATGAGCAGCGCCATGTGTTTGAGCGATTCAGCAGGCGGAATACCCAGTTCATCCAGCGCCTGGATGGCGGTGATCATGGCGCGGGTACCCTCCAGGCCCTGGTGGGCGATGACGGCCACACGGCCGTTATCAGCCAGATGCTGCCAGTAAGATTGGAAGGCTTCGGTGGTGAATACATAGGCTTCGCTCAAGGCATTACTGCCAGGAGCCGGCGCCTGAGAGTAGACCAGGTTCATGTAGATCATGTTATAGGCGTCACTGGAATGGGCAATATAATCGCGCCCATCAGCCACAACCGTGTTGACGCCTGCATAGTCCAAAATGTTGCCGTTGAAATCGGCATGCTTGCGCGTGAGGGCCACCATGGCGGGGTTGATCTCTACCGCGGTGATGTTCTGACTGCCTGCCAACAGGGCTTGTAATACATCTTTGCCGGCGCCAGCCCCCAGAATGAGGGTCTTGCTGCTGTCAAACTGGATGAAGGGCAGGTATTCCACCTGGCTTTGCAGCCAGGACACCTTGCTCAGATCGCCATCGAAGGCCAGCATATAGGAACCCGCACCGGCGTTGGTGAAGGCATACATCTGGCTGCTGTCACGGGTGGAGACCAGATCAACGCGGGCGTAAGAGCTCCAGGCGCTGTCAATGATCTTGCTGGAGCTATCGTTGGCCAGTACCTGATACATTGTCTTATCGGCGGGGACGTTCTTGGAGGTCATTTTGGGCAGATCCACCCAGTGGGTGAAGATGTTGACCAGCAAAAAGACGGCTACAAGCGCCGCAGCGCCCAGAGGCAGAGCCAATTTCTGGCGGTTCTTGCCAGCAAACAGGACGGCTGCCAGAGCGGCCAAAAGGCCCAGCGCAATACCGGTGCTGACCGCACTGAGCACGTTCAGCAAACCAAGCGTACCAAACAGGCCAAGGGCGGCGCCGACCAGATCAAAGGCGTACAACCAGGCTGCATTGCCGCCGAAAACTTTGTAAATGTGGGTGGTGATGAGGGAGACCAGCACGAAGGGCAGGGTTCCCAGCAGTATTTGAACGATATAACCGGGCACAAAACCGGTGGCGATGAAGAGGACGATCGTCAGCGGCAAAAGCAAAGCCACACAGGCGGCGCATTGGCTCAGCCAGGTGCGCAGGTCCTCTTTGTCAATTGCGCGTAGGCGAAAACTGATGGCGGCGCCAAGACCCAAACCCAGAATGGAAGTGGATACAGCCAGGAAAGCGAAGTGATACTGGAATACCTCAGAAAAGAGGTGGGTAAGTACCACCTCAAAGGCCATTCCGGCAGCCGAAAGCAGACCCAGGCCAAGCCCTGCGTTGAGCAGGCCGAGGCCGGGCTGTTTGATGACGGTTTCTTCGCTTTTGTTATGCTTTCTCGATGACATATTCTTCTCCGGGTTTGAGTTGAAGAGGAATTTCCTTAGCGTTTACGGTCAATGTGGTCTGCAAGGTCTGGGCTGCGATGTTCTTGATGCGGCCTGAAATGCTGCCGTTGTGGTAACTGGCACTGACCTCAAAGCCGTGGTTCACCAGTTTGTCAAATGCACACTCTTTCCATCCTGAAGGACCGGCCGGGAAGAGACTGAGGGTCTTGTCGCTGCCTTGCAGCAGCAGGTAATGAAGGGCGGTGACCACAGCAGCTTCACCGGTGCAGAAGTACTGCATGTTCCAAACATTGTCCATGCGTACTTCGGTCATACCGCCAAAATTGCACAGGCCGGTCCGGCTGGTCTCGATGCGCCGCCAGGCGTCATCCCCCATCCCCTGGATGGCCAGGATGGTGGCTTCCACGCCTGCGCTCCAGGGAGATTCCCATTTTTGACCGTGGTGGATGGGTACAATGTCGATTTTGCGGATGATCTCATCAGCGGTTCTCAGGGCACGCGGGTCACGCGGTGCCACCACGCACATGGGGTACATCACCGCGATGGAGCTCATGTTCCATTCATCGTAGCCTTCGGCTGCAATGAAGAATTTACCGTTATACAGGGTGTCTAGTGTCTTGCGCAGGCCAGCGGCTACTTCTACGCATTTGGCGCTGAAGTCAGTGGCGTTGCCCAAAATGCTGGATGCAATCGCAAAGTTCTCAAAGATGTCGATGATGCCGGCCAGGGTGGTACCTTCGTTGCGTACCTTGTTGGGGCTTTCATGCACGCCTACCAGCGGACCGATCTCCCAGCCGCGCTCGGTGTGGATGACGATACCGTTCATAAAGAATACCGCCAGGCCTTCCAGAATGGGGAAGAGCTCACGCAGGGCGTTCACGTCCTGGGTGGTCTGGTAATAACGCCAGATCATGTTGGAGTAGGAGCCGTTGTTGTGCACCTGGAACTTCATGTGCAGTAGGCTGCCATAAGCCTTGCGGCCATCATGGGTCACTTCCCAGTCCCACTTCAAGCCGGGGGCGCTAAATTCACTTTCAGCGTGACGGCGGGCGGCCTCTTGTGTGCGTAAGAAGAAGCGGCAGCCTTCCAAAGCTTCAGGCAAATGGTTGGCCAGCAGCATGGCGTATTCAACATAATAAGCGTCCCAGAACACATGAGAAGACCAGGTACGGCGCAGGTTGTTTACCGGTAATCCGCCGCTGACGGGGTTCTGGATGGCCTTAAAGTGATACTGAGCTGCATCGTAGAAGTATTGGAATTGCTCATCCGGGATCTGGATGCTGGAGCGGGAAAAATAGTTTTGCCAGAAGGCTTTATGCGCCCGCAAGATCATCTCAAAGCCGGGAGCGATCATTTTTTGGAAATCAGCTTCTTCTTCTTTGCCCTGGCGATCATCCAGAATGGAAAAGTACTTGGTAAAGCTCTCCCCGGTGGCTACCTGTACACAGCCATTGCCATCAGCATCGCGCCGGCTGGGGGTGGGCAGCAGTTCCAGGAAGTAGTTTCCGTGGGTTTCGCCCAGGTCATAGGAGCCGCGGCTCTTTTTGCCATCCATCTGCACAGAGAGGAATGGGTCAGTATCCCAGTCTTCTTCTACCCAGACGCCAGGTGCCATGAAGGATTTGAATTCAACCGTATGGCTGAACTCGTAATGCTCCACCAGAAGCGAATTGAAGGCGTTCATAAAGGTGACCACCTTGGCCTTGACCAGGCCAAAATCGAGGTCAGTGTAAAGCACGCCCTCTTGCGGAACGAACTGCTGCTTTGAATCGACCAGTTCCAGTTTCTTACCGTTATAAGAGACTTCATACCAGGTCCGCCCTAACGGCGCGACCTCGAACCAGCCGGACCCTTCTCCGTGTTCCAATTTCTTGTCCATCGGGAAGCGCCCGGCCACTTTGACCAATTTGTTTTCGGGGTAGTAGCGGTCCGATTTGTACCAGTTGCAGCGATCCACACAGATCTTGTCTGCAACCATTGAACCGGTGTAACCGATCAGAACGGCATCCAGACCGTTTCCCATAAAGCAGTGATAATAATTCTCAGGTAATTTCATCTAAAAATGCTTTCTAAAAGACCAATAAATATATTAACGTCCGGCAATACCGGTGAGTGAGATACCTTCCACAAAGGCTTTTTGCGCCAGGAAGAAGACGATAACGAGCGGCATCATCAAGACCACAGAGGCGGCCATCAAAACGCCCATATGTACCGAGTACTGGCCGTTGAAGTAAGCCAGGCCGATGGAGAGGGTGTATTTGGTGCGGTCGTTGAGGTAAAGCAGCGGTTGGAAGAAGTTGTTCCAAATGTCTTTGAAGCTCAAAACGGTGATGACGGCCAAAATGGGGGTGCTGAGCGGCACAATGATGTGACGAATGATCTGGTAAGTATTGGCGCCATCAATGACAGCGGCTTCTTCCAATTCTCTTGGAATGGTCATAAAGAACTGACGCATCAAGAAAATGGCATAGCCTTCACCAAAGAAGGCCGGTACGATGAGCGGCAGGTAGGTGTTTACCCAGCCCAGGTAGTTAAAAAGGATGTACTGCGGGATCATGGTCACAGCGTACGGGATCATGAAGGTTGCCAGCAGTACGCCAAACCAGAAGTTCTTGCCGGGAGCATTCAGACGGGCAAAGCCGTATGCCACCAGAATACAAGAAAGCAGCTTCCCTGTGATGATGCCCACTTCCAGGATCATGGTGTTCTTGAAGAAGGTCAGGAAGGGCAGATTGGGGTTGGTGAAAGCATCTGCATAGTTGCTCCAAACGATCGGTTTGGGGAACCATTGCGGCGGCCATAGGAAGATCTGCAGATCAGATTTGAGGGAGGAGATGATCATCCAGTAGAACGGGAAGATGAAGACACCGCTCAAAACGATGAGGAAGAAGTAAACGATGATGTTCTTGAGGATCTTTTGTTCACGTTTGCCGTAAAAGCTGTATTTGTTGCTACGAATTGCCGTTGAGGGATTTGTGCTCATGTTAGTTCTTCCTTTCGGCTTCGTAATAGACCCACAGGTCAGAAGACTTGAGAACCAGCAGGGTCATCACCATGATGATGGCAAAGAGGATCCAGGCCAGGGCAGAAGCATAGCCCATGTGGCCTGTAAAAGCGCGGTTGTACAGATAGATCATGTAGAAGAGGGTTGATTTGCTGGGCCCGCCCAGTTGACCGGCCCGTGCCGTGGAAATGACGTAGGCGGTATCGAAGGTCTGCAGCGCACCGATGATGGACATGACCAGGTTGAAGAAAATACTGGGGCTAAGCATGGGCAGGGTGATCTTGAAGAACTTGGTCATCCTACCGGCGCCATCCAGTTCAGCAGATTCGTAGAGCTGCTTATCAATGCCTTTGAGGCCTGCCAGGAAGATGAGCATTTCACCGCCCACGCTCCAGGAAGACATCAGAATGAGTGCCCAGAGCGCGTAATGCGGGTCAGAGAACCAGTTGGGACCTTTGATGCCAAACAAGCCGATAAACCCGTTGACAGGGCCATATACCGGGTTCAAGATCCACTGCCACAGAACGGCAGCGGCCACACTGGAGACAATAGCCGGCAAATAGAAGGCAGTTCTGAAGAAGCCAACCCCTTTGGTCGCCTCATTCAGCAACACGGCCAGCAACAGGGCAACCGCCAGGCGCAGCGGCACGCTGATGAAGGAGTACTTGAAGGTGACCTTCATGATGATGGGGAAGTTGGGATCCGATGTGAATGCTGTTATGTAATTCTCTAACCCAACGAATTTTGGAGCGGTTAGAATGTCCCAATCTGTAAAACTGAGAACAAAGGATGATAGCATTGGGACGAGCTCGAAAAGCAGAATACCTAAAATGAATGGACTGATGCAGATATAGAACATCACCGCTTCATTGCGCATTCGTTTGGATTTGGGTTTGGCGGGGAGGGCATTGGTTCCAGCGCTCATTCTTTACCTCCTATTTTTATTGCAGGGGTGGGAGTTCCCACCCCTGCAATTGTGTTTATGAAACTTGGATCAATTTAGAACAGAGAACTTTACTTGGCTAAACAAGCATCAGCGGTGGTAGCGGTCTCGGTCAAGATGGCTTTCAGATCGCCGCCATTGTCAAAGTAAGACTGCAGTGCTGCCATGAACGGGGTGTTGATACAATCACTGAATTTGGTGGTGGTGAAATCGGGCAAAGGATGAACATAGTTCAGGTCTTCCATAACGGGAGCCCAATATTCATCGGTGGTTTTGCCCTGAGCTTCTGCAATGCTCTGAACATCGGTCAAAGCGTAGTTAGCGAAGCTTTCAGCACCCTTATCGGCGCCGATCCAGCGCAGGAAAGCCCACGCGGCGTCTTTGTTCTCAGATTTAGCGTACAGAGCGAAGCCAGACCAGCAGATGGAGTTGGCGCGTACGGTGCCCTGGGGCAGACCAACGGTACCGATCTTCAGATCAGCGTTCTTGCTGTATTCGCCCAGAGGCCAAACACCAGACCAGAGCATGGCAACTTTGCCAGTGGCGAAGAGATCCTGGCCACTCAAAGCAGCAACATCAGCGTTGGTGGGGGCAACTTTTTCTTTCAAGAAGAGGTCAGCATACCATTGAAGAGCTGCAACGGTTGCATCGCTGTCCATATAACCAGAGGCTTTGGTGCCATCAGCGGAGATGATATCGCCACCGTTCTGGTAGATGATGGGGAGGATACCGCGGGTCCAGTAAGCGTCACCCCAACCATCAGGAAGCTGAACACCCCATTGGGTGATAGCGCCAGAGGCGTCGGTAACAGTCAGTTTCTGGGCAGCAGCTACGAAATCAGACCAGGTCCAACCATTGGTCGGGTAAGCAACACCGGCTGCATCGAAGAGAGCTTTGTTGTAGTAGATCACGAGCGGGCTGTAGTCTTTGGTCAGCAGGTAAGTGGTGCCATCGACTTTGCCGATATCAGCGATAGCAGAGTAGAAGATGCTGGTATCGAGGGGATCAGAGCCTTTTTCGCCGGAGATGTAGGGATCGAGGGGTTCCAAAACACCCTTGGATGAGAAGTTGGCAACATCGCCATCACCGACCATGAAGACATCGGGAGCGGTGCCAGAAGCGAACTCAGCCAACAGTTTGTCGCCATATCCCTGGGGAACATCTTCCAATTGGATCTTCACGCCGGGGTAAGCAGCTTCAAAAGAAGCGATGGATTCGTTGAAGGGCTGGAGAGCATCTGCGCTATCCCAGGTACCCACACGAACGGTACCACTCAGAGCAGGAGCTTCGGTGGCGGCTTCGGTGGCAACAGGTGCTTCGGTCGCCGGGGCTTCGGTAGCAGCGGGGGTGGCTGCCTGGCATGCAACGAGGGCGATCGCTGCAACCATTAAAACGGAAAGTACTGCAAACAGCTTTTTCATTAATCCTCCATAGAATTTGGCCAGCATAGGCCTGTCCTGAAGTTGCTGGCACGGTATGATATACTTAAATCAATGAGGCAACGCCTCAGTCAGGATGCCGCCGCTGTTTTCCAGGACACAGGCGGCTCCTCTTGTTTCTCGAGCTTACTTCCGTTATTTCTGATTATCTAGACCATCACCTCCGATCAGGTAAATTCCAATAATCGATAAATGGCCGGTCATTCTCTCAAGGTTGAGCCTCGGATGACCAATTCCGGATTAAGCATGATTGTTTTTGGTTCAATTTCTTCTTCTGCGTTGATGATGCGCAGCAGCATTTTGATGATCTGGTTGCCCACCTCAATGATGGGTTGCCGCAGGGTGGTCAGCGGCGGGTCCAGGTATTGCACCATGGGGTAATCATCAAAGCCACCGATTGCAAAATCTTTTCCCACGCGCACTCCCCGGTCTTTGGCCGCCTGAATTGCGCCAACGGCCATCAAGTCGTTCATGGCGATGAGGGCGGTGGGGCGGATCTCTTCCGGCAGGTCCAAAATTTCCATTGTGCCGCTGTAGCCAAACTCAAAACAGCCTCGTCCGCGCCGGATCCAATTGGGGTGGACCGGTATGCCGGCTTTTTCCATCACTGAAAAATAGCCGGAGATACGATTGTTGCCCACACGTGAATCTTCCGGCCAGGCCAGCACGCCGATCTTGCGGTGCCCCTGGCTGAGGATGTGTTCCGTTTCCTGGCGGATGCCTTCTCCGCCGTCCACGTCGATCCAGTTGAAGATCAATTCAGGGTTGGATCGGCCAAAGGTGACAAAGGGAATGTTCCGTTCCAGCAGTAAAAGCACACGCGGATCGTCATATTCAATACTGGAGAGCACGAAACCGTCCACGCGGCCGGTATCAATAAGCTCATTGTAGGTGTTGAGGTGTTTATTAAAGTCTTCGTGGTAAGGGAAGCTGAGCAGGTAGTAGCCGTGTTCTTCAGCAGCGGCGAACATGCTCTGTAAAAAGTGATCCAAAATAGGGTTGGATTGATTTTCCGGGGTGGAGGGCCAGGAGTATCCGATTGTGAAAGAGCGTTGAGCGCGCAGACTGCGGGCATTGTAACTGGGCTTGTAGCCCAGATCTCCCACAGCTTGCCAGATGCGTTTTTCAGTTTCTTTGGATACCTGGATCTTTTGGTTAATTACCTTGGAGACCGTCTGGTAACTAACACCGGCGGCGACAGCAACATCCTTGATCGTCACATGATTGATCGACATAGGTAAGGGTCTCTATTCTTTTACGCGAACGTTCGTGCGAACGTTTAATGTATTATAATGACCTTTGTAAATATTTACAAGTCACGATTTTTACTTGACCTTATACAAGCGGTTGCAGGTTTTCCAAATTGGAATATGCTATTTTTGAACTCCCTTAACCGCTTATATTGCCTCCGGAGGCTTGCATGGAGCACGTCGTATCTTTTGAACCCAACCTGAATTCCCATTCATCATTTGAAAAAAACGAAGAGCAGTTGTTCGTTTCTGCGCTATGTGGCTACTTCTGCGGCATCAACGGCCAGAATGAAGGCCCAAAAGATACACGCGGGTCCATCTTTATAGAAACCTTGCAGCGCCGCTATGAGGCGGAAGAGTTTCGCCTCATTTCCTCCCACGCTGATGCCGCCAGTTTGACGGTGGAACAGGCGGTGGGGGATACCGGGCTGGTTGTGCGCAGCCTGTGGACCTGGCATACCGCTGAGCAGATCCTCAGCCGCACGGATGAGATCCGCAACACGGGCAAAACCGCCCAGATCCTGCTGCATGCTTTGATGCGTTTCACCTTTGAACCAGCCGCCTACAAGACCTGGTCTGAATCCAGTTGCTGGGCGCACGAAAACCAGTTGCACGAGAATACTTTTTACACAGGCCAGCTTAAGTTGTGTTGTCAGAACGGCCGTACCACCCAGGGGGCTACCCCTTATCTGTTCATCAATCGTGAGGGGGCAGAAAACAGTCTGGCTCTTCATTTATTGCCGCGCGGCAATTGGACGATCCGCGTTAACCAGTACCGTACCCCATTTAATGAACTCTCGCCCTACCTGGTGGTAGAAGCCGGCCCGAACGATGAGAATTTGCGCTGGGAGCTCCAACCCGGCCAGAGCGTGACCCTGCCGGAAGTCTTACTGCAAGCGGTTACAGGCAGCCAACCTGAATCCGGCGCTGTGGCCTTGCAGAAGTTCATCACCGCAAGGAACCTGGCCACGGCAAAGTCAGGCCAGGGGTTCAAACAGAAGGTCTGGGCGCCGATCGTATTCAATACCTGGTTTGATGTCTTTGAGGTGTTGGATGTGGAACGCCTGCGCAGACAGTTGGTGGCCGCCAAAAAAGCTGGCTGTGAGATCTTCACCATCGACGCCGGCTGGTACGGCCAGAGTGAGGGTAACTGGCACCGCCAGACTGGCGATTGGCGTGAAAAGCTGGGAGCTTCTTTTGATGGTAAGATGTCCCAGTTTGCCGATGAAGTTCGCAGAGCGGGTTTGGGTTTTGGCCTGTGGATGGAGCCGGAACGCTTTGCCTCCACGGTGCCGGTGGTACAGGAACACCCCGATTGGTTCCTGATGGGCGATGGTGGCTTTCTATATGCTGATCTGGCCCAACCGGTGGTCTATGATTACATGCTGAATGAGATCAAGCGCCTGGTCAACACTTATCAACTGGCCTGGATCAAGATCGACTTCAACTTTGAGCTTGGCCCTGCCAAAGATGAGCTTTACGGCTATTACACGTACTGGTACCGCATCATGGAAGATCTGCGTGCGGCCTGCCCTGACCTCTTTATTGAGGGTTGTGCCAGCGGCGGCAACCGTACTGACCTGGTCACTTTGTCTCATGTGGATGGGCACTTCCTCTCAGATTCGGTCAACCCCTACGATTCCATTCGCATGACCCAGGGAGCTGCGCTGCGCATGCCGGTGGGGCGTCTCACCAAATGGACCGTGCTGCGCTCCGTGGATAAACGTATTGTGCGCTATTTGTTGCCCATTGAACAATCTCCGGAGCGGGTGGTCACAGCCACAAGCGTCTGGGAAGATGCCTTTGTTGCCAGCATTGATTTTTGCGTACGGGCCACCCTGCCCGGCATGACCGGTTATAGCGGCGACCTGGCCAGCCTCTCTGAAAGCCAACTTGCGCGAGTCCGTGAGCTGAATGATTTCTATAAAGAATGGCGCGAATTTCTGGCTTCTTCCTCCTGCGCTTTGCTTACCCCGGTGCGATCTCAAGAAGATCGTAATGGTTGGGTGGCTTTCCAGCTTGCCAGTCCGGTGAAACCGACAGCGAACTTGCTTCAGGTCTTCCGCTTGAATGATGGAATTTCAAGTTATCATTTCAAATTGCAGAATCTTGAGCCTAATGCTGTTTACCTGGTGAGCGATATTGATGACCCTATAGCACCACAGAAAGAGATCTACGGAGCAGTCTTGATTAATAGCGGTCTGACAGTGAAATTGTCTGAGATGAATTCTGCAAAAATATGGATAATTGAGAAGAAGGACTAGTATTGGTTATGTCGAAATATGTTTACCAGGTCAATGAGGCGGTTCCAGAAAACGGCCAGCTTCTGTTGCATGAAACCTTATTCCATAATGCCAATGGCTACCTGGGCGTTCGCGCCAGCCTGGAAGAAGGTCGGCTAGCAGACATTCCCTCGGTGCGTGGGATGTATATTAATGGTTTTTATGATTTTGTGGAGATGAAGCAGGCCGAGAAACTGTATGGGCTTGTTGAAGAAAAACAAACCATGCTAAATGTGGCCGATACACAGGGAATCAAACTTTTTATTGATGGAGAAGAATTTAGCCTGTTCACAGGCAAAGTTTTACAAAACATTCGCACCCTGGATATGAAAGCAGGGGTAACCAGCCGTGATATTGTGTGGCAATCACCGGCTGGCAAAACAGTAAAGATCTTTATTCGGCGAATGGCTTCATTTACACACTTACCCCTGTTTCTGATCGATTACCAGGTCATGCTACAAAATTGTTCAGCCAGGCTGACCTTCCGCTCAGATCATATTGGCGAAGTGAGCAATTACTTTAACCCCGATGATCCACGTGTGGCTTCTGAATCGGTCAAGCTTTTAGAGGTCAAACAAGTGATCCAGGATTTGGGAGCCTCTTTCATTGAAGCTAAGACGAGCCGTTCTGAGCTACTTGTTTGTTCTGGCGTTACAAATTTGTTGAATGGGCAGCCAGCTGATTCATCTACCTGTTTTCAAAACGAAGCCCGGGCTGAGTTTTCAATACAGGCAGATGACGGACAATTGGTGCAATTGCTTAAGTACACAGTCTTGACGGATTCAATTCGTTCTGCTGATCCTTTGCAAGAATGTAAAAAAGTGATGGCCGAGATCATTGCCATTCCGGTGGACACCTTGTACTCAGAGCAGCAAGCCTACCTTTCGGAAGCCTGGCAAAAATGCGCTCTGGATATTGAGGCAGATTTTGAGCTGGATGAGGCGTTGCATTACAACACTTACCAGTTAATTCAATCAGTGAGCAAAGACGAATTTGGCAATATAGCAGCTAAAGGACTGAGTGGGGAAGGATACGAGGGGCATTACTTTTGGGACACAGAGATGTTCATTGAACCTTTCTTTGTTCTTACCATGCCGGAGCTAAGCCGCAATCTTATTGGTATGCGATATAAGACCCTGGATGCCGCACGTGAAAACGCTCGTATCATGGGATATAGCCGGGGTGCTCTCTTTCCATGGCGCACCATTATGGGCAAAGAATGTTCCGGCCATTACCCATCGGGTACAGCTCAAGTGCACATCAATGGCGATATCGCATATTCTGTCATTGCTTATTACCTTGCCACCAACGATTGGGAGTTTATGTGCTCAATGGGCGCAGAGTTGATCTTTGAGATCTGCCGCCACTGGCTGGAATCGGGGAATTTCTACCAGGCGAAATTTAATCTCAATGGGGTCACCGGCCCAGATGAATATACATGTCTGGTCAATAATAATTACTATACAAACGCATTAGCAAAATACAACTTGGAGTGGGCAGTAAAGGTGTACGATTTGCTCAAGTCTAAAAAACAACTCCGTCTCCTTGAGGAAAAGATCGACATCCGCGCTGAAGAGGTGGCAGAATTCAAACGGGCAAGTGAGCAAATGGTATTGCTCTATGATGAAGCGTTGAAGATCAATCCGCAGGATGACTCCTTTTTGCAGAAGAAACCCTGGGATTTTGCAGGTACTCCAAAAGAAAACTTCCCATTACTAATGCACTACCACCCTCTGCATTTGTATCGCTATCAAGTATGTAAACAGGCAGATACAGTAATGGCTTATTTTATTCTGGAAGATTACCAGAGCAAAGAGACCATGAGAAACAGCTTTGAATATTATCAAAAGATCACCACGCATGATTCTTCTCTGTCTACCTGCATATTTTCCATAGTCGCGGCGCGTTTAGGGTACCCGGAGCAGGCCAAATTGTATTTTAATGATTCAGCAAAACTTGATCTGTTCGACACACACCATAACACCAAAGACGGAATCCACACCGCCAACATGGGCGGCAATTATATGGCCATCGTTTATGGCTTTGCCGGTTTACGCCTCAAGGAAGATGGGTTGCATTTTACGCCCATCCTCCCTCAGGGTTGGAAAGGCTATTCATTTACGGTGCAATATCAGGGCAGCCGGATACGCGTCAGCATCACGGCTGACCAGGCAAAGTTTGAGCTGATCTCCGGGAACCCCCAATATGTTTGGGTGGACGGAGAAGCCTACGGCTTGCGCGGGACAATAATGACGGCGATAAAGTAATTACCGTTTTATTTTGGCGTTGGCTGCCAGGATCTCATCGATCATCCAGGCGACGCCATTTTCGTTGTTGGAAGGCGCGATACATCGCACTCTTTGTTTGACGGTTTCCACGGCGTTGCCCACAGCAAAAGGCACTGCTGCCACATCCAACATGGCAATATCGTTATCAGAATCCCCAACGGCTGCAATCTGGCTGGCGGGGATGTTCATTAAAGCGGCCAGGTGCAAGATGGCCGTACCTTTATCGGCGCCAGTGGGGTTGACATCCAGAATATGGCTGAACGGGGTGGTGAGGTGCAGGCTCGGGTAGCGTTCAACGATCCTGGGGCGGATCTCGGCCAGCACTTCAGGTTCATTGATGATGGATATCTTGTTGGGCAGGGGATGGTAGAAGGTTTCTACATCCTCCGTCTTTTGAGCAGCGTCACTAACGTGCAGGTACATCTCTACATATTTGCGGTTGCCAAAATTCCATGTGTACGGCAACTGGTCCACAAATGAACCGCAATCCAGTTCGGTCACAATACCCATCAACCAGCGGGTTTGATCCAACGTCAGGCTGATGGTCTCGATGATCTTGCCCTCACGCCAGATCTCTGCTCCACCTGAGCCGATGAACGTATCGGTCAGGTGGATGGTTTCGATGTATTTGAGAGCTGATGCGCGGTCGCGGCCGGTGGTAACCACCACCTCCACGCCGTTTTGTCGGGCGCGCTGGATGGCGTCTTTGATGACGGTGGAAATCTCATAATTGTCATTCAGCAGTGTGCCATCCAGATCGGTGGCAATGAGGCGTATTGGTTCAGTAAGTTCCATGCAATCCCAGCTTAGAAGATAGATTGTTGTATATGAAATGCAGAGCAGATGGAGCGGATCTCTTCCAGGCTCAAGCCCTCGGCAATTTCACCTACAGTTAAATTAAGGTACTCGTAACGGGCGCCGGTCTCGGCATATTCAATGCGGTCGGCGGCACGCTTGATGGAGATATCCGAGCAGGCCATTACGCCATGTTTAGCCCAGACCACCACGCGGTGGGTACGTAACAATTCAGCGTTGGCTTTCACCAGTTCAGTAGAGCCGGGCAATTTGAAAGGTTCAAAGCCGATGCCCTCAGAAAGCTGAACGATCGTTTCAGGCTGCCAGCGCAGCACATGACGGTTGAGGTAATTAAAATCCTGATAACGCGGGATCTGGCTCAAGAAGGTAAGGTAAGGCGGCTGGGCGTGGATGACGGCGTGGAAGTTGGTGTTGGTAGAAAGCACACGGTCAGAGTGCACGGCCAGATGAGAATTGAACTCAGTGGTCACTTTTTGGAAGACCCGGTTGGGAGAGCTGTACTGGGTGGCAGTAACGCCGCCTTCATCCACCACCAGGCAGGCGACATTGGCGGTAGGGGTGCGGCCAAGCTCGCGTAAGCGCCGCCCCGACCCTGAGACGATGATGGTGGCTCCAACCAATTCTGGCACGATCTGGGGCAGGGTCACTTTTTCTTCAATGGGGAACAACTCTTTCAGGTTGAGGTCCCAGCGGGCACATACCGATATATTTCCTGCTGCACCTTCACTGGCGTCGATCTCACACATTCTTCTCCCTGCGTCGCCCATCATTTCCAGCAGGGTTTGCAAGGTAGGGTAAGGTTTCTCGATCATGAATTTCTCCTATTTTTGATTATCAACTAAAACACCAATTCCTGCTCTTTCTTTAAGCAGGAACGGGTGGATCATGCTAGGGTCGGGCATGCCCGGCTAGAGGAGTTCTCTATCCGTGGCTAAAATTTTTGACCACTTTCCGCACGGATGCGGCACTGTCCTGCTCAAGAGCCAGTTCCAACACTTCTTTGGCCTGGGGAAGGCTCAATTTACGGATGAGGCTCTTGGCATGCGGGATCAGACCTGGCGACATGCTCAGTTCATCCACGCCAAGCGCCAGCAAAAGCGGAATGGCATCGGCGTCGCCGGCCATCTCACCGCAGACGCCCCACCAAATGCCAGCCTTGTGGGCGGCTTCTGCCGTTTGCTGGATCAGGTTCAACACGGCCGGGTGGCAGGGATCGTTGAGGTATGCCAGTTTGGGGTTGGTGCGGTCTGCAGCCAGGGTGTATTGGGTGAGGTCATTGGTGCCAATGCTGAAGAAGTCCACTTCTTTGGCGAACTGAGCTGCCAGGACGGCAGTAGAGGGGATCTCTACCATGATGCCCACCTGTAATTTTTCAGGCAGGGCAGAGCCGCTGGCAAGCACTTCCTCTTTGGCCTCGGCGATCAACTGTTTGGCCGCGCGTAGCTCAGTGCGGGAAGCGATCATGGGGAACATGATGCGCAGGTCATGGCCAACACCTGCACGCAGCAAGGCGCGCAGTTGCTGTTTAAAGAATTCCGGTTCAGATAGGCACAGGCGGATGGCGCGGTTGCCCAAAAAGGGATTGGCTTCAGCGGGCATGTGCAGATAGGTCAGCTCTTTATCGCCGCCGGCATCCAACGTGCGGATGACCACCGGCCGTTGCTCCATCACCTGTAAGACCTCATGGTAGGCAGCATATTGCTCTTCTTCGGTGGGCGGGCTTTGTCGTTGTAAGAAGACGAATTCAGTTCTAAAGAGGCCGATGCCTTCTGCACCGTGTTCAAGGGCGGTACGGGCATCCTCTGCGCCGCCGACGTTTGCCACCACTTCAACGCTTTTGCCGTCAAGAGTGTACGCGCGTTGATGGGCCGTGGCCAGTTCTTCTTGCGCGGTGGAGTTGGAGGCTTGCTGGCGGGCAAAAAAGGCTTCGCAGGTTTGCTTGTCTGGCCGGGCAGTGATGCTGCCGGCAGAGCCATCTACCAGAAGCTGAGTGCCACCGGGCACCTGCAAAATTTCCTGCCCAATGCTCACCACGGCCGGGATGCGCAAGGCTTTGGCCAGAATGGAAGTATGGGAGGTGGGGCCGCCTTCTGCCGTGCAGAACGCCAGCACATATTCTTTCTTCATGCTCACGGTCTCAGAGGGGGTCAGGTCGCGCGCGATAACCACGGAGGGCTCGTGCAGCTCGCTACGGGTCTCTACTTTCAACAAAATGCGCAGCACCCGTTCGCCAACGTCGCGCAGATCAGCAGCGCGTAGGCGGAAGAGCGGGTCGGGCATGGCTTCCA
This sequence comes from Anaerolineaceae bacterium, assembly GCA_034933225.1. Taxonomy (GTDB): domain Bacteria; phylum Chloroflexota; class Anaerolineae; order Anaerolineales; family Anaerolineaceae; genus UBA6107. The sequence goes on along the minus strand of JAYFNV010000010.1, from coordinate 11,546 downwards.
GTTGGGCAGCATAGGCTTCAACGGTAGTATTCCAGACCGTCTCCACGTTCATGCCGCTGGTCAGGCCCTTTTTGACCCGGTTTACCAGCCCTTTGTCCTGTACAAGTTGCACATGGGCATCAAAAACCTTGGCTTCTTCGCTGTGGCCTTCGTTGTTCAGCTTTTCGTTCAACTGTTTGATCTGTACAATGGCCGTCTGAATGGCTGCTTCCAGGCGGGCGAGTTCCACTTCAGGGTTTTGGCCGCCGCAATCGGGTAGGTGCAGTTCGGCTTTCTGCCACAGAAAGGCAGGGCCACAGGCCAGGCCCGGGGCGCCAGAGACGCCCTGCAGAAGTTGGTTTTTAGAGAATGTTTTTTCAGAACTCATAAGCTCCATCCTAAACAACGCGGTCGCTGCCGCCATCCACAGGAACCTGGGCGCCGGTGGTCTTGGCGAACAACGGTCCCAACATGCTGGCGATCAGTTCGCCCACATCGCGACTGAATAATTCTACGTGCAAAAGATTGTTGGTCTTGTATTGTTCCACGGTCATATTGTATTTTACAGCCCGGCTTTTAATGATCTCATCCGACCAAAGCTCAGTGTCAAAGACGGCATGTGGATTGACCATGTTCACCCTGATGCCGCTGTTGGCCCATTCCAGGGCAGCTACGCGACCTACCTGGGTGAGCGCTGCTTTGGAAGCAGAATAGGAGACGGCGCCGGGGCCGGGGGCAGGCACGTTGCGTGATGAGTTGATGACAACGCGTCCGTAGCGGGGAGCCAGCTTCAAGAAAGGATAGAGCTCGCGCAGCATGGTAATGTTCACGTCCACGTTGATGGCCATGACCTTGCGCCAGTGCTCCATGCTCAGCGCGTCGATGTTGCAACTGGCCGGGAAGATGCCGGCGTTCAAGACCAGCATATCCACGCCGCCAAAAGTACGCACTACTCTGGCAATTGCGGCTTTGGTGGCGGTTTCGTCGGTCAAATCTACCTGAATGCCCTTGTAGGCGGGGGTAGAAAAGGTCTCGCTGATCTGCGGCTTGATATCAAAGGCGGCCACGGAAGCACCGCGCTCCAGGAGGGCCTGAACGGTGGCTTTACCAATACCAGTGGCCGCTCCTGTGATGATGGCCACTTCGCCGTCGTAGCGGGTTTCATCAAATAGGATTGGCCCGGTTTGCTCAAAGGGTAGCCAATTGCCGGCAGCTTGTTCTGCTGCCAGGGCGCGGATCTGCAGCTCGGCTTCGAGTTGGGCGCATTGCAGTGCAAGGTCTTGTGCTGAGCGGGCGCTGACGGCCAGACCGATCTCGGTTTGGGTCAGGTGCAGCCCGGTGTGAAGTGTGTTGCCCGCACCCTCCGGCAATTCAGCCTGTGAGAATTGGCTGAGATGCGGAGCACCAAAGGCTTTAGAAAGATCGCGCCTTTGGGCGGCAATCTCCAGCAGGGAATTGGCCTGGCTGTCTGAGCAGGCTTTTTTGCCTACGCTTACTTTGGGGAAGATGGCCTGTACAGCCCGGGAAAGTTCTTTAGCAGTTTTAAGCACTGCCTCGGCAGAATCTGCCCAGGTGAGCAGACCGTAATATCGAATATATACGGCCCGAACCCCAACGCTTTTATCGGCTTCACGTACCAGGGGCAGCAGGGTGGCTAAGCTTTCTGTAGAATCCACTGGTAGCACCTGGTCGGAAAAGATGGAATAGAGAGCACGTTTCCAATCTTTGCGCACGCCAATTGCCAGCAAGGCCGGATGCGTAAGGAGGGTTGTAACTGGTTTTTCTAGAATGACATGAAATAAGGCTAATTTATTGGGGGTGGGGCAGTCCGGGGTCAGGCGGGCAGCGCTCAATTCCCAATCAAGTTGTGTTTGGGTGTCTGGCAAGGAGCCAGCAGTACGTGTAAGCAGATCCAGATCTGCCACAACAGGAAGCGCATCGTTACTGGAGAAGAGGAGGAGCGTGTTTCGATCTTTTTCAGCCGAAACTGAAGCGGATAGCTTTTGAGCCAGTGCTCCTCCGTTTTCTGGGGAGACCAGCTCATTCTTGATCAGTTCCTGCCAATATTCGGCAATGTTCTCTACTTGCTTGCTGATTGCAGATTCCATGAATGGATCCTTTGGATCAAGATTAATCCGAGATGTGTGAGCCCTCTGGAGGACCCTACTGGCTAGTACGGCAGGGATTTCATGCAGTGGGAGGGCTCACACTCGGGGGAGGAAATGGCTAGAAAGATTTGTAAAGCTCGTAAGCCGCCTCAGGGGTGGCTTTTTCGTGGATGATCGCCTGCAGGGCACGCGCCATGGCAGCCGGTTTTCCGTCTTGCCAGATGTTACGTCCCAGGTTCACGCCGCGGGCACCGCGCTGCATGCCGTCGTAAACAAAGGTGAGCACTTCCAGTTGTTTATCGGTCTTGGGACCACCGGCAATGACCACAGGGACAGGGCAGCCTTCCACTACTTTTTCAAAGTCGTGGGTGTAATAGGTCTTCACTACATCAGCGCCGGCTTCGGCACAGATGCGGCAGGCCAGGGAGAGGAAACGGGTTTCCTGTTTCTGGTCCAGTTCGCGGCCTACTGCGGTAACGGCCATCACCGGGATGCCGTAAGGACGGCAGATGTTCACCAGGTGGTTGAGGCCCATCAGGGTCTGATGCTCGTAAGGGCTGCCAATGTAGGCAGAGTAGCCCACAGCGCTCACATTGAGGCGCAGGATCTCATCAATAGAGAGGACTACGTCTTCGTTGGAGAGGTTCTCGCCCACCATGCTGTTGCCACCCGAAACGCGCAAGATGATGCTGTTCTTGATGGTGGGGGGAATTGCTGCCCTCAGACTGCCGCGTGGAACAAAGATGGCGTCAACATAAGGGGTGAGGGGTTCAAGGGTTTTGGCGGGTTTCTCAAGGCCGTGAGTGGGGCCCTGAAAATAGCCGTGGTCCATGGCCAGGTAAAAACAATTTCCGTCTTCACCAAACAACTTCGACATACGATTGGACATTCCCCAATCCATAACTTCCTCCTGTGTACAATTTATTAGATTTTTGATTCAGCCTTATTTGATCGGGCGCACAACCAGATAGCCTTTTTCGATCAACCAGGCGTGAAATTCATGAGTAGAGTGGATACAATGGGTTTTGCAGATGCTTCTGGTAAACTCAAATTGTTCAGGGTCATTGGCCTGCTTGTCCAGCAGGACCTGAACCGGGCACGGAATGGCGTGACAGAATTCACGCTTGGTGTAATCGATGTATCCTTCGATGCTGGACATAAACTGCCTCCTGAAAGGTATTGAAATTATTTTCAAATTGTGCAATAATATTCATTGACATTCTAGCGCAGTTGAATTGCTTTGTCAACAAACAATTTTCAGAATTTGAAATAAATTTCGCAGAAAGGGTAAAAATTTAATGAGCGATGCACAGGCAATTGTGGCGATCGGTTTCGCCATCTGGTTGTTGATGTTTGGTCTGGGGCAATGGCAATTTAAGCGCATCACCAAAGGCACCACTGAGTTAGTACTGGCGATGGGTAAAAAAGCACATAACCGCAGGGAACGTCCCACTGTGGAGGAGTTTTATGCCCAGATCCGCCCGGAATGGGAAGCTATGCTCAAGCAGAAAGCCAGGTTTATATTGCACAAAACGGAATTGTTTCCAGTTCCGGCAAGTGCACGCTTTGTAGAAACCCGCATGAAGTTCACCCCGGCCTGGTTGGGTGCTTTTCTTAAAGTCAATCACCTGGACCTGCCCGCAAGTGAGGAATTGGAAGCCGAGATCGAAGCTGTGATGGCCCTGGCGCCGAAACGCCCCGTGAAAGCACAGTGAAAAAAATTTCATTATTGACAAATGATTCTTTATTTGCTATATTACACATGAAAATAATTTCATATCAAGAAAATCGTTTCAAAGTCCGATCTGCGCAGGGTAACCCACCAACAAGCAAGTGTTTGGTTTCCCCGTCTCTAGATCCTTCGCCGCAGTAAAGTCTACTTTTGCGCATTTCTCCGCGTGTGAAAGTGGACGCCACTTCACTCGTGGAGGTGCACCTGACCCAATTCGAAGTTTGTTCGGTAGCAGGTTATTCATCAAAATTTTCATTTTGTGAGGATATAAAGCATGACTATTGATACGTTTCTTCAAAGTTTGAGCAATGTGTTCAACACATTCGGATCTGCCATTTTCGTCCCCGTGATCATTTTTGTGATCTGCCTGATCCTGGGTGTCGAACTGAAAAAATCGGCATTTTCCGCATTGAGCGCTGGCATTGGTTTGACCGGTTTTGGGTGGTTGATCAACTCCTACATGCCCATTATCGTTCCTGCCGTGCAGGCTTTCGTTAAAGCAACTGGCGTCAACCTCCCGGTTGTCGATATCGGCTGGCAGGCCACCTCGGTGATCGCATACGCCACCAAAGCCGGTATGATGTTCCTTGCTTTCGGCTTGCTCTTCCAGATCGTGCTCTTCCTGCTCAAAGTCACCAACGTCTTCATCCCCGGTGACCTCTGGAACAACTACTCCTATATGTTCTGGGGTTCCATGATCTATGTAGTCACCAACGACATCTGGCTTTCTTTGGCCTGCATGTTCCTCATGGTCCTCTACAACATCATCTTCATCGAAATGAACTCCAAACGCTGGTCAACCTACTACGGTTATCAGAACTGCACCATCCCTGGTCTGCACATCACCGAAGGCACCCCCTTCGCTGTCCTGGGCAACTGGGGCTTGAACAAATTGGGCGCTTACAAAATCCGCTGGAGCCCAGAAGCTTTGCGCAAGAACCTCGGTTTCCTGGGCGAGCCGACCGTTTTAGGCCTGATCCTGGGCCTCGTCATCGGCATTCTCGGTCACATCAGTGATCTGGGCACCCTGGCTGCCTGGGGTAACATCATGACCATCGCCATCTCCACTGCCGCAGTCATGGCCATCTTCCCCCGTGTTGCCAACATCTTCGCTGGTGCATTCATGCCCATTACCGAAGCTGCCCGTAAGAAGAACGCCAAGGGTGTTGCCTCTGGTAACGACCTCTACATCGGCATCAACGATGCAACCGGTTATGGCGAACCCGCCACATTGATCTCCGGCATCATCCTCATCCCGGTTCTGCTGCTGTTGGCCTTTGTTCTGCCCGGCAACCGCACCCTGCCCCTGGTTGACCTCGTCGCCATCGCCTTCATCATCCAGCCGTTCGTGGCTGCCTCCAACGGCAACATCTTCAAGACCGTTGTTCTGTGCGCCATCTGGTTTGCCCTCGGTCTGTACCTGTGCACTTACACCGCTCCTCTGTTCACCCAGGTGTACTCACAGTTCGCCACCACCGCATTGGATGCTGGCGCTCAGGTAACCTCTGGTATGATCGCCAACAAACCGATCATCGGTGGGTTGATCTTCTTGCCCATCTTGAACTTCAAATGGATCGCCGTTGCAGTCCTCACCGTTGTCTGGTTCCCGGTCTACTTCCTCTTCAAGAAGAACAAGACCCGCATCCAGGACTTCATGGAAGCCCAGGCTGCACTGGACGTAAGAGACTAATCTGTAAGCTCTGAGTCACTCCTTATAATGTAGGGTACTGGGATGTGCAAACTTCATCAGTCCCCTCAAATCATAAAAAATGGATAGAACGATGGCCGAAATCATCATTTCTGAAAAACTGATAAAATTGGGGATGCCGGAAAAAATCAAAGAAGACGCCATTCAGGCATTGGCCGCAGGGCTGTATGAACTGGATTGTGTGCGTGAAGGGTACGTAGAAAACGTTATTGCCCGCGAAGAGAACTTCCCCACCGGGCTGCCAACCAGTATTCCGTTGGCCATTTGCCACACAGAGGCGCAGTACGTAAAACAAAGTGCCCTCGCAGTTGGCACGTTGGTGACTCCCATCCCCTTCAGGGAAATGGGCACACCCGAACGTGATGTAAATGCAGAAATCATCTTTTTATTAGCATTAAATGATCCCAAGCAACAGGTACCCTGGTTGAAAAAGATGGCCAAGATCTTCAAAGATCAGGCTACGCTTAAATCGATCAAAGAAATGAAAGAGCCCGCTGAACTGGTCGATCTGCTCAAACAGCTCTTCGCTGACTAACAACACTCAGAAAGATCAACTAAAGGAGAAATATGACTAACAAAACGCTCACAATTCTTGCTGTTTGTGGTTCAGGTGTGGTAAGTTCTTCTATGATCGCTCAAAAGATCGAAGAGGTCATCAAAGGTATTGGCGCTGAGCCCAAGATCACCTGCATTTTGCCGACCTCTGTTCAGACCTACGTTGAACGCGGCGACATCGATTTTGTCGTCTCCACCAGCCCCATCCCCGGTACCATTACTGTGCCTGTCATCAAGGGTGTAGCCATCCTCACCGGCATGGGCGAAGAAGAGTGCGTTGCAGAGATCGTCAAAGTTGCTAAAGACATCCTGGCCAAAAGGGCTTAGTTTATCCTCCACCATCCCGTAGTTTTTGATAATGGTTGAGAGTGATAGAGTTAATTAACTTTTCATTTGAGGGTGGATAAATGGATCCCAAACGGCTTGAGATGATCGCTGAAGTTGCCAGGCTCTACTATGAAGAAGAGATGAACGTAAAGGATATTGCCAATATCTTTGAAACCTCTCCTTCATCTGTGTCACGTATTTTACAGGAAGCAAAAGAACTGAAGATCGTTCAAGTAGTCATTCGCTATCCATTTTTAAATGTACCTTCGCTGGCCCAGCAGCTTTGCCAACATCTTGGTCTTAAAGAAGCCTATGTGCTGCCCGATTTTAAGGGCAGTTACGCAGATCTGATGGAGCGGGTGGGCAAGCTGGCTGCCCGTGTGTTGGAAGAGCACCTGGAAAGCGGTATGACCCTGGGCGTTTCGCTGGGGTTGGCCGTGGTAAACACCGCGCGCGCCTTTACTGTTACCCGCGAGATGAACTGTACCGTGGTGCGTTTGCACGGCGCTAATGACAACGAGATCGAAGAAGGCCGCAATCTGGCACAGATCTTTTCTACCCAGATGGGCAACCAGTTCAAGATCATCCCCTGTCCGTTTGTGCTGCAATCGCGTGAAACCTGCGAAATGTTCATGCGGGAACCCAGCATCCGTGAGATGATCCGCATTGCGCAGGAATCAGATGTGGCGCTGGTCGGTCTGGGCAGTTTGAACCCCAATTACTCCACCATTTTGCGCAACCAATTGCTGAGCAAAAAGGAACTGCAAGAGTTGGGCGATAATGGCGCTGTGGGTGAGATCTGCGGTGTGTACTATGGCGCTGAGGGCAATGTGCTGGATGTGGAGTTCAATCACCGCATCGTGGCCATTGACCTGGAAAAACTGCGCAGCATGAAACACGTCATCGGCGTGGCGGCAGGCGCCGCAAAAATTGAACCCATCTTGGGCGCTGCCACCGGCAAACTGATCAACATTCTGGTCACAGATTCTGAGACCGCCAAGATGCTCATTAGCCGCACCGAGCCTACTAAGAAAACTGAATCATAGAGAGTGAAAGATGCCTGAAATCCAATTAGAGATCACCAATGAAGTTGGCTTGCATGCCCGTCCGGCCGCCCTGTTTGTGCAGGCAGCCAGCCAGTTTGAAAGTGAGATCACCGTCAGCCTGGATGATTCTGAAGCGGATGCCAAAAGCATTTTGGATATTCTGCTTTTAGGCGCCAACAAGGGCAGCATCATCACCGTCAAGGCAGAAGGCCCTGACGCTGATGAAGCCCTGGAAGCATTCAAAGAGCTGCACGCCAACAACTTTGGCGAAAAAGAATAAACAGACCCAAATAAATGAAAAGCCACTCCTGTGATTCTCTGGAGTGGCTTTTTTGTCGCCTGGTTATTCCCAACTGGAGTGGACGCCGGCTTGCTGGCCCAGGAACATGTTCAACTGGGCGCCGTGCTCCTGAATGTGACGCATGTTGTCCAGCAGCAGTTCGGCATAGCTCATCTCCATCCAGGGGAAGGAGCAGCTCTGATGAAGCTGGGCCTCATCCAACCGCGCAAAGACGCCATCGCATTTGTTGCGGCAAAAATCTGCATAGTCCAGCAGTTCCGCCTGGGTAAAGACACGAGGCGGCAGCTTCCCGTGCGGGTTCAGTTCGTCCAGGGTGAACGGCGGCGGGGGAGCAAAGCCTTCCAATGACCCCGAAAGGTAAAGGTCTGCAAAAAAGAGGCAATGGTAGGCAATGTACCAGAAGCGCGAAAAATCCGCGCTCATCTGCGCATCCTGCCACATGGGGGTCTGCCACAGGGCTGGCGGGCAGGAGCGGACGGCCGCTTCCAGCATGGCGATGGATGCGCGCAGTTGCCTGTGCGTGGACTCTACCCAGAGCTTTTTGGTCATTTATTTTCGCCTCAAAAACTCGATCTCTTCAGCACTGAGCACTATATCAGCGGCCTGCAAATTCTCCAACTGATGCGCCGGGTTGAAGGACATGGGGATCGTGATGACCCCTTTTTGGCTGGTCAGCCAGGCCAGGGCAAGCTGCTGTGGGGTCACCCCTTTTTGCGCAGCCATTGCCAACAGGTCTTTGTTGCCTGCCACATAGCGGTGTTTGAGCGGACTGTACGCCGTGAGCAGAATATTGTTCTGCTGACAATATTCCAGCACGCCGTTCTTCACCACCGTCCAATCTGGAATGCAGTAGGAACACTGGTTGGTTACAAGCGGTGTCTCACTTTGTTCAACGGAGGTCTTGAGCTGCTTGAGGTTGAAGTTGCTCACCCCCAGATGGCGCACCTTGCCTTCGCGCACCAACTGGTTGAGCCCCTTAAAAGTATCGGCCAGGTTCATGCCCACAGATGGCCAGTGGATGAGGTAAAGGTCCAGATAATCCAGCCCCAGGCGGCGTAAACTGGCTTCACAACTGGTGAGTACATCGGCGTAACGCAGATGGCTCATCCACACCTTGGAAGTGACCAGTATTTTTTCTCTGGCAACGCCAGAAGCGCGGATGGCCTGGCCAAGCACTTCTTCTGCGTGCCCCTGGGCGTAGAATTCGGCGGTGTCAAAATGGGTGTAGCCCACATCCAACGCAGAGCGGATGGCCGCCATCGAGCGCTCGTCAGAATTGCGGTCGGCAAAGGTTTCCCCGCCGATGCGCCAGGTACCAAATCCAACCTTGGGGAGAGTAAAGTTATTTATAGTTTCGTATCTCATGAGTTGATTATAGTGGGAATTCGCCAGGATGCAAAATTTAAGACCCCCGCCAGTGGAAAGAAATTATTGTGAAAGTCGTCTTCTCATTGCAGAGGGTCGAGTTTATTATTTTGCTTTTTTTCTCGCCCTTTGCAGAAGCACCCTCACCAAAATGACCGTACCAAGCAGTCCGCCATAAAAGGCGAATTCCACAAGCAGAATGTGCAGGGTGTCAGCCGTCAGGGGCGGCGGCATGTCTTTGACCACTTTGAACCAGGGCAGCGCCAGGCTCAGTCGCGCTTGCGAGAACGGCCAGAACATCATCAGCCCCTTTGCCTGATTGTAAAAAGTGTCCAGCAGCAGATGGCTCAGCCAGGCGAACGCGCCGCCTAGAACAGGCAGCGTACCTCCACAGGCGGTTCGCAGTTTCGGTCTGCCTAAGAACAGAAACAGCAGCAAGCCGATCAACGCCAGATTGACAAACAAACTGTGACTGACGTAGTAATAGGTATGGTGCCCCCAGTAAGGAAGTTGCAGATCCGGCACATTGGCCAGAAATGCGCAAAGGCTCAAATAAATGACTTTCCAGCCTTTGGGTTTTTGTTCCGGCATGCAGGCTACGCCGATTGCCACGCCTGTGAGAATGTGTCCAACCTGTGTCATATAAAATCTTTACTTTATGTAATCTGTTGTTTCATCTTGTTCGTATAAATACGCTTCCCAACATCCACCACCTCCACATAGAAAGGGCCGGAGATCATTGATTCGGTGTTTGTATTCAAGCGTCATACAAGAGTAAAATATCATTGGTTGCATTGAACCACCTTCATAATCACTCGCTTCCCATGTACAAAAACTCTTGGCTGAAGCTAACCAGATTTTTTGATCTTTCAGTAAGTTTTGGTAGAACTCATTTCCCATCCGATATTCAAGGTCGCTCATGAGTATATCCAGGATCTCGGTTGAACGACTGTAATAACTACCCACACACATATTTAGGTCATATTGGGTTTTTGCATCATCATGACAGTTATTTGTTCGTTCAGCAGATTGCGGAGTTGGAGTGATAAGTTGTTCGTAAAGCTCGTTTTTTATATACTTATTGCGGATACCAATGACTGAACCGTTGTCTGAGAAGAAAATACCGAAATATTCATTGGCTATTATGCGAACGCCTAAAGCATTTATAAAATATGGATCGCTAGAAGAATATAAATCGTCAATCCCATTAATATATTCTGGAGAAAAAACCACATCATAAACCTTCAAAAAATCTTCTGGTGAATTAATTAAATCATACCGATAAGTTGTTTCAATAATAAAAGGGAATGAAACCATGTTCACTATACTTTTCTTGTCTTTTGAATGCAAAGCTTTTACAACGGCGGAAAATTCTTGAATTGGGTCATTTGATTGACGCATTTGTGGCCTATTTTCATTTTGAATAGTATTTGTTGATAAAGGCAACGGAGTTAGAGTAGTATTGGAGGCCATTGTTTTTGTCATAGTCGGCATTGAGGTTTGATGCTCCTCGATAACTGGCAGAAGACTATTAAGAATAAATGTTGGGTTTACACAAGCTGTAAACAAGAAGACTAGAGGAAAACTGATCAGTAAAATGAACCTTTTCATTTTCGCCCCTTAAGTTTATAGATCATCATTTTAGAGCAATTCTTTTATCAAACTGCCCGCATGAAACCGTGCGGGCAGTTGAGTATTCTATTCTACTGAAAGTTCGACGATCTTCACCAGCACTTCCACCGCTTTTTCAAGTGAGCGGGTGGGCAGGCATTCGTATTTGCCGTGGAAGTACAGCCCGCCGGCAAAGATGTTGGGACAGGGCAGCCCCATGAAGGAAAGCCTTGATCCATCTGTGCCGCCGCGGATGGGGTGGATGATGGGTTTTACGCCCACAACCTCAAAGGCTTTGAGGGCAAGATCAAGGATCTCTTTGCGCGGGGCGATCATCTCGCCCATGTTGTAGTACTGATCTTCCAGTTTGACGGAGACGGTGTTGACGCCGTATCGGGCGTTTAGAAACTCAGCAGCAGCCAGCATAGCGGCTTTGCGTTTCTCAAACAGCTTGCGGTCATGGTCGCGCACCAGGTACACCATTTTGCTGGCTTCCACTGTGCCTTCGATCTGATAGGCATGTACGAAGCCGTCATAGCCGCTGGTAAATTCCGGCCGCTCGTTGACGGGCAGCAGGGCGTTAAATTCCATGGCCACCAATACTGCATTGACCATTTTGTCTTTAGCGTACCCGGGGTGGACGTTCTTGCCCTTGATGGTAACGGTGGCTTTGGCAGCGTTAAAAGATTCGTACTCCAATTCCCCCAACTCGCCGCCATCAACTGTGTATGCAAAATCAGCGCCAAATTTGTCTACATTAAAGAAATCGGCGCCGCGGCCTACTTCTTCATCGGGGGTGAAGCCGATCTTAATG
>JAYFNV010000009.1:0-3780 GCA_034933225.1 Anaerolineaceae bacterium | reverse complement strand
CGGCGAGTGGACTCCACTCCATCCATGATAGGCATGCGCAAATCCATCAGTAACACATCCGGATTATGCTGCAGAACCATCCGCAATGCTTCGTCACCGTTGGAGGCATCGCCGACGATCTCAAATTCAGGTTCTGAATTGAGAAGGGTCTTGAGCGCCTCTCGGAAGAGGGATTGGTCATCTACGATCAATATCTTAATGGTCATTAGTATCATCCAGGAACAGTAATTTGAATTTCAAAGCCTTCACCTTTGGTGGACGTAAACTTGATCTCACCCTGAATAAGTTTAACCCTTTCTCTCATTCCGATCAGGCCAAATCCGCCATCAAAGTTATCAGATCCGACACCATTATCCAATATGCGTAAATTGATCAATTCAGAGTTGGTGAAATCAAGCACTATGTGAACTTCTGAGGCCTTTGAGTGTTTATTGGCGTTATTAATGGCTTCCTGCACCGATCGGAAAAGCGTGACATCCATTTGAGGGGTTAACGGACGAAGATTCCCTAAAATCTCTACGAAGAATTTTCGTTCATCAGTCTCGGTAGATTTTGCCAGATTCGTGATTCTCTCTTCCAGAGAGAGAGAATCAATGCTCTCAGCTCGCAAGGCGGAAACACTATTGCGAATATCCACCAGGGCTTCAGTGGTGAGCTGTTTGGCATTTTCTAATAAGGCGACCGCCTTATTTGGATCTTTGTTCAAGATGACCAGGGAGGCTTTGATCTGCATATTGATGGTCGTAAGGTAATGACCCAGCCCATCGTGGATCTCACGGGCCAGACGGTTGCGTTCCTGGCTCAGAGTAAGATCCTTCACCTGGGAAGCATACTCGCTTAAATGGCGGTTGGCTTCTGATAGCTCTGCTGCTAATTTTTCCATTTTCATTCGGCCACGCTGCTCATTAACTGCAGTTTGGGTGAAGATCAAGAAAAAGACCTGGCCCACAAAGAAAATGGGTAGATTTGGAAAGACAGCATCCCAGGATCCGGAGATCCCCACCATGGAGATCACATAAGTCAAAAAGATACTGGCATTCACGGCCAGCATCCAGTCTTGGTCCAGGCTCATGGCGGTATGGGCAACCAGCGGCAGGAGGATGAAAGCGGTAAACCCTGCACCTTTGCTAAAGAATACGATCAGCCCACCGATTAGCAATTGCGAACCAAAGTAAAGCAATTTTACAAGGGTGTTTTTTGATTGGTTGATGTACGCAAACCCATAGATGCCGTTCATGATGTAAGCCACACCCAGGCAGATCAAAACAGTGATCACAAAAAGCGAGATCTCAGGGGGTTTGCTAAAGGTGGTGAAATAGGCAATTAAAACAACGAGCGCGAACGCCAGATCGGTTCCGCTTGTAATGTTAAATTCGCCTGTCGTATGTTTTTCCATCGGATTAATTATAGCATCTGCGCTTTTTGTAAAGCCGGGTAAAAAGTAACATCTTCTGTGCATGCCTCACTGGAGATATACCGCTAAGTATGACCTTCTACACATTCCACGTTTTTATAGTAGGGATACACTGACCTTATTAGGAGAAATCAAAATGAAAGTTCTTATGGTCTTCCCGGAATTTCCCGATACTTTTTGGAGTTTCAAGCACGCCTTAAAGTTCGTCAATAAAAAGGTGAGCAATCCCCCTCTTGGGTTGATGACCGTTTCGGCTTTGTTACCGTCTTCTTGGGAAAGAAAATTGATCGACACCAATATTTATCCGCTTACCGATGAGGACCTGGAATGGGCTGACCTTGTTTTTCTAAGTGCAATGGATGTGCAGCGTCGTTCAACTGAAGAGATCATGACCCGTGTAAAAGAACATAATAAAACCCTTGTCGCCGGTGGACCGCTCTTCACAGAGGATTACGCTCAATTTTCACAGGTAGATCACTTTGTGCTCAACGAAGGCGAATTGACCCTACCGCTTTTCATACATGACTACCTTGCCGGGAATGCGAAGCGCATTTACCAAACTGAAGAATTCGCAGATATGACACTATCCCCCTGCCCGGACCTTTCGGTGATCAATTTGGAAGACTACGATTGCATGAGCATTCAGTTCTCACGCGGATGTCCCTTTAATTGCGATTTTTGTAACGTAACTGCCCTTCTAGGCCATCAACCCAGGACCAAGACAACTGCCCAGATCTTGGCTGAGTTGAATCAGCTATACGCAGCTGGTTGGCGCCGCAATATCTTTTTTGTTGACGACAACTTTATTGGGAATAAGAAATATCTAAAAGAAGATATCCTGCCTGCTCTCATCAAATGGCGCAAAGGTAAAACCGGCTGCCTGTTCCTCACTGAAGCGTCCATTAATCTAGCCGATGATCCTGAACTGATGCGTTTGCTCGTCAAGGCCGGATTTATCTCTGTATTTATTGGTGTGGAAACACCTGATGAAGAAAGTTTGAAAAACTGCAACAAGAAACAAAACACCAAACGCGATTTGATCGATAACATTCATGAGATCCAGCGTTCAGGTCTGCAGGTAATGGCTGGATTCATTGTCGGTTTTGATAGTGACTCCCCATCAATTTTTAATCGCATGATCGATTTCATTCAGCGCAGCGGTATTGTCACAGCCATGGTGGGGCTGCTGCAAGCACCTAACAAGACCGAACTCTACCGAAAACTGGATGAACAGGGCCGCATCATCAAAGAAATGACAGGTGATAACACCGATGGGACAAGCAACATTATTCCCGTCATGGATCCAACCCTGTTAAAGGATGGCTATTTCAAGATCATGGATCAAATCTATTCCCCGCGCATGTTCTACGAACGCATCAAGACCTTCTTGCGCGAATACCAGCCTGCTAAATCTTCAGTGACCATTGAACCCAACGAAGTTTTCGCATTGTTCAAGACGATCTTTTTGATGGGTTTTAACCCGAAAGAAGCCAGGTACTACTGGGACCTGTTCTTTTGGGCGTTGTTCACCTGTCCCAATAAGTTCCCTTTGGCAATTACCCTGACGGTGTATGGATATCACTTTAGAGAGATCAACAAGCAAAACAAGAAGTATCTGTCTACCCCTACAACAAGGACCTATCCAAATTCAAGTACTCTGGTCTCCGAATAAGATCAGGCCGGCTGAGATTTCTCAGCCGGCCTTCTATTTCTAAAATCCCAGATCGAGCAGCACCGGATCATGGTCGCTGGTCTGATTCCGTTGTGATATACCTGTGTTCAGATGCAAGATTGACTCATTCATCACAAAATTGCTTGATTTGGGCTGAACCAGTATTTGATCAAATTGCTGTGCATTGCCTTCGTAGATCACCGAATATCTCTCAGATTCAGCATATGTATCAAATGGATTCTCAAACCCGGCCTTGATGAATGAATTGATCGTGTCGGATCCGCTGACATCATTAAAATCCCCTAAAACAATCAGAGTTGCTTGCGGATTCTTCTCTAGCAGCGTTTTCGTAAGGGAAACAACGTTTTCAGCTTGCCGGATCCTTTTGGCTTCCTCTGGTTTTTGGATCGGTTGAATGACCCCATACAAGGGTGTATTCAAGTTATTGGAGACCAGGTGAATGCCCACCAGGATCACCTTTTGCCCTGCAAATTCAAAGCTGGCCATCAAGGGTTCGCGAACGCCATTAAATTGGCTGCGATTCACCCCCAGTTCGCTCAATTTATAGCCCTTAAGGAATGTGACACGGTCAGTTCTGTAAAGTAGGACCGAGCGGATATTAGCGCCAGACTGTCCCCCACTGGCGCCGTCTTGTGGGTCAACTTCATAGTAAGAGTATTCAGGTCCGTTCCGG
>JAYFNV010000008.1:0-82890 GCA_034933225.1 Anaerolineaceae bacterium | reverse complement strand
GAAGACAGGGTGGTCATGTGCACCGGCATATTGAGTGGGGGGAGAGTATTGTTTTCCATACAGAAATTATAGTGGTTTCTTACCAGAAATCAAAAAGGGCAGACAACTGTCCGCCCTTGATCCTTTTACTTCTGGTCCGCCATCACCGTGATGACGATATATGTTTTGCTTTTTAAAGGTTTTTACCGGTATTGCGGTAAGCCACCAGCCCGACGATCAAGAATAATCCGATCCAAAAAATAACTGCAATTCCTTTGATCAAACTCGCGATATTCATGGGTCTCTCCTCATTAATTCGGGTAAACTATTTGTATTCATTATATGAAAATCAGCATTGATTTTATTAAACGAAATTGTTATAAGAATTGCATATTAACCTAAGGACAAAGCCAGAACATGGCCTTCTTGCGCGGTCGGATCACTCAAATAGAGCGTCCAGAGGAAACCCTTCTGGTTTCTTTGCTTTTAGAAAAGAAACCCCATTTTCTACCCGGACAGTATTTCAAGTTAAGACTGCCGCAGCGCGAAGAGCTGATCTCTGCCACTGTGTTCCCGGTTTCGGGCACTGATACCCATCTGCAGGTGATGACCCTTGGCCAGTCGAAGTGGCTGCCTGGAGAAGAAGTTGAGCTTTTCGGCGCCTTTGGGAATGCCTTCACCCTGCCGGAGCATAAATCTCGCATCGGCGTGTGTGTCTCGGCCGGGACTTCTGCTATCAGCATGCTGCCGTATCTGGACCTGGCATTAAGTGCCGCCCATGAGGTAACCCTGCTGACCGATTCGTTCTTCTCTGGTTTATTGGCCGAGGTGGAAGTCTTGCCGCTCAGCCACAGCCGTGAGGTTTTCAAATGGGCAGATCGGCTTGCTTGCGTGGCAAATCTAGCTGATGTACGCCTGGTAGCCACTGAGATCCTGCCGCTGCGTCCGCGCATCAGCAAACCGTCTGAAGATGAGATGCTGGTGCTCTCCGAAAACCCATGTTCAGGTCTGGCCGCCTGCCAGATGTGCGCTCTGCAAACCCGGAGCGGTTGGAAACATGCCTGCAAAGATGGCCCGGTCTTCCGCCTGGCAGATCTGGGGGGGATATGAGCACTCAGACTGCAAACCGCTTCCTGGATGAAATTGGCCTGTTAACCCCCTGGATGAACGTGGCCGGATTTTTGGGCTATCTACCGCCTTCCCGTACGGAATTTGAGGCCGAGCTGGCTGCTTTTGTACCCCCGGTGCTTACCCTGCAGCAAAGGTTACCGGCAGAGAACCGCGCCTTGCTGCAATATTCAGGCGGGTTCCTGCTGCATAATGCTCTTCCCAATCCAGGTATCATGGCCGCAGTAAAGCAATACGCCAAAAAATGGGCCAAGGTTAAAGTGCCCGTCTGGTTGCAGATTTTTGTTGAAAATGAAGATGAAGCCGCCCAGATGTCTGCCGTAGCCGATGAGTTGGAAAATGTGCTGGCAGTACAGGTTGAATTACCTTTGCGAACCTCCAACAAGACCCGGCTGGCAATTTTGAATGCCGCCAAAGGTGAAAAACCGCTATTGGCGGTTTTACCCGCTCCTGAAGTGGAACGTGAGCTTGTGGTGGGTTGTGCAGGTTTGGGGGTGAGCGGGGTGGTCCTGGCCGCACCGCGTGGGCGTTTGTTTGCCAATGGCGGCTGGGTCAATGGGCGGCTTTACGGTCCTTCCTTGCTACCGCAAATGGTCTTTGCCCTGGAGCGCAACCGCCGCTTTGGCTTGCCGCTCATAGCGGGCAGCGGCATCTTTTCAGCGGCAGTGGGTGAACAACTGCTGCAGGCTGGAGCAGCCGCTTTGCAGGTTGACGCAGCCCTTTGGGTCTAGGCGTCCATCCAAATGGTCACAGGGCCATCGTTTTCGAGGCTGACCAGCATATGCGCGCCGAAGATGCCCGATTGGATGGGGATGCCCAGGTCTGTGAAGTCTTGAATAAAGGCATCCACCAGCGGCCTGGCCAGGTCCGGTTTGGCGGCGTTGATGAATGCCGGCCGGTTACCTTTATGGGTATCCGCAAAAAGTGTAAATTGTGAAACCACGATGGCCTCTCCTTGAACATCCCACAGGGAGAGGTTCATTTTTTCCTGATCATCTTCAAAGATGCGCATCTGGGCGATCTTTTTGGCCAGCGCAGCCGCTTTGGCTGCATCATCTTCAGGGCCGATGCCGAGGAGGATGACCAGCCCCTTCTTGATCTCAGCCACGGTCTGGCCTTCTACAACCACTTTTCCGTAATTCACTCGTTGGATGACAGCACGCATAGTGGGTTCTCCATCAAAAAGCACCCGGCGTTCACCGGGTGCTCGTTTGTTCATCAGATCAGGCAGGCAGGTCGATGGCTTTACGAACTTCAGCCATGGTCTGTTCTGCGATGACGGTGGCGCGTTTGGCGCCGTTCTGCAAGATGTCCCACACCTCAGCCGGATTCTGGGCCAGGGCGTTGCGTTTTTCACGGAGCGGGGCAAAATACAGGTTCATGTTCTCGGCCAGCTTCTTTTTGCAATCCACGCAGCCGATACCCGCTCTGCGGCATTCCATGTTGATGGTGGCAACGTCTTCTGCGGGGGTGAAGATCTTGTGCATCGAAAAGACGTTGCAGATGTCCGGGTTACCGGGGTCAGTGCGGCGCTGACGGTTGGGGTCGGTGACCATGCTCATCACGCGCTGACGTGTCTCTTCTGGGGTGGCGGCGATCTCAATATCGTTGTTCAGGCTCTTGCCCATTTTCTTTTCACCATCAATGCCGATGATCTTGGGGAATTCGGTCACCTTCATCTGCGGCTCCACGAGCACGTTGGTGTTGAAACGGTAGTTGAACGAGCGTACGGTCTCGCGGGTAAATTCAATATGCGGCGCCTGGTCAATGCCCACAGGCACCAGATCAGCCTTGTACAGGGCAATATCCGCAGACATCAAGACCGGGTAGCCCACCAGCCCGTAGTTGATGTTATTGGGGTGGTCGCGTACCTTCTCTTTGAAGGTGGGCAGGTCGGTGAGTTTGCCAAGCGGGGTGACCATGGAAAGGATGGTGTGCAGTTCGGTCACCTGGCGTACTTGAGATTGCACGAAGATGATGGATTTCTCGGGGTCCATGCCGGCAGCCAGCCAGTCGAGGGCCATCTCCAACGTGTTTTGGCGCAGATCTTTGGTGGTTTCCAAAGTGGTCAAAGCGTGCAGGTCAACGATGCAGTAAACGCATTCGTATTCATCCTGCAATTTGACATAGTTCTTGATTGCGCCAAGATAGTTGCCGATGTGCTGACGCCCGGTAGGTCGGGCACCTGAGAAGACTCTCCCTTTTTTAGCTGCCATAATAGGTTCCTCGATTCAAAAATTTGTTGGTAGTTATTATACTTTGAAATGAGCGGGGGTATGGCGCACCTTTCTTTGGTAAAATCAGGACATGGTCTCAAAATTGCCGCACAACCGCATACCGGTCTCCAAGCGCCTCTTTGATATACTCGCAGCCGCGTTGGCTCTGATCTTGCTCTCACCGCTGATGGCTGTGGTGGCCGTGCTGGTGCGCATCAAATTGGGCAGCCCTGTGCTGTTTGGTCAAAAACGGCCGGGGTACAAAACTCAACTTTTTACCATCTACAAATTTCGCACCATGCTGGATGCGCGCGATGCCGACGGGAATTTATTACCAGACGCCGCGCGCCTGCCCCATTTTGGCAAGGTGCTGCGTTCCACCAGCCTGGATGAGCTGCCGGAATTATGGAATGTTCTCAAAGGTGAGATGAGCTGGGTGGGGCCGCGTCCGCTGCTGATTGCCTACCTGGACCGCTACAGCCCGGAGCAAAATCGCCGCCATGATGTCCTGCCAGGGGTCACCGGGTGGGCACAGGTCAACGGCCGCAACGCCATCTCCTGGCCAGAGAAGTTCAAATTGGATGTCTGGTACGTAGATCACTGGTCATTTTGGTTGGATATCAAGATCCTCTTCATGACCTTCTGGAAGGTGATCAAGCGTGAGGCCATTACTGCGCCTGGCGAAGCTACTTCAGGCGAGTTCATGGGGAATGAGTAAGTGTATTTAGTGCTTATCCACGAATTACACGAATTACCCTAATTATTAAGAGCATTTCTAGATTCTCGGTTTTCTTCGCGCACTTGCTTTTTGCACCCTCTTGCAGGGTCGCGCCTTCGCGTGAGATAGAACTTATCCACGAATTGCACCAATTGAACTAATTATTAAGAGCATTTTTAAATACTTGGTTTTCTCTGCGTACTCAGCGTCTCTGCGTGAGAAAGATCTTTCCCACGATTTACACAAATTATTAAGAGCATTAATTTCACTTCTTCGTGCTTTAATGGGTGCAAGCATTTCATCTTAGCCCGTCATTGCGAGCCCTCGCAGAGGGCGCGGCACGTGTCCCCGTTCTTTGGGGAATCTCCCACAAATTCAGGAAACTGTTGTTGCCAAATAGAGTCATTTCTACGTTAACGATTGGTTTGAACAATTCTCTTGTTGTTACAGGAGATTGCTTCGTCGGCCTTCTCGCAATGACAAATATGGTCAGTTTACAAAAAAGCCGCAGAGATAATCTGCGGCTTAATTATTTTCTCAAAAATGTTATTGGATTGTTGTGGGAACTAATTTATCAGAGGCCAGTTCTGCTGCTACCTCGTTGAAGAGGTCCATTTTGGCCGGGGTGACGATCTCCTCGTCCAAAGAAGTGACTGTGACCTGGGCTTTCATGTTAAGGCCGCTTTGGCCGTTGAGCAGTTCGGGCAAGAGCAATTTCAGGCTGGCAGCCGGGTCAGAACCCAGACGGGCCACCCATCGGCCATCAACATCTTTGGGCGCGGCGTCTGTGGTGATGAGCGCCACATATTCCCAGTTGAAGGCCTGCACATTGATGGCGGTAACCACGTCCGCATTCACGAAGGGCGGGTCTATAAAAGCCGCACTGAGCCAGTTGGCGGTGAGACCGGCGATGTTGCTTTGCAGGGTGGCTGCGTCCGTGCCGGAAGGAACCGCAGCGACCAGGGGTAATTGCACCAGTGGAGCGTAATACGGATTGCACTTACCGCAGACAAAGCGGGCGCCGTTGGTAAATGCATCTGCATAGGCATCCCCGATGGCGCTGTCTGAAGGGATCAGCCCGGCAGCCCGCCAATCTTCGGCAATGAGCATGGTCAGATAGCCGGCCATGAAGGCGGTATCAGTCTGGCTGGCCTGGATGACGCTGATGTTGCCGCCAGCGCTGATGTTACCGGCGCCAAGCACCACAAATTGGGTGGAGGGAGCCGCCGCAGCCAGGCTGCTCAGGTCAGCGGGGGCCGAATCTAAAACGACGATGCGCGTGCCAGAATTGATCTGCCCTGCATCCAGAGTGGTGAGGGTGCGGTACTGCAATGAATTGGCAGAGGCAAACTCAGTGAGGATGGGCGTGGCAGCAGAAGCATCGGGTTGGGTGCTGACCCACACGATCTCTGCAGGGGCAGGGGTGGGGGTGGGCGGCACGGGGGTTGCTTCTGGGGTGGGCGTGGCAGATGGGGTGCGGGCGGCACCGTTGCAGGCAGAGAGCAAGAACAGACCTGACACTGCGACCAGGGTTAAAATTCGATGGAGGATGGATTTAGCAAACATATGTCTATTTTACCTGTGATTTTTCCATTGCGCTGAGTGTATTATAATAAGCAGATGATACAATTGACAATTCCCGGTCGCGAGCCATTAACCCTGACCACGCTGGTAAGTGATGTGAATGGCACTCTGGCCGTGGACGGGCAATTGATCGAGGCAGTGATCCCGCTTTTTACAGAGATCAGCCAGTCACTGGAAGTTTATCTGCTCAGCGCAGATACCCTGGGGACTGCGCAGCAGATCGCAGATCAGCTTAACGCCAGAGTCCAACGGCTGACTCCCGGCAATGAGATCCGCCAGAAAGCTGATTTTCTGCAGCAATTCGGCAGCGAGCACTGCGTCGCACTTGGGCAGGGCGCCAATGACGAAGAACTGCTCAGGCAGTCAGGGCTGGGGATTGCTGTGCTTTCAAGAGAAGGCAGCGCGGCCAGTACGCTCCAGGCAGCCGATATCGTTGCCCCGGATATTGTTTCAGCTTTGGAATTGATCACACACCCGAAAAGAATTGTGGCCACTTTAAGAAAATGACCGATCAACCTGAAGATCTTTCTTCATTTGAATATCCCAGCCAGATCAGCCAGGCACGCCGGCGACGGCGCAAGCACGGCTTTTTGCCGCCCAACAAAGGTGACCGCGCTGCCCTGATGGCAGAGGTGGCTGAACGGCTGGTGGCCAACGCTGATTTTTACCTGTTTTCCCTATTATGCGGTGTTGTTCTGGCTGTGGCCATTTTATTAGATAGTCCGGCCATTTACGTATTGGCCGCTTTGCTGGCTCCTTTTATGGCGCCGGTGGTCGGTCTGGGTTTCGCCACTGTGGTGGGCTCGGTAAGGTTCTTCCTGCAATCTCTGGCCAGCCTGCTCATCGGCAGCGCCCTGGTCTTCGCAGCAGGCATGGCAGGAGGCTGGGTCTCCCACCTCATTCCCAATCTGAATCTGACCCAGGCGCGCTTCCACGTCAATTTCTCCATCCCAGATTTTATTCTTTTGAGCATCGGTATTTTGCTGGCCATTTATATCGCCGTCAAAGTGCCCAAGAATCGTTCTTTGGTTGCCAGCGTAGCTCTGGCTTATGAGATCTACATTCCCATCTGCCTGGCGGGCTTTGGTCTGACCAGCGGAGTGCAGGGGCTGATCCCGCAAGGGTTGGCGTTGGTGGGTATTTCCCTGGCCTGGGTCATCTTTTTAGGAACCCTTTTCCTGGCAATTCTGGGCGTGCGCCCATATACCTTCTTTGGATATCTGCTCACTGCCATCGTTCTGGCAGGGGCTTTGTACTTCCTCTTTACCAACAGTGCGCTCAGTTCCACTTTGCGCCTGCAAATGAACAGCACGGCCACTACTCCGGCGTTGATGCAACCCACCAGCAAGACGGGTCTCTCCCCGGTTGCCCAGCCTACTGCGACGCCTACATTGACGCCTGAACCTGGCTTTGGCACAACGCCTGCTGACGCTACCACGCCTATGAACACTTTGCCGCCCACAGAGACGCCGACGGCTACCATTACCCCTAAACCGACACCGGTTTATGCTGTGGTGTACAGTGAAACAGCCGAAAGCGTAATCATCCGTAAGGCGCCTGGTGGCGATTATCTTTCCAATTTACTGGTCAATACCCTGGTGGAAGTGCTGGGTACCCAGGATATCAATGGCATCATGTGGGTACATGTACGTGTGGCCAAAACCGGCCAGGTGACCGATGGACTGGAAGGCTGGATCAGCCAGTCCCTGCTTCAAACCGCAACCCCCATTCCCAATTGGTAAAAGAGCGCTCATTTCATTCGCGGCAATTCCTGCCGTCTTGCTTTTTATCTTAGCTCGTGGAGATTAATGCATGACAATTCACTTTGGCACCGACGGATGGCGCGCAGTCATCTCAGACACCTTCACTTTTGAAAATCTGCGACTCGTCGCGCAAGCAATCGCCGATGCAGTTGAATCAAAATCCTGGACCAACGGAACGGTCTTTGAAGTTCCGCCTGAACCGCGAACCATGGTGGTGGGGTATGACACCCGCTTCCTTTCAGACCGTTATGCTGCTGAGGTGGCCCGTGTGTTGGCTGCCAATGGTTACACCGTTTACCTGGCGCAGGCAGATGCCCCCACGCCGGTCATCTCTTATGCCGTCAAGAACCTGCATGCCATCGGTGGTGTGATGATCACTGCTTCACATAACGCACCGCGTTATAACGGCGTGAAGCTCAAATCTGCGCTGGGAAATTCCGCTCTGCCAGAACAATGCCGCCTGGTGGAAGTCTACCTGAACGACAACGAGCAGCAGGCTCACGGCCCCAACCTGATGGAATTTGAGCAGGCACGCCAGCAGGGCTTGATCAAGAAATTTAACCCCATTCCCGCTTATTACGATCATCTGCGTAAGCTGATCGATTTTGACCAGATCGCCGAAAATCCGCAATGCTTTGTGGTCGATTCCATGTACGGTTCCGGCCGAGGCGTCATCCGCGGTATTTTGCAGGGTTCCGGCTGTGAGATCCAGGAGATCCGCGGTGAGATGAACCCTGGCTTCGGTGGCGTTCACCCTGAACCCATCGCCCGCTACCTCACCCCACTGGCTGGCGCCATCGGCTCTGGCAAGGGCAATTTTGGCCTGGCTACCGATGGTGACGCCGACCGCATCGGCGCCATGGATGAACGCGGCAACTTTGTAGATCCGCACAAGATCATGGCCCTTTCGCTCAAACATCTGGTAGAAAAACGCGGCATGACCGGCTCTGTAGTGCGCACGGTTTCCACCACCCGCATGATCGACCGAATGGCCAAGAAATACGGCCTGACCGTGCATGAGACGCCGGTCGGGTTCAACCATATTGCAGATTATATGATGAAAGAAGATGTTCTCATTGGTGGTGAAGAATCAGGCGGCATCTCCTTTAAGGGTCACATCCCCGAAGGCGACGGTCCCATTATGGGGCTGCTGCTGGTGGAGATGATCTCCGCTTCCGGCACCACCCTGTATGAGATGGTAGAACAACTGCAAAGAGAGGTCGGCCCTGTCTTCTATGAACGCACGGACCTGCGCCTGAAAGCCCCAGTATCCAAAGACAAAATGACGCACCGCCTGCTCAATGAAGCCCCTCAAAGCATTGGTGGGGAGAACATTGTCGAAGTTTCTTCACTGGACGGCATCAAATACATCATGGCAGATGATTCCTGGCTGCTAATCCGTCCCTCCGGCACCGAGCCCGTACTGCGCGTGTACGCCGAAAGCCGCACCCAGGAGATGATGAAAGCCTTGTTGAGCTTCGGCGAAAACATCGCTGCCACCATCGCGTAAGACTTGAATTAAATAAAAAAGGCGTTTTCTCTACAGAAAACGCCTTTTTGTTTTGTGAAGGAAGAACCCTAATGGGTGGCGGTTCTGATCTTGCGGCTGATGAATACCACAGCTATGAGTACGGCAGCCAGTCCAAACACTCCGGGCAGGCCAAAGTCATCGGCAAAACCGGTGTTGGGCAGGTTGGTGGCTGTTGGTTCGGGTGTGCCGGCTGCGGCCATCTTGGTCTGCAGGGCAGAGACGGTGGCCAATTCATCGGCGCTGAGGCCGTCGCCTCCAGAGGCGCCGCCTGTATCTGCGGTGCTGGTAGAAATGACGACCACCGGGGTCTTGGTGGGTTCAACGGCTGTGGGCTGCGGGGTGGCAGTGGCCTGGTTGGCAATGAACTGACTGGTGGCTGCCAGAGCAGTGGCGGTATTGGCGGCATTGATCTGGGCTACCTGTTCCAACTGGCTGGACTGCTGCTGGGCAATCAGCTTGGGGGCAATGAGGAGCAAGAGTACCAGGGCTAGCACAAGGATCGCACCCATGATGCCGATGGCGATGAGGAAATTCTTGCCAGAAGGTCGATTATCTGGTTCAGGCTCCGGGTCGGGGACGGGCGGCAGCCCTGAACTAGAGCCACCACCGATCTCCGGTTCATCATCACCAAATAGGCTGTAGCTGGAGTCAATTTTGTCGTCGTCGTTAAAGTTATTGAGTGCCATGGTTTCTTCTCCTTCGCGGGTATATCCGCTGTGTGGGATACCCCACGTTTAGCTGGTAAAACCGATCACATCCAGATTCGCAACTGGAATGATATTTCTCTCTTTATTATCCACGATAACGCTGGCAGCGCAAACACGTAAACCGTTGTTCAGCGGGGTCAAGCCGGGTAAAACCTTTTCTACGACACCAATTTTGCCCATCATTGGAGCAGTGTGGATGCGAACCAGTTGGCCGCGGGTCAGGCGGGCAGCCGTATTGGATTCTTGCGCCTCATCTGAAAGAGGGATCAGCACTTCTGGCCGGTCATCTGATTCGCTGCCTTTAAATTGGGCATTCAGGGTGAGCTCACGGCTCTTGTTGGCTGTCAGCATCTTCCAGGCACGTTCATTCATGCCGGTGCGACCAAACCCGTCCACCAGCAAGATGGGGTAGGGTTGTTTCATGGCGCTGTCTCGTAAAGACGCCGGCATTGTCCCCAGGATCATGCCGCCAACGGGCAGGGTTGCAGCCAGGTCCAGTATTTTGGCATCGGTGCAGGTGCCGCCTAGCAAGATCATGCCGCGGATGTTGACATCCAGCGAATTGACCTCGATCTCACTGTTCTGATTGCTGCTCTTGATGACCAGATTGGAGTTGGTCAATTTGTGGTTTCCCCAGGCGCCCTGGACCAAAAGACAATTGATCTCGATCTCAACACCGCGGTTGGCGATCACCTTGCTGATGACGCCGGCGTAATTGGCCTTGAGACTGAGGATTTCGCTCTGGGTTTCAATAAGGATCTGACCGTTGTTGATGGATACGATCTTCCCCGGCGTCTGGCAGCGGACCATGCGTGAGAACATCCCGCCGGTCTCTGCCAGCAGGTCATTCTTTTCAACGCTTTCGCCTACTTTGCGCTTGATCAGCGCTGTGGCTGCCTGGGCATTGGCCAGACCAAAGATACGCACCACGTCGATCAGATCATGGCGGGCGGGCAGGCTGACCTCGGCGACAACGTCATTGGGGTTGACCTTCTGACCCACGCGTGCCACAACCACTCCGTTGATGGGCAAAAGCCGCTCGCGGAAGAGGTGGATGGCAGGGGTGATCTGGGTCATTCTGGTGTACATAAATACTCCCAATAGGAAGGTTGCAATTATTGTACCAATGAATTCTTAAGCAAAGCATCTTTCCAAACCTGGAAAAGTGCTCCACGTTTGGCTTTATCTGCGGGTAAGTTGAGCGGACGGCCGCGGGAATCGATGACAATGCCGCATAAGCCGCCGCGAACCTTGAAGCTGGTCTCCGCCAGGTCATAGGCTGCAATGTGAGCAGTGCGGCCAAGTGAAAGCTCCAAAGTGGCCGTTTCACCGATCTTGAGCGGCAGGCTGGTGAGCGCTCCTTGTTTGATCTCAATGGCTTTGCTCACTTTATCGCCTTTGCGTAAGCGCGCAGAGGCAATGGGGGTACCGCTTTTCGCATTGCTCTCAATGGTGATGGCCGTGGCCAGGTTGGTGAAGGCTTTGGTTTCCAAAACCTGAACGGGCAGAATGGGCAGGATCTTGGCGGTGGCACCCAGGGTGGCCAAAAGCCCATTTGGATCTAAAACCAGGGTGGAGATGCCCTGCGGTTGCAGACCATCCAGAAGGGTCAGCAAGATCTGAGCCGGTGAGCCGATCTGGGTGATGGCAGATCCGCTGAGCAAGATGGACTCGTAGCCTTTATCGATGAGGGCACCGCGTTGCGCCAATTCTTGCATGATGCGACGCAGCATTTGGCGGGTGGCCGCCTGCTCAATGACGAGCCCTTCATGGGTGACGGGTACAGAGCCGGGGAAGAGGGTCTTTTGCCACAACTGGTCCTGGGCGTCCTCTTCGTTGATCTCAGGGCCCAGCCATTTGGATATTTCCTCAAAAGGCGTGCTCTCTAAAAATGGCAGCAGCCCCTGGGAGGAACCAAAGGACAGGACGTTTAAATTCACTTCTCCGGCGCGAGCCGAAGCGGTGGTGGTGGAGCCGGCGCCCAGATCGATGGCCAGAATGCCTTTTTCAGGGTCGCCGACCTGGCTGAGATAGCGGACGATGCGTCCGATGGCGGTTGCGGAGGGGCAGGGAGCATCGCTGCACAAAGAGGCAAGCTGGCTGAGGCCGTTGACCTCGTTCACCCGCTTCTGGGTGATGACTTCGGCCAGATCTTCTGCGGCCTGATCGATCTCTTCTTTGTCCATTTCCGGACGGATGTTAAGGGTGGTGGTCACTTTGGCCACCCCATCCAGGATCTCTTTGACGGGTTTTACCATGAGCTGATTGCCCGAAAAGACCACAGGCGGGCGTTGTTCCAACGGGATCAACCGCAAAATGGCTGAAAGCAAGGTAGCCATTTTCTTTACAGAGCGTGTGGCGCCGCGGTCAGTGCCGCCAGCAAAAAGCACCAGGTCTGGCTGTGCCAGCAAGGTTTCATCGATCTGGTCGTGTACCGGCCGGCGATCATTAAGGCTGACGCTTTGAACGATATTTCCGTGCAGGGTGGCGGCCAGCTTATGCAACGATTGCATGGAAACATCGCCCATCAGGGCAAATGTGGCAATTTTCAAAGGTATGCCGCTGGAGAAGGTAATGAAAAGACGATCCACCCCTTCATTACCAGGCTGGCTGGGGATGATCAAGCCGGTCCGCTGGTTGAGCAAGACGCGACCTGTGATCTCTTGTAGTTGGCCGATGGCGTCCATTACTCCCAGGGTGACATCATTGATGGGAGATTTATCGGTGGAGGCCGCAATTCCGGCAGAGATAAAGTGGTAAGACCCTTCCACCACGTCAAATAGCAAGGCACGGGTGTTATCAGTGCCGATATCCAGGGCGAGAATGGAGAGGGTGTCTTGAGTAAAGGCTGGACTCATACTTTACCTACTTGATCCAGGTGGTAATGGCTTGAATAATGAAACCGCTGCGTTCGATCAACGCCGTGATGGCAGAGGTCATTACCCCGGCAAAAACAGCGCCAAGGGTAACGGCGATGAAGAATTGACCGATGACGGCAAAGAAGGAGACAACCACAGGGCGTTTGGCTGCAGAGCCCTCTTTTAGCTGGGTGCCAAAATTGAAATAGACAAGAGAGGCGATGGTTCCCAGCAGAATAAAGCCGCCTTCAAGCAGCAGCCACCAATTCTGGCTGCCGGTATCGGCCAATGAAGGCAAACTGCCTATTGCTCCCTTAACCTGAGTGAACAAGGTGCCCAAAACGGCACCGCCGATGGCTACCGCTGCGCCAGCTCCCACCAGATACGCCATAGAAAGGTTACCCAGGCGGGAAAGACGCGGTGAGAGTTTGGTGAGCAGCAAACCGGAAAGGAAAAGCGGCACCAGCGAGAGAATGGATCCTTGCAGTAAGGGCACCACCAAACGAGGCAACAATACCTGGTAAACGATGAGAACAGCAAAATAGCCGGCCGAAACTCCCACTAAAATGGCAGTGGCAATGCGGAAGGCCGGGTTATCACCAAAAAGGTAGCTGAATACCAGCAGGGTCAGTACAAAACTGACGATCATCCAGATCAGGTCGGCATTGAGGATCATGGGTTAGCGCTCAGCCCTTTCTGAGGGTTGTCTGGGGCTGACCAGCACAACAATACCGGCAATAAGGATCATAAGGGTCACGATCAATAAAGAGATCTGGTAGGCCGGGTAGCTGGCCGAGGCAGTGCCGGGGTTGGCATCCAGCAATTCGTAAACGGTGCCAGCATTCAAACCGGCTAAATAGCCATTGATCTGCTTGCTATCGTAGTATGGCTGGATCAGCGGGGCAGATTGGGCACTGATGATCACATACAGCGGGGTGGCGCCCAAAGACGGCTGTACCTGTTCCACCCAGAAGCGGGCGGTATCGGCATTTTCGGTGATCACGAGCACAGCGCCCAGGTCAGAGAGTTTCTTCACAGCCTGCAGTGGTTCTTCGCTCCAGGGCACGCTCAGATTCACATCCTTGGGTAACGCACTGACGGGATCGGCTGCCAGGGCTTGCAAGCCCATTGACCCGCCGGGTAAATAGCCAAAATTGACCAGGTTGGTGAGCGGGTATGCCGTTTGCCTTGCTGCCGCCTCTTTGAGCAAGGATTGCAGCAAGGTGGAACCGGTGGGGGTGGTAGAAAGAGAAACGATGGGCAGATTGCGTTTCATCAGGTGTTCCAGCACGGCTTTGGAGGACAGGCTTAATTCACCATACAGGCTGCCATCAAAATCAGCGGCGACCAGGACGGGTGTGCCGGGGGCAAGCCCGTTTATGCCATTGTACATATCCACCACTTCAGCCGGGTAGAGGTTGGGCAAAGCCACAGGTAAGCCTTTAAGCATGGGCGGTAAGACAGCCGCAACCAGTAAGAGCAGGCTCACGATCAGGCGCAGGATCCAGGTCCTGGGGCTGGCTTTTTCTGTCTCTTCTTCTTCGTCCCAATGGTAGGGCTGCACCATTTTTTGCAGGGTGGCGGCGCGCTTCTTTTGGGCGTCGGTAATTTCCAGACTCTCTGTGTAGGTCTGCGGTTTGGTATAGAACTGTTGAATATTTTCCTGCAGTAGCGTGCCTTCAATGCCGGCCAGGGGGTTCTGCGGGTTCAACTCCTGGGTTTTCTCAGACTGGGTCTTTTTTGCCGGGCGTAACGCTTGCAGCCAGGGGGGCAAAGAGGCTTTTGCAATGGAACCGTCCGCTTCGCTTTCAAAGGGAGCGGCGGGAGTTTCTTCATTTGACGGTAACTTTTCAGTAGGTGCGGCTTCTTCTGCATACAGGGTCTCTTGAGCAGGGGAGTCCGCCTCTACAGGAGAAGCTGCATTTGCTTGCTGATCTGCAACTTCAGGGAGGGGTTCATCAGTGTGGGGCTGCTGACCAGACATCCAGTTCATCAGGGTGCTGTCATCAAAGGCGGGTTTCACTGTATCATCCTGGCGGGCGGGTGGAATCACCTGGCTGGCCAGATCTGCTTCCGGGTTCAACGCTTTGAAATCGGACAGCCAATCAGGTTCGGCGTCTTCAATGGCGGTCTGTTCGGGTTCTTGTTGAGTGGGGAAGAGGCTCTCCGGCACGGTTGCTTCGGGTTCTACATTTTCCGCCTCAGTAGGGGGCTCTGCTTGAACGGGTTCAGGGATCGATCGAGAGTCCGATGCCTGGGGTTCTTCAATGAATTCTTTCAGCCAATCTGCATCTGTGGCGTCCAGAGGAGTGGCTTTAGGAGCAACAGAAAAGGCTGATTCTTCGGGTTGTTTCCCTGCCGGAGCGGGCGTTTCCTCTTGCAGGGGTGCTTCAGCAGCAGGCTCCTGCCAATCTGAAAGTGATTTCAGCCAATCGTCGTTGTCCAGGCTGGAAGTATCTTTTTTATGCTGTTTAGGGTCGGGCGTTACAGGCGTTTCGCTGGCTGGCTTTTCGCCAGCAAGGGATTTACCAGCCTGGATCTCTTTGAGCCAGTCAGGCGTGTCCTCTTCAGACTCACCAGCAGAGGGGTTTTCTTCTATTTGTTGCTGCCGCTGTTCCTGCTCACGCAAGCGGATGCGTGCCAGCCAGTCGGGTACCTCATCTTCATTGGTGGGAGGTTCTGGGACGGGTTGGGCGGCGGGTTCCTCTTTTTGAGGAGCAGAAACATCCCTAAAAGAATCCAGCCAGTTGCCTTCTGGGTCAATGGGTGTGGCAGCCTCTTTGGGCAAGATCGCCTGGCAGAACCAGCAGCGTTCAGCGTTGGCATCATTGGGACGGTCGCAGATGGGGCAGATGATCTCAGCCATAATTAACCGTTATACGGCTTTTCCCAGCCGATGAGAATGCGAATGCCGGTGAGCAGACTGCCCAGGGCCACGCCAATGAGAATACCCCGCGCTCCGGCAATCGGCACCTGGCTGACGCCGGAAAGCAGAGTTTGCAGAATGGGTATGTTGGTGGCAAAAGAGAAGATGCCGCTGTTGATGAGCAAAAAGAGGATGACAGAAACGAAAAAGACAAAGCCCATCCAGTTGCGTTGCCGCTGTAAGATCTTCAGGCTGGCAAAGGCCAGGGTAATGGCTAAAACAGCCATCATGCTGGCTTCGATGGGCATCTGAATGGCAGTGACCACGTTCTGATACACTGCATTGGTGGGTCCAAAGAAAATTCCCGCGCCGAGGGTGGCCAGGAATGCCACGATAACGATAATACTGAAGGTGCGGTCTTTGCCGGTTTCACGCAAGCGGTGCCAATGCACCCCAAAAATGAGATGGATTATGGCCACCAGTCCGGCAGTTGCTGCCAGGATGACGGCCCAATCGAGCATGGGGGTTCTGATCGCAGCCAGACCGGATGCAGGGAAGAAGTACCCCAGCAGAATGACCAGGCCGACCAGAAAGCCAATGATGGGAACGAGCGGAGATCTCACAGCACCCCCAGAATTTTGAGGATTGCGCCGCCCAAAATAATAAGCACTACCAGCCCGCGCAGCATGTCTTGCGTGGTGAGGCTGGCACAATGGACTGCGTCGGCTTGCAAATAAGCGGGCAGGGCGAACAATTCTTCGCCGATGAGAGGTTTTTCGGTGGTGGCAAAAAAGACGGCTTGAGCGGGCAGAGAATCACTCGCGGCCAGGGTTATGGAACCCCGTTCTTCAGAGGCAGTGCTCAACAGACCGGCTTCTGCGCCAAAATTCCCGATGAGTACATTGGTCTTTACACTGGGGTCGTCAATGATCTGCAGCGCTCCCGCCACATTGGAGAGAGGGCTTATACCGGCCAATTGGCCATGATCTGAATTGTAGAGGTCAAGATTGTTGGTTTCGCGGGCTACCTGGTGCAAGATGTCCTGGCTGAGCAGGGCCAGGGCGCCATCCCCGCTGCTGGCGATGGGTGGCTCGTCACTGGAAGAGCTCATGGCGCCGATGTGGTGCAAGGCTTCCAGGCTGACGAATGCGGAGGCGCTGACGGGGTGGGTAAGCGAGGCATTGCCCAGTGAAACATGAATGCGGGTGCCTTCTTCAACGGAGAGGCTGGCAGCGCGTTTGAAGCGGTTGATGGCTGCAATGCGGCGGAAGACAGGAGTCTTGCCAGAGCGCCGCTGGCGCAGCGTCAGCATCACCACAAGCAATGTGGCGAGGATGACAAATCCCAATCCAACCATCGATTCGATGCTGCTCAATGCGATTTCTCCTCACGGATCATACGGCTGAGTTGCCGGCTTTTTTCATCGTCTTCCAGAATTTCGGCGGCAGTTTGCCATTTTTGCTGCAAGGTGGAACCTACAAAAGGAGCGCCTCCCAGCATCAGTTGCGCCAGGATCACCTTGAGCGGTCCGCCACCTTCAAGGATAGGTAATAAAAACCCTTTCAAGGGACTTTGTTGCAAGGATCGCGCCCAATCAGATACAGTGTCTTGGTTCATAGGCCGTTATCAAAAGTATAGCACAATCTACCTATTTTCTAACCTCTTGCGGATAGATTAATTGACTTTCCAGAGGCAATTTCCCTTCGGCGAGGTGGCATACGCCTGGATGGCCTGGTACATCTGGCTGAGGGAAGGCCAAAAGGTGCTGATCTGGGAGGTGTAAGCTTCTACCCCATATTGCCAGGCTGCCAGCGATTGGTTGCTGAGGGGGTACGGCAAGCACTCAGCCCCTTTAGGCAGCTTTTGTGCGATCTCCTCAGGGTGGCTGCCCGAATAGGGAAAATCGGCATAATAACAGGGGTTTGGGGTCAAGCTTTCTCCTACTGCGCGGGTGATGACGTGGTCAATGTGGCCGCCAACGCCTAGAGGAAGTACAAGCAGGCAATCTGTAGGAAGGGATTGAAAGAGCTTTTCTTTCAATTCCTGCAGTAGTTCAGATTCTTCCTCTACGTGCAGCGTGAATAGGTCTTCATTTTTTACAATCAGCGGCTCAGATGTACCCTGGCGGCTGCGGTAGATGCAATCGGGGTACATTAAATAGCGGGGTACCACCCCAAGCCGCTCGCAGGCTAGTTTGTCCTCTGCGCGGCGAGCTTTGGGCGCATCGGTGCCGGTGTTCCAGCGCTGATGCAGCTCAGCAGCAAAGGGGGATAGGGGGCCAGCCGGAACATCCCCGGAGAAGAGCGTCCAAACTTCTACTTTGTGGTGTTGTTTGTGGGTGAGATCGTGTAAGATGGCGCCGCAAGAGAGCACGGCATCATCCAGGTGGGGGGAAAGGAAAATAATATTCATGTTTGTCCAGGTTTTTATTGCGATTTTCAGCCTAATTATAGTATGATGAGAGTTGAAAAACGCACAATTGATCTCAAGGAGCTATTAAATGGGATTTTTTGATTCCTTATTTGGACCGAAACTGTATCAATCGAGAGACCGCAATGAAGTGGAACGCCTCTTGAACGAGCTTGTTCAGATCGGTATTCATGAAG
Organism: Anaerolineaceae bacterium; assembly: GCA_034933225.1. GTDB lineage: Bacteria > Chloroflexota > Anaerolineae > Anaerolineales > Anaerolineaceae > UBA6107. The sequence goes on along the minus strand of JAYFNV010000008.1, from coordinate 64,934 downwards.
ATTACCTTTCAGAGCGGCCCGGAGGCAGTTTCAACATTCAATGCCGCAACGTGCGCACCCGCGAGATCGGGAAACGCCTCAGTGAGTTGGGCGGGTTGAATTTGATGAACTGGGCATTTACGAAAGTAAAAAAGAGAGCTGGTAAAGCACTTGCGTCTCACCTTGAATACGCCTGGGAAGGCGTGGGTGAGTGGCAGAACTAATCTTGTAGAACTTGATCAAGCAGGGGTACCAGATATTCCCCAATGCTGATGATCCACAGGCGGGCGGTTTCCTGATCGGAAATGCCTGCCTGTGGTTTTATATCCACATGGGCGCCGCCATCTACATCGCAAACGCGGCGGATGAGCTGACGCAGGTTCATGTTGTCGGCCGGGTTCGCCACAGAATCCAGCCAGGAGGCGAGGTCAACAGCCGGTTCATCCCGGCGGGGGCGGTAATTAGCATCCAGACGATGCAGTTTTAGTTGGGGGAAGAGAATGGGAACGATGGCGATATCTTCTTGCCGGTCATGGCGGTAGGTGGTATCACACAGCAAAATCCGCATCTGCACGGCTGCCACCCGGTAAAAACTGGGGTGACCGTTCTTGCAGAGGTCCAGGCTGCGTTCCAGAATACTGACTGCGTCAAGAGTGTATTGCTTCAGCACCCGTTTTGACTGTTCGTCCATACTCATGCCTTAGGCTGAGACCGTTTGCGTTTGACCAGATCAAAGACCAGCCCGCCGGCCAGGATCAGCACAGAAAGCGCTAGGATCAGCAGCACCATGGTATTGAATGGAAGCTGCGTTCCCACGCCCACCACAAAACGGTTCAAATAAAAATTCCCAAAGAAAAGCAAAAAGACCGCTTCAACCGCCAGCCAACGCCAGAACCAGGGGCTTTTGGTTTCTTTAAAGCGTACACATGCCCAGGCAATGAGGATGCTCATAAACGGTAGCAGCATGTAGCGATAGCGTGGATTATCCCAAAGGTCACCGCCTGCGCGCATGGAAGAGACCAGCACCCACACCGCAAAGATCAGCGCCAGGGTGTGGAACAATACAGTACTTTTCTTTTTTGGCGCCAGCCAGGTAGCGGTGAGCCCGTAAAGCAAATAAGGCAGGATGCACCACCAGCCCAGGCTTCGGTAAATAGCAATGGAAGTCCAGATGGGCCGAGAGGGGTCAAATATGGCGGCAGGCAGCAAAGGTTGGGTGAGCCCGTAAATGCTGGTGAAGGGGATCATCCATTTTTTACCGTACCCCTTGATCAGTTTATTGATCCAGCCGGAGCTGGTGCGGGTGATGAAAGCATCATAATATAAGGTCTCACGCAGCCAGAACCAACCAGCCACAACCGTTACAATGGCCAGCAAGGCCAATAAAATGTAGCCAAAATATCGACGGGTAAAATCTTTCTGCTCCAGGGTCCATTCCAGCAAGAAGAGACCCAGCAGGATGACGGCATAGATTCCGCCAGCCGGCAGAGAGAAAATGCTGATGAGAGCAACTGATATGAAGCTGAGCACGCCGGCGCGCAGCGGTTTTTCTTTCCAGCCCAGCATGGCCCAGAAAGCCAGACACCCCAACCCGATGATGAAGGGTTCGCGCATTTGAGAACTTCCCAACAGCACGCTGTCCGGGAAGAGCGCCAGCACCCAACCTGCATAAAGGGCCACCTGAGCGCTCCAACGTTTTTGAATGGCAGACCACAAAAATGCCACACCTGCTGTCATGATGAGCATGGACAGTAAGGAAAGCAACAATGGGCGTGAGGCATCCGGGCTAAGGGTGCGGTAAAGTAACGAGTTGAGGAAGAGTAAACCACCATACTGGTCGCTGATGTCCGGCTGGGTAAATGCAGAAATGAGGGGTTGGTCACTTTGAGCCAGCGAGAGGGCAGCGCCATCACGGTTGTAAGCATCTGAATAAACAAATCCTGCCTGGTTCATGGGGTTATCTGTATACCCCAGCGTGGGCAGGGTGGCAAAGACAAAGATGCCCACCGCCAGACGAACCGCCAGTGCCACCAACATCAGCGCTGCCAGATTGCGGGAACAGCCCAACTTTCGCCACAATTGAATAAGCAGGTAGATGCCGGGCAAAGCGATGAATTCAAAGGCCAGCCAGCCGGTCCAAAAATTTCCCCTTGAAAAGGCCGCCATCAGGGTTGCGATGGCTGTGGCGCTCAAAAAGGCATAAAGCAGATCATTCACCCAGGTGGGAAATCTTTTGGTCACTTTTTTGCTCCATTTTGTAGAGAGAACTTGTTCAGAATTATCTGCATTCTTTCTTTCCAGGCGTAACTGCGGGCATCTTGTCTGGCCGTATCGGCCAAACGGTGGCGTAAAGCAGGATCCCGGACCAATTGATCGAACTGCGAAAAAAAGGCGTCCAGGTCATCAGGCGCATAAAAGGCCGCATTGGATTCGCTCAACACCTCACGCAGCACAGGCAAATCTGCGGTGAGGATGGCGCGTCCGCTGGCCAGGTACTCAAAGAGCTTCATCGGGCTGGTCACCTGGGCAATATCTCCGCCGCTGTGGCCGGCCACTTTGCGTTGATAGGGCATGAGCAGCACATCCGCGGCTGCCTGGTAAAGGGGGAGCTGGCTGTTGGCCACGTACCCGGTGAGGGTCACATTGTTCAGGCCGGCGGCAGATAGCTTCTGCTGCCACTCGCTCACCTGGGCGGGCTTGCCGCCAATCCAGATGAATTGTACCTCCGGGAATTTTTTGGCCAGTTCGTACAGGTTTTCAATGCCACGGCCCGGGAAAAACCCTCCAGAGTAAAGCGCGGTGATCTTTTCTTGCAGGCCAAGGGTTTTACGAGCAACGGCAGGCTCTGGCAGATCCGAAAACCTTTCCAGATCCACGCCATCCGGGGCGATGCAGCTTTCAGCGTCTGAATGCTGAAGGTGCAGGTTCGCTTCGATCAGTTGCTGCAAAGCGCGGGTGATGAAAACGGTCAGTTTCTGGCCGCTACTGGTGACATAGCGTTGATACAACCACGGGCTAAATCGTCCGCCTGGCAGCTCATGCATTTCCAGGATCACGGGCAGACCGCGTTTGAGTGCGATCAGTGCCACCCAGACCAGGCGGGTGTAGACCAGGTCAGCATGCTGGCGGCGGGCCGCGGATACAGCGTTCCAGGCGAAATCCAGCTTGCGCAGGGAGGGAGAGGCTTTCATCCAGGTGATCTGGAACTCGGTGCTGACCCCGTAATGTCTTTGCAGATCTGCAAAAGAGGTGGGTCGTCCAGCGGGAACCAGCAGATGCACCTCGTTGCCCAACTGGGTGAGCGCCTGGCACACCTTCATTACCTGTACACTGTTGGCAGTCTCAGAGGGGAGGGTAGAAGGGGCTACATAGGCAATTCTCATGCCGCTGCCTCGGCTTTTTGCTGGTCAAGGCGTTCGTTTTTACGGATGAGAGAATAGCCGATGGCCACCATCAGCCCAACGGTGATGGCAAAATTACCTGAGAGCAGCCAGGCTTCGGCGGCCATGCCAAAAGGCGGTACCACCACAAAAGCCAACGCGGTCTTGATCACTGCGCCGGCGAAGAGAACGTAGAGGGGAATATTGGCTTTCCCAAAGGATAGCAGCAAGGTGCGATTCCAATAAAAGATATTGGAGATTCCATACCCTACCAGTAGGATCATCATGGTGGGGTAGGCGGCGACATATTTTTGTCCCCAAATGGAAAGGATCCACGGGCCAAGAACGAGCATCCCCAGGGTAAACAACAGGGTCCACACTCCTGAGATGATGGTGACGCGGCGCAGCAGGGTACGCAGTTCCTGCCATTTGCGCTGTACGATGGAACGGGTCATTTCAGGGAAGGTGGTGTTAATGAACTGGGAAATGGGAATCATCAGCGGTTCGGTGATGCTGGTGGCAATTTTGTACAGGGCAACGGCCTGAGTGTCCAACAAGAAGCCAATCAGCAAAGGTTCAGAGCCGCTCACCAGCATCTTTATAGTGCCGCTCAGGTTGGTACTAACTGTGAAGGCGGCCATTTCTTTAATAGACGGGAAGATCGAAAAAGGCGCCTTCCACCAATCGCGGCCCAATTTCTGGTGCAACGCGATCAAAGCTGCGATGACTGAACCCAGCCCGATAATGAATTTGCCGATCAAATATGCCCAGAGCACAAACAGAATGGATCCGTGCATCAGAAAAGCCACCCCGATCAAGCCGGCGGTGACGATGCTCTGGGTCAGGTTAATGGCTGCCTGAATTTTGTAGCGGTTGGTGATCTGGAGTATTCCGGTGGCAGATTCATTGCACAGGTTGGCTAAAATGAAAAGCCCATATACCTGAAACAAGGAGGAAGTGGTGGGGTTTTTGGCAAATAGATTGGTGCCGATTGGAATGACTAATAGAAAAACGCCGTAGGTCAATACAGAAGTAATGCTCTCGGTGAGCAGGGCAGCTTTAGCCACAGCGGCCGCTTTGAGAGTGTCTTTTTTGACCAGTTCTTTGCCCATGAACTGAATGACAAACTCTCCCATACGGAAGGAGAAAAGTCGGTTCACGTTGGTGGCGAAGGTCATCACTACGGCCAGCAGACCAAAGAGCGAAGCCCCAAGCAGATGGGTGGCAAGAACGCTCTGGCCCATGGCCAATACCATGCCAATGGCTTGAGAACTGAACAGGTAGCTGGTATTACGAAGAACGCGCTTTAGCAGAACGTCTTCTTTTACGATGTTGAGGAGCTTTTGAAACCAGGCTTTCATGGCGTAAGAATTTGGCTGGCCCAACTGCGGTTATCAAAATACCACTTGACCAGCGCATCTAATCCTTCATCCAGAGAGACCAGCGGTTCCCAGTTGAGCACGCGGCGGGCTTTTTCAACGTTGGCCCAGTTGGCGTCAGCGTCAACGGGATTGCGGTCAATGTATTCGATCTTGGCCTGTACACCCAGACGGGTTTCCAGTTTGTGCAGAAGCTCGTTGATGGTCACGGTCTCATGGCCGCCCAGGTTGATGATCTCATACCCAAGGGGTTGAAGACCCATCAGAACACCTCGGGCGATATCTTCCAGGTAGGTAAACCCGCGCATCTGTTCGCCGTTACCGGTCACCTGCACGGTTTCACCCTCTGCCAGCCATTTGGTAAAGCGGAACATGGCCATATCGGGGCGGCCTGCCGGGCCGTAGACGGTAAAGAAGCGGAAAACGGTGGTATCAATGCCGTACAGGTAATGGTAGGTGTACGCCATCACCTCGGCAGCTTTTTTGCTGGCGGCATAGATCTGCAACGGGTGGCTGGAATCGGCATCTTCAGGGGTGGGCAAGGGAGCGCCTGACCCGTAAATACTGGAAGTGGAGGCCAGCACCAGCTTTTTGATGTCGTTCTTTTTGCAGTATTCCAACAAGTTTAACGCCCCGTTGGCATTGGTCTGCAAGTAAACTTCCGGTATCTCCATGGCCTGGCGAACGCCGGGTCGGGCGGCCAGATTGATGGCGCCTTCTATGCCGGGGTATTTGGCTGCGATCTCAGTAAAGAAATCCGCCCGGCAAATATCATCATGATAGAAAGTGAATCCTTTGAGCTGTTTTAAATGCTCCAGACGCCAGTGCTTAAGCCTGATGTCGTAAGAATCGTTCAGGTTGTCAACACCGACCACTTGATGGCCCTGTTCCAGGAGCATCTCGATCACCCGGTGAGCAATAAAGCCGGCAGCCCCCGTGACCAGGTATTGGGTCATTAAAGCCTCACTACTTTCGGATTCTTCAGACCTTTTTTGCCAAGGGCATTCCTTGTGTCCACGATCAATTTGGCATTGGCAAGAATGGCTGCATAATCGTACACCTTGTGATTGGTGATAATGACCACGCAATCAGCATCTTTGACCTCAGCATCCAGGTCGGTGATGGATTCGATCTGCCAACCTTCGTGAACGACCTGTGGAATGTACGGATCGTGGTATTCCACATTGGCGCCTTTGGCCTGCAAGAGGCGGATGACATCAATGGAGGGGCTTTCGCGCACATCGTCAATATCAGGTTTATAGGCCATCCCCAGTACCAACACTTTGGACCCGTTGAGGGGTTTGCTGTGCAGGTTGAGGGCGTCCTGCACCTTGGAAACGGCAAAACGTGGCATGGAGGTGTTGATCTCCGAGGCCAGGTCAATGAAACGGGCCGTGTAGTTGAGCGAGCGCAACTTCCAGGAAAGGTAAAGCGGGTCAATGGGGATGCAGTGGCCGCCCAGACCGGGACCGGGTTGGAACTTCATAAAGCCAAATGGCTTGGTGGCAGCGGCATCGATCACTTCCCACACGTCCACACCCAGACGGTCGCACATCAGCGCCAGTTCATTGACGAAGCCGATGTTGATCATGCGGAAGGTGTTCTCCAGCAGTTTGGCCATCTCAGCCACTTCGGTGGAGGAGACTGGCACAACGGTATCCAACGCCTGGCCGTACCAGGCAGCAGAAACCTCGGTGCATTTTTCGGTCATGCCGCCGATCACCTTGGGGGTGTTCTTGGTGGTCCAATCGGTGCGGCCCGGGTCAACCCGTTCTGGCGAGAAGGCGACAAAGAGTTCCTCGCCAACCTTTAAATTTGTTTTATCGGTCAGGATAGGCAGCACCAGTTCACGGGTGGTGCCCGGGTAGGTACTGGATTCAAGTACGACTACCATACCGGGATGAACATAAGGGGCAATGCCTTCCGCCGCGCTGACGATGAAAGACAGGTCAGGGTCACCGGTCTGGCGCAGGGGAGTGGGCACACAAATGGCCACGGCATCGATCTCTTTGAGGACGGAATAATCGGTGGTGCCGCTCAATTTGCCGGCTTTCACCAGTTTAGCCACCTTCTCAGAGGGCACATCCATGATGTAACTCTCACGATTGTTCAGTTTTTCCATCTTCTCTTTGACGGGGTCTATACCGGTAACGGTAAAGCCGGCTTCAGCAAAGACGGTAGAGAATGGCAGACCTACGTACCCCATACCCAAAACAGCCACACGGGCAGTTTTGTTCTTAAATTTTTCGATCAATAAATTTGCATAATCCATCGTTCACCTGAGGGTTAGAAGAGGCTGAGTTGTTCTGCCGGACCTTCATCAGGGCTGGCGGGGGCATCTTCAGATTGAGTTACGGCTGGTTCAACTTTTTTGATCTGCTGTTTTTTCATCTGTTCCAAAAAGTTCGGCAGCAGCTTGAAATCTTCGATCACTTGCGGCTTTAAAGAAGGTTGGTGCAGGGCCGCAGCGGGGTGGAACATGGGCACGATCATGCGGCCGTTGATCATACTGGCCTGTCCGTGGATTTCGCTGATCTTGAAGTTGGGCAGGAATTTGGCCATGGAAAATCGGCCTAATGTGACGATCACCTGCGGATTGATGGCTTTGATCTGCTCATCCAGATATCCGCCACACGCTTGCAGTTCTTCCGGCAGAGGATCACGGTTGCCAGGGGGACGGCACTTGACCACATTACAGATAAAAACCTCACTGCGTTTCAGACCGGCTACGCCCAGGAGTTCATCCAGAAATTTACCGGCTTGCCCAACAAAGGGGCGCCCTTCTTCATTTTCATAAAAGCCGGGGCCTTCACCAATGAACATGATCTCAGAATTGGCAGGTCCCTCACCGGGCACGGATTTCTTGCGCGAGAAATGTAGAGCACATTTTTCGCAGGTCCTTACCTGGTCGGCAACATGGCTGAGCGTTTCTTCTGCATTCATCGAAGGGATCTCCTGTTTGTGGAGTTCTAATCTTCTATTTTACCTTACCCGCGCAAATCGAACAGGGCAGGATTAATGGGCTGCAAGCTCATTAAAATGGCATCTTCATTATTATCCTGGTAATAGCGGGGGCGGATGGCGTCTTCCTGGTAACCCAGGCGGGTATACAGCGTCTGGGCGGCGATATTACTGCGTCGTACTTCCAAATAGGAGACAACAGCGCCTTCCTGCATGGCTTCGCTCAGGCCGTGTACCATCAGCCTGCGTCCAATATGGTGACGGCGGAATTCAGCGGCGGTGGCGATGGTGGCAATGTGCAGTTCATCCACGATCAGCCAGGTGACCAGCAGACCTGCCAGGATTGGCTGCCCGTTTGGGTCCACTACCTCAGCCACCCAGCAGCGCGAGGCCTCGTTTTCTTTGAGCTCGAAGACAAAGGAAGAACGCGGCCAGGGCAGACTAAAGGAGGCGTGGTCAATTTCGACCACGCGGTCCAGGTCTTCCAATTGCATTTTGCGGATCTGGATGGCAAGATCAGCCGGCGGGGGGTTCAATCGGGGATGGCCTCGGCAACATGCAGATAAATGGGTGCGAGTGAAATGGGTTCGTCCTGTTCGCCCGCCTGAAAGCGTTTCCAGGCCAGTTCGGCCAGCATGGCGGGGTGGCGCAGACAGTGTGCAGGCGTTGCAACCACGGCGTTCTTCCATTTGCGGCTCAAGGTCTGGCGCTCTTCAGCGTCAAACTCGCCGCAGATGTAGGTGGGCTGATTGATCTGCGCTGATAGATCTTCTGCGGTGATGATGGTGGCTGCCCCCAGACTTTCCCAGCGGCCTTCTTTGTTCTCGTACCAACCCACGGCCAGGCGGCTGCGTCCGGCAGGTAATATAGCTGCCATGGGCATGTTCAATAAAGGCTGCTGCGCAGCCAGATAATCGAGGGTGGGGATTCCCAGCAAAGGGATCTTGAGGGATAAGGCCATGCCTTTGGCAAGGGCCAACCCAATGCGCAGGCTGGTAAAAGAGCCCGGTCCAAGCCCGCAGGCAATGGCTTGCAGGTCGGTGGGTTTTACGTTGCAGCGTTTGAGCAAGTCATCCACGGCAGGGGCCAACTCTACCGTGTGGTGAGTTTTGGTCTGCCAGGTCATTTCACCGGCAACCTGAGCACCGTCATATAGTGCCAGGCCAATGGTTTGCGTGGAGGTGTCCACGGCTAAAAGCATAATTAACCTCCAAAAGCCAGGTGTTTGAGTTCACCGGCCAGAGCTTCGTATCGTTTTCCGTGCGGATAGAAGGCCAAACTGCGCTGTTCATCATTCACATACGCCAGTTGAACTTCCAGGTGCTCCTGCGGCAAGGCAGATTGGATCCGTTCAGCCCATTCCACCAACAAGGCGCCGCTGCGCATCATCTCATCCAGGTCGAGGTCTTCCGCTTCAAGCGCCGATTGGATGCGGTACGCGTCCATGTGGTGGAGGAGAGTGCCATCCGGGCGGCGGTAGACGTTTACCAGTACAAAAGTGGGGCTGGAAACCTCATCTGTAGCGCCCCAACCCTGGGCAATGCCCTGCACAAAGGTGGTCTTGCCAGCTCCCAGGTCACCGTGCAATGCCAGCACGTCGCCGGGTTTGAGCATGGAACCGAGGCGAAAACCCACCCGGCGCGTTTGTTCTGGCGCGCGGCTGAGAAAGTCAAAACTGTTGGCTGAATAAGTAGGCATAGTGGATAAATTATAAGTCAGAGAAGGAGGCGGGGCAAGTTGCTTATTCGCCTCTGACCACCTTCATTAAATGCTGGGCGATCTGTCTGGCCGCCAGAGGGCGGGCTACACTGCGGCTGGCTGCTGTGGTTTCGCTCAGGCGGTCGGGATGTTTGAGCCAGTTCTGGATGACCGAGACCACCATGGCCGGTTCTGGCGCCCAGGTTCCCGCTCCTTCACCGATCACATACAGGACGTTGCCTTCTTCTTGCCCGGGCAGTCGGCTGTAAAGGATGATGGGCAGACCGGAGATGAACCCTTCACTGATGGTGCCCGGGCCGGCTTTGGTGATGAGCACATCGGCAGCGGCCATCAGCTCCGGCATGTTCTGCACGAAGCCGTAGATCTTGTGCGGGATGTTCCAGTTGCGGTTCTCCAGTTTGTCTTGCAAGCGCTGGTTGCGCCCGGCCACAATAATGAGGTTGACCGGTAATTTAGCTGCATCAATCGCCTGGGCGGTTGCTTCCAGCGGTCCCATGCCTTCACCTCCGCCAACCAGCAGCAGGGTCAGCCCATCTGCTGGCCATTCCAGCTTCTGGCGAAGCTCGGCCTTGTTCTCATGCGGGTGGCAGAAGCGGTCGGCTACTGGCAGGCCGCAAACCACCAGCCTGGCCGGGTCAACACCCAATTCTTCGCCGCGTTGTTTGGCAAGATCGGTAGGTACAAGGATCAGGTCCGCTTTGTTGTCAAACCAGAGCGCATGGGTAGAAACCATATCGGTGACCACGGTGACGAAGGGCAATTTTTTGCGGTGGGCGGTCTGACGGATGAGGGTGTTCATAAACGGGTGCACAGAAATGACCAGATCACAGGGGTGATCGGCCAACAGGTTGCGCGAGGCAGTATAGTAATAGGGGAAGGCTGCGCTGGTCATCAGCTTTACCTGACGTTCGCTGTCGGTCAGTTTATAGCTCATTCCCCAAAGTCGAGAATTCTTGGAAACAATGGGGTAGATCTCAGGGGCCAGGTTCAAAGGGGGGGGCGCGTAATCTTTAAAGAAGTCCACTTTTTCGGCACTGAATTGGCCGGGAAATTCCAGCTCCAGCGCTTCAATGATGGCTTCCACCGCGCTGCGATGGCCGCCGCCGGTATCTGAGAATAAGAACAGCAATCTTGGGGGGTTATTGGATGGGGTCATCCTTGGTTTCTCCGGGTATGTAGGCTTTCATGCGATGCGCCAATTCACGGCGAGAGAGCATCACCCGGTGCCCACACTTCAGGCATTCCAGGCCGATATCCGCTCCCAGCCGCACAATTCGCCATTCGTAGCTGCCGCAGGGGTGCGGTTTGCGCAGACGGACGACGTCTCCTATGTTCAGTTCAGGTAGCATGAAGAGATTATATCTCAACATGTTATAATGCCAGCAACCCTGCTGAGAGGGAGGGGAACTTCATGCTCAACCTGTCACCCGATGAACTGATCTGCCGCGTAATCACCCTGGTGATCGCTTTTACTTTTCATGAATTTGCCCATGCTGCCATAGCTGACCGCTTTGGCGATATGACGCCGCGCGAGGCCGGGCGCCTTACCCTTAACCCCCTTGTCCATCTGGATATTTTTGGCAGCTTGCTACTGTTGGTCAGCGGCTTTGGCTGGGCCAAACCGACCCCCATCAACCCGGCGGCGCTGCGTCAGCACTCCCGTTATGCCTTATTGTGGGTCTCACTGGCTGGACCGATCTCGAACCTGATGCTGGCCATTGGCGCTGCCATTCCCATCCGCCTGGGGCTGGTAAAGATCACCCTGCCCACCGGGGTATTGCCCACTCTGGGTGAATTCCTTTATGTATTTATGATCATTAACCTATCCTTGATGGTCTTCAACCTGATCCCGTTACCGCCGCTAGATGGTGAGAAGATCCTCAGCTCGCTTTTACCAGACCGCGCTGGCGCGATCTACGCCAAGATCCAACCGTATGGTCCGATCCTATTTTTGGTTCTCTTGTTCGTTGCTCCCCTGGCAGGTGTGGATGTCATTGGCTGGATCATGACCCCAGTGGTAACCGGGATGCGCAGCCTTTTACTGGGAGTGTGACATGGGTGCAAAAATTGCTGTCATTGGCCTACATCAGCTTGGTCAATCCATTGGTCTGGCTCTGAAACAGTACAACGAAAAACTGACCGTGGTGGGGTTTGACCCTGAAACGGCGCAGAATGAAAAAGTAGTCAAAAAAGAGATCTTCCACAAGATCGAAGCGGACGGCGAAGCTTTGGTGAAGGATACTGATGTCATCGTGCTGGCAGTGCCGGCCGATGAGGTTCACGCCATGATCGATTCCATCGCAAAATGGATCAAGCCAGGCGCTTGCGTTATTGATACTTCGTTTCTGGTGCAACACATGGAGGAGCACGCCGCCTCCAAATTGCCTGCCGAAAGCCATTTCATCACCGCCATCCCGGTGCTCAACCCGGCCTATTTAGATGAAAGCGGCGATGTGCTGGAAGAACCCCACGCTGACCTGTTCAAGAACGGCGCGCTCATCATCTGTAGCGGCTTGTCTACACAGGAAGGCGTCATCAAGACAGCGGCAGATTTCGCTCAGCTTTTAGGCGCCCAGGCGTACTTCACCGATGTGGATGAAGCCGCCGCCATCTTTGCCAAGGTGGAATTGCTGCCCAAACTGGCGGCAGCCGTTTTCTTAAATCAATCGGTGGTGGGCAAGATCCATACCGACAGTCACCGTCTGGCCGATAAAGCATTTCTGCATAGCACCAAAACAATCGAGAATTTGCATGAGATCCAGGAATTTGGCAAATCTCTCCTGCAAAACCGTGAATCTACCCTGCAAAGTATTGATAAAATGGTCGAAAACCTCCTGCAGGTGCGCGAGTGGGTCGAATCGAACGATGCGGCCGCCTTACAGAAATTCTTTGCTGCTGCTCAGGTAGGCCGCAAGGATTGGTTGGACTACAAGCGTTCTCTGGATTGGAGCGCCCCCAGCGGCTCTGCCAAAACTGAAAAGCACGAGGTGGTGGAACACACCTCCTGGTTTGGAAATTTCGGTAAAAAGAAATCGAACTAGATTAATGGCTTATTACTGCTACATTCTTGAATGTGCAGACGGCAGTTTTTACACAGGCTGGACGCTTGATCCGGTCCGGCGTGAAAAGCAGCACAACAGCGGGAAGGGCGCCAAGTACACCAAATTTCACCGTCCTGTGAAGCTGGTTTATCTGGAAGAACAACCGGACCGCACGGTTGCCATGCGCCGGGAACGCGAGATAAAGAAACTGACCCACAAACAAAAAGCTAAGTTGGTAAATTCCATGAACAGGCAGGCAGAGATGACAGAACAGGTAAATGAGAAGATCAAAATTCTATCCCCGGGGCGCGTGAACCTGTTGGGGGAGCACGTAGATTACAACGATGGCCTGGTGCTGCCTGCTGCTATCGATAAAGAAGTGGTCATTGAGGCAATTCCTCTGGCAGAAGCGCTCATCCGCATCAAAGCGCGCGATCTGAACGAAGCCGTAGAAATGACCCTGGCCTCCATCGCTAAAAAGCAGGACGTGAACGGAAAAGCGCTGCCGGGTTGGGCGTTGTACCCGGCCGGGGTGGCCCATGTGTTGCGCAAATACCTGCTGGATGTGAACGGAGTGGAAGCTGAGTTCAGTTCCAACTTGCCCATTGGGGCGGGTCTTAGCAGTTCGGCCGCGGTAGAAGTGGGCTTTGCTGTCTTGTGGGAAAGATTGGGCGGTTGGAACATTGACCGCATGACCCTGGCCCAATTTTGCCAGGAAGCAGAAGTGACCTACGTGGGCGTCAATTGTGGCCTGATGGACCAGTTTGCCTGCGCCAACGGTGTGAAGGGCAGCGCCTTGCTGCTGGACACCCGCTCTTTAGATTGGCGCCCGGTCAAATTACCAGCGGGGACCTGTATTGTGGTGGCGGATTCGGGCGTGCGTCACAGCCTGGTGACCTCAGAATATAACACCCGTCATGAAGAATGTAATGAAGCGGTACGCATCCTGAAGAAGCGCAAGGCATCCATCAAAGCCCTGCGAGACGCCAGCCTGGATGATCTGGAAGCGGTGCGGAGCAAGATGAGCGATGCAGTTTACCGCCGCGCCAAACATGTGATCACCGAGGTGGCGCGCGTCTTTAGAGCCGTGGAGTTGTTGGACAAAGGCGATGGCGTTGGTTTCGGCCAGTTGATGGTAGAAACGCATGCTTCCCTGCGTGATGATTATGAAGTAAGTTGCAAAGAGACCGATCTGTTGGTGGAACTGGCCATGCAGATTCCCGGCTGCCTGGGGGCACGCATCACCGGGGGTGGATTTGGCGGCTGCACGGTCAACCTGGTGAAAGAAGAAGCTGTAGAGGCGTTCATCGCCAAATTGCATGATGAGTATCTGAAAGCCAGCGGCAAGGATACCAACATCTTCCACAGCCAGGCTGAAGATGGCGCCAGAATAGTGGCTTAAATAAAAAGAGAGGAGCAAACGCTCCTCTCAAATTTTATATTGGGGAAACTAATCGCAAAAGACAGGCAGGTGACCCAACGAAATGATGCCGGCCCATTTGGCTTCTTCGCCTTCGGTGAAGATGGCGGCTTCGGCGCTGATCTTGCTGCCGGCCTTCTCTACGATCTGCCGCATGGCCTGCAAGGTGGATCCTGTGCTGATGACATCGTCGATGATCACCACGTTTTTACCCTGCATCAGTTCCAGGTCCTTCTCGTCCAGGTAAAGGGTTTGGGCTTTGCCAGTGGTGATAGACATGGTCTCGTGCTGCAAGGCTTCGCCCATGTAGGGTTTATAAGCTTTACGCAGAATCACATAGGGTTTCTTCATTTCAACGGAGAGGGCATAAGCCAGCGGGATGCTCTTGGCTTCTGCGGTCACCAACACATCACATGGAGTGTTGGCCAATTTTTCGGCCAGGGCTTTGGCGCAGGCCTGGGTCAGTTCGGTATCGCCCAGAATGTTCAAAATGGCGATACGTAGACCGGGTTTGATCTGGAACAGTGTCAACTCGCGATGCACACCGGCAATATCAACTGAATAAGTGGCTCTTTTTTCCATATCTTTCGCTCCGTGGGGATTGCTTTTAATTCAACTTTGCAAGTTTATCACAATTCGCCGGGATGTTTAGACAAAGATGAGAGGAGCAATCCACGAAGTACATTTCCACGAATTGCCACCAATTATTAATGCGAATTTTCACTAATTCTATTATCAAAAAACCTAATGAGAACTTATTAGGTTTTTTCTCTAAGAAATTCGTGAAATTTACGATCTTTAATTCGTGTAATTCGTGGACATGCATTTAAATTCAAGATCCCCGCACTCCGGTCAATGCGAGGATCTTTTTTGGGAGGTAAAAACCTCGGGGTGAATATGGTAAAATCATCGAGAGCCGGGGACGCCGACCCCGGCTCTCATTTCCAAGGAGGAGAAGAAGAGAAGTCGCCCTGTGAATATATTACGACTAAACCCTTTTTCTTACTTGACTATTACCCTACGCTAACCCTACGATTTCCGTGGATATTTCATCAATTTAGGATGCTTTTCTGCACAGCAAATCCATATTTTTCGTTCCATTTGAAAGTTTCTGATGAATTCGTTTGTTAAACCTTGCGGTGCACGAGCTGAGAACACCCCCATCGGGGTGGTGGAAGTGTTTGCCGGCATCCTGGGTGTGACGGGTGTCAACCTGGCCGGACATTCTCCCACAGACCTGCACCCGGTAAAAGCGGATGCAGCCGCAGAAGCAGCACTGGCCCAAATATTGGAGTATTTGGCCGGGAATCGCAAAGACTTTGATCTCAAGCTGGATTGTTCGGCCATGAAACCCTTTCAGCTTAAGGTGCTTAATCGGGCCATTGATATTCCGTATGGCCAGGTGATGACCTACGGTCAGATCGCAACTGAATTCAGCTCACCCGCTGCCAGCAGGGCAGTAGGTGGAGCGTTGGGGCATAATCCCATGCCCATTCTCATCCCTTGTCACCGCGTGGTGGCAGCAGACGGACGACTGACCGGATTTTCGGCAGCCGAAGGAATTCGTACCAAGCAATGGCTGCTTGAATTGGAGGGTCGTAAAGTTGTCAGCGAAAGATTGGTTTAAATTTCTCTTCCTGGGCCTGGTTTGGGGCTCTTCTTTTCTATGGATCAAACTCGCCCTGGCAGAGGTCAGCCCGCTGGTATTGGTGATGTTCCGTACCGGTTTTGCCTTTTTGGGGCTGGTGGTGGTCAGTTTTATTCTGAAACCCAGGATCACCCGCAAGGACCTGTGGAAGTATCTGGTATTGGGTATGTTCAATGTGGCCATTCCATTTGTGCTGATCTCCTGGGCAGAAACGCATATCTCTTCTGGTATGGCCGCTATCCTCAATTCAACCGTGCCATTGTTCACCATCATTCTGGCGCCGTTCTTTCTGGTGGAAGAGAAGTTCACTCTGCGTACCCTGGCAGGATTGGTGATCGGCTTTGGCGGCGTGGTGGTGCTTGCCTCCAATGAGCTCAGCGGCAGTGATGCCCTGGGTGGGTTGGGAATTGTTGGCATGTTGACGGCTGCCATTCTGTATGCTGGCAGCGGCATTTTTGCCCGCATCAGTACCCGCGGAATGCGCGCAGATGCGCAGGCGGTGGGTCAAATGGGAGCAGCCTTTGCCTTTATTCTGCCTACCACTTTGATCGTTGAATCTCCTCTGCACTTGCCCACTCTGCCTTTGACGCTTACTGCGCTCATCTGGCTGGGCATCATGGGGTCCTGCCTCTCCACACTCGTCTGGTTCTCTCTGCTCAATTCTGTTGGCCCCACCCGCACCAGCATGACCACCTATATGTTCCCGTTGGTGGGCGTCTTGTTGGGGTGGATCTTCTTAAAAGAAATTCCCGATTGGCGTTTGGTAGTGGGCGGCATCCTGGTCATTGTGGCTGTGGTGATCGTCAATACCCGCAAAATTACTCCGGTACCTTTGCCTACGATTGGCGAAGAGAAAATTGAAGGTGAAAATGTCTGACCAAGAAATTCAAATGAAAGCCGGCTATGTGGCCGTCATCGGCCGCCCCAATGTGGGCAAATCAACCCTCATCAATACACTGCTCGATCAGAAGATCGCTGCTGTTTCCCCCAAACCGCAAACCACACGACGCCGCCAACTGGGCATCCTCACCACCGATAGAATGCAGGCTGTTTTTGTAGATACCCCGGGTATCCACAAGGCGCAGCATAAACTCGGCGACTATATGAATGATGAAGCCCTGAGCAGCATCGCAGATGCAGATATGGTGCTGTGGTTGTTGGCCCTGGATGAACCCTTTACGCCAGAGGATAGCGCCATCGGCGAAAAACTGGCTACCATCCGCCGCCTGCCACCCGTCTACATTGTTCTTACCAAGGTAGACCTGGTGGACGAAGTAAAGTTGGAAGAAGCCCGTAAGGCCGCAGTGGCTTTGTATCCGGCCAAGGATATGTTGGAGCTCTCCTCTTTTAACAAAAAAGGTTTTGATCAATTACTTGAAACGATCTACGAGACCATCCCCACTGGCGACCCCTTCTTTGATGAAGAAACGGTCACCGATTATTATGAAAAAGACATCGCCGCCGAGCTGATCCGCGAATCGGCCATGTATTTCCTGCGCGATGAAGTGCCCCACTGTCTGGCTGTGCGTATTGATGAATTTTCTGAACGCAGCGAAGAGAAGGCTTTCATTGAAGCCACCTTCTTTGTGGAACGCGATTCCCAGAAAGGGATCGTCATTGGGCAGGGCGGCGAAATGCTCAAAAAGATCGGCATCCGCGCCCGCCAGGAGATCGAATCCATGAGCGGCCGGCAGATCTTCTTGAGCCTGCGCGTAAAGGTGAATAAGAACTGGCGTAACAGCCCGGATGCTTTGCATCTGCTCGGTTACGAGAAGGAAAAGGGCAAATGATCTATCCCTGGAGCTTCTTCGTTGCCATCGCCTTTGCTATGCTCGATTGGTATGCTGCCTGGAAAGAAAACAGAATTCTTCTTTATATCGCCAAACCGGCCACTTTGCTCTTCATCATCCTTTGGACGCTGCAGGTAAGCGGTTGGCAGGGCGCCATGATCTGGTTCGGGTTAGGCCTTGTGCTCTCACTGGCAGGTGATGTTGCCCTGTTGTTCCCCCCGCGCTATTTTATGCTGGGCCTTGGCTTTTTCTTGCTGGCCCATTTGGCTTTCATTGTTGGCTTCAATGTGCAATTACCGCCGTCTTCGTGGATTACATTTGTTGTGGCCGTCATCGTGGGCATCAGTGGGGCGCGTATTTTGCGCGTCATCCGCGCTGGCATTGCCCGCCTGCCTGCTCCCAAAAAGATGATGCGCGCCTCTATGGCCTACGGAATTGCCCTGGCTTTGATGCTGCTCTCCGCTCTGCTCACCTTTTTCAACCCGGTGTGGAGTTCAACCGCCGCTTCAGTCTCCGCAATCGGTGCGGGATTCTTCTTTATCTCTGATACCACCCTTTCTTACGACCGCTTTGTTAAAAAAATCCCACATGGTCGGTTTTGGGTGCACGTTACCTACCATCTGGGAATTTTGGGCATCGTTTCAGGCGCGATGCTGCATTTTGTAAAATAGTTTATTTTTGGATCAGGGCTCTGAACCCTTCCCCTAAAGCTTCATGTGCCGACCCGATGACCATCAGCGCCTTCGGGTCGATTTCTCTCACCAATTCCTTCAACTGATTGACCTCAGACCGTGTGATCACACAGTAAAGCACGGGCCGTTCTTCGTTGGTAAAGCCACCTTTACCGGCCAGTATGGTCACGCCGCGCTCCATCTCTTCCAGCACCATTTGGGTCACTTTTACGTGTTCCTGGGTGATGATGATGGCGGTACGGTAGATACTCTGACCTTCCGAGATAGCTTCAGCAGCGATACCGCTGATGTAAATGACCACAAGGCCGTAGAGGGCTTTTTCCCAGGAGAAGGCGAACCCGCCTGCCAGCACAACGATGGTATCGGTGATGAGGTAAGATTGCGAAATAGGTACGCCAAAGCGGGAGTTGAGGATGCGGCCCAAAATATCAGAACCGCCGCTGGTGCCCTGCCCGCGGTAAACAAGACCCAGGCCGATGCCCAGCAAGACGCCGCCATAGATGGAGTTAAGCACATTATCCGTGGTCATGCCCTGAACGGGGATGTACAACCCCAACAGATCAGTGAACAGAGAAAAGGCCGCCACAGCCACAGCGGTACGGATGGCAAAACGCGGACCGCCCAAATGCCGCCATCCAATAATGAAGAGGGGCACATTGCCGATGAAAACCAGTAAACCGATCGGAAATTTTACAAAATAGGTGATGATCTGAGCCGCACCACTGATGCCGCCGCTGACCAGTTGACCCGGCACCAGAAACAGACGCATGGAGATGGCCTGAATGAGCGCGCCGATCAATAAGAGGCCATAATCCTGGGCTAATTTCCAGGACCATTCCGTCGACCCGATGGCCGATTTCAACTTCTGCCAGGGGGATGGGGAATTGGGGGAAATGCCAGACATAGAAACCTCTCTTGTGAACTAGAATGATTTATTGTAACCGAAAGCTTGTTGGCATAATTTCATGCCTTGTCCAGACAAAGGTCATGTTTAGACCCTGCCAGTATACCCTTGGCAGCTCTTTTTGAGAGCAGGAAAGTAAGTTGTTGATGAGAACAAGCCGCCTTTTACAATCTCTTAACAATCCATTGCAGTTTCATTAATCAGCGCCCTCTATAATTTGAAGGTAATGAGTGATTAAACTGCCCTGTTTGTCTTTGCAGCTTTCAATGTCTCACTCCGATTAAGACATGTGTTCTAAAACGATCTGCAATAAGCAGCATGAATATGGTAATCTATTTAATAGGTTGTTGGATATCCTATAAAGGAGGATGAAGGGTAAGAGATCACTGGGAATGCTTTGTGCCCCTTTTACCTGATATTCCATGCAAAAAATTGCTGCGATCGATGCCGGTTCCAATGCTCTGCGCCTGGTAGTTGGCGAGCTGGATGATGACTGGCAGGTGCACCCCATACAGAATATTCGCATTCCAGTTCGCCTGGGTGAGGACGCGTTCACGAACAATTTCTTCCGTGAACAGACCATGCAGCAGGCTGTGGATGCTTTTTTGCAGTTCCGCCGTATCATTGATGATTTTGGCGTCTCCAAAATCCGAGCCGTCTCTACCAGTGCCATGCGTGAAACGATCAACAGCGACATTTTGGTTGACCGCATCTTGCGCAGCAGCGGCATCGAATTGGAAGTGATCAGTGGGGAAGAAGAAGCCCGCCTGGTATATGTGGCGGTTGCAGATGCGGTAGATATTTCTGATAAGCGCGCCATGCTTATTGATATCGGTGGCGGCAGCGTTGAAGTGACCATCACCCAGGAGGGCAGCATTCTATCGGCCAAAACCCATCCGCTGGGCACGGTCCGTTTGCTGCAGCGCTTGCGGGAAAACACAGTTCCCTCGCGGCCAGATTCATTTGGCAGGCTCTTGCGCGAATATACTGAGGCTGCCCGGCGCAGAATTGGCCAGGAAGTGGGCAGCATGGCCGTGGATGTTTGCATTGGCACCGGCGGCAATGTGGAAGCCATTGGCGAGCTGCGTCAGAAGATCTTTAAACGCGACAGCGATCGGGTGGTTACCGCTAAAGAGTTAGATGAACTGGTGACCCTGCTGGAAGGCATGAACGTGAAGGAACGTACCCGCCGCTTTGGCTTGCGACCTGACCGTGCAGATGTTATTTTGCCCGCAGCCATTGTACTGAAAATGATCACCGGAATTGCCGGTGTGGACCAGGTACTGATCCCCAACGTGGGTTTGAAGAACGGATTGTTGCTGGACCTTTCCAGAAGCATGGCCCAGGCCATGGTGCTTCCCGATCGAAACCAGGTCTATGGGTCTGCCGTGCGCATTGGCCAGAAATATCAATTCAACGAGGAACACGCGTTTTATGTTGCCCGGCTGGCCACCAGCCTGTTTGACCAGGCGGCGAAATTGCATCAACTGAACGGCGAGGAACGCCTGGTGTTGGAAGTGGGCGCATTGCTGCATGATATTGGTCATTTTGTGAACACCGTGAATCACGACCAGCACGGCGATTATTTACTCAAGGCCAACCATATTATTGGACTGAGCGAACGTCAGCAAGAAATGGTGGCCTGTTTGGTGCAGTTCCACCGTAAAGGTGTACCGTATCGTGATATTCCCATTACCTCTACGCTTACCCAAAAGGATCGCCTGACTGTTACCAAGTTGTGTGCCTTTTTGCGTTTGGCTGATGGGCTGGACGGCAGTCATACCCAGCGGGTGACCGAAGCGGTCTTTACAGAAACACGCGCTGGCTGGCTGCTGCGATTGAAAGGCAATGAAGACCTCACCCTTGAAAGATGGTCGGCTGTCAAGCGCAAAGCGTTATTTGAAGAAATCTTTGGCGTTGCATTGGATGTTGAGGAGTAGACCGGGGTGGGTATGGCAGATACGAGTCTTACTTTACTGGAACAGGCACTGGAAAAACGTTGGCAGGTTTATTCTACCCAGTTGGAAGCCTGCCGGGTTCAGGCCAGTAAAGAAGCCGTCCACGACCTGCGTGTGGCCATGCGCCGTCTGCTCGCGGTGATCGATCTGTACAGAGCGCTTCAGCCGGGACCGTCTTTACAAAAGATCCGCAAGCGAATCAAAGAGCAAGTGGACCATTTGGATGAGCTGCGCGATACCCAGGTAATCCTGGCAGATCTGGTTCAACTGCAGGAACAGTTACCTGAATCAAAGCCTTTTATCAACCACTTACAAAAGCGGGAAAGAGATCTGTTGCGTGCCAGCGGCAAGTACATCCATTCCATCCGAGTGGGTGGGTTGAACCGTCAGATCAATTCGGTGATGGGCTTCCTGGAAAAATACGCAGAGACCACCGATCTGGATGCGCTGATCCCGACCGTGATGGATGATTATTACGCCAGGGTCCTGCATCAGGTCTCTTTGCTAGACCCCGAGCGGGTGGCCACCATTCATCAGGTGAGGATCGCTTTCCGAAAGTTTCGCTATATGATGGAGATCATTTTTCCGCTCCTGACAGATTATCCTCAAGAAATGTTGAAAAAGCTGCATGATTATCAGGATCGCATGGGTCACGTTCAAGACATTGAGATCTTGCTTGAATATCTGAACGAATTTGTAGACAAAAAACACTCTTTTGATCCCACGTCGGTGAGCCAATTCTTCCGCGCTCAGCATCAACTGGCCATCGAGGCATTCTTTGCCCAGCAGGGGCAGGTGCACGAATTTTGGCGTGCTACTGCCGAGGCCAAATACCCCTGGGCTCCCCGGACGCGCCGAAAAAGAACTGCACCCACGGCAAAAGAGAACCCGGACAGCAACGAAGCTACTTCATCTTCACAGGAAGCCACTGAATGAAAATATTGCTCATGCGCCACGCCGAGGCAATGGACCGCAATCCCAAGAAATTCCCGGACGATCAATTACGGCCGATCACAAAAACCGGCCAGAAAAAGACCGAAGAGGCTGCACGTGCGCTTGCCAAAATGGAACAGCGGGTGTACCTGGTCCTTTCCAGCCCACTGACCCGCACCCAGCAAACGGCCAACATCATGCGCAAGGGGCTACACCTCAGCAAAGAGCGCCTGGCCCTGACAGATTTTCTTGCACCGTTGGGCGATCTGGACGCGCTGATTGAGCAGATGCGAAAAATGGATCCCTTCTCTACGTTACTGTTGGTGGGCCATGAACCTGAATTGGGCGAGC
Organism: Anaerolineaceae bacterium; assembly: GCA_034933225.1. GTDB lineage: Bacteria > Chloroflexota > Anaerolineae > Anaerolineales > Anaerolineaceae > UBA6107. The sequence goes on along the minus strand of JAYFNV010000008.1, from coordinate 42,779 downwards.
TGATCTCCATTTTGCTAAGTGGCGATCGCACGTTGCACATCGAGATCAAAAAGGGTAGCATCTGTTGCTTGACCACAGATGAATTGACCGCTGGAAAATGTGCTACTTTGGAATGGTTGCTCACCCCGGGACAACTCTCAAGACTTTATCAATAGGATCGATAGATGGAAAACGAGAGCATCGACTTAAAAACCCCACCAGATATGCTGATCTTGAATCGTGAGCTGAGCCTGCTGGATTTCCAGGCGCGCGTGCTGGAAGAAGCGCAAGATGAGCGTAATCCCTTACTGGAACGGTTAAAATTCCTGGCCATATTTGGCTCCAATATGGATGAGTTCTTTATGGTGCGGGTTTCCGGCATCCGCAAGCAGGTGGAAGCCAGCATCAATGAGATCTCCCCAGATGGGCTGACCCCACGCGAGCAACTGGCTACCATTCGTAAACGCTCGCTTGAACTCTACAAAAAAGCCTACCAGATTTACCAGCGCGAATTGATGCCTTTGTTGGAGAAGGCTGGTATTCATATTTTAGATTACCGCAGGCTGAACAAGACCCAAAAAGCCAGGGCTGATGAATATTTTTCCAAAAACATTTACCCCATTCTAACCCCACTGGCGCTTGACCCCGGCCATCCCTTCCCGCACATCTCTAACTTGAGTCTGAACCTTGCTATCGTCATCCGCGATAAAAGCAACGTAGAGAAGTTTGCCCGTCTAAAAGTACCTGATACTCTGGCGCCTTTACTCCCTATTAAACGTTCCTCTGGTGCTGCCCGTAAGGATGGTACTGTGGCCCATGACCATTACTTTGTCTGGCTGGATCAGGTCATCATGGCCAACCTGGGGTTGCTGTTTCCGGGCATGGAAGTGGTGGAAGCGCATCCCTTCCGCATTATCCGCGACGCCGATATTGAGATCCAGGAATTGGAAGCAGAAGATCTTTTGGAAACCATGCAGCAGAGCATCCGCAAGCGCAAGTTTGGCTCTGTAGTGATGATGGCCATTCATAACACCATGCCCAAGTACATCCGCAATGTGCTGGCAGAGAACCTTGAGATCAAGACGCCGGATGTCTATGTGCTTAACGGTCAGCTCAGCCTGGCTCAATTTTGGCAGATCTATAGCAGCGTGGATCGATTCGATCTGAAATACAGTCCGCATAAACCTACCTACCCTCAACCCATCCGCGATGTGACTCTGGCGAGCGAATTCTTTGATGCCATTCGGGCAGAGAATATTTTATTGCACCATCCGTACGACTCTTTCAACGCTGTTATCGACTTTTTGAACGCCGCTGCCCGCGACCCGCAGGTGTTGGCCATCAAACAGACCCTGTACCGGGTGGGGCAAAATTCGCCCATTGTACAGGCGCTGTTGGAAGCGTCCGAGCGCGGGAAACAGGTGGCCGTGTTGGTGGAGCTCAAAGCGCGGTTTGATGAAGAAAGCAATATTGGTTGGGCGCGCACCCTGGAGCAGGCCGGCGTACATGTGGTGTACGGGGTGGTGGGGCTAAAGACCCACTGCAAAGCCGGGCTGGTTGTCCGCAAAGAGGGGGATGGCATCCGCCGCTATTTGCACTTGGCCACCGGCAACTACAACCCGACCACGGCCACCATCTACGAAGACCTGGGACTGTTCACCTGTGATGAGACCCTGGCTTCAGATGTGACCGACCTGTTCAACTATCTGACCGGCTATTCCACCATGCAAGATTACCAAAAACTGTTGGTGGCACCGGTGAACATGCGTCAGAAGCTGGAAGAATTCATTTACCGCGAGATGGAGCATGTGCACAAAGGCAAAGAAGGGCACATCATCATCAAGGTCAATTCTGTGGTGGACACTGAGATGATCCAACTCCTCTACAAGGCCTCTCAAGCCGGGGTGAAGATCGACCTGCTGGTGCGCGGCATGTGCTGCCTGGTGCCAGGGATTGAGGGCCTGAGCGAGAACATCCGCGTGATGAGCGTAATCGGGCGGTTTCTGGAACATAGCCGCGTTTTTTACTTTAAGAATGACGGCCACGAGCAGATCTACCTGGGCAGTGCCGACCTGATGAGCCGCAATTTGAACCGGCGCGTAGAAACGATCTTCCCCATTGAAGATGAGCGGCATATTCGCTATCTGCGTGACCAGGTGTTGGAAACCTACCTCAAAGACAACATGAGCGCCCGCGTGATGCAGCCCGATGGCAAGTACGTGCGCCTGCATCCGCACGGTGACCAACCCGCCCTGCGCGTGCAGGATTGGTTGATGCAGCATTCGCGCTGGAAATAATCGACTTTAGTTGTTGTGCGTAAGTGCCGCAAAAACAGGTTTTGGCAGACATTGGCGCATGATGGCAGGGATCTCCATTTTGGAGTTCCCTGCTTTTTGGTTGCACACAATTCTATCTGGGAAGATGGTGTTGACAAACTGGTCAGGGTCCAGACATGCAGAGAATCACTTGTCCAGAAAATTATTATTAATATATTGTTTGTATAAAATCACTTCATTGTTCTTGAGAGGGCGTGGCTAACGATGTGGCATTGGGCGTGGGCGTTGAAGTTGCCGCTGCTAAATAAGATTTTGGTATCCAGCCAATTCGACCATCAGCATCCATTACTTGAATCCAAATGATTCCTTCAAAGGTTTGTTCCTGATATAGTTTTTTGATCCACTGGCCAGCCCTAAGTTTCCCGATGACTGGACCGCCGGGCGTTTGGTAAAGTTGTAATAGAGGCAATTGAGCAGTGGAGAGTAGTATTTGAGCAGGAGTTGCAGTTGGCGAGGGTGTAAAAGTATTGGTTGGCGTAAAAGTAGGTGTTGGGGTGGCGCTAGGTCCGGGAGTAGCGGTTGCTGTGAGGGTGGGTGTAAAAGTGGGTGTGGGTGGGATCAATGGATCCAATTCTTCAGCGATCACCTGTTCAACTTTTAATGAAACTGGTTTATCCAGACCATTGACAATGGTTTGTTGCAGAGCAACGACTTCCTCGTAACTGAGGGCTTTACTGGTTCGAATGGTTATGACCATGTTCAGTGTTTCATTTGTTCTTCCAACCGTCAGATCCACCAACTCTGAATTGTTGAATTTATTAACTTCCTCAACAACTACGCTATTTATCTTGCGGTTCTCAGTAGCTTCGTTAAAAAACTTTACGCTATAGTATGTCAGTGGGATCAACAAGATTATAACTAGTGAAAGCGATACGATCAGATTGCGGGGAATTTTCTGATCCGAAAGGGTTTTTTTTGTTGAGAACCCCCTTAAGAAGAAGACGGCGGCGGCTGCAAAGGCAATTGTGACCATGTTTGTTAGGAAAAGCAAAGTCGCTCCGCCAGCGACATCCCAACGGTACATGGCAATCCCAATTCCGATAGTGCAGAGGGGTGGCATTAATGCCGTGGCGATGGCAACACCCGGCAATGCCGTTGAGAGATTGGGTCGAGTAAGGGCGTAAGATGCTGCCAGACCACCCGCCAGGGCGATCAACAGATCAATTGGGGTCGGACGCATCCGTGCTAAAACCTCGCCAGGAAGCTCTTGCAGAGCAACAAAAGGAAGAAAGTGGTTGACAAGCGTCATGAAAAACGAAAGCACAATTGCTATTCCTGCGCCAATAAGAAGCGTAAGAACAGAAGAGCGAAGCATATGATCGTCACCGGTGATTGAAGAAAGGCCAATACCGATGATTGGAGACATGAGTGGAGCCAATAACATCGCACCGATGATCACGGCAGGAGAGTCAGTGATGAGACCCAATGTAGCTATACTGCAAGATAATATAACCAGTAAGTAGAAATCAAAACTGGGAACAGTAAGTGGCGTCACTTCATCGATAGTTGCTTGACGTTCACTGGTAGAAAGCGGATGGATAAACTTTTGGAAAATTTTTGCCAGCCGAATAATTAATGATTTAAATTGGTTCATTTTCCATTCCTGCTAAACATTTGTCCTTTGATTTTGCGTTCCCTTGTCGGAAAAATTCCTTTTTCTGCACTACGAATCTCTTCTGCAGTGATGAATGCCTGTGGTGTTTGGCCGTGAATAATAGCCATTACTTGGTCAACATCTTTTCGTTTCACCACAATATAAATCATTTTTACGGGTCCTATGGAGCCTGTAGCCTCCACCTGGGTGACGCCAAAACCAGCCTCATGGATCGCATTGACAAGAGATTGACTTTCTCCTGAGATCATCACTCGCAGCATATAGGTTCCCAATGCCAGTCGATCTTCCAACCACATACCAACGAAGTTACCTGTTGCGAATCCGGCCGCGTAACCGATGTATGCAGTAATACTGGTCAGGTGTTGAACAAGCTGGCCAATAACAACGATCCAAATTAACACTTCAAAAAAACCTAAAAAAGGGGCGAACTTGCGCAGACCACGAGATATGAATATGATTCTGATCGTTCCCAGGGTGACATCGCAGACCCGAGCAAAAAAGACGATCAGGGGCAATATTACCCAGGCATACCAATCAAAACCAGTTGCAAGTGTCTGTGTGAAGATAGCCTCTATCATTATTTCCTCTATTCCAGTAAACAAGTTTAATTATCATTGATTCTGTTGTGGGTGAGTGCATTGAAAACAGATTCAGGTAAACATTGTTTAATCAATGTTGGAATTTTGGTTTTCAAAGTGCCATTTAATTGGTTCCGCACAATTCCAGCCAAAAAGATGGCATTAAGATATTGATCATGGTCCAGGCAGGCATCTTTGCAACAAGCTTCAAACCACTTGTCTGGGATCATTGGTTGGCCGTTGATCTCGATGGCGTAGAACTGGTCATTGGCATAGAGTACATCACAGCGGGCATAATCACGTACCCCGGCTGCATCAAAGGCGGGACCTACGAACTGAATGAGGCGTTCTTTGATGGATTCGTCAGCTACCGGGCTGGCAGTGGTATTGTGGTTATCTTTGTCTGCGGTCGTAATTACGCGGACAGGTTTCTTGTTTTTTAAACGGATTCGCGCGGGCATTAATAATCTATCTGGTGGGTTGCCGATCATGGCTACTGTGAATTCACGTAGGTCTGGAGCATCGCCTAAAAAGTGTTCCACCAGCAGGGTGGAGAAATCTTTCAACATTTGGCGCGCCCTGGTTTGTAGGGTCTCCTGATCGTAAACCACACACCGTTCACTTAACCCTCTAGAATTTCCTTCGCGATCTGGTTTAAGGATATACGGGAATTTTTTTAGCCGGGCGAGTAAAACGTCAGTTTCTTTTTCTGGCTGGTCAGCCCGGAGCAAATAGAATTCCGGGGTCTGGATCCCTTTCTTTTGCCAAACTTGTTTCAAATTTGTTTTAGAAAGTACCAACTCAAGAACCTCTGGGCTGGACCCTACATATGAGACATGATGTTCCTCAAAAATTCGGTGGATGTTTACTTTTTCGTTTGCACTGTTGGTCAGGTAATAATCGGCGCTGAAGGCAATATCCACTTTCTCACGGGTCAGGATGTCTAAAAGCTGGCGCTCTTTGTACATGGGGGTATATCTGGCTGAGATCCCCCCCAGCGCTAGTGAATGGATCATGTTTGTGAATGATTGCTCGTTCTTGAACACCTGCCCCGCCTTTGGGCGGTTGATGATCAGACCTTCCAATGTTTTTCTCCTTCCAGAATTCCTTCATTGACATAAGCAATAAGTTCGCCTACGCTGAGGTTATCAATGCCAAGTTTATCGATCGTGCGACCGCGCCGCCAATAATCAGTTTTGTGAATGATAGAGGAGAGGCGCACGATGGAATCCATGGCACGCACTGAGACGCCGTAACGTTGCCCCAGAGAAGCAATGGGCACCAGGCTCATGGGCACATCTTCAAAGATGTAACGGTGGTTGAGTGTGGGCGGAGCTTTGATGCCGTAATACCCCGGCTGGTTGTGAATGGCTTCGTTCAGATCTTCGCCAACCGCATCGTAAGAAAGCTTCAACCATTCCTGGGCAGTGCGGGCGCGGATGCCTATGGATGAGGCTACGGTCACGCGTTCACGGTCAAGCGATTCCAGCACCCTGGCCACTGAGGGGGTCACCCCATCGATGTAGAACTGATAATCGCCGTGGGTTGATTCTATCCAACCGGCGTTGAGGATGGTAAGGGCAGGGTGGAAAATGGCGCCCATGTTGTTCAGACCCGTTTGCAGCACATTGCCGCCGTCAATAAACTCTGGAAAGGCTTCATGGATCATATCCAGCACCCGTTTGGTGCGGGTGGCGGGCAGAGCGGCCACCGGGATGGCCTCTTTGATGCGGAAGATCTTGGATTGCGCCGGGCCATCAGAGCGCGAGGCGTAGATAAAGGTCTCGGCTTCGGCCACGGTCACATCGGCAATGCAGTGCTCATCGCGCAGTACTTTGGCAAATTCAATTGCGCCACAGGTACGGCCGGGGTGCAAGACCACGATCTGACCGTCTTTAAGGTAAGGGGCGCAGGCTTTGGCAATATCATTGTGGGCAGAAGAAGGCAGCACCACCATGATCATATCTGCATGTTCAATGGCTTCTGCAATGTTGGAAGTGACCAGGGCCAACTTGCCAAACCCGCTTGGGCCGCCATCTGCACAGGTGAGATCAATGCCTCCCAGTTGTTTGATGGCTGCCACATGTTCTGCGGTACGGTTGTAAAGGGTGGTGGGGAACCCCATCAACCCCAGGTGGGCAGCCATGGCTTTGCCGCCGTGGCCAGCCCCAATGACAGTGAAGTGAATTTCTTTGTTCATTTTTGACTCCATTTTCTAAAACAATCCTGCTAGACGCTCGGCTTCTGTAAGGGCTTGCCCCTCCTCATTCACCGCGCAGCAGGCGCCGTTGAGAATACGTGTTTGAATGGTTCCTTTTGCAAAGGGATTGTTGCGTAATTGCGGTGCATCCAAAATACCCACCTGGACTGCTTTGGCCAGGGTGGCAGCATCGCTGAGCGGGTCGGTCACATCGGCAGGGGCCAGTTCGCGAATCGCCCGCAGGGTGACGATGGCCTCAGCGGTCAGGTCGCTGACGCGTTGCTGCACTGCTGTATCTTGCGTCATATCTGGTGCGCCTTTGAGGGCGTTTTCGATGACGCGGGTCGCCATTTTGCAGGCTTCGATCACATCTGCGGGGGTGGCGGCGTGATCCGCTTCGGTGTGCCCCACCACGTGAATGATATGCGGTCTCAGCGCCATCTGCACGTAGATGGAGGCGGCCAGATGCGCCCTTGCTGCGGGCAGATCCAGCGGGTAGCTCAGCAACCCTGTGCGGGTCTGCTTCCATACGCGGAAATTGGCTCCCTGCAGCGGTTCAAGCAGACGCAGCACAGCCAACATCTTAGCCAGGTCCATGGCATCTGAAGTACCGGGCGGGCTGTTGAACATGAACTGGGCAATGTAATCTTGCACGCCGTTGGCGCGGGCGTTATAAGCTGCCAGGTAGGCCGCCACTACGTAGATCACATCCGGCGCGTCGCGCATACCCCAGTGGTGCGGCTCGTTCAATTCAACTGGCATGCCGCGCTCTCCGTACCAGCGCATCACCTGTTGGTGCTCGCGGATGGAGCCTTCCAGGTCCCAGGGACCGCGTCCGTCCATCTGGTTGAACCAGAAGAGCGGGATGGCACACCAGGCATTGTGTATGGTCTCAGTGTACAACTCCGCCAGGCGGATGAAGTCGTCAGTGCCAGAGTAAGTACGCAGCAACGGATAGTTGCCGCTGCGGCTGGCAGCAAATAGTGCCTCATAGTCTTCACGGCTGCGCACGGGTACCCCGCCGGCACCTTTGCGGCGCGCATCTTGTCGTTCCGGGTGGAAAAAGTTTTCCTGCGCGTCCTGGTCAATACCCAGTGAGATCACGTCCAGCACGCGGGCGGCCGCGATCTGCTCAATACCGGCGCGGGTCAATTCCATCTCAGGCAGGCCAAAGTGGTGACGCAGTAAGGGGAAGGGCGCCTTCCAGTGGATGCGCTCAATGGCCGTCTGTGGGTAATCTTCGGCGCGAGAAACTTCGTCTTTCTGGCCTTTCAGGTAGGCCAGCACCTGGTCAGCCGATTCACTGCCATCAAAGATGCGCTCAAAGAAACCCAACGAGCGGGCTCTCTCCGCCACAGGCGGCGTACCGCCAAAAGCAAAGCGTACCCCGCGGCTGTGCAGCTCATCTGCCGCCTCAGCAAACTCTCCCAGCAGGCGTTCGCCTGTTTCAGGCGTTAACCGGTAAGAAACGCCTACCAGGTCGGCGTTTTCATCTCTGGCGGCGCGCAAGACCTCCTGGATGGGAACAGCGGGACCCAGGAAGACAGTACGCCAGCCGGCCAATTCGGCCAGACGCAAAAAATTGCTTACCCCTGCTACATGAACACATTCCCCCAATGCTGCAGCAACGATCGTTTTTCTCATAAAACCTCCAAACCAACAAAAAAGCGGCTCGCCAGCCGCTCTCATCCAAGTTCAGATGATGACCTCATTGGGAAAGGAGGGTTTCCAACAGAGGTTAACCTTAAGTTAAAGGCGGCCGGGGGAGGGGGATCAGACGCATCCCCTCCAAAACAAAATAATGGACCCCACAGGTGGGTCAGGAATCCAACGCAATCGTAAGTGCTGATAAACAGTCATACAAGAATCATTATAACAAACTATGGGGAGGGAGAGTCGAGAGTGGAGAATGGAGAATCGTAAAACCTGGTTGACCTGCTCCGTTTGGGTACTAAGGGTATGGTGTGGCGGTGATGGGCAGATCTACGTCCCAATAATAAAGAGAATATCGTCTATCATAAAGGAGTTGATTTGGAAGTTGGAAGCCAACTTCTATTTCAAAGTAGGAATTTTCGTGGCCTGTTGATAAATGTATACTTTCACTTTTTGTTTGCAAGATAATTCTTTGTTGTTTTGTAGATAGTGAGAAAAGGCGCAAGGTTGAATTACCAAAAGTAGCATTCGGATCATCTGAATGACAGGAAACAAATGCAAGAGTCTTGCTGTCAGGTGACCAGACCAGATCACCGCTAATTTCTTCACTTACTTTGATTGAATAATTCTCACCTGTTCGTAAATCTAAAATATGAGGTTTTTCATTCGTATAAGCAAGATAACGGCCATTGGGTGAAAAAGAAAAGTCGTACCAATCCAAATCTTCTTGAAACGGCAATACAGTTGTTACGGTTCCATCAATCAAACTCAATCGAAAAAGCCCCATAGATCCATAGCCAAGATAACAGGGTCCCCACCCACTTACATTAAGCATGGGATAAAAAAACAAGTATTGCTCGTCACCAGTCCATTTAGCAGGAAACAAATTTCCTTGCCCTCCATCCAACTCTTTGAACTCATTGGGCAGGTAGTCGGTAAGTTGGAGAACATACACTTTGCCAGTTCTGTTTTTCACAATCAACCTTTGATTTTTATCAGATTCACAAGCCGCAGATGCCCAATTACCTTTTGGAGAGATGATGGCATCGTATATTTCACAATCAATACCAAAGTCTTTTGCATGTTCTATTTGAATTTCCCGATCAGTAAGTGTGGCAGTAGGTTCGGGTGCGCTGGTGGTTTGGGTAGTGGGGGTTTGATTGTGAGCAGGTTTCGAGGTTGGCGTTACTGTTGGGGCGATTGCCGTGGGGGTGATGGCATTACTCTGAGCACACGCAGCCAGAGCAAAAAGAAAAATGAACAATAAGGAAATTTGGCATCGATATTGTCTCATAAGATCCCCACTGAAAGATTTGAACTTAATAAAAGTATAGCATAAGGAAATAATTACGTTTTGAAACGCCCTGCAATCAAACAATATAAGGTATTGTAGGTCCGTAGCTACGGTGTTACTTCCCCTTGTTGAAATGCCGTGCCCAGAACATGGCGTGGTTTAAATTAGGAAATGGCGAATGTATCTCGTTGGTTTTTCGTTCCCTTGCAACAACCGTCCTGAGTTTGTCATGCTAGGCTTTGAGGGGTATTACCTGCCGTGTCCGGGTTGGGTTCTACGGAACTGGTGTGGCGGTTAAGCTCAAACCCTTGTCCCAGTAATATATGCCAATTTGTGCTGAATTCGTATTCAATTTTCCTTCGAATATTTCAAAACCATTTTCATCTAGATTTGATGCTGAGAGGAATAGCCCTTTCTTTTCTATAATTTTTGAAATCGTGTTTGAATTCAGAGAATAAATTGAAATGCTTGAACTGAAAGGATCTTTATAATAGAAATCTGGCTCGCAAGAACCAAATACTAGTTTATCACTTTCAATAGACCACATTAAGTTCCCTACCAGGGGTTCGGAAACTGGTACATTGGTCTTTTCACCTGTTTCCAAATTAAAAATTGAAACACCATCTTTTGAAACTGCCAGATATTTTCCATTTTGGGAAAAGGAATGTAAGTATCCAAATTCTTCTACTTTTGGCGAGACAATTGTGTTAACGGTTCCATTTGTAAGGTCAAGCTCAAAGATCCCCAATACGCCAACACCATACGAAATTACCCCAAATGATTCCATAAACTGATCAGATGCAAAATAGAGTTTACTTTTTTTACATCCCAATGGATAGGCCAAAGATTGTTATGATACGGTTCTGCTTTTCCCTCCCATTCAGGAGGCAAATAATTTGCAATATTCAATGTCCACGATTTTCCATTCTGTTCGATCACTTTTAGTGAATACGGGTCATTTGTATAACAAGTGAAAGCGGTCCATTGTTCATCTGGGGAGATATCAGTCCTATAACCGTCGCAATTTATTTGGTTTTCAAAAGTCAGTGTTTTACTGCGATTCACTAAAAGGGAGGCGGTTGCCGTCGGTGTTGGCAATGATTCAAAAGGAATGGGCGTGCTGTGTTTTTCGTAGTCAGAGGTAGCGGTTTGTGTTTTATCGTTCGAAAAATCAGGTTTAATTGGAGAACAAGCGTTTAGCGAAAGAGAATAAAGGAATGCCAATGCCATTATTGTTTGCCAGTGTTTCATTTTCCCCTCCTCAAGCGAGTACATTTATTACTAATTTTTATGCTTTTACAAAATCGAAATACTTCGTTCCACGCATAATTCTACGGCGTTGGTGTTATTTGGATAATTATTCCTGTTGTCCAATCATAGGTAAATTCATCTTCCCTGGTTGTCCAATCATTCTCATTGATCAGATCGATCCTTATTCGATCCTCGTACGGGAAAATATTTAAACACCAACCTTCCTCATTCACCAATGTATTTACCTTTTTGGTTTCTGGAGAATACAGGATCAAATTGGAATTATCTAGTATATAGACGACTTTTGAACTGTCTTGCGACCAGGTAAAGGCACGAGTCCATCCTTTATCGATCGGATAAACTTCATTTGTCTGTAAATTGAGAATACTTGTCTGGTCAAACCCATATACTAACCATTTTTCATCTGGAGAGAATGCATATTGATAGCCGTACCGTGAATTTGAAGATGGGGGAGGTAATATAGTTGATATTTTCCCGGTCTGAACATCAATTTTGTAAAGGCCGTTGTCACCAAAGCCAAAGAAACAAGGTCCATCGGCATCAATGGAGATCCTGGTCGCAAAATACAAGGATTTTCCATCTTTTGACCAATTAACAGGGAGAATTCCCATTTCACTATACGGGGAAAATTCAAGGAAATCTTTTTTGAACTCATCTGTATAGTAATTTCTTGACTGTAGTATCCAGTCATTTCCCCTAAGCGAGGCAATCTCTAAAGTCTGATTATCTTCTTTGTAAGCATAGGGGCAAGCCCAGGCAAGCCAATTATGATCGGGAGAGAACAGGTATTTTTGGGGATTATTACACTTCACAGGAAATTTAGCCATCTGTGTTTGTTCATATTGATAGACTTGTTCGGCCATTGCCCCAAAGGGGAAAACCTGACTTGTCGCGGCAGATGGATGAGTAGGGGTCGGACTCACAGCCTGTTTTGTAGAGGCTGGCAAGCTGGTTCCAGACGTCACTATTGAATTGGCTGCTCCATTCTCGATGAGCGTACATGAATTGAGCAAAATTCCTGTGATGAGTAAAGCGACCACGATTCCCTTTTTCACTTCATCTCCTCGGTTGATTTGGAGGTCTTTCTGGTAAGCCGAGTTCTCCGTTTTTTGCAGGTTTTGGGCTGTCAAAAGAAGTGAACACTTGATATCTTGACTTTGTTTTTTACGGTTGCGGAGTGGCGGAAAGGATCAAATCCTGGTCCCAGTAATATAGAGAAAAAACTTCATCCCAATTTTCATCTCGTTCTGAGATCAAGAAGTAAGAATTGTCTTCACCCGGCTTGATACTAAAAAAAATTACTTGTGAGTTTTTGATGATTTGCTTTTCATGGTTTGAGACAGTAAAAATCTGAATCGTAGAGTTTTTAATTCTGCGGAAATCGTCTGGATCAACTATACAGGTTGCGAAGCCAACACGAGAGCTATCTGGCGACCAGGTCAAGTTTCCACTGATATTCTCATCAACATTAATGGAATAATTATCGCCTGTGCTCAAATTCAAGAGGTGTGGGTTGCCGTCAATATAGGCCAGGTAGCGGCCATCGGGTGAAAAAGCGAAGAAATACTGATCCATCATATCTGTTAGCGGCAGGATTGTTGAGATCTTACCGTCTTTCATACTCATTCTGTACAACCCGCCATACCCAAAACCATAAAAACAGGTTCCTCCGCCATCCCAGGCTACGTATGGGCTAAAAAAAAGATATTGGTCGTCGGCTGTCCAATGAATTGGGACCAACCCGCCCATGGCACCGCGTTGACCGCTAACCGGGTTTGTGAATTCATCGGAAAGGTAATCAGAATAATAGAGGGTATAAACTACCCCAGACTGATTGGCAATTTGTAAAGTCTGGTCATTCTCATATCCGCAGGCCGCAGCCGCCCAGGTACCTTTTGGAGAGATGCTCGCTTGCAAATATTTACAGTCAATTCCAAATTCCTTTACCTGTTTGCGTAACAATTCCCAGGGTTCGAGTGTGGCATTGGGATCCCGTGTTGAGATTAATTCGTATGTAGGCGTTTGTGTCTTGGTGGGTTTCGAGGTTGGCGTTACTGTTGGGGCGGTTGCCGTGGGCGTGATGGCATTACTCTGAGCACAAGCAGCCAGAGTAAACATAAAAATGAACAATAAAAGAATTTGGCGTCGATATTGTTTCATTAAGCCCCCGCTGAAAGATTTGAACTTAATAAAAGTATAGCATAAGGAAATAATTACGTTTTGAAACGCCCTACAATTTTCAAAATTATGAAATTCGTGGAGATGCTTACACCCAGTACTACTAATGGAAAAAATAACCAGTTGGTATATTTCTAATTCTTTATAAGATACCCCTGATGAATTTTGTTGCAAGACCTGAACTCGATTGAGCTTGTTTATTGCCGTAAAACTGGTTATGCTGTAATAAGGAATATAATGGAATATGATGTGAAGGAGGTAAATCAGATGGGTAAAGATAAAGGTAAGGACAAGGACAAGAAAAAAGACAAGAAAGACAAGAAGGAAAAGAAAGAGAAGAAAGAGAAGAAAGAGAAGAAAGATTAGGTACGTCTTTGAATTTCATCATTGAGAGGTCCTACGGCAGCAGCAATGCGCTTTAGGACTTTTTATTTACGTCCCCATAATTACTTCGTCAGCCTATAAGGTGTATATTCAAAATTCTTCCCGGTGAAACATCTGACTCCAAGAGAAAAATATTGAGTATAAAGTAAAAATACTCCTGTTCGGAGTAATTCAGTAATGCCCGGATGGAGTCGCGTGTACCCCCTGGGGGTAAACCAGCGACGATTGTAATTTTACGTTATGGAAGTAGGCCCAGATGGAGTCGCGTGTGCCCCCTGCGGGTAAACCAGCGACGATTGTAATTTTACGTTATGGAAGTGGGCCCGGATGGAGTCGAACCATCGACCAAGCGATTATGAGTCGCCTGCGCTAACCACTGCGCCACGGGCCCGTGCATGCGAAATTATATCATAACGGTTTTTACCTGTGCATGTATGAAACAGTGGATATGCCATCTTTTTTGCACCTTGATATTTGGGGCAAATCGGACTATATTTCTCTTATAAGAAAGGAGATTTTCTATGGAAAAAGATCCTGTATGTGGAATGAGCGTTGATCCCAAGACCGCCGTCTCATCACAATTTGAGGGCAAGACCTACTATTTCTGTTGCAACGGTTGCAAGACCAGCTTTGACAAGGACCCTCACAAATATCTTGCCAAACCGGGCAGCGGGCACATGGGTCACGCCGCCTAAAGGTTCATCAAATCTTCCCCGCCAGGTTCGGCGGGGATCTTTTTTTCCCCGCTCGGACGGATTTCGTAGTATATTCAGGCGTTATGGCATTGATCAGTTTACAAGACGTGAGTCTTACATTTGAAGGTCCGCCGTTGCTGGATGCGGTCAATCTGCAGATCGAGCGCGGCGAATGGGTGGGTCTGCTCGGCCGCAACGGCATGGGCAAATCGACCCTGCTCAAGGTCATCCAGGGGGAGCTGCTGCCGCAGAGCGGCACCGTGAGCCGCCAGCAGAACAGCAGGGTGGCCTACCTGCCGCAGGACGTGCCGCTGGCTCTCACCGGCAAGGTGGGCGAGATCGTGGCGGGCGGCATCGGCGCTGAGCTGGTGGACGGGCAGCCGCTGGACGCCTGGCAGAAGCAATTGCAGGTGGAACAGGTGACAGGGCGCATGGGCCTTGACCCGCAGGAAGATTTTGCGGTGCTCTCGGCCGGGATGAAGCGGCGCGTGCTGTTGGCGCGCGGGCTGGCCAACCAGCCGGATCTGCTCTTACTGGATGAGCCCACCAACCACCTGGACATTGATTCCATCAATTGGCTGGAAGAATTCCTCACCCGCTGGGGCGGCACCTTGCTCTTTGTGACCCACGACCGGGTCTTTTTGCAGCACATTGCCCACCGCATTGTAGAGCTGGACCGCGGCCGACTGTTTGACTGGGATTGTGATTACACCACCTTTGTGGAACGCAAAGAGGGCATGCTGGCAGCCGAAGCTGACCAGAACGTGCTCTTTGACAAGAAGCTGGCGCAAGAAGAAGCCTGGATCCGCCGCGGCATTGAAGCGCGCCGTACCCGCAACGAAGGCCGCGTGCGTGCCCTCAAACGTCTGCGCGAGGTGCGTGCTGAGCGGCGTGAGCGCTCCGGCAACATCAAGATGCAGCTTCAGGAAGTGCGCCGCTCTGGCCGGCTGGTCCTGGAAGCGGATAAGGTTTCCTTTACCTATGAAGGAAAGCCCATTCTCAAGGATTTCTCTGCGATTGTGCAGCGCGGCGATAAAGTGGGCATTATTGGCCCGAACGGCTCCGGCAAGACCACTCTGCTGCGACTGCTGCTGGGGGAACTGCAGCCGCAATCGGGTAGCATTGAACTGGGCACCAATATTGAGATCGCCTATTTTGACCAGTTGCGCAGCCAACTGGATGAGAACCAAACGGTGTTGGATAACGTAGGCCAGGGACGCGATACCATCAGCATCAACGGACGCTCGCGCAACCTCATCGGCTATCTGGAAGACGTCCTTTTCTCGCGCGACCGCGTGCATGCGCCCATAAGCGCGCTGTCTGGCGGAGAGCGCAACCGGCTCTTGCTGGCGCGTTTGTTCGCCCGCCCCACCAATCTGCTGGTGATGGACGAACCCACCAATGACCTGGATATTGAGACCCTGGAATTGTTGGAAGATCTGCTGCTGGAATACAGTGGCACCCTGCTGCTGGTCAGCCATGACCGGGCGTTCATTAATAACCTGGTCACCAGCACCATCGTGCTGGATGGCAAAGGCGGCGCCAGGGAATTCGTGGGCGGCTATGATGACAGCCTGCGCCAGAGCCAGGCGGACCTGAAGGCGGCGCAAAAGGAACCGGCCAAAAAAGCGGCCGCCGTGCCTGCCAAAGCCGCTGAGCCGAAAGCGGAGGGTGACCGTAAATTGAGCTACAAGGAACAAAAGGCGCTGGAAGCCGAGAAGCAGGAACTGGCAGATCTGCCGGCTCGCATTGAGCAGCTTGAGGCCGAGCAGCAGCAAATGAGTGCCGCCATGGGCGATGCCAGCTTCTACCAGGGCGATGCAGCCCAGATCGCGGCTGCCGCGGAGCGCATCCATGCCCTTGAAGAAGATCTGGCCCGGGCCTATCGGCGCTGGGAAGAGCTGGACGGCAAGTTCAATCAGGTATAAAGCAAACCGGCTGAGGATCTCTCAGCCGGTTATTTTTTTAGAACAGGATATGCGTCAGTTCTTTACGGTACTCCAGGGTCTGGCAGCCCAGCGGGTCTACCAGTTCCAGAAGTGAAAGCGAGACCGTGCGGGCACGATCTTTGCGGAAGTGCTTGTCTTGCCGCAGAATATCGTAAAGGCCATCCAGGGCAGCAAAGAGGTTGCCGCGCATGGCAAGGCGGATGCTGTTGCTGAAAGCCGCGTCCAGGTCGGTTTCCTGCGGCAGGGTATCGTTCTTGAAGTCTTCCATGGCGCGGATCAGCGGTTGAAGCTGCTCGGCCTGATTGTATTCTTTGACGGCCGGGAAGATACGCAGCAGTTGGTAGGCTGTGGCTGAATCACCACGGCGCAGGCTGAGCTTCATCAGCCCCAGCAAAGCACCCGGCGCCTGTTCATCTACGGCGAGGGCGTCCTGGTAGGCTTGTTCTGCGTCAGCCAGGCGGTTATCGGCCAGCATGCTGTCGCCTTTTTCGATCATCAGGTTGGCGGGGCTGGGCGGCAGGATCTGCTCAATAAAGTCGCGTACACGTGCCTCTGGCTGCAGACCGGCAAAATCGCCCACAATATCGCCGCCGCTGAAGGCCACCACCGTAGGCAGAGTGCGGATTTTACAGCGCAGGGCCAGGTTGGGGTTGGCGTCAACGTCCACTTTGGCAAGGCGGAAGGCGCCATTCGATTCTGCCACCAGCTTTTCAAGAAGCGGGGTCAGGGTCTTACAGGGGCGGCACCAATCAGCCCAGAAATCCACGATCACCGGTGTGTTTTGTGAATAAGCGACAACTTCGAACTCAAAGTCCGATTCAGTCACAGAGATGATATTCTCTAAGCTCATTTCATTGCTCCAATAAACGGCATTACTCGTCTTCACCACCAGCGCCGCCGTCGGCGGGCGCGGAGGGTTGGTCAATGCGTACGACCTCTCCGTGGAAATTGATCACCACTTTGAACCCGGTCATGCCCAGATAAACACGCGATTCTTCTGGAATGCCGGCTTCAAGTAACTGGTCAAATTGCTGACCAATGTTCTTTAATTGATTTTGGATGATGGCATGGGTGAACAGATCATCCTGCCCCATCATCTTTGCGGTTTGCTCCGCGATCATGTCTTCATTGCCGCTGATCTGCGACCCGAGTTTTTCTAAGACAACTCGATCCACCTGTTCAGAGGGGATGTGGTGCAGAAAGCCGGCATCGTTGACCACGTAGCAGGGTTCGCTGCCGATCACAGAAGTGCCGACCGGCTGCTCATTGTCATCTACTACCAGACCTTTAAATAACGGTTCACGGCTCATTTCAGTTGTTCTCCAAACCTCATTATAAGGCATGAGTTTGTCAGGTTTTGTTATACATTTATAAGAAAAATGATGGAATCGATCAGGATTTGGTGATGGTCACTGATGTGCCGGGGCGTTTGTAAAACTTTTGGTCCGCAAATGGAACCTCCGGCAGTGTCCAGCGGTACACCCACTTGGCCCCCTGAGAGGGCAAGTTGATGCATCCGTGGCTGCGCGGATGGCCAAAATCGTTGTGCCAGTAGGTGCCGTGGAAAGAGATACCGTCATCATTGATGAAGGTCACCCAGGGCACGCCAGGCAGATCAAAGGTATTGGCGGCCACTTTGCTGCCGTTGACCATGTGGCGGCTGGGACGTTTGTAATCGGCGCTGAAATCACCGGTGGGGGTGAGGTAGCGGTTGTAATACTTGGTACCGGCGGCGCAGCGCAGCATCTGCACAGGCGAATCGCCTTCGTAGGCTACCACGATCTGATCGTTGAGATGCACTTCCAGGTGCTTGTCTTTGGCGGGCACATCAGGGGAGAGGGTGGTCACTTCATCGGCAGGGATCAGGCGCACATGGCTGGAATTGACGTAGAAATGGAACTGATAGAAGTCTTCCAATACCTCGTACCAGGTCTGCCCGGATTCATCCGCGAAGGTGCCCACCACCCAGTGAGTGGTCTGGTAATAGAGGCGGTACGCTACCAATTGTTTGAGGATGGGGTGCCAGATGGCATCGGTGTAGGGCACGGTGATCTCAGCCAGTTGGCCGCCCGCCGGGATGTTTTTGACCAGTTCGTTGAGGCTGATCTCCACCGGTTGAACCCCGCCCGCATGCACATACCCTTCGCCGTTGATCTGATACCAGATGGGGTTGTAGGCTGGTTCGCCATCATCG
Source organism: Anaerolineaceae bacterium (assembly GCA_034933225.1). GTDB lineage: Bacteria > Chloroflexota > Anaerolineae > Anaerolineales > Anaerolineaceae > UBA6107. Next base: position 24,452 of record JAYFNV010000008.1, on the reverse strand, counting down.
CCTGTGGTGATCTTGGTAATGGGCAGGACCAGGTCTTTGTAATAGATATTCAACTCTTTGGCGTTGGTGGAAGGGGTCTCGTAAGATTTGACGTTATTGGTGACGATGCGTCCCATGGAAGGCGTGCTCTCATCGTTGAAGCCGGCAAATGCCGAAACCGGCGATGTCTTGGCAAGCACATAAAGCGCTGCCATTGATGCACCGCTCAATTTGAGGAATTCGCGTCTGGAAAGTAAGCTCAGGTCCATGATCAGCTACTAATAATGAACATTTACCAGGGTACCCACAGAGGCCCAGTTGAAAAGCCATTCTGCTTCTGAGGTGCGCATGTTCACGCAGCCATGGCTCATGGGGGTACCGAAATTGTTATGCCAATAAGTGCCATGGATGCCATAGCCCTGGTAGAAGTACATGGTATAGGGCACATCCGGCAGGTAATAGCCGGGACCGGTCATCAGCGTGGAGGTGTACTTCACGTAAATATAATATTGACCCGTCACGGTAGGGTGGGCAGCTACACCGGTGGAAACCAGGAAGGAAGCCACCAGGGTACTGTCTTCATAGGCGTAAAGCATCTGATTGGTCAGATCCACATCGATCCAGCGCCCGCTGGCGTCTACAGAGGCGGTCGGGTAGGTGACATCGGTGGGGTAAACATAAGGCGCTGCAGTGGCGGTGGGGTAGGGGGTCTCTGTGGGGAGTGGTGTTTTGGTGGGTTTGGGGGTCGGCGTCAGCGTGGGCGTCGGGGTTAATGTGGGAGTGGGGGTGGCGGTATTGGTGGGGGTCAGCGAGGGCTTGGCCAACACCTGGGCAGGCAGGGCTGCCGAGGCACTGTTGGTCAGCGCCAGCCAGGAGGGCAAGGCAAACCAGAGTGCCGCTGCTGCGGCCAACAAAATGAAGAAGATGATGGCCAGGGTCAGGCAGGTGAGGTTCCCGCCTTTCCTCTGCCCCGCCTTCTTTTCAGGTTTCGTCTTTTTGCCGGCTTTTACCCGGATGGGCTGGGTCTTGGCCTTCGTATCTTCATCTGCGATTGCAGCATGTGCAGAAAGCTCTTTTTCCTGGAATTCACGGTAAAGGTCAGCATCTGTAACAAAGCTCTCAACAGCCTGAGCGGGGGGTTCTGTGGGTGCTGGTGTGGGTTCTGGTACAAACGCCTGAACAGGCAGCGGAGGGGGTACGGGTGCACCCGGCACAGCGGTGCTCTTTTGTTCCAATTGCTCTCGCTCTTCGGCCAGGCTGAGGCGTTCCAGCGCCCACTGCATGCCTTTGGTGGCGCGTTGACTGCGCGGATTGATCTCAAGCGCGTGCTGCAGGTATGCCACGCTGGCCCGCGGACTGGAGAGGGTGGCCAGGATCAGCCACGGATCTTCAAAGGTGGGGTCAAATTGAGCGGCTTCCATGGCCAGACGGCGTGCCTCAGTGGTCTGCCCGCGTTGCAGGGCAAACTGTGCATTCTGTATAGCAAGACGTGCGCCTAAGGGGTCAAATTCTGTCATGGGGTAGCAACCGGTGTGGCAGTAGAGGAGATGTTTTCATTGTGGATAAAGCAGTTGAGACCGTCCACAATGCCCTGCGCCACTTCGTCAGTGTGCTGGGTGAGGATCTGGCGATCCAGGTTGAGGAATCCAGTTTCGATGATGGCAGCGGTGGTATCGGTATTGATCTCATCGAAGGCATGGTAATAGGTCATGTCGTTGGTGATGGTGTTGGCATGGTAGGGCAGGCCGGTGTCTTTAGCGTAGCGGTCCACCAGGCAGGCGGTGAGGCGGCTGGCTTTTTCCGGGTAGGCGCTGTGCATGGCGGCCGCCACTTTAAAGCCGGTGGCCTGGTCGTTGACGTAATCGCAGGAATCGTTATGAATAGAAATGAGGGCAATCGCTTTGTATTGTGAGAGCCGGTCGTCAAACTCAGCCAGCAGGTCTACCGTGTAGCCTTCAGCTTCCAACTTTTGTTTGACCAGGGTGGCAATGGAAAGGTTCACCTGTTGTTCGGTCAGGCCGTCAGAACAGACCGAACCGGAATCGTTTTGATAATGCCCAGATACGATGCCGATGCGTTTGACGGCTGAATCTGAAGAAGCAGGGGTGGTTACCTGCGCCACGTTGGTGGGGTTGGCCTGCCAGGCGGTGAACAGGCGGTCCACCATCTGACTGGAGAAAAGATTATTGGGGGTAAACAGAGTGAACAGGGTGGCCGCCAGGAATGCATAGGTGACAAACATCTGGATACTGTTAAAAATGCCAAAACGGGCAGATTTCTTTTTAGGGGTGGTATTCTGGCGAGGAGCCGGGGTGCCTGGCTGCGGGGTGGGTGCAGTCGGCTCCGGTTTTTGTGGAAATGGCGGTGTATAGGTAGGTTCACTCATATGAAATCTCGCAATCTTCATGATTATAGCAAGGATTGTGCCAGATGCAGTATATTGATTGGTCCATTTTATAGTTAAGAACCCAAATTTGATATTTCGGTTACAAAAAACTATAATTCGGAGTGTATATGTCAGTTATGACCAACGCTTGTATTTGAACTGGCGTGATTGTATAAATGAATTAATAAAGGTGTTTCTGGGAGAATAATGACCTCTACTTCTGAATTGTTACGCACTGTTTTTCGCGGATGGCCAACCGGTGTTGCCGTGGTGACCACCGTATTTGATGGAAGAAAGCACGGCCTTACCGTCAACTCATTGGCGTCGGTTTCTTTGGACCCGGCGCGCATCACCATTTCTCTGGCCAACCAATCGCGCACCTGCCCCATGGTGCTGGCCAGCGGCGTGTTCGCCGTTACATTGTTGGACGTGGACCAGCAGCATATTGCCGATGTGTTCGCCGGCAAGGAACCGGAAGAAGACAGGTTCGATAATCTGGAACTTTTTACTCTGGAGACCGGCGTACCCATGCTCAAAGCCGGGCGGGCTTTTTTGGACTGCCGGGTGGTTCATACTTACCCCATGCCCAATTCCACCCTGTTTGTGGGTGAAGTACTGGCGGGCGAAAGTGATCTGGAACGCGCTCCGCTGGTATACTTTAACAGAGGATATCATCAGGTACAAAAATGACCCTTCAACGGCTGTCTCAGCAAGAGAGAAAAGACCTGTTGGCACTGGCGCGCGAGTCCATCGTATGCGCAGTGTCTGGCAAGCGTCTGCCTAAATTGCCTGAAGCACAGCTTACCCCGTTATTGAAGGAAAATGGGGCAGCCTTTGTGACTCTCACCATGGAGGGAGAACTGCGCGGCTGCATTGGGTCCTTGCAGGCTTACCAGCCGTTGGTGCAGGATGTGCAGGAACACGCTGTGGATGCCGCCCTGAACGATTATCGTTTCTTGCCGCTTTCTGAATTGGAAGTATCACAGGTGGAGATCGAGATCTCCGTGCTGACCCCCTCAGAACCGCTGCCCTACAAAAACCCGCAAGATCTGCCCGGCTTGCTCAAGCCGCATGAAGACGGAGTTGTGCTGCGTGATGGTTCTCTGCGGGCCACTTTCTTGCCTCAAGTATGGGACCAATTACCCACCCCTGAGGTGTTCTTGGATCAGTTATGCCAAAAAATGGGGGCGCCTGCCAACCGCTGGCGGCAAAAGGTGCTGCAGGTTTCCATCTACCACGTAGAGGAATTCAAAGAATAAATGAACACCCCGGAGGGAGATCCTTCCGGGGTGTGTTGTTAGAAGTGGATGTATTCGCCGACGTTCAACACAAAGATGGTGCAGCGTTTTTCATCGGGAGATTCAGGGGGCGGAAAGCTGCCGCGGATGGTCTCTACCGCTTTGGTCACCTGGTCGTCTTCCACACCGCAAAGCATGGTGTTCAGGCCGCGGCGCAGGAAGCCGCTGGTGGAAGCTATGGTCGTCACCCGGTAATTGGCTGAGGTCAGTGCGTTGGTGACGTTATCGGCGTCAATATCTTTAACGATCGCTATGATCAGTTTCATGGCTAAAACTCCTCAAAATGCTCAACTTCGAGTGAAAAAATGGTGGCGCCGCCCACTGTTATGGGGGTGGGGGCGGGTAGCGGCATGGGTGCGCTTTCCAGGGGGACGGCAATGAACTCCACGCGTTGGCGGCAGTTCTCATGCAGAATGTCCACCACTTTTGCTTTAACCGTTTGGTAAAGGCCAATGAGCAGGGTGGCGTTGCGTCTGCCCAAAAAAGCGCCGATGCTGGGCAGGCGGGTCACAGTGGGAACGAGAGGCCCCAACTTATTGTCGGTGATCTCAGCATCTTGTGATTGCACTACGGCAACCAGCAGGGTATCACATTTTTGTTGTTTTTCAGTCATAGGTCCTCCTTTCTTAGGGGAGAAGAATCTTGTAATGGCCGGCTTGATCAATCTCTGTCCGTGAGCCGTTCACGGTTTGGATCACAGTGGAGTGTTGTGAAAGCATCAACATCACTCTTTCATATTGTACTGTAAATGGAGCAAATAGGTCATTGAAACCTTGCAAAATCACCTGATCTTTTTCAAGCGATTCGATGCTCAATAAGGTGAGCAGGGCACTGAGCGGCGGCAGACCCAGCAGGGTGTTATGTTCCCCCCGCCCGCTGCCATCGGCTGCATTTAATTCGCTGTTGACTTGCCCGCTCTGAGCCCACTGGGCAAAGATGGAGGTGTAAAGCCGGTTTAGCACCATTGCGGCTTCTTTTCGGTAGCCGTATTGGAGCAGGCTTTCCAGCAGGAAGGCATTCCAGAAAGGCGAGATGGCGTTCTGTTTGTCGTCCGTCAGGCTGGGGTAGGTGGACAGGCCAAACTCATTCAGGTAGTGTGGCAGCAGATTTTTCTCGATGATCTCGTGGGCTCTCTCCGCCGGGGGAATCCCGGCCCAGAGCGGCAGGAACAGGCTGAGGTCTTCCTGGTCCGTGCCGGCGAGCCGCAGCGTAAGCGCGCTGCCGCTTTCAAGACCGCTCACTTGCACCGATTCAAGGGTCTCAAAGAGTTCCTTGCTGGTGGCGCGGCTGAGCCCATTTTGGTAGAAGGGGAAATCGAGCGAGATCTTTTCTTGTACTGGCTGTGATTGGTGGCTCCCGTTGAGGGTCACCTCCAGGTGTTTGGGGCTGGTCTTTTCTGCATTGCAAATGAGCAGCAGCCGCCTGGGCACTTTGAAATTCCGTTTCACCTGAATGCTGCCGTCGTGTTTGAACTGACGCAGCTCCTGGGCGGGGTCGCAGCGTCCGCTCTGGGCATCCAGATACCGGTAGGAGTGGCTTTGGGGATCGTATGATCTTTCCACTGCTTCGCGGAGCTGAGCACTGATGGCGGTCAACCATTCGTCCTCTTCGTGGGCGCCGGTCTTTTGCGCCAGCGCCAATAACGCCTGGCCTTCTTTATAAAGCAATGCCGCCAGAGCCGGACTGAAGAAGCTGCGTACGTCCAGACCCTGATCTGTGGCTTGCCAGGTGGCGAACAGCGGAGAGCCATCCAGGCCGGTTTGGATGGGTGATTCCCAGGTGGGTAAGGCAGATGTGTTGCCCGGGAACCAGGCATGGTAAGCCCGCAGCAATTGCGGTTGGATCTGGTTCAGCCAGGTATCCTCTTGCAGGGTGCGGTCAACTTGTAAGACCAGGCCTGCCAGCAAGGGCGGCGCCTTGACGGAAGAAACCGTGCCAGCCGGGCTGACGGTGAAGGGCAGGCTGCCATCATCCTGCTGGGTTTCCAGGGTAGAGTGGATGAGCGCTTTAAAGAGCGTCGGATTAGCGGGCAGCAGAATGCGGCTGAGGTACCAGAGCTGGTACACATCTGCCTCGTAATTGAGGGCGCTGTTACGACGTAATAATTTTTCGTCCTGCAGGCGGGTATCGATGTTGCGTTTGCTCACCAGATGCAAGGTCTTTTGATCGTTGAGGCCATTGACGATGAATTGGCGGGCGCGCTGCTGGGTCTCTTGCAGCCAGGCATCCCAGCCGGGGGCTTCACAGTGCAGATCCAAATTACTGCTTTTTTCAGACAGGCTCATGCGGGTGAGCTCGGTATCCCAGTTTAATGAAGTGGCGTGTCTGGCCTGGACGATGGAGTTTTCAGGTGTGTCCAGCGCGGCCAATCCCCAGCTCAGGCGGCGTGAGGCTTTTTCTGGCAGAGCAAAAGAGAACCCAAGCGAGGGGAAGGAACGCGTGGTCACTTCCGGCCCCCCGGTGATGAAGAAGACCGGCGCCAGATCGTCACAGGTGCCCTGCATAACCGTATTGACCCCCATCTCCACGGTGTTCATGGGGGCGCCTTTGTGGCCGGGGTGCAGAATGGCATTCCAGTGCATCTTCAGCGAGGCAGGATGCAGCCCGATATTGGTCAGTTTTACTCTACCGCAAACAAGGTTGGATTCTGGAACCCAGTATTCCAATTCGACGTCAATATTGTTGAAGGGACGGCAAGAGATGCGCAGGTAATTGGGAGTACGCTCCACGATCTCCGGTTCTTTGGCAAAGGAGCGCGGATCGACCAGTTCATCGTTGTCTTGCCCAAAGGAAGGGAACAGGCGCATGCCCAGACAGCGCAGGCCAAAAGTGGTGCGCAGGTCAAGCGCGGGTGGTTCGCCGCCGTGCAGTGCCAATTCCCAGATGTGATCGTGCAGCGGATCAATGAGGCTGCGGCTGGCATCGGCGCAAAGCGGGTAGACCTGATTCAGTGGGTCTTCATGCATGCTTCCATTGTAAAATCAGAACCCCGACCGGTCAATTGAATTATGCTAGAATGAAGAATAACAGTTTGGAAGAAGAGCATGGAAGAAAATCAAAATAACCCTCAAGAAACACCTGAAAAATCTGAATCCCCCTTACGGAGGATCATTCGCATGTCGGAAAATCAAGAAACCCCGGCCTCGCTTGAGCCAAAAGAGGACGAGACCAAAACGCCCACTCAGCCGATGCTGATCGTCACCCGCAAACCGCGTACGGAACCCATTCAGGTTACCCATCTGGATGATATGCCTACCATTGTGGACGGTACCTCTGACCCCCTGCCTGCGCAGACCAGTCACAGCCTGCCCACAAAGTTAATGCCTGCACCGCCGCCCGGAAGCAGCGACGCGCTGCCCAGCCATGATGTGGACCCTATTGATCTGTCTGCCACAGTGGTCAGCCCGGCTGCTTTTTACACTGATACCCGTCCCCAGCCTAAACCTCAAACAGGAGGGGGCAACGGAGGCAGCCAACCGCCTCAGCGTACTACCACCTCTCCGAAAGGTCGGAAAAAGGGCCAACCCAACCGCGTGCGCGGCTGCCTGGTGCGTGGCATTGTTCTCGCTTTGTTTGCCCTGGTGCTGGGTATTGTCATCGCAGGGGCGTTGCTGGTCTACCAGTACTTTTCGATTGCCGCTACGTTGCCCAGTGTGGACGACCTGCGCAACAAAGCCTCTCAATTTGAGACCACCCGTTTTTATGACCGCAACGGCAATGTGATCTACGAAATGCTGGACCCCAACGCCGGCCGGCGCACATATATCCCGCTTGCCAAGATCTCCCCCTATGTTGTGGCGGCCACCATCGCCACCGAGGACAAGGAGTTCTATCAGCATCCCGGCTTTGACCCAATTGCCATCGCCCGCGCCATGATCCAGAACTACACCAGCAAAGAGGTGGTGTCTGGGGCGTCCACCATTACCCAGCAGTTGGCGCGTGCCTTGCTGTTGGACCCAAGTGAGCGTACCGAGCAAACCATCCGCCGCAAAGCCCGTGAGATCATTCTGGCCGCTGAAATTGAGCGCCGTTATAGCAAAGACGATATCCTGGAGTTGTACCTCAACGAGATCTACTACGGCAACATCGCCTACGGCATTGAAGCTGCTTCAGAGACGTATTTCAACACCACCGCAGATCAACTTGACCTGGCGCAATCCGCTTTTCTGGCGGGTTTGCCGCAGTCTCCCGCTGTGTATGATATTTATTCCAACCGTGATGCCACATTGAACCGCACCAAACAGGTGCTCACCCTGATGTATCAGGATTCTAAAGAAAAGAATTGCATCCCGGTCAGCAACAGCGCTCAGGCGGTTTGCCTGGAAGCCCAACAGGCCGCTGATGCCTATATTGTCATTGAAAACTACACCTTTACCCAAAAGACCAACCCACTGGTCTACCCGCACTGGGTGATGTATATTCGCCAGCTTTTGGAAGAGAAATACGATTCCCAGACCATCTACCGCTCTGGCTTCAAGGTCTACACCACCCTGGATCCCACCCTGCAGTTGCAGGCGGAGCAGATCGTCAAGGCGCAGGTGGATTCGCTGGCTGATAAACATGTGACCGATGGCGCGCTGGTGGCTATTCAACCCAGGACACGGCAGATCCTGGCTATGGTGGGATCTGCGGATTTTTATAATGACGCTATTGCCGGCCAGATCAACATGGCCCTGCAACCACGCCAACCGGGCTCCTCCATCAAGCCCATCACCTACACCGCCGCCTTTGAAAAAGGCTGGACGCCCGCCACGCTCATCTGGGATGTTCCCAGCTCCTTCCCGCCTTCAGGTGACCCCAATGATCCCAGCGAGCCTTATGTTCCCGTCAACTATGATGGCAAGTTCCACGGTCCTGTGACGGTACGTGCTGCCCTGGCCAATTCTTACAACATCCCGGCAGTCAAGGCGCTGCAATTTGTGGGCGTTTACGACAATACATCCACGTCAGAACAAGACGGCATGATCTCGCTGGCCAAGCGCATGGGCATCACCACCCTGACCCGTAACGATTACGGTTTGGCCCTTACCCTGGGCGGCGGGGATGTGACCCTGCTGGAGATGACCTCCGCTTTCTCGATCTTTGCCAATAACGGCGTGCGTTATGACCCGGTGGCCATCACCAAGATCGAAGATTATCAGGGTAACGTGATCTTTGAAGCCCCACAACAGACGGGCACACAGGCAATTCGCGCGGACCATGCTTACCTGATCACTTCCATCCTCTCCGATAACGCTGCCCGCACCCCCATGTTCGGCAGCAATTCAGTGCTCAACCTGCCCTTCCCGGCAGCCGTGAAGACCGGTACCACCAATGATTACCGCGATAACTGGACCCTGGGCTATACCCCCGATCTGGCCGTGGGTGTCTGGGTAGGCAACGCTGATTACACCCCCATGGAAGGCACTTCGGGTGTGACCGGGGCGGCGCCGATCTGGGCTGATTTTATGACCACAGTCATCCCATCCCTGACCAACAACAACCCTACCGCCTTTACTCGTCCCGCTGAGGTGGAAGATCACGTGATCTGTACACTCTCCGGCACCGAGCCTTCCAGCCATTGCCCGGATCAGCGCAGCGAGGTCTTTGCCAAGGGCCAACCGCCGTTGACCAAAGACAATGATCTCTGGCAGGATGTAGAAGTGGATGGCTGGACTCTGTATAAGGCTTCTTCAGAATGTAGTGGCAACACCAGCAGCATCTATTCGCTCAACGTCACCGATTCTTCAGCCGTCAACTGGATCACCACCACCGATCAGGGCAAAGCCTGGGCGGCCAGCATTGGCTTTGAGGCCCCCATCAAGTTTGCTCCCAGTAAGACCTGCAGCAAGAATGACCCCAAGGCCAGCGTCAGTTTTACCAACCTGAGCAACGGTCAATCGTTCTCACAGAGCCCCATTGATATCTACGGTATTGTAGATGCCACTGGGCTGTTCAAAGATTTCTATCTGGAATATGGCTACGGTCAGAATCCCAGCAAATGGACCAAGATCGTCAAGCCGGGCGGTGGCGCTTCCAATTCTCCGCGGAAGCTCATCAGTTGGGATATCAGTGATCTCAAGCAGGAATTGGTAACGTTAAGGCTTGTGGCAGAAAGCACCAATAAAGGCCATGTAGAAGCTGTGGTGCGCATCAACTTAAGCCTGCCCACTCCGACCCCCACTTTGACGCCTACCGAGACTCCGACAATGACCCCCACCGAGACGCCTACGGTCACACCTTCACCGATCCCCACGGAAATCCCTACAGAGACGCCTGTACCCTCAGAGACACCGATCCTGGCTCCTACGGCCACACCGACTTTGTAATATTGGTATATTTTATGAAACGGACGCGATCACTCGCGTCCGTTTTTGTGTGAATAAGTATGCTTGGGGGCCAGCTTTACCGGCTCGCTGCCGTTGAGCGGCGTGGAGACCTGTTGGCCTTGCAGGGGCATGGCCCTGCTGTTGGCAAAGTAACTGAAGTCGAATTCAGTGACCTCGCCGGCTTGTTTGCCCGGGATGGGCATGAGGCGGGCAGTGAGGGGTTTGCCCAGACGTACGCTGAGGGCGGCAATATCAAAGAGCAGGGCGGCGAGCTCAGGTTGGCTTACATCACCGGCCAGCGGCACTGTATCCAGCCCGGTACCGCAAACGGCCGAGTACAGCAGCAGGTCTTTGACGCTGAGCACCCCTTCGGCGGCCCGTAAGGCCAATATGGAATCTTCCAATACAGGCAGCATGAGGCCGTTGAACCCGGCGTGCAGCCAGGCGCCCTGGTCGAGTGTATCTGCAATGACGGCTGCCGCCGCCAGAGATCCTGCCGGGCCAATGCTTCCGCTGAGCACGGCTTCAACGCCGGCGCCGAGTGAGCAACTGTCCTCCGGGTAGGGAGCTGGCGAGAAATCAAAGCCCAGAAATTGGATGCCGTCCGGTTGGATGGTGCGGAGCAGCGACTCGATCTGCGCGGCGAAACCGTTCATGGAAGCGAGCATTTGCCCGCGGGCCGCAGACAGTGAAGTCTGTCCTCTGAAGGCGGAGACTACCGCATCGGCGCACTCTATGGCCAGCGAGAAAGCGGGTTGGCTGTTGGGGGCATGGTAGGCAGCCGGGAAGAAAGGCGCGCCCGCCGGGACGTTGGCTAGCGCCGAAAAACGCAGGTTGGCAAAGCCATCGGGGGTGATGGTGGCGGCCTGTGCAATGACTTTGGCAGCCGTCTGGATGGCAGCGGGGTAGAACTGCTGGCTATCAGCGATGATGCCGGTGACGAAGACATCATGGGTGGCGGCGATGAGGGCCGGGATCAGCTCAAAGCTGGCAGGTTCCTGTGGCAGGGCAGGTCCAACCGAGAGGTAGGTAAAGCCGTTCTCTTTGGCCTGTGCTTCAAGCCTTTGAATAACTTGCAGGGTTTCCTGCTGGCTTTTCCCTTGCGTGTAGGTGGTGAATGAAGGGGTGGCCAGGCGGCGCGATTGCACTTCAATGCCAGCGCTCTCAGCGGCAGATTGGAGCTGGCGGCTGAATGCTGCAAGCTGGTGAAGTTGTTCAGCCGCATCTGGTTGGTTGGGGGTGTAAAAACAGGTGATGGAGCGGATCTTCATGGTTGGTTTCGTTGTCTCACGATCTCAAAGAGTAAAATGCCAGCCGCAACGGCGGCATTCAAAGATTCAAATTTACCCGGCATGGGGATGTTGAGCAGATCATCCACGGCTTTACGGGCTTCTTCACTGGCGCCGTCTGCCTCACCGCCGATGACCAGGGCCAGTGGGGTACGCAGGTCAGCCTGCCAGCAGCTTTTACCGCCGCCAGATTCAGCCAGCCACAGTTGCAGGGGTGGCTTTTGGGTGTTTTTGCAGTAGTCCACGATCTGAGGCCAGGTCTTGTCTTGCAGGCTCAGGCGGAAGTGTGCACCCATACCGGAACGCACCACCTTGGGGGAAAAGGGGTCTGTGTTGCCGGGCGGGGTAAATACCGCCTGGGCGCCTGCCGCAGCAGCCGAACGCAAAATGGTGCCCATGTTGCCGGGGTCACGGATCTGATCGAGCACCACAATGAAATCAGCCAGAGGAGGGAGGGGGAGGAGCGATTGCGAGAGCACCAGCAGGATGCCCTGGGTGGTCTCAGTGGCGCTGAGGTTGGTCAGCACCTGTGGGGTCACTTCAACCGGGTCTGCGCCCAGTTTTTGATAGGTGTCGACGATGTCCAGTCCGCGCGGGCTGAGTTCAGAGGAGTAAAGGAGCTCAACGGGCAATTGCCCGGCAGCCAGCGCTTCTTCAGCCAGGCGAACGCCTTCCACGACGAACAGCTTTTCCTCGTCGCGGGCTGATTTCTGGTTCAAGAGGGCGCGCACGTGTTGGATCTTGGGGTTGTGGGTGGAGGTGATCTCAGCCATGGTTTTCCTTGTTGGATAGGTTGATTTTACACCCTGCTTAAATAAAAACGGGGCGGTTTTACCCGCCCCGGAGAGGTTTTGCTAGTTTATGCAGCTTTGGCTTTTTCGACCACAGCGGTGAAAGCCTTGGGGTCACGAACGGCCAGATCTGCGAGCATCTTGCGGTTGAGCAAAATACTTGCTTTGCGCAGACCGAAGACCAATTGGCTGTAGGTGATGCCATTGAGGCGGGCACCAGCGTTGATACGAGTAATCCAAAGGCGGCGCAGGTCACGCTTGCGGACCTTGCGATCGCGAGTTGCGTACCACATGCTCTTCAAACGGGCTTCAGTAGCGCGTTTGATCAAACGATGCCGACTACCAAATTGTCCTTTGGTAAAGGCTAAAACTCTCTTATGACGCAGATGACCATGAGGGCCACCCTTTACACGAGCCATAACTTACTCCTTTGCGATCCCCTGGGCGCCGGTCTGAGACCAGTTATGAACACCCAACAGCCGCACAAATACGGATACGGACAGCCTTTTCGAACACTAATCCATGTTCGGGAGAAGGCGGCGGACGGTCTTAATGAGTTTCTTACCCTTCACTTCGACCATCTCGGTGAACAGCGCAGTAGTGCGGTCCGAGGTATTGCGGCGCATATGGCTCTTGCCGCCCTTGGTACGCACTAAAGTGCCAGACCCGGTCAAACGAAATCGTTTTGACGTCGCTTTGTGGGTCTTCAGCTTGAATTTGCCTGCTTTTTGCTTACGTGGCACAGCGAACTCCTCTCAACAAAAATTGCGGTTGGTAACGCAACCGCGGATTATACCAGAAAAAATAGGCTTATGCGAAGGAAATCTTATTCTTCGGTTGGTTCGGCTGCTTTGTCTGAATCAGCAACTTTTTTCTTGCCTGGCTTGGACGGGGCAAGGACCATGCCCATGGTGCGGCCTTCAATATTAGGAGCTTGTTCAATATTGCCGACATCAGCGAGCTCTTCAGCGATCTCTTTCAAATCTTCAAGCGCAATTTCCGGGTAGGTGATCTCGCGGCCACGGAAGCGAACAGTAACACGAACCTTGTTCCCTTCTTCCAACCAGCGACGGGCATCACGGGTTTTGAAACCGCGGTGATGTTCGTTGGTCTTTGGGCGCAGACGAATCTCTTTTACTTCGATCTTGGTCTGAGATTTGCGAGCTTCACGCTCTTTCTTGGTGCGTTCGAACAAAAACTTGCCGAAATCCATGACACGGCACACCGGAGGATCAGAGTTGGGGGCCACTTCCACCAGGTCAAGATCGGCATCACGTGCAATCTCGAGTGCCTTCTGGATGGTGACGACGCCCACGTTCTCATTGTTGGGGCCAATCAAGCGAACTTCGGGAACCCGGATCGTTTCATTTACGCGAAAATTTGTTGTACTGATAGTCCACTCCTTATTGAATAGGAAATTTTAACAGAAGCCCGTTCAAAGGACGGGCAGAATCTTATAAATGATACCACAGTCAATTCTTTGAATCAACCGGAGTTTAGGTGTTATTTCGTGTAGAAGAATCAATATTCATCCAAAAATTGCTTTGGAGAGATCACCCGCAAACCCTTTTCGATGAGGGGGGCAAAGTGCCTCAGGTTGCCGGTGATAAGCGCTTTTGAATTTGAAGAAATAAATACTTCTGCAAAGGGTAGGTCACCAGGGTCAGGGAAACCGAGCGGTGAAAGAGTTTCGGCGTCAATAAATAGTCCGCTGAGTTCAAAATAGTTCAGTACCTCTTTCACCTGTGTTTGAGGCAAGTGCAGCTCTGGCCGGGCTAATACATCTTCGTACTCACCCATGATGCGGTCATCATATGCCAGGTTGAGGTGCCCATCCAGTAACAAATCTAGAACTTGCCCCGGACTTCCTGCGCCATTGAGCAAGCCGCTGACAAGCACATTGGTGTCCAACACCACCAGCATTAAGATTTACTCTCCGCGCGGCTTTTCTGGATCAGTGCTTCCACACCCGCTTCATCGAGCTGATCCAACCCTTTGCGGCGTACCTGGCTGCGGATGGATCTGACGGCCATTTGCGCGCGCAGGCGGGACAGCATGAGGATCACTTCTTCGATGTTCTCGGTCCTGGAGAGGTCGATCATAATGGCAAAGGGTTTCCCCTCAACAGTGACGATCAGTTCTCCCTGGTCAGAGAGCTTTTTTCGCAACGCGGCGGGTTCGTTCCTTAACATGCGGTAGGGGATAAGTTCCATTTGTATCTCCTTGTAGCAATTGTTGCTACACCTCAATTATACAACACAACGAGGAGAAATACTCAACCCCCATCCGTTATTCGGTTGGTGTAGAGAGAAAGCGCAGATGCTGGGTGGTGGCTTTGGAAAGATCGCTGTACACGCCGCGGTATTGCTCTGGCAACAGAGCGGAGATCTGATACATGATCTCGTCGGTCACCTGTTGTCTGAATTCGCGGGAAAGCGCCTGATGCTCAGTGTTGATGGTGAAGGGCTTGCCCACGCGGTAGACCATTGGGGTACGCCGCAGGTGTTTGAGGTTTTCCTTTACCTTTTCGTTGCCGTAGAACGCCACCGGCAAAATGGGTGCCCCGCTGCGAACTGCCAGCAGCACAATGCCGGGCAGCCCCTGGGCCATGGAACCGCTGTGTGAGCGGGTGCCTTCAGGGGTGATGAGCATGATCTTGCCCTTTTCCAGTTCGGCCTGGGCCTGGGCAAAGGCATCAAAATCGACTTCGCCGCGGTGCAGAGGGATGACGTTCCATACTTTGAAGAGCATACGGATGGCGGGGTTGCGCCAGAATTCGCTTTTAGCAAAGGCAGAGAGCGGGCGCGGATAGAGGTGGGTAAAGCCTGCCGGGGCATCCAGCATGTTGATGTGGTTGGTCGCCAGAATGAGTAGACCCTGCATGGGGACGTTCTTCACTTCGCTGGTGTCCACCTGCAAGAAGGTATGCAAGATGAATTTCATGGGGAGGTTGATGAGGGCCGAGGCAAGGGTCATGAGGTTTTTCCGTAGGGGAACAGTAATAATATTGGATCAGGAGTTCATAAGACGGCCAACCTGCTGATTAAAGCAGAGGAGTGACAAGCGATGGGTACGAAAGCTAGTTGTTCCTGGCAGAGAGGAACTTGAGGTGACGGGTGGTGGCCCTGGAAAGGTCGCTGTACACCCCGCGGTAGGCTTCAGGCAGCAGCGCGGCGATCTGATACATGATCTCGTCGGTTACTTCCTGACGGAAATCACGTGAAAGGGGCTGATCGTTGAAGTCGATGGTGAAGGCCTCGCCCACGCGGATGACCATTTTGGTGCGTTTGAGCAGGCGGATATTCTTGTTCACGTCCTCATTGCCGTAGAAGACCACTGGCAAAATGGGCACACCACTGCGGATGGACAGCAGTACGATGCCAGGGAAACCTTTGTTCAGTTTGCCATCGCCAGAGCGGGTGCCTTCTGGAGCCACGATCATGATCTTATCATTGGCCAGGGCTTCCTGGGCCAGATTGAATGCGGTGAAGTCTACCTCACCGCGGTGAACGGGGATGCCCTTCCAGACGTCAAAAAGCACTTTGAAAACCGGATTATCCCAGGTCTCCACTTTTACAAAGGCGGTCAGGTCGCGCGGATGCAGGTGGGTAAAGCCAACAGGGGCATCAAATGAGTTGATATGATTGGTGGCCAGGATCAGCGGACCCTTCTGGGGGATCTTCTTCACTTCGCTGTCGTCGATGTTCAAAAAGGTGCGCAGCGCCAGCTTCATGGGCACGTTGATGAGGTTCAGGGCGAGGGTCATGAAGTTCTCCCGGTGAGCAGGGTGAGCGCCGAGGGCAGAATTTCTACGCTGATCTCATGGCCTTCCTCGCACAGGGTCACGCCATCGGCGTGGCCGGGCAGGGTGCCGTTGAGGGCGGTCACTTTGGCCTTGCTGGAACGGGTGGTGATGACGGCGGGGTGGGCGGCGTGGGTGCCTTTCATGACCATGCCCATGGCGGCGATCATCTTGCTGCGAGGGATGCCCTGAATAATGACGATGTCATATTTGCCGTCGTTGTGGCTGGAGTTGGGGGCCAGCATAAAGCTGCCGCCCAGGCGCCGGCCGTTCATAATGGAGAGCATGAGGGAATTGGTTTCGATCACCTGGTCATCCAGCTCGAGGCGGATGAGCGGGGCATTGTAATAGAGGAACATGGTCTTGATGGCTGCCACCAGGTAAGACAAAATGCCGCTGATGGGCAGCTTGGCGGCCACAAAGCCGACCACGGTGTCAAACCCCACACCGACGCCATTGCCAAAGTAAAGACCATCGGGGAAAAGCTCACTGGTGACACGACCGATATCGATTCTCACCTGCGGGTCGTTGGCCAGCAGGGTGCAGCTTTCATTCACATCCACCGGGATGCCCATGGAGAAGGCGAAGTCATTGCCGCGGCCAACCGGGATCACACCCAGCACTGGCGGTACTTTGCCCTGTTCTTTGAGCTGCATGAGCCCGTTGATGACCTCGTTGACGGTGCCATCGCCGCCGGCGGCCACGACAACATCAAAATGTTCCAGAGCAGCCTGGCGAGCCAGCACTGTGGCATGCCCAACACGTTCGGTCTCTACGATGAAATGTTCCACCCCCAGTTCAGTGAGTTTCTTCTCGATAAGGGGTTTTACGTGGGCGCCATTGCCTTTGCCGGCAACGGGGTTGAGAATGATGTAAAAACGGGACATACGCTGCTCCATGAAGTACGGATATGAGGCTTGAATGGAAGCGGGAAGGATTTGTTGATTGTAGCCAGTGATTCCTGACCGGTCAAGTCCAATTGGTCAGGTATTTTTCCCATCTATTCAATATCAACCCCTGCGGCGGTCAACGGTTACGAAAAGAAGCGGGTGAGGCTTTTTCACCTCACCCGCGATGGAACTAAAGTTTGTTTTCGATCTCGTTGAGCGCGCTTTTGATGAACTCTTCCAGCGCCACGGGGCCGGGGTTTTCGCCGTTGCGCAAGCGCACGGCCACTTCACCGGCTTCCATTTCTTTGTCGCCGACCACCAGCATGTAAGGGATCTTCTGGTTTTGGGCATCGCGGATCTTGGCGTTCATGCGTTCGCTGCGGTCGTCCACCTCAACGCGGATCTTCTTAGCCTTGAGGGCGTCGGCCACCTTCTGGGCGTATTCCAGGTGACGATCGGCAATGGGGATGACCACAGCCTGTACCGGGGAGAGCCAGGCCGGGAAGGCACCGGAGAAGTGCTCAATGAGCACACCCAGGAAGCGCTCTGTGGTACCTGTCACAGCGCGGTGCAGTACCACGGGGGTGTGCTCCAGTCCGTCTTCGCCAATGTAGGTGCAGCCCAGGCGGGCCGGCTGGATGAAATCTACCTGGATGGTAGAAAGCTGCCAGTCGCGGCCGAGCACATCGCGGGCAATGAAATCGGCTTTGGGGCCGTAGAAGGCGGCCTCACCGGCGGCTTCAAAGTACTCAAGCCCGCTGGCATCCATGGCGGAGCGCAGGGCGTTCTCGGCTTTGGTCCATTTCTCATCATCCTTCACATACTTGCCTTCTTTGCCGCGCAGGCTGAGGCGCACGCGGTAATCGGTGAAGTGGTAGGTGTTGAGTACTTCGCGGATGAGGGCCAGAGAGCGTTTGAATTCGCTCTCGATCTGATCCTCGGTGCAGAAGGTGTGGCAGTCATCTTGCGTCAGGCTGCGCACGCGGGTCAGGCCGTTCAGCTCGCCTGTCTTCTCATAGCGGTACAGAGTGGCGAACTCGGCAAAGCGCAGCGGCAGTTCCCGGTAGGAGTGCAGCCCCATCTCTTTAAAGAGGGTCATGTGGCTGGGGCAGTTCATGGGTTTGAGGCGGAAGGTGATGTTCTCATCCACCATGGGCGGGAACATGACGTCCTTGTAGTTATCGTAATGGCCGGAGCGTTTGTAGAGGTCCTCTTTGACCACATGGCCGGTGAAGACGTGAGTGTAGCCGTACTCGGTCTGCAGCTCGCGCACGTATTTTTCCATCTGATAGCGCAACTGCTCGCCCTTGGGGGTAAAGAGGGGCAGGCCGGGGCCAACATCATCAGAGAAGTAGAACAGACCTAGTTCCTTGCCCAGCTTGCGGTGATCGCGCTTCTTGGCTTCTTCCAGGCGCCACAGGTAATCTTTGAGTTCGTCCGGCGTCAACCAGGCGGTACCGTAGATGCGCTGCAGCATGGGGCGTTTTTCGTCGCCGCGCCAGTAGGCACCGGCCACAGACATCAACTTGATGGCCTGCGGGTTGATCTGCTTGGAAGAGTCTACGTGCGGGCCGCGGCACAGATCGGTGAAGATGCCCTGGGTGTAGGTAGAAATGACCGGCTTCACATCGGTGGGGTTGCCGTCCTCATCCAACTTGCCGGCCTCAAGACCCTCAATGAGCTCAATTTTGTAAGGCTGGTCGTGGAAGATCTGCTTGGCTTCCGCCGCGCTGACCTCTTTGCGCTCGAAGGTAACGCCGCCCTGGATGATGCCGCGCATGCGTTTTTCTATCCCTTCCAGGTCCTCAGGGGTTAGAGGGCGGGGCAGGTCGAAATCGTAATAGAACCCGTCTTCAATGGCGGGGCCGATGGCGATCTTGGCCGTGGGGAACTTCTCTAAAACGGCCTGGGCCATGATGTGTGCGGTTGAGTGGCGCACGCGGTAAAGCGCACTTTCTTCATATTTTTCTTGCTTGATCTGAGCCATTTGTTCCTCCTGTTAAAGTGGTTCCTGGGGCGGCATCAGGATGTGTGTGGGTTAAATAAAAACTCCCGCCCATTTCTGGGGCGGGAGAAGTCTCACGCGGTTCCACCCAGATTCAGCCAACGCAGACGAAGCGCTGATTGATCTCGTGCGACCTGTAACGGGGTCTGCCGTCTTCCATAATGAGGTTCTCGTTGTTGGGGTTGAAGCTGGCTGGGGGCTATAGCCCCCGCTCATGTTTACATGAGCTTTTGTCGCTTCAACTTTTCAAAGAGCACCTGTTCAAGTCAAGGCTCGCAGGGGGTTTTGGGTGGTTCGTTGCTGAAGCAGACTCTCAGTCTGTGATCTGCTTTTCCTGTCAGTACGGGGCCACTTACTCGTCCTGTTCAGCCGGTATAAGGTCTATTATAGCACGGATGGGGAAGGGAGGAAATGAATTCTTTTTGTCATAATTCGATCCTAATTATTAAGACATTTGATAAGAAAGCGTTTATCGCATAAGAAAAAGAACGAAAATTAGGATATTCAGAATTGAAAAATTATAAAGATATAATATTTATAAATGAGGGAATTATGAAAAGATATGATATTAAAAAAACCTGGAATCAATTATCAATAAATATAAAGGTAATAATTGTTTTGTTTATTTTGTTGGTTTTTATACCAATAATTATTGTAAATGGGGGTATGCAATTATTTAATTTGATTTATAAAATTACCGGCTGGAATATCAGCGCCTACGGTTTGCAAAATTCAGAATGGTTTACTTTTTGGGGAACATATTTTGGTGGAATAGCGACAGTAATTGCTGTCTGGCTTACCGTAAGGCAAACTCAAAAGCATTATGAACAAACAAGCGATGAACAAAAACGGCAAAATAAAGTAGCGATAATTGAACAAGAAAAGCAAAGACGTTTAGACGTATTACCGGTATTGTTGCTTCAACCACTACTTGTAAAAAGAGATGATGATTTGGATCTCGCTTTAGGAATACTTGAACCGCCACTTGAACCAAAA
The DNA here is from genome assembly GCA_034933225.1 of Anaerolineaceae bacterium. Taxonomy (GTDB): domain Bacteria; phylum Chloroflexota; class Anaerolineae; order Anaerolineales; family Anaerolineaceae; genus UBA6107. The sequence continues at coordinate 4,708 of JAYFNV010000008.1, read as the reverse complement.
CAAGTGTTTGTTGATGAACTCAAACCATCGTATGAAATTTGTAGCCTTTCAGAAATAACTTTAACGATAGGTCAAAAAAACATATTTCGAGCGAGCGAATTATCAGAAGAAGAAAGAAGGAGAATTAGGAACAAAGGTGAAGAAGATACATTTGATGGTAGAACAACGAATAGATCCAATCCTTATGTAATCCTTTTTCGTCCATATTGGATAATTAATGCTGGAAAAGAAACAGCAATAAATATTATTTTGTCATTACGACAACAAAATAATCTTGTATCAAATTTATCGACAGTCATTTCATTAATGCCACGCGAAAAACTCACATTTAATTTATTGGTTAATGTTGCAAGAAAGAACTTATCCCAGTCCATCGGCGAATATCTATTACGAATTGAGTATTATGATATTTTCGAAAATCATTATCGACAGGATTTTCTAATACAAATTGATAGAATAAACGATTTAGCAAATTTGAAAATTGGTCTGGAAATAAATCAAAAATTGTTATAAGAAATTTACTCTAGTTAGGTGTTATTTTTCTCGCTCCTACTGATGATCGTATGATTCCATCATCAAATCAGTCAACCGAAGCTGTACATCCAGCTGAGGTTCAGAATTGATCAGAAATAACCAGAAATATAGGTATGTCTATTATTTCCATTAGTGATGCCCATCGTAAAAAGTTTTTGCCAATTCCTCCTTTCTCTCCCACAACCATGACTCCTGCTCGGCTTTCGTTGAATGAGTGCGAAGAGTCTCCACCAAATACTTCTTGTTCATCACTCGTACCCCCTTGATCGGCTTGCCGCTGTGGACAAATGCATTGGTAAAGACCAGAATGGGCTGTACCCAGATAGTCCTTCCAAATGCGGCCTCCATGGTCTCTTTAAGGGAATAGGTGTTGCGGACACATTGGGCGATCATGTCTTTGGGCGGACGGCGGCCGTTGAGCAGCAGTGTGCCCTGGCTGGCATCCACCGTGCCAGAGTTGGCTTTGGTCTCGATCATGAACAGGGTGCCGTTTTTAGCCAGGACGATGTGGTCAATGTTGCCGTAGCGGGTCATCACATCATGCCAGACGGCGAAATCAGGACCAAGGGTGCTGAGAAGATCGACGATGGTCTCTTCGCCACGCGCGCCTTTTTCATAGGCCCGGTGCTCTTTCTTGGTGGCATCATATTTATCAAAAAATATGGGGGAGAAAATTCTCACCAGGATGGTGAACCCAATGATGCCGAGCAATAATGGTGAGTTTTTGGGGTTAAATATCCCCACAACACCCAGAATGATCACAAATACCCACAACACCCAAAAGGCGTTCTCAAATTTGTGCTTCTTTTCGCCAAGTTCCTCGGCCATTCTGCGCGTGGTCAGAATCTGCTGGGTGTGTGGATCGTGCTCCTGCCAGGGTTGAGGTTTTTCGGCTTCGTAATAATTGACTGAAAACTTATCGGTAGATTGGGTCATCAAAGCAGTAGCGTTCAGACGCACTTTTACTTCTTCCAACTCGGCTTTTGCTTTTTGGAAGGCAGGGTCAAGCTCGATGGTTTTTTCCAGGCATTGTTTCCGGGTTTCCAAATTGTTGAAACACTTTGAGGAGCCGTACCAGGCGCCGGGATCTTCCGGGTGGGTTTGCAAATACTGATAAAGCAGTTGAGCGGCTGCTTTTTTGTCTCCGGCTTTGTAGTATTCTCCCGCTTTTATCAACAGTGGATCAATTGGCATACCTTTTCCCCGCAATCCAGATTGAGTCTCAAGTCAAACGACCTATTAATTATATTGATTATTGGGCCGTAACAGTGCTTTTTACCTTATCAATGAAACCAACGGGGTTGATTATCCTTTGTTCATCCACACCAATCTTGGCGGTGTCGAACACCATCTGCATGATCTCAGTGTTTGTTAACTTAGGATTGATTTGCCAGCCCAGGGCTAAGACACCTGCGAGATAAGGAACACCCCAACTTGGCCCACCTATACCGGTAAAGAGGTAGGTATAATTTATCTTGTATCGCTCAACTTGGTACTCACCAGCAACCGTACGGGAAGTTGGCACATTTACCTTGGGTATTAATGGCATGGGTGCGGGAATCCAATCAGGGTTACATTTTTCAATGTTATCAGGATCAGTTAGGTCATATGTACATTTGAGTGTATACCCATGTTCAAGTGTACAGTCCAGAACCAAAATTCCTGCATCAGTTGCTCGCTTGTAGGCTCTATCCCACGCTGATTGATTGGTATATTCTGACATGACGCCAGATGGAATTGAAGAAACGGACACGACCCGGATTTTTTCATCTTCAGGCAAAGTCTGGTTTTTCGAAATTACCCAATCAAGAGCTTTGGCATAATTTTGCGCATTCATAGTTTCCGTAGAAACCGCTAAGTAATAAATATTTGCTTCAGGTGCTACGCCGATGTTTTTTCCCGCCAGAATACTTGAGACAGCTGCGCCATGGAACCTTACCTCGGCCGGATCTTGATCTAGAAAACTGACATATTCCACAATTCTGCCTTCAATTTCTGGATGATGGGGATCCATGGGAAGATCAATTATGGCAACATTTATTCCTTTTCCAGTTATTCCCTGTGCGTGAAGTGACCGTAGACCGAATGGTGGAGTCATACCTGCGCTATAAATCCGTTGAGCGATATCTTTGTCGTTTTCAGACCAGATCGTGGTATCGTCGAAAGTCAAAGATGTGATCAGTTCTTCTCCCAAGACCTGGTTTGATAAATCCAGGCCGCGGACATCGTCGTATTGCTTGACTTTGTTCTCTGAAAAGGGAGAATTTGTCTCAGAAACCGCAGTTTCTACAGCCGCTGTATTGGATGGGGAAGTTATGGTGGGAGAGGCAGGGTTGCTTGAACAGCCCGTAATAATTGAAATCAGGATTAATGAAATTGTTATTTCGCATAATTTTCTAGTGTTCATTTCCCCTCACTTACAACATTACTTTTCCAGTGCTTCCCAATGCTCCAAATGGTGATCGTACGTGCCCAGCAGCACGTCGGCCATGGAATAGCCGTGCATCCAGGCGAAGCGGTCGCTGTCCAGCAGGGTCCGCTCGTCAAAGCGGGCAGCAGTTTGCAGCAGATGTTCAAAGCCGTCCTGCCAGCGCGCCTGCACCTGCTCCCAGGCGTCATCTTTGATGCCGGCGTAAATGACCGCATTGATATCGGTCACGTCCTCGGAGTGGTCCACGTTGGCGCGGGTCATCCAGGCGGGCAGGGTGGGGTCTGTACCGGCCAGGGCGGCATCGCGGCGTGCGTTGGAGAGCTCCTGCCAGGCGGCCAGATGGGCGATCACGTCTTTGGTCGTCCAGAAGCCCGTCACCGGCCGCGTGGCGATCAGCGCCGGGTCAAGGGAGGCGAGGTACTCCTGCCACTGCTCAAAGAGCTCGCGCAGGGCGCTCAGCAGGTGGGATTGCAAGGTCATGGCAGCTTATTCTTTCTCCAATAAAATGGCATAGCCATAGTTCTGCTCGAGCACTTCCACCTGACGGATCTTGAAGGCAGAAAATTCCACATACAATTCGTCCTGGGTGAAGAGGTGATGGGGCAGGCCCTTCTCGGAGCCGTCCTGCGGGATGAAGGTGCCGGGCTCGATCTGCACCCCTCCGATGTCTTCCTTATTGCGTCCGGGCAAGGAGATGTAGGCCAGGCCGTGCGGTCGCAGCAGGCGATGGATCTCAGAGATGGCCAGCCGCACGCGCGCAAGCAGGGCGTGATGAATGACGCGGTTGGTGAAGACGGCGTCGAAGCAGGCCGAGGGGAAGGGCAGGGCGTCGCGCGTATCCACGCAGGCCAGTGGGGCAGTTTTACCCACTTCGGCCAGCCAGGAGCGAGTCTGCGCCAGCCCATTCATAGAGATGTCGGTGGCGGTGACATCAAAGCCGCGCGCGGCGAAAGCCACGCTGTGCCGGCCGGTGCCGCAGCCCAGGTCGAGCACACGGGTACAGTGCGCCCGGCTGAATTCAGCCGCGATGGCGTCAAACTGAGGGATGGGTTCCAGAAATACCCGACCTTCTTTGCTGAAAATGCGGTCCCATTCAAGGTTGGATGTGTTCAAAATTCTCTCCACGAATTATCACGAATAAAGGTGATTAAATATTACACCAATTGTAAATCCTTAATTGGGAAAGGTCATGGCTATGAATTTCCTCAATTGTGTGAGTTGAGGAGATGAGGAAACTAAGAGATGTAATTAGCATCACCGCGCCGCCCGTCATTGCGAGGAAGTGGTCTTCTGACGAAGCAATCTCCTATAGAAAAGCTCAGATATTGAAATTACGCAACCAAGTTATTTATATTTTTGATTATGCAAGAGACTTTATGAATTTTGGGGAGATTGCTTCGTCGGGTCTGGCGACCCTCCTCGCAATGACGGTGGAATTTTGCGTACTAAATGAGGCGCATCTCGGACGAGGGAAAAAGCACCGAGACTGCTATTTCAAAACGAATGTGGAATAGGTTATAAAAAGTCGTCTCCCCGCCACCGTCATTGCGAGCCCCGTGTTCTTTGCGGGGCGCGGCAATCTCCCCCGAAGCAAGGAACCTTTTCAATATGGAATGATTTCTATTTGTCCTTTCCTGTAAAAAGGATAGCGATTTATTTTTACAGGAGATTGCTTCGTCGGAAGATCACCTCCTCGCAATGACGGCTAAATATTGGGCGTCAAATGAGGTGTATTTAGGACGA
>JAYFNV010000007.1:0-5305 GCA_034933225.1 Anaerolineaceae bacterium | reverse complement strand
ACCAGCCACCGAATCGCAGTTTTGCGCGATCACAAAATGGTCGCAGAATTTACCGATGAGACTGAAGAAGAGATCATGAAGGCGATGGCTGGTAGTTGATCTTTGTAACTTGAGCGAATCGTCATACTTACAAATATCTGAAAGGGTCTCCGTTTTATGAGTGCAATGCTTGACCAAAAACCTATTGCTGAGAGTGGTAAATTCTTTCTGGGTGTTGAATTCGGATCAACCCGTATTAAAGCGGTATTGATCGATGAAAATCATACACCAGTTGTCAGTGGAAGCCATGATTGGGAGAACCAATTGGTAGATGGAATCTGGACCTATAGCCTGGAAAATATCTGGGCGGGGTTACAGGATTGTTACGCAAACCTGAAAATTGCTTATCAGCAAAAATTTGGTCAGCCTCTCATAACCGTGAGAAGCATTGGGTTCAGCGCCATGATGCACGGCTATATGGCTTTCGATAAAAACGGCAAGTTACTGGTGCCCTTTCGTACCTGGCGTAATACCAGCACCGGCCCGGCTGCGGCTGAACTGAGCCGGGTTTTTAGGTTCAATATTCCGCAACGCTGGAGCATTGCTCATCTCTACCAGGCTATCTTAAACAATGAGCCGCATGTAAAAGAGATCGCCTTCTTTACGACACTGGCTGGGTACATCCACTGGAAGCTCACCGGTAAGAGGGTGCTGGGAGTCGGGGATGCGTCTGGAATGTTCCCGATCGACAGTACCAAAATGAAATATGACGAAGCCATGCTGCAAGATTTTTGTAGCCTGGTCGAAAAAAAGAAATTTCCCTGGAGAATCGAAGACATTTTGCCGCAAATTCTGGTGGCCGGTGAAGACGCGGGGGTACTGACGGAGGCCGGCGCTAAATTGCTGGATCCCGCTGGTGATCTACGGCCTGGAATTCCGCTATGCCCCCCCGAAGGCGATGCAGGCACCGGTATGGTGGCCACCAACAGCGTGGCTGCGCGTACCTGTAATGTGTCGGCGGGTACCTCCATATTTGCCATGGTGGTGTTGGAAAAAGCTTTATCTAAGCTCTACGAAGAGATCGATATGGTCACCACACCCAGCGGAAAACCGGTCGCCATGGTACATGCCAATAATTGCACATCAGACCTCAACGCCTGGGTGGGTCTATTTAAAGAATTCTCCGATGTGTTCGGATTCGCCATTGATTCCAACAAGCTGTTTGAAACCCTCTTCAATCAGGCGCTGCAAGGTGATGCTGATTGCGGTGGGTTGTTGGCCTACAACTACTATTCGGGTGAACCGATCACGCATTTAGAAAAGGGTGCGCCCTTGTTTGTGCGCACAGCCGAGAGCCATTTTAACCTGGCCAATTTTATGCGTACTCATCTCTTCTCAGCTTTGGGAACGCTCAAGCTGGGCATGGAGATCTTGTTTGACAAAGAAAAAGTAAAGGTAGACCAGGTGCTTGGCCACGGTGGCTTCTTCAAGACGCCAAAGGTGGGTCAGCAGATCATGGCTGCCGCCATCAACGTCCCCGTCTCGGTGATGGAAACCGCCGGTGAGGGGGGACCTTGGGGCATGGCTTTGTTGGCAGCGTATCTGGTGAACAAAAAGAAAGAAGAATCTCTGGAAGCCTATTTACAGGGATCCGTGTTTGCCAAAGCGCGCTGTATTACAGTGGAACCCAATAAAGCTGATGTGGCAGGCTTTGATGCTTTCATGAGCAAGTACAGGTCAGGTTTAACTATAGAGGAAAAAGCCGTAAAGGTTTTAGGATAAGAATCCGTATTCGTATTGAGGAGTTAGGAATGGTCTCTATTCGAGAAAAAGAAATTTGGTTTGTAGTTGGATCACAATTGCTGTATGGAGAAGCAGTTCTGACCACCGTTGCAAAACGTGGCCAGGAAATGGCCGAATATATTAATGCCAGGCCGACGACTCCCTGCAAATTTATTTATAAAGGTACGATTAAATCAAACGAAGAAGTGAGCGCAATTATTCGTGAAGCGAACTATTCTGAGGATTGTGCCGGTATCGTAACCTGGTGTCACACCTTTTCGCCTTCCAAAATGTGGATCAATGGGTTGGCCCATCTGCAAAAACCCTTCTGCCATTTTGCCACACAGTACAACCTGGAGATTCCCAACGAAGAAATCGATATGGATTTCATGAATCTCAACCAGGCAGCCCATGGTGACCGCGAACACGGCTTTATTGGCGCTCGCATGCGCCTGCACCGAAAAGTAGTGGTGGGCCATTGGAAAGATGAAGCAGTCGTCAAAGAATTGGGCGATTGGATGCGCGCAGCCGCAGGTTACGCCATCAGCCAGAAATTATCTGTGGTACGTTTTGGCGATAACATGCGCGAAGTGGCCGTGACCGAGGGCGATAAAGTGGAAGCCCAAATCAAATTAGGCTGGCAGGTGAATACCTGGCCTGTGGGCGAACTGGCCAATGAGATTGCCAAAGTGACCGATGCAGAAGTAGATGCAAAGGTAAAAGAATATCATGCAGATTATGTGCTCAAGACTGATGATCTGCATGCCGTGAAGTATCAGGCTAGAGAAGAGATCGCCATCGAGCGGATCTTAAAACGCGAGAAGGCAGATGCTTATACCAATACCTTCCAGGACCTTTGGGGAATGGAAGAACTACCGGGCATCGCCTCACAGCATCTGATGGCTCAGGGCTATGGCTATGGCGCTGAAGGCGATTGGAAAACCGCCGCCATGGTGCATATCATTAAAGCAATGTCGGAAGGGCTGAAGGGTGGGAGCTCTTTCATGGAAGACTATACGTATCATTACAAACCGGGCAATGAATATTCGCTTGGAGCGCACATGCTGGAAGTTTGCCCTTCCATCGCGGTCGATAAACCCAGGATCGAAGTTCACCCGCTTGGCATTGGTGGCAAAGAGCCGCCGGCTCGCCTGGTCTTCGAAGGCCATGCTGGTAATGCCGTAGTTGCTTCTTTGATCGATATGGGTGGACGGATGCGGTTGATCGTACAAGAGATCGAATGCGTCAAACCCATCATGGAGATGCCTAATTTGCCTGTGGCGCGCGTGATGTGGAAGATCAAGCCTGATATCCGCGAGGGCATTCGTCAGTGGATCACCGCTGGTGGCGCACATCACACTGTGCTTAGCTTTGATGTTTCTGCGCAGGTGTTGGAAGATTGGGCTGAAATGATGGATATCGAATTCGTATACCTGAATGAAAAAACCACTACCGAAGAGTTGAAGAAGGAATTGCGGGTCAATGACCTGCTTTGGAAGTTGAGGTAGTATGCTTGAGGAATTAAAACAAAGGGTCTTTCAAGCAAACCTGCTCCTGCCCAAATATGGGCTGGTGACTTTTACCTGGGGGAACGTCTCTGCTATTGACCGGCCGAGCGGGTTGCTAGTGATCAAACCCTCTGGGGTAAGTTACGAGACCATGAAAGTGTCGGATATGGTGGTGGTTGATCTGGAAGGCAATGTAGTGGAAAGTGCTCTGCGACCTTCTTCAGATATTGCCACGCACATAGAGCTGTATAAGGCCTTCCCAAGTATCGGCGGTATTGTGCACACACACAGCCGCTGGGCCAGCAGTTTTGCTCAGGCAGGTATGGCTATTGAGGCGACCGGCACCACCCACGCTGATTATTTCTACGGCCCCGTACCCTGTACTCGCAAGCTGACCCCCGCCGAGATCAAACGCAACTATGAGCAGGAAACTGGAAAAGTGATCATCGAAACATTTGCCAATCTGGACCCAGATGAAATTCCGGCTGTGCTCTTTTGCTGCCACGGCCCATTCTGCTGGGGAAAAACACCAGAAAAAGCGGTTGAAAATGCGGTTGTGCTGGAAGAGGTCGCTTTTATGCAATATCACGCCTTGTGCATAAACCCTGAACTCGGCCCGATGCAGCAAGAACTTTTAGATAAACATTATCTGCGCAAGCACGGGAAAAGCGCATATTACGGACAGAAGTAACGACAACTTGGACTCTCTCCTTCAAAGGAAAAAGAAGGCACATTGTGCCTTCTTTTTCTATCTTATATAGGAATTAGTTGTAAGTTAGCTCATTGCTGAGGAAACTGCATTATTTCATTTCTATACGGACCTGTTTTTTTAAAGGGGGACTGGTGGAATTATCCTGCGTCTGTGGAAAATTGAGTTGCGAACAGAATCGTAAAGATATCAACTGGATGTTGGGGGAATTTTACCGATCTCATCCAATTCTGCCAGTTCATCTTTCAGCATTTGAAGGATCTGGGCGACCTTTGAGCGTAATTCAGAAGATTCGAGAGAGGGAAGTTGCATAATCTCAAGCAGGGTGGTATCCAGTTCATTGCCCAGGCTGGCGAGCACTGCATCAGCTTTATCCAAATGGGCAGTGACGGAATTGAGGGTCAGTTCGCGTTTTTCCAATGAGGCAATAGTCTCAGTGAGTTCACGCTTCAGGTCTGGGTTCTGGCTGAGATCAATGCGGGCTTGCAGTTGCCGTTTTTCTTCATCAATATTCTGGCCTCTGGTAGTGACCAGACGGTAGTTTTCCAGCGGGGTCAGACGCTGGCAGTAAAACATGGCTTTATCTGCCAACTGGCCTACTGCCTGATAGACCGGTTTCAAGTAGTTCTGGGCGTCTCCCGGCAAGTTTTCGATTGCGTTAAAAAGATTTGCCTGAGAACGCTGGATACGGCTCATCAGAGGTTGAAACCGCTGAGAAAGGTTCGATCTTTTATCGATGGAACTGTTCAGTCGGTCAGACGGATTTAGCGCTACACTGATGACCATGATCAGCCAGAGGGTAAGGCCAATGGGGATGAGACGCCAATCTGCCAGTAAACCGGCCAGAATGGAAGCGAAGAACATTGCAATATTTAAAGGGTGACCAATTGCCATTAATACTGAAGCCATACTGCCTCAATTTTCTTAGAAGAATGTGGCGATCTGTTTGTAGATCTCATCGATCGTTTTGGGGTCAGCTTTGAACATACTGGCTCCTGTGATATCAGAAAGGCTGGAAAGCGTATCCTGATCTGCGTCTTCTCCATACGAGATGGTGAATAGCTTGATGGAATTGCCGCCTTCTTCTGAACCGCCGTTCAACAAGGAAAGCGTTTTATCCAGGGTTTGGCTGGATTCAGTATCCATGCCATCTGAGAGAACGACGATGGCTCGGATATGGTCAGGATCGCCTTTTTGCTGTAGATCATCATAGGCAAATTGAACCGCATCGAAGAGGCGGGTGCCGCCCCCTTCTACCAGTCCTGAGACTCGGCGCGCCATTGAATCGCGCGACTGGCTCAACTCCGTCAATTCTCCCAGGGAGGAA
>JAYFNV010000006.1:0-11821 GCA_034933225.1 Anaerolineaceae bacterium | reverse complement strand
TGCGCCCCTACCGAGATAGGCGGATCATTTGATCTGACAAAACAAAAAAGACACCATTTTTCTGGTGTGTTTCTTTCAGGTGGGCGCGATAGGGCTCGAACCTACGGACCTCACGGATGTGAACCGTGCGCTCTAACCAACTGAGCTACGCGCCCTTAAAAAGGGGTGAAACATGAGGCGCTCTAACCAACTGTCCCCAAGGGGATCTTCGAAGCTACGCGCCCAGATAAAATTGTGAAACTTCAGACGCTCTAACCAACAGTCCCGCAAGGGGATCCTGGAAGCTACGCGCCCATATTCAACTGTTAATTTACTGGACGCTCTAACCAACTGTCCCCAAGGGGATCTTCGAAGCTACGCGCCCTTAAAAGGGGGTGAAACATGAGGCGCTCTAACCAACTGTCCCCAGGGGGATCTTCGAAGCTACGCGCCCTCAATTGCATGCGAAATTTTACCATTAGAGAAGGTAAACCGCAAGAAAAATAATCATATTATCGTGGTGAAACGGCAAACAACCGATCAGCTTCCTGGCGGAAGGCGTTGAAGGTGTCACGCCAGCTTTGAGGGGTGGTACCGGCGACGATGGTGCCGAGCATGACGGCCTCCGCGCCGATGGCGGCCAGGTCAGCCAGGGCAGCAGGCGTAAAGGCATGCTGACTGGGAATGACCAGCGGGAGATGGGTGGACTGGCGCAGTTGGCGGTACTGCGCCAGGTCCCGGAATGTGAGTGGTTGACCGTAGCTCTCTTTGTGCATAATTGAAGCTTCCAGCACTTGCATGTCCAATCCGTCCAGACTGGCGGCCATCTCCAGCGGATCTTCGCTGGATAGCGCCAGCATCCGGTCCATTTTCGTAATGGGCGGCAGAACTCCAACGGGGGCATCGCGCAGATAAAGCGAGAGAAAATCAAAGCCCATCTCGATCAGCTCTGCCAGTTCATCTGCATTCACCGCGGCGGGCGAGGCAGCGGGCACGATACCACAGGGTACATCTTTAGCGAGCTCAAGGATCTTTTGCAGGGCGCTTCGCTCTTCTGCCAGGGTGCCGATCTTATTGGCGCTGGCGCGATGCTGCAAGTTGAGATGCACCTTGATGACATCCGCACCCCCTTCCAGGCAAGCCTGTACCAATTCCGGGTCATTCGCTGGCAAGCTGGCGATCAGAACCATGGGACGTTCCCCTTGCCGTACTGCGCGCAATAATTTTGAGAATTTTGGCATGGACCCTGCTTTCAACTCTAAAGGTAAGCTTTCTGCTCCACCAGTTTTGTCCGTAATTTCTTTGCATCCAGTTCTCCGGGTAGAACCTTCTCTTGCAAGCACATTGCCGCCGCGGTGCCTGCTGCCTGCCCAAAGGCCATACAGGTGGGCGAAACCCGCGTGGAAGCACTGGCTTCATACGTAACAGAAATACTTCTCCCGGCGACCAGCAAGTTGTCCACTTTTTGCGGCAATAGACAACGATAAGGGATCTCATAGAAAGCATCTTTGGCCAGGAAGATATTCAGGTGTCCGTCGCTCGCATCCGGGGCGTGGATATCGATAGGGTAAGCAGAACGGGCGATGGCGTCTTCAAAGCGGCGGTTGTCGAGAATATCCTGCTCGGTCAGCACATATTCTCCTACGATCCGGCGTGATTCACGAATACCGATGCGATTGCTGGAATTGATCATGCGAGCCTGAGCAAAACCGGGAATGTGCATTTTTAAGAACTCAAAGATCGAATAGGCCTGTTCACGGGCTTCCAACTCAGCCCGGGTCAAATCCCAGCCATCCAACGGATGCATATTCTGCACACGCGTCATATTGACAATGACATCATCCGGATGGTCGGTGGAAAATACCAGTACGTGTTCACGGTGCAGATTCAGAGGGTGCTCCGTGATCCAATCGTGCAGCAGATCATCAAAGGCGCAAACGGCAATCAGATCCTGATGGCGGTAAATATCTGAGCCTGCTTCCCCAAGCCGGGCAAGCTCTGGATGATCTGCCAGATAGGCTTTTAATACAGGCAGATCCACATCGGTGAGTTTGAACATCAGGGTGGCAGGCTGGACCAGGCCATCGCCGGGACGACCCAGTTCGCAAGGGGCTCCGGCACGACTGGCAATATCTGCATCACCGCTGCAATCAATGAAGAGTTTGGCGGTCAAAGCGGACCTGCCATTCTTATTAATAATTGAAATTGAGTTAATCGTCCCCCCAACCATAGAGACATCCTCGACCAATGTATGCAGCAACACCCTGGCACCGCTTTCCAACACCATTCGCTGCAGTACAAGTTTGAGGGCTTCATGGTCAAAGGGTGTAACGGTAGCGACGTACCCGGTTGAATCGATAATATGGCCCGGAGAAGCTTTCATCGCCATCAGACGATCCACCACTTCTTGTGCCTGGCCTCTGATCACCTGATCTGTAAATGAGTGAAAGGTCATCATAGGACCTACCAGACTGTTGGTCATGGTTCCACCCAGACTGCCTTCACGATCTACCAATAAAGTTTTTGCACCGTTCCGGGCGGCGGCGACGGCTGCCATGCAGCCAGACACACCAGCACCGATGACGATAACATCCCAATTTAATTCAGCAGGCATTAATGAAATTCCTATTCTTTGTTTGTAATTTTGCTGGCGTGCTCAAAAACACCTGCAGTATGATCATTCATTGCCGCGAGAGCCAAATTGAACATCTCAGTAGGCAAGATCTCCATGATGGGTAACAAGCCATTCGGGCAAGCGGGGATACGGCAGGCACCCAGGCCCTCTTTTGCATCCACCCACAGCACATTTGCGCCCTGGGCGATCAACTCATCCTTTAAGTTTTTGTTCAGTTGGCGGGTCTTATCAAGACCGGCGAAGACCAAAACAAAAACACCGGAACGCATCATCTCTTTAGGACCGTGGCGTAGAGCAGCACAACTGAGCCCTTCGGCGTGCATCAAGGTAGACTCTTTAACAGTGAGGCTGCCTGTTCCGACGGCTGCCAGTGAGGGGCCGCGGCCGGTCATAAAGTAATTATGTGAGCCTTTCAGCTCTTGCTTAAAGAACTCAACATGCCCTTGCCAATTTACCAGATAAGCCTTTACCAGGTCTGCAGCCTGTTTGGTCTCCGCTTTGACTGCTTCCAGATCACTACCCAATAAGGCAGCTTCCACCCAGCGCAATGCCAACAATGCGCTGACATAGGTTTTGCATGAGACCGTGGCCTCCACCCCTGCCTCCGTCATCACCACCACATCGGCATGTCTGGCAAGCGGGCTGTCAGCAGTATTAGTGATGCCCAAAACGCAACAGTTTTGCTGCTGGCATAGTTCCAGCAAACGCACCGTCTCAGCACTGCTGCCAGATTGTGAAGCAGTAATAACCAGCGTGTCTTTCTTGATAAGCTCAGGCGCATAATGCACCAGCTCCGAGGCTTCGATCTGAGTGACGGGAACCGGTTGCTGACTGAGGGCGTAAAATAACGGATAGAAAATGAAATGAGAGGAACCCATACCTGTAAGCAAAATTCGGCGAAATTCGCCTGCCTGCAATCGCTGCGGAATATCTCTCAGCGAGAAAGACTTTGATAATGACGCATAGGTTGCTTCCAAAGCGGCTGGTTGCAACAAAATATCGCCCAAATACCCTTTTTCGGACCCTTGTTCCATAAATGACCTCGAATTATTTAGAATGATAGCGGTGGAACCAGGCCTGACCGGCTCCCAATAAATTAACATCGCTGCCCAGGCTGGCGAGCTCAATGCGGGTCTTTTCATGAGGAACTAGCCCACAATTTTGCCGGACGATCAGCTCTACCCTGTCTTTGAATAAAGGCCAGGATCGCATCACCCCTCCGCCTAAAGCAATCAGATTCGGGGTGAAGAGGGTGATCAGGTTGGCAATTCCAAGACCCAGATAGGTGCCTTCACGCTCAACACATTTTGCAGCCAGTTCATCCCCTGCCTGTGCAAGCGCACAGATATCAGCGGCGTTTTGAACTTGTGCATACTGTGACAGCCCGGCAGCTTCTTGCTGGAACCAACGCAGCATGGCCGGGCCGGAGGCCATCACCTCCCAGCAGCCATGAGCGCCACAAAAGCAGGCTGGCCCGTTTGGATCGACCGTGTGGTGACCCATTTCTGGGTGCGCTCCATCCACCCCACGAAACAGCCGCTGATGGATGATGAGCCCGCTGCCGATGCCAGTACTGACGGTCACGTAAAGAAAGACTTCGCTATCCTTGCCAGCCCCCCAGCGACCTTCAGCCAGGGCGGCAGCATCGGCATCATTTTCGATGGCGATGGGCAGATCGAATTGTTTGCGCAATCCGTTTACCAGGCCAAAGCCCTCCCAGCCAGGCAAAAAAGCATTGGCTGCGGAAAGCGAGCCGGTCAGCGGATCTACAGGGCCGGTGCAGGCAATGCCCAAACCTTCAATAGAAACTTGTTGCGCTTGCTGCATCTTTCGGATGGCAGCGCCGATGCGATCCAACGAGTTTTGCAGCCCGGCCTCTGCTGAGGTGGGCATAACTTCTTTTGCGATCAGATGGCCTTGCTCATTGACCAGACCGACTGCAATCTTGGTTCCACCAATATCCAGCGCCGCAACGATCATAGATTCTCCTCCCCCAGATGAGAATGAATATGGTCCACAAAGCGGCGGGTGATCTGTTGAGGTCGAGTGATGGCGCCGCCAATGACTACGGCATAAGCGCCCAGATCGAAAGCCTGGTTTACCTGCTCTACCGTCCAGAAGCGCCCCTCAGCAATGACGGGAATTTCCAGACAGTTAGCCAGGTGTTGGATCAGGTCAAAATCGGGTTCAGCAGATTTTGGCGAATCTGCTGTGTACCCCGAAAGAGTTGTAGAAACAGCATCTGCACCTGCTTTGGCAGCAGCTACGCCGGCATAGACAGTATCAATATCGGCCAGAACCAACTTGCCAGTTTGTTGTTTGACCTCGGTAATAAGATCGGCAGCCGACTTGTTCTCAGGGTGCGGCCTCAGGGTGGCATCCAAAGCGATGATGTCCGCGCCGGCCAGAGCAACCTCTTTAGCAGCAGCAATGTTGGGAGTGATGTATACGTCGCAACCAGGAATCGTTTGCTTGAACAGGCCAATGATGGGCAATTTAACCTCTTGATGGATCGCTGCGATATCCACAGGGGTATTGGCACGGATGCCCACTGCCCCACCCATCAGCGCAGCACGTGCCATGGCTGCCATATAGGCGGAGCCGTACAGCGGTTCATCAGGTAAAGCCTGGCAAGAGACGATAAGCCCGTGGGATAGACTTTTAATGATCGGGTCCAATTTTTCAGTCCTTAGAAACCGAGCGGATTGTTCTTATCGCGCGCGGTAAGCCGAATCTCTTCTGGCCAGGTTAATTGCACACCCAGCCCTTCCAACGTTTTCTGGAAATCAGCGGTCAGCTTTTGATCTTTGCTCACCTGCTGAGGAAGGAAGTGGTTCTTGATACAGTACGCAGCCAGAGCTCCCGCGGATTCGCCAATGTTCCACTCAGTGGGATGCTCGCGATAGCAACCATTAGTAATGTGGGTCACACCCAGGTTCTTGCAGGCGGGCAACAGGTTCTTGACCCGTACCGGGATGAGCGAACCAAGCGGGATCTGGAAGGGCCAACTGGGAATATCAATGTAGGTGCGTAAGGCAGCGCTGGGATGCAGGTCAATACGGTAAGTGCCAATACCCACTGAATCAGCAAATTGCTGCGCGCCCTGCTGGTTGTCGCGGGCAGAGACGCCCACGTGGTTTTCGGTGACGGTGAACTGCGCCTGGATGCGGCGGCTCTCGCGAATGTAAATGGTCTTGGCCAGGCCATCCTGGCTGCCGACAGCATCTGCCCGCAGACGAAGACCCGGGTAGCCATAGCCGCCTTCCAAGCGCGGCGCTTCGGTTTGCATCCAGTACATGAATGAGAGCGAAAGCTGCTTGGCGCGTTGAGCGTTGCGCGCTGCTTCAGCGGGCGAAACACCCACCAGCGGGCCAAGCCAGTAATCGATCTGTGGCCAATTGACCACGGTCATATCTGAAGCATAAAGCCCTTCAGCATAATGCTTGCGGTAAAAGATGCGCCGGTAATGCCACAGGTCAATGGCCTCTGTACGGTCTGAGGGGCCATCAAAGATGGGGCAATGCACGGCAGAAAGATCGATCGGTTCAGCGTAATCCCAGCTCAGTTGTTTGGCTGGCCAAAAATCGGCTTTATAGTCGCGCCAAAAATCATATTCGGCAGGTTTTTCAATGGTGAAATCACCACCCGGGATGTAATCGACGATAAAACAGGCTGAGACAGCCTGCTGATCCAGCGGGTCCGGATCGCCGGGCAAAGCATGGGGTTCGCCCGTCTGTGCCTGGCTTTCGGCCCCACAGATATGCTCCACCTGTCCCAGTTCAAGCAGGTCGCCCAACTCGGTCGCATCCAGAACGTAATATGCCTGGATGGTGATGCGTTCATCAGTAAGGCTACTCTGCAACGTTACCGCCTGAACGGTATCTGCATGGGCAGCGACCTCAACAGGCTTGTATTGATAGAAGATCTGCAACTGCATGCCAGCCTGATAGGGCAACAGCATGGATTGAATGACCGCCAATGAGACACGTGGCTCATGGCAAAGGAAGCTCACATTGCCTTGCCCGGGGTTAAAGGTTGGGGCTGCGGCTACTTCAGGCTTGAGCGGATAGTTGCGTCTGTACACATCGCGAATACCGTTGCGAAGTTGACGATATGTGGCCGTGCAACCCGTGGTTTCGATCCAGGGGTGCTCATCTGGCGGAACAGCCTGCGCAGTCATCTGGCCACCCAGCCAATCGGTCTCTTCCGTCAGGATCACCTGGCAACCCAGGCGCAGGGCTGAAAGAGCTGCGGCTACGCCGCCCAACCCACCCCCAACAACTAATACTTGAGTTTTTAGCTCTTTCATACTACCCTTTCGAACCTGAGAAGGAGAAGCTTTCTACTACCTGGCGCTGAGCCAGAATGTAGAAGATCAATACAGGTACCACGGCCATCACAGTGGCGGCCAACTGAACGTTCCACAACGGCTGACCATAAGCATCGGTGAAATTGCGTAAAGAAAGCGGCAGGGTGAACAACTTAATATCGTTCAAGTAAATAAGGGGCTCCAGGAAAGAGTTCCAACTGTAAAGGAAGGTGAGGATGGCCACAGCAGCCATGGCCGGTTTGGCATTGGGCAAGATCACTCGGAAGAAGATACCAGGCCGGTCCAGACCATCAATGCGGGCTGCTTCTTCTAATTCTTTTGGTAGATTCAAGAAGAACTGCCGCATCATAAATGTAGACATCACCCCATTTGAGCCGAGAATGGGCAAAATAATGAGCGGAATATGGGTATTGATCAAATTCAACTTCTGCATCATCAAGAAGTTCGGCAAGATGGTCACTTCAGGCGGCATCATCAACGCTGAGAGCAAGAGCAGGAAAATGATGGAACTACCCCAAAAAGGAATACGCGCAAAGGCATAGCCCGCCAGAGAGGAAAAGATAAGCGTACCCAGAGTGACCAGAATGGCGATGTATAAACTATTAAAGTAATGCTGTGCAAAGGGCTGATAGGTAAACGCATCTGCAAAGTTCTGCCAGTTCCACTGAGTGGGCAACAAAGTAGGCGGAAATGCGAAGATCTCATAGGTCTTTTTGAATGCACTGGTAAACATCCACCAGAACGGCCAAAGGATGGGAATGGCCAGTAGGACCAATACCACGTACAAGACGACCTTGTTGATCACTTTCAATACAGTAGCAGATTGAAGGGATTTGGAATTAGTTTTCATTGTAACTAAATCTCTTTCGCATGGACCATTGGAGCCCGGTCAGTCCTAATGCAATCAGGAATAAGATCACGGCAATCGTGCTCGCATAGCCGGTCTCGTTTACTTTGAAGGCAGTAAAGTACACATAATAAGAGAGCACCATGGTTGAATTGGATGGACCTCCACCCGTCAGAAGCATGATGTGGTCGAAAACGTTCAATGAACCGATGACGGTGATGACAGTCACCAGCAAAATTGTCGGGGCCAGGAAGGGCAAATAAATATTCCAGATCAAATTCCAGGTATTAGCGCCATCCACACGGGCAGCTTCAAGGTGCTCACGCGGCATATCTTGCAGCGCAGCCAAAAACAATACCATGTTCAAGCCAACATTTTTTAGTACACGGGTCACGATCACCCAAAACATGGCCCAGCCAGGCTCAAGCAGCCAGTTTGGACCGACGATGCCAAAGACTTTGAGGAACTGATTGATCGTACCCTGGCTTCCCTGCAGCATAAAGCTCCAGACAATCGCCCAGGCGACCGCAGAAGTAACCACAGGAGCAAAGAAAACGGTTCGGAAAAAATTGATGACAGCCGATTGTCGGGCCAGCAGAATTGCCAGCGTCAACGCCAGAACCAGATTGAGCGGTACAAGCCCGGCTGAGAAGATAAGCGTGTTGAGGGTTACCTTTCCAAACAATGGATCCTGTGTGAACAAGGTAAAGTAGTTTTGCAACCCAACGAAGGATGTTCTACCACTTAATAAATTCTTTTCAGTAAGGCTATAAACAAAAATTGCAATAATGGGACCCAAAACAAAGAACAAAAAGCCAAGAAATTGCGGAGCGATGAACAGGTATCCCCAAATAGCATCCATTAATTTCATTCGGCTGATGCGTCGATGAAGCGGCGGCTTTGCTTGAACAGGTGCAGTACTTTTAACCAACGAGGACGTTTCCATTCAAACTCCATATCTTGCATTTACTCCTGGCGCCTCATTGAATGAGGCGCCAGGGAAAAACTGAATTACCAGTGCAATTTATTTGAAATACGGGGCTGCATCGGCGCAGGCGGCATCCAAAATGGTCTGAATGTCGGCGTCAGCGGTCCACAGTTTGTCAAACTCAGCGCGCATTGCCAGATCAATCTTAGCAAAATTCACGTGAGAAGGCAAAACGGTACCGTTCTTGATGCTGTTGGTGACGGCCAATTCAACCTGAGCCGGATCGAGATCGGGGTTGTTAGTGGCGAGGATGCCAGAATCAAGTACCGAGATACGGGTCGGGGGGAAGAAGGCAGCCATCTTGGCAAAGTTTTCTTTGGTGGTCATGAAGGCAACGAAGTCTTCTGCAATGGCTTTATTGGGGCTCTTATCGAAGACGACGATGGCAGCCTGACCGATCACAGCCTGATTGCCAGAGGGGCCAGCGGGCAACGGAGCGATTCCAAATTTGAAACCGGCGTCTTTGAGCTGGGTCAAGCGGGAAAGCTGGGCAAGGGTCATACCCACAGTGCCACCAGCGAAGACGGTCTTATCGCCAGGAGGAGTGATGCTCTTGTCTTTGAAGGTCATGTCGTGGAACAGGGTGACAGCCTGAACGGCTGCAGCCTGATTGATCTCGCAGGTGCTGCCGTCAGCGCTCCAGGTGTTTCCACCGTAAGCCCAGATGGCCGGGACCAGGGTTGACCACGGCTGGGTGGTGAACATGGCAGCATCGAAACCAACGAAACCGTAAGAGCCAGCGGGGCCTTTATCGGTGATATCTTTGGCGGCTTTGGCCAGGTTTTCCCAGGTCCATTCGTTGTTCTTGATCATTTCATCGGGGGTGGCAACGCCAGCCTTGGCGAACAGATCAGAGTTGTAGACAACGAAGATCGGGGAGTTGGAGAACGGAACACCGTACAAGCCTTCGCCAGACTGCCAGAGCTGCAGGGCAGGCTGAGAGAGGTCAGCGAAGTCATAATCAGTGTAAGCATCGAGGGTGGGTTTGAGGTCAGCCAAAACACCCGCATCAACAAATGAAGGTGCAGCGGTTTCCATCAACCAACCAGCATCGGGGGGAGTTCCGCCAGCCAACTGAATGGTCACTTTGGATACATAGTCATCGAAATCAATGGTGTCATACTGCACGGTCACATTGGGGTGAAGGGCGGTGTAGGCATCGGCGATCTCTTTGAGCATGGCAAGGTGTTTCTCATTGCCAGTCCAAACAGTGAAGCGCAGGGTAACCGGGGTGGTATTGTCCACAGCGGTGGTAGCAGCTTCGGTGGCGGGGGCGGTCGTTTCTTCAGCGGCCGGGGTCGCAGCGGGTGCCTGACAGGCAGACAACACCATGGCAACAACAACAAGCAACACTAATACTACGGAAAACTTCTTGAACATTTTCCTTCTCCTTTATTCTCTTCTTTTTGAATGACTTCAAGTGACGGAAGCGCAACGAACTACAAAATCAGATCTGTTTACCTCCTTGGGCACGTTTTTCTGAAGGTGGAGCAATCGTGTGACCAGCGACCATGGTACAGGGGAGATCAACGTACTCTGGGGCCACACTTCCAATAGTTTGCAGTTGCTTTACCAATAAACGCACAGCGTAAATACCCATCTCACGTCTGGGGATGGTGAACATCGTCCAATCGGGGGCATCTTCTGTAACTGTTTGTGGATTACCACACAGGGTGATGGAAAAATCAGCCGGGACAGATAAACCTAGAGTTTTCAATTGGCGAAGTAATGCATTCGCCAAAAAATCGTTCTCAACCACCGCCCCTGTCACACCCCGGTTTAGCAGACTTTGAACCACGTCGCTGTTGATCTGATCTGGTTTGATGTTTACGAATGATTCAGGACCAGTTTTGGATCCGTGTTTTAAGTAAGAATTGATAAAGCCTTGTTTACGGTCTTCATTTGACTCGATCCACCTGGGCAGGCTGACATACACCAAATTCTTGTGCCCCAGATCAAAGAGCAGGTCGGTCAACTGCTGGGTGGCGGTCACATAATCTGCGGCAGTGTAAGAGATGGTCGTGTCTGGTACCTCACGGCGCCCCACATAAACAAAGGAGTGTCCTTCTTTATACAGGCGGCGCAGTTCATCTTTGTCTTCGTTTAGACCAAGCAAGATGGAGCCATCGGCCATAGAAAGTTGGCTGGCGCCTTCATGATAAACACTACGCTTACCATCGGGGTTGGTCACATTGGTGAAAATGAGCAAATTGTATCCCTGGGCTTCGGCTTCTTCTTCAATGCCGAGCAGAAAAGGATAATAGAAATCGTGATGTTTAAAGGGGAAGATCGGTTCGTAGGTAAAGATCCCGATCAATTTGTTTTTGCCGCGTGCCAAAATCCGTGCCGCCGGGTTGGCCACGTACCCCAACTCAGCGATGGCTGCAAGAACACGTTCGCGCGTTTCTGGGTTCACCCGGATGTTTTGTCCATCCATATTGTTAACGATGGCAGACACCGTCGCAGTGGAAACACCGGCCAGTTTTGCAACATCAGAAAGCAGTGGGCGTTTTTTCATAGTTGATTAACCGTTTAATCAGTCCATTATTAATTTGTCGTGTTATTGATTAAGCGCATAATCATTATAAGAAGTTCAATTCGGAATGTCAAGTGGGAATTAGGACAATTTCCAAAATCGGAACAAAAATCACCTTTTTGTCATAACCAAACGATAGGCGGGATGGTAATGAAGACTGTACTGGGTCGAATGATGCACAGGAGGGTAACCTATTTTTTCAAGTTCCTCCGTAAACATTTTCAGTTCCGGTCGTGTCGATGAGTAAGCCCGCCAGAGTTCAATAAGATCTGCCAGGGAGCCCCATTTCTGATCCGGCACTGCGAAGCACTCAGCCACCAGATCATCCAGGTTGAGGTCCAGAGCCAGCCAGGCCCGCAGATTGATCCGTGTCAGGCCGCCATCTGGCCTGACGGACTCATAGAGATCCTCTTTAGGGTTGGCCTTGAGCTGATTCAATTCGGCGCGTAATTCCACCACAAAACTGTCTTTCTCCCTGATCAAATGCTCAGACCCCAACAAGCCCT
>JAYFNV010000005.1:0-10722 GCA_034933225.1 Anaerolineaceae bacterium | reverse complement strand
GGCAAGTCCGGCGTTGAAGTCTCTGCCCTCGGCCTGGGCTGTATGCGCATGAGCTTTGGCGACACCCCTACCGACAAACAGGAGATGATCACTTTCCTGCACCAGGCAGTGGAGCGCGGCATCACCTTCTTTGATACCGCTGAGGTCTACGGCCCCTTCACCAACGAGCAACTGGTCGGCGAAGCTCTCGAACCCTTCAAGGGCAAAGTCTTCATCGCCACCAAATTTGGCTGGAAACTTGACCTCAGTAAATCTGGCCGAGAGGCCATGGCCGGTATGGATAGCCGTCCGGAACACATCAAACAGGTTGCAGAAGCCTCCCTCAAACGGCTGCGTGTGGAGACTATTGACCTCTTCTACCAGCACCGCATGGACCCCGCCGTCCCCGCAGAAGATGTCGCCGGTGCCGTCAAAGACCTCATCCAGGCGGGCAAGGTCAAACACTTTGGCCTGTCTGAGGCCAGCCCGGAATTCATCCGCCGCGCCCATGCCGTCCAGCCAATCACCGCACTGCAAAGCGAATACTCCATCTGGTGGCGCAATGTGGAAGCCGAGATCCTGCCCACCTGTGAAGAACTCGGCATTGGCTTTGTACCCTACAGCCCGCTTGGCCGAGGCTACCTGACCGGCAAAGTGGATGAAACCACCAAATTCGACAAATCGGACATCCGCGCCAACAATCCGCGTTTCAGCCCGGAAGCCATCAAAGCCAACCGTGTGGTCATCGACCTCCTTGAGAAGATTGCGGTTGCCAAAGGTGGCACTCCCGCGCAGATTGCCCTCGCCTGGTTATTAGCCCAGAAACCCTGGATCGTACCCATTCCCGGTACCCGCAGCCTACCCCGCCTGGATGAGAACATCGGCTCCACTCGTGTCCAGCTCTCTGCTACTGATCTGGCCGAGATCCGCGAAGCCATGTCCCACATACAGGTCATCGGCGACCGTTATTAGTCCCCAAAAGGAGCGAGAGATGCAAACCAGAAAATTAGGTTTATCCGGTCTGGAAGTTTCAGCACTCGGCCTCGGCTGCATGGGCATGAGTTCTGCTTATGGGCCTGCCGCAGACAAGAAAGAAATGATCCACCTCATGCACCAGGCAGTGGATCTTGGCATCACTTTTTTTGATACCGCAGAAGCCTATGGTCCCTTTGCTAATGAAGAATTGGTAGGTGAAGCGCTCGAGCCTTTACGCTCAAAAGTCGTGATCGCCACAAAATTTGGCTTTGATATCGATCTCGCTACCGGTGCACGCACCGGCGGCGTGAATAGCCGGCCGGAGCGTATCAAACAGGTCGCTGAAGCCTCACTAAAACGGTTGCGCACTGACACCATTGATCTGTTTTACCAACATCGGGTTGACCTGGATGTCCCCATCGAGGAAGTAGCCGGTGCCGTCAAAGACCTCATCCAGGCAGGGAAGGTGAAGCACTTTGGGTTGTCAGAAGCAGGCGTCAACACCATTCGTCGTGCCCATGCAGTTCAACCTGTTACCGCGCTGCAAAGCGAGTACTCGTTGTGGACCAGGGACCCTGAACCAGAGATCCTGCCTGTCTGCCAGGAACTGGGCATCGGTTTTGTTCCTTTCAGCCCATTAGGGGCAGGATTCCTGACAGGCAAGATCGATACAAACACGAAATTTGATAGTACCGATTTTCGCAACATCTCTCCCCGTTTTACCCCGGAAAACCGTCAGGCGAACCAGGCGATGGTGGATCTGCTCACTGTGGTAGCCCAGCAAAAGGGCGGTACTCCCGCTCAAATTGCCCTGGCCTGGTTGCTGGCTCAAAAACCCTGGATCGTTCCCATCCCGGGTACCACCAAACTGCACCGCCTGCAGGAGAATATTGGCGCAGCAAGTATCCAGCTCAACAAAGACGAGCTGGATCAGATCAACCTGGCCGCTGCAAAGATCCAAATTCAAGGAGCTCGTTTGCCTGAAGCTGTGCTCAAGATGACCGGTCGTTGATCTATTACACTTTCGCCGTACATCATCCAAAATGAGAGAAGAAGAATTGAGGAAATAACATTGAACATTTCAAGAGTTGGCAGCCAACCCTCAACCAGGGGATCTGATTCCTATTTCACCGGTAATGTTAGGGTGGACCCGCTTTACACCCCAAATGAGTTTTTCCGGGGTCAGGGAGCCTACGTCACCTTTGAGCCGGGCGCCCGCACTGCCTGGCACTGCCACCCCATTGGCCAGATCCTCATCGTCACGGCCGGCTGCGGACAGATCCAGCTTTGGGGTGAGCCCATCCAGGAGATTCACCCAGGGGATGTGGTCTGGATTGCCCCCGGCGAGAAGCACTGGCACGGCGCCACCCCAACCACCGCCATGACCCACATTTCCATCGTGGAACAGGATCCCGGCCAGGCGCCCAATTGGCAGGAAAAGGTCACAGATGAACAATACTCACCAAAATGAAAGTCGATGCTATGCAATCTTTGAATAAAAAGATACTGATTGCCTATTTTTCGCATTCGGGGAATACCAGGCTTGTGGCAGAAAAGATTCAAGAATTGACTGAAGGGACGCTCTACGAGATCAAGACCGAAAAGCCATACCCGCAGGAGTACAATACGGTCGTCGATCTGGCTAGAACGGAACGCTCCAGCAATTACCGGCCAAAGTTAAGTTCGGCAGAGATCGATCTCTCCCAATTTGATGTTGTCATCCTGGGCTACCCCAACTGGTGGAGTACAATGCCTATGGTTAACTTCACCTTTCTGGAAAGCCACAACTTTACCGGGACAACAATTTTGCCCTATTGCACCCACGAAGGCAGCGGGATGGGCATTAGTGAGCGGGACATCGCCAAAACCTGCCCAACGGCTACCCTGCTCCCTGGTCTGGAAATCCGCGGCTCCAGAGTTCGCACGGCAGATAACGAAATTACAAATTGGCTGCGAAAAAACCAGATTATTGCGTAAAATAGACACTATCTCAATTTTTAGGAAAATTAATGAACAACTTCACCTTCCTCAACCCCACCAAGATCCTCTTCGGACGGGACGCCACAGATCTGCTCGGCGAAGAGATGAAAGACCGCGGCCAGACAATTTTGCTGGTTTACGGCGGCGGCAGCATCAAGAAAACTGGTCTCTATGACCGCGTGCTGCGCCAGCTCAGAGGCAAGACCGTCATTGAGCTTTCCGGCGTAGAGCCCAACCCCCGCCTCAGCTCCGTGCACGAGGGCATTCGCCTCTGCCGCGAGCACAAAGTGGATTTCATCCTGGCTGTCGGCGGCGGCAGTGCCATCGATTGTGCCAAGGCCATCGCCGTGGGCACTCCCTATCACGGTGAAGTTTGGGATTTCTTCAAACGCATCGCCTACCCAGATTCCGCCTTGCCTGTGGGCACCATCCTCACCCTTTCTGCCACCGGCACAGAGATGAACGGCAACGCGGTCATCACCAACACCGAGACCACCGAAAAGATCGGTTTCTCAGGCATTCTGCTCCAATACCCGGCCTTCTCCATTCTGGACCCGGTTAACACGTTCACCGTGCCCCCCATCCAGACCGCATACGGCACCGTGGATATGCTCTCGCATGTGATGGAAAACTACTTCTCCTACCCTGATGACACCCCCATTCAGGACGGGTTGGCGGAGACGATCATGAAGGTGATGTTCGAGAAGGTCTTCGTCGCCCTCAAGGACCCCACCGATTATGACGCTCGTGCCAACCTGATGTGGTGCGGCACCATGGCCCTCAACGGCATCATCCCGGTGGGTAAGGAAGGCGATTGGGGCTGCCACGCCATTGAACATGTGCTCAGCGCCCACTATGATATCGCCCACGGCGCCGGGCTGGCCATCATCCACCCGCCCTATATGAAGTACCTGTGCCAGTTCAACCCCAAAAAGTACGCCCGCTTCGCCGTCAACGTGCTTGGCATAGATCCCGCTGGCCGCCCCGATTATGAGGTTGGTCTGGAAGGCATTGCCCGCACCAAAACCCTCTTCAAGCAGATGGGTGCTCCCATCAGCCTGGCAGAGGTGGGCATCGGCCCCGAAAAGCTGGAACTGATGGCCGAGCAGATGGTGGCCATGCGCCCCCTTGGCAACTACTCCCGCATCGGCAAAGAAGAACTTCTGCAGATACTAAAAGAAGCGCTCTAGGCGAGTGATCAGTACTTTGTGATCAGAAACCAGGAAGACCTACTTTTCCAATTGGGCAAAATAAACCGCTTCAAGGCAAATGCCCGAAGCGGTTTTCAAATCTAAGTTCCTTTGGATATTAATACCAGATTCCTGCTCTCCTAATACCCGAACACGAATCAATGACCTTCTGATTACAAATTACTCATTACTGATCCCTGATCTACTGATCACAGATCACTTCTTCTCCACCAACACCGCCCGCACTACCACGCGTTTGAGGTAGGTGCCGCTGGCTTCATCATAGCTGCTGCAGGTCACCAGGGTCAGCCAGGGCAATTCCTCATGCTTGGTAACCTTGCTGATATCATCCGGGTTGACCTTGAGGTTTTCCCGCACTTCGTAAGTGTAGACGCTCTTGCCAGAGTGTAGCAGAACCGCATCACCCCACTTGAGGCTGCTCAGGTCCACAAATGGACCCGCCAGACCATCGGCGTTGTACACGTGCGCGGTCAGCACTGAGTTACCCTTCCAACTGGGCCAGGCAGTGCCGTTCAGCCAACCGATCTCGTTGCCCAGCCAGGAGACATCCCAGCCGCTAGTCGTCTGTGGCACGCCCACGATACTGGCTTTGACGCCCAAAGCGGGGATATCCAACCACAGGGTACCCAGGTCAGCGTAGGCCGTAGTCTGTTTCGGCAGCGCGCTGATCCGCCCCGGCGCAAACCCGGTCAACGGAATGGGCAGCCCGGCCGCCGCGCTGGCAGCGCTGATAGGCGTTCCCGTCGGCGTAGCCGTGGGGACTGTCGTCGGTACTTTGGTGGGGATCGTCGTTGGGGTAGCCGAGGGTACAGCCGTTGGGGCTGGTGTGGGCGTGGCTGCGCTGATAGCGAAATCGTAGCTGGAATCTGTGCCAGGTTCGTCGTTGAGCGGAATACCCAGGGTGTTGACCAGAGAAGTGGTGCCGCACACCAACAAGCGGTACTGCCCAACGGACAAATTGCTGCCGCTGTTAAGGTTCAACACAGCCTGGTACAACCCGCTGGTATAGACCACACTGTCAACACTGATGGCAGTATCGTCGCCCTGAATGCCCGTGCTGCACTCAACGGTATCAAATACGCCGTTGCTGCCGGGTTGGAAGAGTCTGAAGTTCTTGGGGTTGGTCACATCATCGGGCAAAGTGTTCCCCGTAGGGTCATTGAGCGCTTCATTGAATGTGACCGTGATCTTGTTGAAGGAGGTGGTGTAGGAACCGCTCACCGGTGCAGTAAAGACCGCCGGAGCATCTGCCGTGGAGCTTTCAAAGCTGGTGCTGAAGGCCGCCACGGTAGCATGGGTGCTGCTGTCGATCACACGGTAGCTCACATCGTCGAAGTAAAAGCCAAAATGGCTGGCGTCATTATTGTAATTAGAAAATTTGATGCTCGCGCCCGGCGCATACGGGTACTGGGACGCATCACCCACTTCTAGTCCGGACTGATAGCGCCACCAGTGCGCCCACGGGTTGGCAGTGCCCACCACAACGCCATCCACCTTATAGGTGGTGGTTCCCCAGGAATTCACATCCTCAGGGGCAAGGCTGGTATCTGGGTACACGGTGGTCATTTCCACCACATGCCAGCTATCCGCGGCAAAATTACCCAGCTCCACCGCCGCTCCGATGACGTCGGTCTGCGAGGCCGGGATCATGTAAAGCCGCACGGTACTGGCCGTATCTGCCACCAGGTAGATGTTGCTGCCGGTGCGGTCGTCACGTTTGGCGGCACCTTCATTGATGGCAATGCGCGAGCCGTCGCCGGGTTTGGCGGCCTTGAAGGCAAAACTGATCACCACCATGTCGCCGTCGGTGTCCTCATTGGGAGCGCCGGCTTTGGCCACAAACGGAGAGAACGGGGTTCCCGCTCCCGGGGTATTAGACCCCTTGGCAAAGTACCATGCCTGCGATCCCGTGTGTGCTTCTGTGTTCACCACATCCGCGGCGCCTGCTGTGTTCACATTGAAAGGCAGCACATTGTTCAAACTGTCGATGCCACCGTTCCAGCCGTTCTGACCGCTCAGTGGTCCAAGCGAATAGCCGCTGGATGCCGAAACAGAAGTCGGCATGGCGAAGGTGGAGAAAAGGATCAAGAACGCTGTGGTGAAGGTGATCAGCCGCGAGATCGTCTTGTGCATGGTTCTGCTCCGAATATATTAAGATGATGACTTGCTAGATTTTTCAATTTTACCGGATTTTTCAGAAAACTTAATAAAATCTACCTAAAAATTCCGATTTATTTAATTTCACCCATCGAATTCATTTGTCCACTATAAAAAGGTACAATCAATTCATTCTTGTTCCACACTGAGGTCACCTTGAGAGCATTTATTGACCCGCCAAAACGAATTCCCCTTTTTTTGCGAATTGGTATCTGGGTTTCTGAACGAATCACCGGTCGGGAGATGTTACCGGCTCGCATCCTGGCCTGGTATCCCAAAGCTGCCATCGGCTCAGGGGTATTGGAATCTCTGGTCGCACATCATGATCAGCAAATTAATGAGCGCATGCTCAAGATCGTGCGCATTCAGGCATCCTTTTCGGCTTCCTGCTCTTTTTGTATTGATATGAACAGCTATCAATTTGAAGAGACCCAAATCACCCTGGAGGAGCTCCACGTCTTGCAGGGGATCACACCCCTGGAAGAGATCAGCACCTTTTCAGAGCGAGAAAAGCTGGCCATTCGCTACACTCAATTAATATCCAAAACGCCGCTTCAATTTCCTCACGATTTCATCGAGGAATTGAAGCGGCATTTCAACGAGCGGGAGTTGGTGATTTTGGCCAGTACGGCTGCCCAGGTAAATTATTGGGCCAGGCTCATCCAGGCACTCGGCATCCCTCCCGCCGGGTTCTCTGATCAGTGCAAACTTAGTTAGCGGCAGCCACTGTGCTCAAGAAAGTGTCCAACACCTGACGCAGCATTGGCTCAGGCAAAGCGCCAACCTGCTGATGGACCACTTTGCCGCCAGAGATGAACAGCATGGTGGGAATGCCCTGTACTCCGTACTTCTGCGCCCATTCGGCATTCTCGTCGGTGTTGACCTTGGCGATGACCAGTTTACCCTCTTGCTCCTTGGCAATCTTATCCAGAATGGGGGCTACCATACGGCAGGGACCGCACCACGGCGCCCAGAAATCAACAATTACCGGTAAAGTAGACTGTAAAACCGTCTTCTCAAAAGCTGCATCAGTTACATGGATGGGTTCGTTCATTTTGCTCTCCAATAGTAAATTCGTCTGGAATCGCTCCCAGGCACTAATTTCTTTTATCATTCATTAGATGCGCCTCCCCCAAAAAAGTGACACACATTCCCCACAATTTTTTGCTCTTTCCACGATCCCTGATTCCCGATCTCGCTGTTCCCCTGCCTGATTTCTGATTACCGATCCCCAGATCTCGCTTTTCCTGATCCCTCATCACTGCATACCAATAACTTGCCCTTGCCCTTCCTGATCACTGATTACCGACCCCTTATCACTTGCCCTTGCCCTTCCTGATTCCTCCCCCTGATCTTCGTTTTTCCTGATTACTGATTTCCAATCACTGATCCCGCTCTTGACCATTCTCCGTTCTCTGCTCTCCATTCTCTTGCTTTTCCCCGCTCTCAATTCTCCATTCTCAACTCTCATGATCTTTTAAGCCCACAAAACCCCAAGATAAGGTATAAAAGAACTTTGTGAGCGTTCCCACACTTATTTCTACTACTAAAAAATGGCTCGCTGACCTCACCGTCGGCGGGCCCTGGGGCCGTACCCTCTCCAAACAACACCAGTACAACATGCACTGGTTCTGGTTTGATGGTCTCTTTGCCTCCGCCAGCGATAATATCGTCGTCAACTACATCAGCATCTACATCATTGCCCTCGGTGCTTCAGAAACGCAAATTGGCCTCATGAGCTCGTTCTCCTCCATCGCCTGTGCGCTGATCCTCCTGCCCGGCGCCATTTTAGCGGAGCGCACCCAACGCAAGCTGAAGATATCCTTCATCTGCGGCATCTTCGCCCGCCTCATGATCCTGCTGCTCATCTTTGTGCCCACCCTCTTCAAAAATCCCGCCCTGGTGTGGATTGCCATTGCCCTTTCTGTGGGGCGTGATGCCTTCAACAACTTCGGCTACCCCGCCTGGATGGACGTAGCCAACGGCACCGTCCCCATTGAAGGCCGCGGCCGCTTCTTTGGCTCGCGCAATTTCATCATGAGCGTCACCGGCATCCTCACCACCCTGCTGGCCGGCAAGCTCATCACCGGTTTCGCTGGTACCCTGGGCTATCAGATCGCACTGGCCGTCTCCTTCATGTTTGGCATGGCCTCCACCTTCAGCTTCGGCCACATCCACGAAAGAGGTGTTTCACTTCGTTCAGAAACGCGCAGCTTCAACCTCAAAGACATCGTGCAGATGTTCAAGGGCCAGCCGCAGTTTACCGCCCTCACCCTCACTGCCGCATTATGGAATTTTGGTATTTACATTTCGGGACCGTTCTTCAACGTGCAAATGGTGAACGTGCTCAAATTTTCTGCCGCTTCCATCGGCTTTGTCGCTGTCATCACCAGCGTCACCACCCTTGTTACCCAGAACCAGATCGGCGCTTACGCTGACCGGGTAGGCATGCGCCGCCTGCAATACCTCAGCATGTGGTTCATCCCCCTCCTCCCCCTTAGTTGGATCTTCGCCACCCAGGTCTGGCATGTCGCCCTCATCAATGCCTTCAGCGGCATCGTCTGGGGAGCCTTCAACCTGGTCTCCTTCAACCTTTTACTCGCCACCATCCCCCAGGGCCAGGTACCGCGCTACTCTGCCGTTTACCAGATCGTCATCATGCTCTCCATGGCCCTCGGCGCCGCCGCCGGCAGCGTCCTCATCGCCCACTGGGGCTTTATCTCCGTCCTCATCGGCTCCGCCGTCGTCCGCTACGCCGCCACCATTTTGTTCGGCAAATGGGTGAAGTAAAGGAAACTTATATGACAACCCTTTCCCCCGAAAAACAATCCCTCATAGATGCCTTCCTCGCCTCCCCGCATATCGCCCGCCTCGCCACCGTGGATGCCGCCGGCGCCCCGCACGTTGTCCCTGTCTGGTACGGCTGGGACGGCGCCGTCCTCTGGGTCAGCTCCTTTGCCAATACCCGCAAGATCACCCACATTGAGCACAACCCTGCCCTCTCCGTCGCCGTAGATATAGTAGAACCGGACGGCACCACCCGCGCCGTCATTCTGGAAGGCCGCGCCGAGCTCATCCGTCAGCCGCGCGAACTCGTCCACCAGAAATCCACCTGGATCTACACCCGCTACCTCGGCCTAGATGGCGTCCTCGCCGCCGACCCGCAAAGCTGGATCGTCGATCCCCTCAACCTCCTCATCAAGCTTGTTCCCCTGCACGTCTCCACCTGGGGATTCTAAGATTTTCGCTGAATCTTTACACTGATTTTAAAAATTCATAAAGGTCTTCTCAGTGACCTCTGCGGCTCTGTGTGATAAAAAGGGTTTCTTCGCGTGAGAATATTATCAATAACACATTGAGGCTGCATTTGCGTGCAGCCTCCTTGATCCATCCCCTCTACTTTTTACTCAACACCCCTGGCCAGTCTTGCGCTTTTGAGCACCATTGTCACGAATTCATCGAACTTCTCGTCTTCCGGGAACTGATCGCTCAACTCCTGGGCCTGGTCATACACATCAATGAGGGTACCGTTCACGTAAGGGCTGGCCCGCAGTATTTCTGCGTAGGCGGCTACTACAGCGGCGCGCTGAAAATACGGAGAGGTTTGCCCAAAGCTGTTGGACAGTTCGTTGCTGAAGAAATCGGTGTCCTTTTCTGTGATCTGGTGCGTATCGGCGTCCTGCCAGCGCATCTTGATGGTTGCGATTCGTCCATCCGCTTCAGATTTCAGCTTGACCTCATACAGGGCGGTGACGGCCATTCCTGCCCCAACTTCACCTGCGTCCACTGAATCATCGCGGAAATCTGAATCATCCAACTGGCGGTTTTCATAGCCGATCAAGCGGTAAGATGCCACGATCTGCGGGTTGAATTCCACCTGCACCTTGGCATCGTAAGCAATGACCTGCATGGTGGACACAAACTTCTCTACAAAGCGTTCGCGTGCTTCGTCCAGCGTGTCAAAGTAATAGTAGTTGCCATTGCCGTTATCGGCCAACTGTTCCAACAACACATCGTTGAAGTTACCCATGCCCACCCCGATACCCGTCAGAGTGATGCCAGAGCTGGCGTAGCGGCTGACGAAATTCTTCAGATCGTTCACGTCAGTCTCACCCGTGTTGGCCACTCCATCCGTCAACAAAATGACCCGGTTCTCGCATTCAGCGCAGTACATGCGGTCCGCGGCGCTGTAGCCAAGGCGCAGACCCTCATCCACATTGGTACTATCGCCAGGTTGCAACCCTTTTAATGCGCGGTTGATCTGGTAGGTCTCGGAGGCATTGGTGGGGCGCAGCACAGTATAGGCTGAAGATTCAAAGCCAACGATCGCGACCTCATCCCGCTCATCCATGCGTTCCACGAGCATTTCAAGCGAATCCTTCACCAACTCAAGGCGGTTCTCAGCACTCATTGAGCCAGA
>JAYFNV010000004.1:0-152037 GCA_034933225.1 Anaerolineaceae bacterium | reverse complement strand
CCGTTTCATCCAGGATGATGACGGAAGCGGAGCCAAGCTGAGCGCCAAGGGCTGGCACGGATTCATAATCCATGGGGGTGTCCAGGGCGGCATCTGTGGCCGGGATGAGTGAGGAGGAAGCGCCGGCGGGCATGATGGCCTTCACTTTGGCGTCATCGATGATGCCATCGCCGTATTTGTAGATCAGCTCGCGGAAGGTGGTACCTAACGGCAGCTCAAAGTTGCCGGGGTTCTTTACCCGCCCGGAAAGGCTGAAGATCTTGGTGCCGGGGCTTTTTTCGGTGCCCTGGGCGCGGAAATAAGCCACGCCTTTGCCCAGAATGATGGGCAGGTTGGCCAGGGTTTCCACGTTGTTGATGACGGTAGGCTTGTCAAAGAGGCCTTTCACCGCCGGGAAGGGCGGGCGCAGGCGCGGTTGGCCAAGTTTGCCTTCAATTGATTCGAGCAGGGCTGTTTCCTCACCGCAGATGTAGGCACCGGCGCCGAGGTGAACGTGAATATTCAAAGAGTAAGCAGTGCCAAAAAGTTTATCGCCCAGATACCCCTTTTCATAAAGTTCAGCCAGACGTTCTTCAAACTTATGAGCGATCTGAGAGAACTCGCCGCGGAAGTACACATAGGCATCGTGGGCTTCCACTGCGAAGGAGGCGATCATCAGGCCTTCAATGAACTGGTAGGGATTGCTTTCCAGGATCTCGCGATCTTTAAAAGTGCCCGGCTCCGATTCATCTGCATTGGCCACCACGTAGTGGGGCCAGATGGTATTGGGCAGGAACGACCATTTGACGCCGGTGGGGAAACCTGCACCGCCGCGTCCGCGCAGGCCGGAATCTTTTACGCTTTGCACCACGTCTTGCGGCTTCATGGTGGTGACGACCTGTTTCCAGGTGGAAAAACCGCCGTCGGCCAGGTAGGTCTTCAACTGGTTCAGACCTTGAATCTCACGGTGACGTAACAAGAAAAGCTCACTCATTGCCAGCCTCCCGTTTCATGGAAGCGGTCATAAAGTGTAGCCACTCCAGGGTCTTTTCTGAGGTCTGGTTTTCGTGGTACTCCAGCTCGTCCTGGATCTGAGCCTGGAACATGGGGGCATGGTCACAGGCGGCCAGACATTTTACTTCTTCAATGGTCACAAGACCGTCCGCGCTGGTCTGCCCGGGTTCGATACCCAGATCAGTGCACAGATCGGCCACATACTTTTTGGCGCCACGCAGGCGGCAGGCAACATCAGTGCATACCTGCAGCCGGATCTTGCCACCGGGGGCATCGTGGAAGAGGGTGTAAAAACCGACCACTGAGGACACCTGGGTGGTGGAAATGGCGCAGATCTCGGCAATATCGCTCAAGGCTTGCTGGGTAATGTAACCTGCTTCGCCCTGAGCCAGATGCAATAACGGCATCACAGCGGCTTGTTTGCGCTCGGGCGGGTAGTTGCCCAAAATACGCTCAACTTCATTGGGAAATTTCTTAATTAGCTGGTTCACCGGTCTGTATCTCCCAGAACGATATCAATGCTGCCGATGATGCCCACCAGGTCGGCCACAAAATGGCCCTTGGAAAGAATAGGCATGATCTGCAACAACGGGATGGACGGGGTGCGGAAGTGGATACGGTAAGGTTTGGGGCCGCCGTCAGATTCCAAAAATGCGCCCAGTTCGCCGCGTGGCGATTCTATTGCGGTGTAAACGGACCCCTTGGGGGGATTGAAGCCTTCGGTCCACAGCTTGAAGTGGTGGATGAGGGCTTCCATGCTGACACCGATCTCAGAGCGCAGTGGGGGTACATATTTTGGGTTCCTGTCAATTACGGGTCCGTAGGGCAAGGAATCGAGCGCCTGGCGGATGATCCGCAAAGATTCGCGCATCTCGGCTACGCGCACCAGATAGCGAGCGTAGATGTCGCCGGTTGTCTGGGTGGGGATATCAAATTCATATTGTTCGTATCCGCTGTACGGGTTGGCCTTGCGCTGATCGTGCGCCATACCGGTGGCACGCAGTACGGGGCCTGTCACGTTCCAGGCCAGGCAGGTGGCGGTGTCGATCTTGCCAATGCCTTTGGTGCGGTCCAAAAAGAGCGGGTTCTTGGTGAGCAACCCTTCGTATTCATCAATTCGAGCTGGCATGATCTCTAAAAAGTTGCGTACTGCCGCTTCAAATTCAACCGGGACATCTCGCCACAGGCCGCCGGGACGGATGTAGGTGGTCATCATACGCTGACCGCCGACCAGCTCAAAGATGTCTAGAATGATCTCGCGTTCGCGCATGGCGTACAGGAAGACAGACATGGCCGCCAGGTCCAGCGCCGAGGTACCGATCCAGATGAGGTGCGATTGGATGCGCTGCAGCTCGGTGAGAATGACACGGATGGCATCGGCGCGCGGGGGCGATTTGAGCCCGGTCAATTTTTCCAAAGCCAGACAGTAGGTGAGGTTGTTGCCCATGGTGTACAGGTAATCCATGCGGTCGGTCATGACCTCAGCCTTCTGGTAGGTCTTAGCTTCCATGTTCTTTTCAATGCCGGTGTGCAAAAATCCGATATCGGGAATGCAGTTGACCACGATCTCACCATCCAGTTCCACGATCAAACGGAGCACGCCGTGGGTGGAGGGGTGTTGTGGCCCCATGTTAAGCACCATGGTTTCGCCAGATTGGGCACGTGGGCTGAAGAGGTGTTGTAGTTCGTCGAGGGTAAATTCGTGAATTTCTCTCATGGCTATCTCTCTCCGCGCGGCTTGATGGCCTGGATCTCATCGATGTTGAACGTGAATTGCACTTCTTCGTATCCGAGCGGGTAGTCTTTGCGCAGGGGGTGACCTTCCCAGTTGGGTGGCATCATAATGCGACGCAGGTCGGAATGACCCTTGAACTTAATGCCGAAGAGATCCCATATCTCGCGCTCGCGCCAGTTGGCGCTGGGGTACACCGTCTCCACGGTCTCAATCTCGGCCGGCTCGGCGTTGACCGGAGTCCGCAGGTTGAGGTAAGCATGGTTGACGGTGGAATAAACGATGTAAACCACGTGAAAACGCGGTTGTGTTTGCGGGTAATAATCGACGGCTGTTTCGACGGGCAGCATGTCAAAGCCGAACTCGTCGCGCAAGGTTGTTAGGGCGGCGACGATCTTATCGGCGGCCACCAGCAGGGTGACCTCAGAGTAAGCTTCGTTGACAGAGGCACCGAAGCGTTCAGTAATTGCTTTTACGATCGGTTCGTAGAATGCTTCCATTTTGCCTCCTATTTCCACTGAGCCAATTTTTCGCCGTGGACCTTCTTGTGCAGAAGCATCACACCATTAATCAGGCCTTCCGGGCGCGGGGGACAGCCGGAAATGTATACATCTACAGGCACTACCTCATCCACCCCCTGGACGACAGCATAATTGTTAAAAACGCCGCCGCAAGAGGCGCAATCTCCCAGGGCGATGACCCACTTGGGATCCGGCATCTGGTCGTACAGGTTACGCAGTACCGGGGCCATCTTTTGAGAAACGCGGCCTGCCACGATCATCAGATCCGATTGGCGTGGGCTGGCGCGCATTAATTCCATGCCAAAACGGCTCATATCATAACTTGCAGCCTGAGCGCCCATCATTTCGATGGCACAGCAAGCCAGGCCAAAAAGCATTGGCCACATTGAATTGGTGCGCGACCAATTAACAACATCTTCAAGTGTTGTGGTTACGACCCCCAGGTTACCTGCTTTTTGTTCTATTCCCATTCCAAGGCTCCCTTCTTCCATACATAGATGTAGCCAACGGTCAGGATGGCGAGGAATACGAACATCTCGATCAACGAGAAGAGCCCAAGGGATTTAAAGGTGACTGCCCAGGGCAAAAAGAAAATGACCTCTACATCAAATAAGATGAAGAGAACGGCGACCAGATAATAGCGCACAGACATACGACGCGTGCCCGGTCCGTAAGGGATCATCCCCGATTCATACGGTTTGCCTTTTTTAGCAGTGGGGCGGTGCGGGCCAAATACCCGACCGATGATGACCACCAGAAAACCCAGTGCAGTGGCCAGAGCCGTGAGGATGATCAAAGGTATGTACTCAATTAGCATGGGGACCCTCAATTAGTGTAATTTGGAGAGGATTAGTAGCTATTTTATTTGCATATATATCAAAAAGCATATATATCGCTTGCTCTAATTTTACTGCGAATTCGGAATTTAAGCACCGAATAAGGCAAATTGCGTGAAAGAATTCTCAGTTGTTTTAAGTTTACACCCAATAATATCCCCCGACGTGAGTCGGCAAATAATGAAAACTGAGGGAATCTGTGAGTTTCTGCGTGAATGGAGCGAGAAGTTATTTTTTTAAGTGGATAAACGCATTAACCGAATACGGATGATAATTAACTTGGTTTGATAGGGTCATCAAAGGCGGAGCAACCCTCCCAAGACCAACCTTTTTCCTTTCTGGTTGTATATATTATATGAGATCTCAGACTCACGGAAATTCTAATGACTGAAGCACAAGCAATACAACGCCTGAAAAAAGGTGATATCGGCGGCATGGAGGAACTGGTGGAACTCCACCAGCAAAAAGCCCTTCGGGTCGCCTGTCTGATCACCCGGG
Organism: Anaerolineaceae bacterium; assembly: GCA_034933225.1. Classification (GTDB taxonomy): domain Bacteria; phylum Chloroflexota; class Anaerolineae; order Anaerolineales; family Anaerolineaceae; genus UBA6107. The sequence goes on along the minus strand of JAYFNV010000004.1, from coordinate 147,457 downwards.
ACGAAGAGACTGCCAAAGACGCAGTGCAGGAAACCTTTCTGCGTATCTATCAACGTATCCGCTTTTTTGATGAAGCCCGGCCTTTTGAACCATATCTGCTGCGCAGTGTGGTTCACAGCGCCATCAACCTGGCAGAAAAACGCAGCAAAGAGGTTGGCTTAGAGGAAGATTTAAAACCTGCCGATATGGAGTTGCTGATCAACAAGGCAACTTCTACAGAAGATCTGGTGGAATACCGCCAACTCAAACAGGAGATCCTGGACGGAATATCCAGATTGGCACCGCGCGAAAGAGCGGTGATCATCGAACGCTACTATCTTGATTTGAGTGAAAAAGAAATGGCAGATATGCACGACGTCGCTCCCGGGACGGTGAAATGGCTCTTGAATGTGGCGCGGAAAAAACTGCGTACGTTCATGGGAAAAGAAAGTGATCCATCATGAACAAGCATACATCCAACCAACTATTAGACGAACTCGCCCGTGAATCACTTGGGCAGGATATCAACCTTTCTTCAGATCTGATGATCAAAATAAGAAAGGAAAAAATCAAAACTATGAAAAAGCGAACCTTAATCACAACTCTGGCAGCTATTGCAGTAGTGGTCGCCATTCTGGCATCTGTGCCAGGTGTGGTACAGGCGGTCAAGAACCTGCTGGGATTCATTCCAGGGGTCGGGTATGTAGAACCAGGCACCTCCCTGCGCATCCTAAAGGAAGCGGCAGCCACAACGGTTGATGAAACAAAGATCACTGTTTCTCAAGCGGTGACCGATTCTGACCATTTACGACTTTTCTATCAGGTTGAAAACATCCCTGCAGCAGACCTGACCAACGCACAACAAAGCGATGTTTGCCAGCGGCTGCCTCAACTTAAACTTACTGACGGTACCATTTTGGAAGCAGGTACGATCAGCGGCAACTTCTGGGGAAGCGGCTACTCCCGACAACTCGAATTTGCCGCCCTGCCGGCTGAAGAAAACTCGGCCGTCCTGGCGCTGCCTTGTCTGGAAGGAAGTGTATCCAAAGAGGGAATCGGGGATATTGAAATTCCGTTGAGTTTTGTGAAAGCTCCGGCGGATCTTAAAGTGTATCCCATAATTGAGCTGCCAACACCCACAGCCAAAGTAACGTCTCAGCCGGCTGTTTCAACAGCGGAGCATATCTCATTGAGGCTTGATAAATATGTACAGGCTGATGGGGAACTCATCCTTATAGGAGCTCTTTCTTCTGATTCAGAAGAAGTCGGTTTGTCTCTGGTGGAATCCCAGCATGTCCATCTTGTGGATGCTGCCGGTCATAATGTTGTGATCTCGGAGGACGACACCCTGCCAGACCCAGAAACCGCCCGCTCGGCTCAATTATTACCGTTGACATACAAAACCGCCGGTCCCTTCACCGCAGGTCAGGCAAGCCTGGTAATCGATCAGATCTGGATCAGGCGCTCAAGTGATATCAGTTTCAGCTTTGATCCTGGTACTGACCCCAAACCCGGTCAAACATGGGCGATTAACAAAACTCTGAATGTGGACGGACATACCATCACCATCACAAATGTTACCAAAAGCCTGCAAGGCGAAGGGTTGATGTTTGATTACGAAGCCACCGCGGGTGTGACTAATGTGGTTCTTCAAGATCTTGAACATGCAATGTCGGGCGGGGGTGGCGGAGACAACAATACTGGCTTTTCATATCAAGATGGGTTCCCCTCTGGCATCATTACGATCACACTGACTGCTTACGATGAGTTGCTCACCGGGCCATGGGAGGCGTCAATCGATCTTCCGTCGTTCACAGAAGGTTCCGCGCCGACCGCTTTACCAAAAGCCTGCCTGACCAATTCGTCCTGGTCGGAGGCTCTCAACAGCAGTAATCGTGAACTCCCACAGGAATTGGGTGGCCATCTGATCCTGATGGGTACCTTGGCTCCAGATTACTACTATCATGTGCTCAGTGCCGACCTAACCGGCAATGCCCCCATTGACCTGGGTTTAGGCGATAACGGCTCGCTTTCACCTGATCAAAAAAGCCTCATTTACTCGACCAACGATGGATTAATCATACGGGATATGACCAGTGGTGAAACTCATCTGGTTGCTGACACCTCTCGCAGAGATCGCGGCGCGCTTTGGTCACCAGATGGCAGTCTCATCGCTTTCAGCCGAGGTCCTGCGTCGGGTTTAATTGGCGCAGCCGGACCCTACGAGCTGATGATCATGAATGCAGATGGGTCAGATCAGCACAAGCTTTTGGAAGATAATGGTTCCAATACTGCAGAGGCCTGGATGCCTGACGGAAAGAGCCTGCTCTTTACAACCAGGCAGGCAGATGGGGTGCTTGTACAATCTATCAACATCGAAACTGGAGTGGTGTCGTTGCTGACCCAGATCAATTATCAAAACGCTGGGGTCGCCATCTCGCCGAACGGCAAACAAATTGCTTATGAAGCGATGCTGCCTGGAGAACGCTACGGTGTCTACATCTCAAACCTGGACGGCAGCGCTGCAAGGCTGATAGCCAATGCTGATCCGATTGTGGTTACGGTGCCGCAGTGGAGCCCGGATGGAAAATGGCTGATCATGAGTGTGCAGGATACATCCCTCTCTGAATATATGCCAACGTTGGCGCTGGTCAATATTGAGAGCTGTAAGATCATCCCATTAACGTCGCTACAGGGGTATGTCACCTCGTGGAGGTAACCCTGTGAGGTAAAAAGTGAAGGGGAGGCGCATGAACCTCCCCTTCATTATTAAAGTGGATGTTAGCAATGTTGGTTAGCTCCCTTAAGACCTATCAATGAAATGCACCTAGATCACCGTAAAAATAAAATCCCCCGGCGTGAGCCGGGGGATGATGAAGATTGAGGGAACCTGTGAGTCTCTGCGGTGTTCGGAGCGGGGGTCGAACTTTTGGCCTATCCGTTTCCGCCCTGGTGAGATAGCGCCGAATGGGAATGTCCAAAACCCGTTTCAAGCTGCGACAGGGGGTCTCAATGTCTTACCGATATAAGTTGTACTGCTTTTCTACAAAGCTCCAGTTGACCACGCTCCAGAAGGCTTTTACGTAATCGGGGCGGCGGTTCTGGTAGTTCAGATAATATGCGTGTTCCCAAACATCCAGTCCGAGCACTGGGAAGTGCCCGTCCATGAAGGGGCTGTCCTGATTGGCGGTAGAGTATACCTGCAATTTCTTTTCACCGTCAAGCACCAACCAGGCCCAACCAGAGCCAAAGCGGGTGGTGGCGGCGCCGTTGAACTTTTCAACGAATGCATCGAAGGTGCCAAAAGTCTTTTCAAGGTCTGCCAGCAGAGCGCCTTCGGGCGCTTTTTTGCCGCCCGGATTCAACACTTCCCAGAAGAGGGAGTGGTTGGCATGACCGCCGCCGTTATTGCGAACGGCAGTACGAATGGTTTCAGGAACTTTGCTGATTCCACGCAAAACGTCTTCAATGGGCTGACCATAAAATTCGGGGGCCGATTCAAGGGCTTTGTTCAAATTGGTAACGTAAGCGGCGTGATGCTTGTCGTGATGGATCTCCATGGTGCGGGCATCGATCGCGGGTTCAAGAGCATCAAAAGCAAATTTTAAAGCGGGGAGTTCAAAAAGTGTAGTCATAGAGGATGTCTCTTTATTTAGAATTATTTTTATCTTGCTTATTTATGATAATTATACTCAAAATTATCCTAATATCAACCCCTTTGTATAAGAAATCTATAAGAGTTTGTCATTGAGAAAACGCGGAAGCTTGTACAGGCCAATGCACTGTGTACTTTGCACGACTATAATGAAAGAAGTGATTGAATAAAGGAGGAAACATGTTCAATATTTTAGCGATCCTTAAATATCTGGCAGTACTTGTTACCCTGGCCACAGGCATTATTTCCCTTTTTTGGCCCAGGAAGATCAAAGGGTTCACTGGCCTGGAAGCATCCAGCCCGCGCGCCCTCACCGAGATCCGCGCAGTGATGGGCGGCACCTTCATTGGTTTAGGCCTGGCAGCGCTCTTAATGCCCACCCCTGAGGTTTTCCGCACGCTCGGATTGGCCTACGCCGCCATTGCCGTCATCCGCGCCATCTCTATGTTCGTGGACCATGCCGTTGAGCGGTCCAACGTCATCAGCCTGGTCAGTGAGATCATTTTGGTGGTCATGTTGGTCCTGTAATATTCCCCCGATTTTGCTTGACAGGTATTCCCGCGCTGAATAAGATGGAGATGCTAATGCATTTCCGCTCAGAGCGGGAGTACTTTTTAATTCTGGCAGGTGCTGCGCTCCAGGGAGTGAAAAAGGATTCTGATGCATCACAGATGGGTTGAAAACTAATTATTTCTAGAAAAAATCACTACAAAAATGGCACTTTTTAATTATTTCATGAAATAACCCGGGTTTTAATAATCGGAGGGAAATGTGGAAAAATTGCAAAAATGGTACGATCTGGTTGCCTTAAATATCTATTGGCTGGGCATCAACATCACTACCAATATCCTGCCGGTGCTCTTACCGGCCTTGATCTTAATGTTCATGCCCGAAAACCAGAAAAGTACCGCCCTGGCAAATATCAGGGTGGTGGGGTTGGTGGTGGCCATGCTCATTCAGCCTTTGGCCGGCCTGTTCAGCGACCGCAACCGCTCCCGCTGGGGACGACGCAGGCCCTTTATCTTTGCCAGCGCACTGCTGAGCATCGCTTTCCTTTTCTTCATCGGACTGACCCCCAGGTTCATCGGTTCAGCGGCAGATGCGTACTTCTTGCCCACCTTTGGGGTGACCACCGCCTATGCTGCTTTATTGTTGGCCATTGTACTGATCCAGTTTTCCTCCAACCTGGGGCAGGGCGCCGCCCTGGGGTTGATCCCAGATAACGTGTCCACCCGCCAGCGCGGCATGGCCTCCGGCTTCAAATCTCTGATGGAGATCCTGCCGCTGGCCCTGGTCTTCTTTGTGGGCAAGTTCATCGATGCTGGCCAGAACTGGCTGGTCATTGGCATTATGATGGCCGGGTTTCTGGCCACCATGCTGGTGACCATTTTTACCGTGCACGAAACCCCCATCACAGAAAAACCAGACAGCCACACCGGCAAAGAGGCGCTGCGCCTGGTGGCGTTGACCGCCATTTTCTTTGTCACCACCCGTGTAGCCATCTGGCTCATCAGCCTGGCGGGGAGTACCTTCCAGGAGTGGAACCTTTCTGCAACGGCGTATGTATTGGCCGTGGGCGCAGTGGGGTTGATCTGTATGGCGGGCTCCGTTTTCATTGGCGTTATTCTGGGGGCTACGGTAGGTATTGGCAAAGAAGCCGCCAACCAGCGCTCCTTCATCTGGTGGATCGTCAATCGCCTGCTCATTCTGGCGGCCGTCACCGGCGTGCGCGATTTTGCCCAGTACTATCTGCGTGATGTGCTCAAGGTGGCTAACCCGGCCACTGAGAATACCCGTCTCTTGCTGGCAATTGCGGCTTTTCTGGTGCCAGCCACCCTGGTGGGCGGCAAGCTGGGTGATGTGTTTGGCCGTAAACGCATGCTGCTGGTCTCGGCGCTGATTGCAGCGGCCGGCACCGTTTTGCTGATCACCGTTCCCAATATGATGGTGGTGTATATCGCCGGGGCAGTGGTAGGGCTGGGCTACGGCTTCTTGATGGCCTGCTCCTGGGCGCTTGGCACGGATCTGGCCCCTGCCAAAGAGGCGGGCAAATACCTGGGCATTTCCAACCTGGCCGGCGCGGGCGCAGGGATCGTGGGCACCGGCATCGGCGGGCCGATGGCAGATTCCTTCAATGCCATATCCGGCGGGCTGGGCTATATTCTCATCTACAGCATTTACGCTGGTCTGATCTTGATCTCCATTTTGGTGCTGGCAAACGTCAAAGACCCCGGCAAGAAACCGTTCGTGCAAGAGTAAATTCGTTAATCAAGAGAGTGTGCAATGGGCCAATCAATTCATGTCATTTTTAAGACCCACCTTGATGTAGGCTACACCGATTATGCCGCGGTGGTGCTGGACCATTACTTTAAGAGCTACATTCCGGCTGCCATTCGCGTGGCCAAAGAACTACGCGAATCTGGTCGAGAAGAGCGTTTTATCTGGACCACCGGGTCGTTCTTGATCTATGAGTTTTTGGAACGGGCCGATGCCGCTGAGCGAAAAATGATGGAAGAAGGCATTCTTAACGGTGATATTGCCTGGCACGCTTTGCCCTTTACCACCCACACAGAATTGATGGACGCCGACCTGTTCCGCTTTGGAGTTTCGCTCTCACAAGAGCTGGACAAGCGCTTTGGCAAGACTACAATTGCGGCCAAAATGACGGACGTGCCCGGCCACACCCGCGCCATCATTCCCTTGTTGGCTGAGGCAGGGGTGGAATTCTTGCACATCGGTGTCAACCCCAGTTCCACGGTGCCGCAGGTGCCGCCGCTCTTCCGCTGGCAATCCCCCGAAGGAAAGGAAATTGTGGTGATGTATGAAAGCGGCTACGGCAGTGCGTTTGTTATCGATGGCATTGAAGATTCCCTGGCTTTTGGCCACACCGGCGACAACCTGGGACCGCAATCGGCAGAGCAGGTGCTGGGCGTTTACCATGAACTGCAAAAACAGTTCCCGGCAGCCAAATTGTTCGCCTCCACTCTGGATGCCTTTGCCCTCAAGCTGAGATCTGTGCGCGCCTCATTACCGGTGGTGACCCAGGAGATCGGCGATTCCTGGATCCACGGTGTGGGTACTGACCCTATTAAAGTAAGCCGCTTCAAGGAGCTCAGCCGTTTACGTCAGCGTTGGCTGAAAGAAACCCCCACTCTGGCAGAAGACAAACGTTTTATGACCTTCAGCCGTCGCTTGTTGATGGTGCCTGAGCACACCTGGGGCGTGGATGAAAAAATGTATCTGGGCGACAACGCTCATTACAGCAAAGCAGAATTCAGCGCGCGCCGCAACCTGCCCAATTACCTCAAATTCCAGGGATCATGGGTGGAAAAGCGCGCCTATCCAGATGAAGCAGTTCAGGGGTTGGAAGACCTGCCCCAGGCGCAGCAAGCCCGCCAGATGCTTTCTGCACTGCGACCGGCTCAACCAGATCTGAGTGGTTGGCAGCCTTATGCAACAGATGACCAGACTACCCGCATGCCCGCCGATTGGCAGGTCAGCTTTGATGCCCACACCGCCGCCATCACCCAACTGGAACGGGGATCAGCCGTCTGGGCTGGTCCTGAAAACCCGCTCGGGTGGTTGCGTTACCAGACTTTCTCTGCCGCGGATTACGATCGCTTTTTCCGCCAGTATATCTTGGAAAAAGAATGGCACAACGGCTGGTCGCGCGAAGATTTCACCAAGCCCGGCATTGAGGGGGCGTTACCGCTAAGCCGCTTCTGGCAGCCGCAGGCAAAGGAAGGCTTTACCCGTGTGAGCGGCAGCCAACAAGAATTTCTCTTCCATTTGGTGGGCGAAGAACTCAGCGTACAAGAGTACGGCTGCCCGCGTGATTTCTGGCTGCATTACGGTTTGGATGCTTCCACGGCGATCCAACTGGAGCTGCAATGGTTCCACAAACCTGCCAGCCGCCTGCCAGAAGCGTTGTGGTTCTCCTTTGTTCCGCTCCTCCCTCAAACCGGTGAGTGGAAGATCGAAAAGATGGGCCAGGAGATCTCGCCGGCAGAGGTGGTGCCGGATGGCAACCGTCATCTGCACGCCTCTGGGCAATATGTGCGCTGGAGCGGACGCAACGGCAAGCTACAGATCACCTCTCTGGATGCGCCGTTGGTGGCGCCTGGTAAACCCTCTTTATTGGATTTCAATAATGACCTTTACGCGCCTGAATTGGGAATGCACTTCAATCTGCTCAATAACATGTGGGGCACCAACTTCCCCATGTGGTTTGAAGAAGACTGCCGTTTCCGGTTCAAGCTGACGGTAGAACCTCCTCAAAGCTAAAAGACGACCCGCAAATTTGCAACTTTGGCGCCGGCAATACGTATAATAAGCAACTAGACGAAAGAAATAGAGGGTTGTTATGGATAAACATAGAAATAGACGTTCTTTCTTTTGGCCAACACTCCTCATCGGCGTCGGCCTGGTGTGGTTGCTGGTGAATTTGGGCGTGATCGCTCCTTTTAATGTTTCTACCATCTTAAAGTTATGGCCGTTATTGTTGATCGTCCTTGGCATGGACATTCTTTTCGCGCATCGCTATGCCTGGATCGGCAGTCTGCTCGGTCTGCTCACTGTTGCCGGTGTGGTGGGCTTCTTGATCCTTGCTCCGCGAACCGGTTCTTTGAACAACAGCGCCATGTTGACGGAACAGTTCACAACGCCCGTCGGTGATGCCATAAGCGCGGATTACAATTTTGAAACCGCCTCTGAGCCGGTTGAGATCTATTCCATTGGCGGCGCCACCAATTTGATCGACGCCAATCTCAGTCACTACGGCACCATCGGCTTTGTGGTCAGCGGTTCCACCAGCAAGTCCATTCACCTGTTTGAGAACACAGATAGCTCTTCCTGGCTTAACTGGAACTGGACTCTGAATGACAGCAAATGGGACATTGGTCTCAATTCTGAGATCCCGGCCAGCATCGTTTTGGATGGCGGCAGCGGATCCATCAACGCCGATCTGAGTGAGTTGCAGCTTGAATCTCTTACGGCAGACCTGGGCTCCGGCTCTGCCAACTTTACCCTGCCAGAAAGCAAATCTTCAATACTGGTAAACATTGATAGCGGCTCTGGCGCGGTGAATCTCTCGCTGCCAGAGAAAACCAACCTTACTTTGCGGATTCAGAGTGGCAGTGGCGCAGTGAATGTGAGCCTCCCCGCTGATGCAGCCGTGCAGGTTGAGGTACGAGATAGCGGTTCCGGCAGTCTGCATCTGCCCAGCTCGTTAAACCTGACCTCTGGCGATAGCGAAACGGGCACCTGGGAAACCAAAGGTTATTCAGCTTCTTCTGTAAAGATCCTCATTCAGATCCTGGATCAGGGATCTGGCAGCATTTCCATTCAATAACTAAATCAAGACTCATCAAGACGCCTTCGGTATGAAGGCGTCTTTTTATTGGATTCAGTTTGGAACTGCACAGAAAAAAGATTAAAACCCTCTAATCAATTGTTAAGCGATTCTTTATGACCAGAAGCTAACATTCAAATTGATATTCTCCTTTGGATGTTCCAAAGGTGATTCCAGGAGGTAGATTGTATGAAACAAAGATTGACAGTGATCTCATCTGTTCTCGTAATCGCTATTTTACTGGCGAGTTGTGTCCCTGCAGCATCTCCCACGGCTACATCTGCCAATACAACAAACGGTGATGTTACCCAAACTCCGGTGGTGGTTCAGAATGTCACCACCGTGGCTGAGGAAAGTGCCTATACCCAGATCTATGAAAAAGTGAACCCATCTGTGGTGAATATTCGGGTGGTTCAAAATGTATCCACCACCCAGCAGAATTCCAGTTTTGATTTTCCGGGCTTCCCTGGTTTTCCGGACCTGAACCAGCAGCAGCAACAACAGGTTCCCAGCCAGGTAGAAGGGTCCGGCTTTATTTATGATTCAGACGGACATATTGTGACCAACAACCACGTGGTGGCAGATGCCAGCCGGATCATCGTGACCTTTTTTGATGGCACCGAGGCTGAAGCCAAAGTGGTGGGCACTGACCCCGGCTCAGACCTGGCCGTGATCCAGGTGTCTGATGTGGCGGCTTCATTGCTCAAGCCCGTCTCTCTGGCAGATTCTGACCAGGTGAAGGTGGGCCAGATCGTTATCGCCATTGGCAGCCCCTTTGGTTTGCAGGGTACCATGACCACGGGCATTATCTCCAGCCTGGGCCGCACGCTTGAAGCTTCTGCGACCACCACCAGTGACGGCACCAGCTACAGCATCCCCGATATCATCCAGACGGATGCAGCCATCAACCCGGGCAATTCGGGTGGCCCGCTGCTTAACCTGAGTGGTGAGGTGATCGGCGTCAACACCGCCATTGAATCTTCTACCGACAGCAATTCCGGCGTGGGCTATTCCATCCCAAGCGCCATCGTCAAGAAGGTGGCGGATACCATCATCCAGAGCGGCAAAGTGGAGCACACTTACCTGGGCATCTCTTACCTGAGCATGTCTTTGGACCTGGCCACTGCTATGAACCTGCCTGCAGAGACCCGCGGTGTGCTTGTGGAACGGGTGGCGTCTACAGGACCTGCCGGTAAGGCCGGACTCAAGGCCAGTTCTACCGATGTGACCATCGACGGCGTGCAGACTTCTGTGGGCGGCGATGTCATCACCAAGATCGACGGCAATGACATCCGTGTCTCAGATGACCTGCTCTCTTATTTGCTCATTCATACCACCGTGGGGCAGAAGGTAACACTTGAGATCATCCGCGACGGCAAGACCATGACCGTGGATGTGACTCTCGAAGCCAGACCGACTTCCAACTAAAATATCACCCCGCTCCTTTTCAGGAGCGGGGTGTCTACAAACCTTTTTTCAGAGCCTGGACAACCGGGCTCTGAATTATTTTTTAAGGGGAGAGGCGTTCAAATGGTCGGTAATGATGCGGTCACATAACTGGTCAAAGGCCAGGTCCACCTTTTGACGGGACGGATCGGCCAGATACCAGTTGATGATCTCACGGATTCCCTGGGCAAAGGGAATGGAGGCTACGTAACCAGGTACAAGCCGTTTGATCTTGCTGTTATCAAAGATCACACTGTAAGATTTATCGCCGAGCAAACCGGCGCCCCAGCCTGCATCATATTCGGCGATGCGCTCTGAAGGAATGTGCACCAGTTTGGGTTTGACCCCAACCGCCTGGCCGGTAAGCTCATAGATCTGGTTCCAGGTCAGCGATTCATCCGAAGTGATCTGCACCGCCTCGCCGATGGCGTGATTGTTACCCAACAACCCCACCAGCCCTTTGGCGAAATCGCGGTGATGGGTGAGCGTCCACAATGAGGTGCCGTCACCGTGTACAATCACGGGCTTGCCCTGCAGCATGCGGTTAACCACCGTCCAACCACCTTCCATGGGCAGCAGCGAGGCATCATACGTATGGGAAGGCCGCACAATAGTGATGGGGTATTGCTCGTCGCGGTATGCCTTTACCAGCAATTCTTCGCAGGCGATCTTGTTGCGGGAATATTCCCAATACGGGTTGGCCAGCACGGTAGATTCTGTGATGGGCAGGCCGGAGAGTGGCTTTTGGTAGGCTGAAGCAGAGCTGATGAAAACGTATTGTTTGGTTCTGCCGCGGAACAGATCCAGATCGGCCTGCACCTGCTCAGGGACGAAGGCGATCCAATCGACCACGGCATCGAATTCCATATCCTTGAGCGCATTGTGGGTGGATTCGGGGTTGCGAATATCCGCATAGATCACCTGAGCGCCGGCCGGGGTGGGGCGAAAAGACTGGCCGCGGTTGAGCAGGTAGAGCTCCATGTTGAGTTCCAGGGCCAGTTGAGAGCAAGCGGAGCTGATGATTCCGGTACCGCCAATGAACAAAACTTTCATAGCTTCCTCCAGAGTTGAACGATCCATTAAGTTTACCCGCTAAATCAGTAATCCGCACCGGGTCGGGCAGGGGTTTGGATATTTTGTGAGTGAAGTTAAGGAGAATGCAGATAAAAGGTGACAACCAAAGACTATATACACAGATTGTACAATTCGAATCTGTTACTGGTATTAATCATTATAAAGTTTATAATTATTGAACACAGAGAAAGGGACGAGGTTAACATGACCAGTCAACAGAGTTACGATGATTTCTCGATGGATGAATTACTGCAATTGAACAAGCGTAATATTTCGTCAGAACAACAAAAGAAATTTGAAGGCTATATGGCCGAGATCTTTTCTGCATTTGGCATGGATATCGATACTCCTTCTACCGTGGATACGCCACGCCGCTTTATTGAAGCATTGTATGAGTCAACTGCCGGCTACGATGGTGACCCCAAATTGATCAAGGCCTTCCCGCGTGAATGCCGAGGAGAGCCGGATTGCCGTTTGAGCCAGGTCATTGAAGGACCGATCCATTTTCATTCCTTATGTGAACATCATGTCTTCCCATTCTATGGGGAAGCCTATCTGGGCTATATTGCAGATGAACGAATTCTGGGCATCTCCAAGTTGACCCGTCTGGTACGGCTTTATACCAAACGTTTTGCCGTTCAGGAACGCATTGGCTATCAGATCGCAGATACTTTGGAAGCTCTTTTACAGCCCCATGGTGTGGCCGTTTTTATCCGTGCCAAGCACATGTGCGTAGAAATGCGCGGCGTTCGCGAGATCTCTCCGGCTACGCGCACAACCGTTTTCCGCGGCGAATACTCCAAGGATCCAACTCTGCGCAGTGAATTTTTGAATGTGTGTGGCTTGAACAAGCAAGGTTAAACCGCCCGTGATCCGTCTCACCGTCCTCCATACCAATGACTTGCACGGCCGTGTGGAACAACTGGCCAGAATTGCCAGCCTGGTTCGTTCCATCCGCCATCAGGTACAGGGGGAGGGCGGTGTTTGTTATTATTTTGATTGCGGCGACAGCGAAGATAACCGCCAACTGGAAAGCAGCCTTACCAAAGGGGCGGCCATGGATGCACTGCTGGCCGCATCCGGTTGTGACGCGGCTGCCCTGGGTAATGCCATCCCCATCCGTTACGGTCACCAGGCGATTGCCGGTCTGTCCAGGGCTTTTGGCAAGCCCATTTTGTGCGCCAACCTGCTGGATGAGCATGGACAACAAATAGAGGGTCTTCAACCTTATCAGTGGCTTGAACTGGATGGTTTCAAGATCGTGCTCATTGGACTGACCGATCCATTACCTCCCTACGAGACAATTTATCATTTGAAAACCAGCGCTCCACAGCAGATCTTGCCGGAGTTGGTACTAGAAGTACGTGCGGCTGGCGCCAGGACCGTGATCTTGCTCTCTCATTTGTCATCTCCGGTCGACCTGGACCTGGCAGCTTCTGTCCCAGGCGTTGATCTGATCCTGGGCGGGCACGACCACAAAATACTTTATCCGCCGCAGCAGGTGAACGGGTGTTGGGTGGCGCAAACGGGTCAATTTGGCCAACATCTGGGACGATTGGATCTGACACTCGATGAGGTCAGCGGCAAGGTGCTAAGCCTTTCGGCGCAGTTGTTGGATATACCAGAAACGTTGCCACAAGAAGATGCGGTTGTGCAGGCCATGCAAAAAGAGCAGGCCTACGCCCAGGATTTGATGCAAAATGTCATCGGGATAGTGGAGCAGCCGCTTGATCTGGCCATTGACCGAGAATGTGCCGCCGCAGACCTGTTGGCGGATGCACTTCTGGCCCGCTACCCGCAGGCTGAGTGCGCGCTCACGTTGGTCGGGCACTGGTTAACTCCTTTGCCTGCCGGAGAGATCAGCCAGGGAGGCTTGTTTGCAGCCTGCCGCTCAACGGCAAACCCTTGCATCACCCACTTGACGGGGGCTCAGATCCTTGAATTCCTTCGCAATGGATTGAAATCTGAAAACTCCAGCCGGGTATTCGACCGGCATCTGCGCGGAGGGTTTGTGGGCTGGCCGCACGTGGCTGGCTTACAGGTGCAATGGGACGGCGTAGATACAGACTCGGTTCAGGTCTGGTTGGGAAACGAAGCGCTGCAAGCAAAAAGAACCTATACCGTTGCCGCCACAGATATGGAATTCAGCGAATTTATTGGTTATCTGATCCTTCCGGATGAACGGGTGGAATATGAAGTCCCCACGGTTGTGCCTGAAGTACTGCAAGAACACATCACCCGAAACTCGCCAATCTGGCAAATCCCGGGTGATCGGATCACACTCATAAAATAAGACAACTATTTACATCTGTCGCCGCAGACCTGGATCCAGGAGCATTGGTCCTTGTCCAGTAAGCGCACGCTTTCATCGGGTCCCCAACTGCCGGGCTCGTAAATGGCTGGTGCAGGTGCGCCGGGGGCACTCCAACCGGCCAGAATGGGGTCGATCAACTGCCAGGAAAGCTCAGTCTGGTCGGCGCGGGTAAACAGAGAGGCGTCGCCCAGGGTTACATCCAGCAGCAGGCGTTCATAGGCGTCCGGCAGAGCATTGGCGCCAAATTCATCTTTGTAATGAAAATTCATTTCCACCGATTTCGTATCCGCGCTTGTGCCGGGTACCTTGACCTCAAAGCGGAAGTTAATGCCCTCATCTGGTTGAAGACACATGGAAAACAAGTTGGAGGAGGCTTCAAAGTTCATCTGGTTGGGGAAGATGCGGTGAGGCACGGTCTTGAATTGGATGACGATCTCGCTCACCTTTTCAGACATCTTTTTACCGGAGCGCAGATAGAAGGGCACGCCCTGCCAGCGCCAGTTATCTACAAAGAGCCGCATGGCAGCATAAGTGGGGGTTTTGGAATCGGGAGCCACATTGGGTTCAGCGGTATAACCGCGGTATTGTCCGAGCACTGTGGTTTCCAACGCTTCGCTGGCGGGGATGGGACGGATGGCGCTGATGACCTTCATTTTTTCATCGCGTAGGGCATCTGCCTTGTAGGAACTGGTGGGTTCCATGGCCACCAGGGTCAGAAGTTGCAGTAGGTGGTTTTGGAACATATCGCGCACAACACCGGCTTTATCGTAATACTTGCCGCGGGTTTCAACCCCTACGGTCTCCGCAACCGTGATCTGCACTGAGTCAATGTAATTACGGTTCCATAGCGGTTCAAAAATGGTGTTGGCAAAGCGTGCCACTAAAATGTTTTGCACCGTCTCTTTGCCCAGATAATGGTCAATGCGGTAGACCTGGCTTTCATCCAGTACACGGTGCAGGCTGGCGTTGAGGGTGCGCGCGGTTTCCAGACTGGTACCAAAGGGCTTTTCTATTACAACGCGCCGCCAGCCGTTTTCTTGTTCCAACAGGCCGTTCTCTGCCAGACCGGTGACGATCTCTAAAAAATATTCTGGCGGAGTAGCCAGGTAATAGATGCGATTGCAACAAGGGGTGTCTTTAGCCTTCATCATCTCCGCAATTGCCTGATAGGTGGAGGGATCATTAAAGTTTCCGGAGTGATAGGTGAGACGTTTGGCAAACTCAGCCCAGGAGGTCTCGTCAACGGTGATGTTGTTCAATTCTTTCAGACTGTCGTGAGAAACCGTGCGGAAGTCATCTTCTGACCAGGGTCGGGTGGCTACGCCAAAAACTTTGAATTCCTGGGAAAGACGATTCTTCTTATATAAGTGATAGAGCGCCGGTATCAGCTTGCGCCGGGAAAGATCACCAGAAGCGCCAAAGATAACAAATGAAACAGGTTCTGCCATAATATTTCTCCAATACACTTATTGTAAGCAGATTGCTCAAAGAAGACAAACTTTATAGAAAAAATATTAAATGGGGGAGAAGCAGGAATGAATTACAATGGGAAATCAGAGGAGTATCTTCACCCGGCTGTGTGTGGCCAACTCGGCACACAGGGCATCAATTTTGTCACGGGATTCTGCCCAAAACTCCACGCTGACGGAGAGATACTTATCGCCGTTGCTAAGGCGTGAGATGATGTTCTCGTCAAGAAGATCAGGGAAATGTTTACGGACGATACCGACAACGAACCCTTCAAAATCATCTTCGTTGAGGCCGATAACCTTAAGGGGAAAGATAAGCGGAAATTCTAATTGGGGGGCGTTTGTTTCTTTCATGATCGTTGAATTATAACCGAACACAAATTTATTTACTTTCCAGGGTGAATCTGATGAAGCGAAAGAACTTGCTGCAAAGCACAGAGACCGCGGCGGTGCAAAAACTCCCCGTCCAATTAAAAGAGCTGATCCCTTATTATTCTCAAGGGCAGGGGCTTGAAACCCTGCAGAAGCTGCAATGCGGGACACAGCCTGTTTTTTCAGGGCGAGGTCTCGGCTTGCTGGCCGCGCACTACGCCGCCCGGCTTTGCCGGCAGGCTGGCGTCAGAGCCGCAGCTTACTCAGTGGATGAGATCAACACATACCCGACAGGGCTTTTTTCTGAGGCATCCACGTTTGTGGTCTTTGAATCAGTCGGAGATTCAAAGATAGTACTCCCCTCCAATCACCTCCCATTGATCCATATTGGTCCAGATGTGATTGAAGATGGAAGTGCCAGCCGATTGCTCAATTTCTCGAACCCACAATTGGCGGAACTTGAACTGATCAATTCCATGAGCGTGGCCTGGCTGCTTGTCCGGCACTTGACCGGCGTGTGGGACGGCTCAGAAGCTGCAATGCTACAAGTCGTCCGGCAACGCGCTCAGTTGATGGCTGAAGGCTGCGAGCCTTACCTGGCCCGCTGCCGTGACCTGCTGGCTTATTCTCCGCGCTGGATCTTGTTGGGCGGCGAAGAGCAAAATGAAGCGCTGCGGTTCACTGCCTCCCTGTTGGCCAAGAAGGCAAACCGTTTGTTGCCCTGGCTCCTATACGAAGAGTTTGCTGAAAATTATCAGCATCTCATCGACCCCGACGCAGCCATCATTCATCTGCGCAGTGCAGACAACCCTGACGTGGATACCTTGCTTGACCATGCAGAAGAAAAAGGAGCGGTGGTTGTGGAAGTGACCGAAGGCTTTTTTGCCCCGCATCGAAGCCAGAAGAATATGGGTCAGGGGGTGGAACAAAATTTGAGCCCTTTGCTGGGATGTATGGCGGGGTATTTATTAGCACTCAGTGACCGGATTGCATAGGGTTGCTTTAGTACCTATTTGAAAACCGGATGGTTTTTCGCTATACTAAAATGACAATTGTGTGACCTTTCATTGAGAGGATTAGTTTTGTCAAAGAACCTGGGCGGAAATGACGAACTAAGACGGCAGACTCGGCTGACAACATCGAAGTTGGCAGCATTATTAATAGGGGCTGCTGTTATTACAATTGGCATCGCAATTGCCTACACTGTATTCCGAATTCAAGCGATTCAAAACGACAAAGGCTCAGAACTTACCGCTATTGCAGATGGAAAACTGGATCAGATTGTCAACTGGCGCAATGAACGGTTGGGGGATGGTCTGGTTTTACAGAGCAATCAGCCTTTTGTGCAAAGTCTAAAAATGTATGAGGTTTTGCCTACGGTTCAGGCGCGTACTGATGTGCACAATTGGATCGAGGCTTTGGAAACCGTTTATAGTTACAGGAGTTATTTGGTCTTTGATCAGAAAGGCAACCTGCTTTTTAATGATCTGACCAGTCCAGACCCAATTGGTAGTCAAACGCCAACAAATGTTCAGGAAGCGTTGATCTCAGGAAAAGTCTTACTTTCTGATCTTTATAAATTGAATGATTCGGATGAGATCCGGATGGATGTGGTGGCGCCGGTCATAGATCATGATGCGGCTAATAGCGTGATCGCTGTCATTGTGCTAAGGATCGATCCATATCAGTTTTTATACCCGATGATCGGAGATTGGCCCATTCAGTCGAAGAGCGGTGAGACGGTTTTGTTTCGCAAAGAAGGGCAAAATCTGGTTTATTTAAATTCATTACGGTTCAAAAACGATTCCGCTTTTACTCTTGTGATGCCCATTGATACCCCAAAATTACCAGCAGGACTGGTGATTAAAGGGGAAGAGGGAATTATTGTTGGGGTTGATTACCGTGGCGTACCTGTCATTGCAGCGGGCAGAAAAGTCCCTGACTCAACCTGGTACATGGTCACCAAAGTGGACACTTCAGAAGCTTATGCAGAAGTACGTTTCCAGGCGTGGATCTTAGGGATCGCCATTTTGCTGGTACTCGCATTATTTACTATTGGGGGCACTTCCCTCCTGCGTAAGGGAAAAGAACTATATGACCTTGAATTAGTAAAAGCTGAGAGTGCAACTGCCAAGATCCGCCAGAGCTATGAAATGCTCTTCGAGTTGGCCAATGACATTATTGTTGTGGTGGACGACAAGGGAATTATTGTTGATGTAAATGAGCGCACGGTTGAAGCGTATGGATATTCTCAAGCTGAACTCTTGGGAATGCACACAGATGTGCTGCGGGTAAAGCCGGAAATTCGAGATTTCCGAACCATTTTTGAATACCTGAAAGAGCAAGACGGTGTTCGCTATGAAACTTTTCATCGCAAAAAAAGTGGCGAAGAATTCCCGGTGGAGGTCAGCCTCCGTCATTACAAGAACGAAGGACGCGATTATATTCTCAGTATTGTGAGGGACATCAGCGAACGAAGAAAAGCAGATAATTTATTAAAGGATAACCTGAACGCACTTCAGAGCATTATTCAGGCTTCGCCTTTGGCAGTCATAACAACTGATCTTGTCGGCAACATCAACGTTTGGAGTCCAGCCGCTGAAAAGATCTTTGGATGGACAGAATCTGAAGTGATGGGAAAATCATTATTAGAGGTCTTCCAGCGCAGCCCTGAAGGTTTTCAGGTCTTTTTCAAAAACCTGCAGAAGGCGGGCAAACCTCTTCAACTTGAGCGAGAATGGCACAAGAAAGACGGCTCCACCATTCAGGTCTCTTTTAGCGCCTCCTTTATTCTCGACTATCACGGAGAAGTAAGCGGTTTTCTGGGTATTGTGGCAGATGTAACGGACCTGAAGAAGATCGAAGCCGAGAATGAAAAAATGGCTGCAGAACGCCTACAACTGCTCAAACGCCTAAAATTACAATTTGAGCGCATTCCCATTGGCTTTATTCTGACGGATGAGAATCTGAAAGTGTTAGATTGGAACCCGCAAGCAGAAAAGATCTTTGGCTTTTCACAAGATGAAATGGTGGGTAAGAGCCAGTTTGACACCATCATCCCATCCAATCAAAAAGAGCTGGTTGAAGAGATCATCCGCAAGGTTAAAGATAAACGAGAATCAGAGATCGTTATCCATGAAAATGTTACAAAAGATGGACGGCGTATCCAGGTGGAATGGCATAATACTTCCCTGCATGATGAAAATGGCAAATTCATGGCGTTAATGGCGATGGCCATTGATGTGACCGAGAAATTTGAATCTGAGCGGTTGCTGAGGGAATCTGAACAAAAGCTGCGCCTTTTCTTTGATTCAAACTTGATCGGCATTCAATTTGCAGATATTTATGGACAAATGTATTCTGCCAATGATGAGATGCTGCGCATTATCGGGTACACCCGTAAAGATCTGGAAGAAGGTCATATCCACTGGAAGAAGATGACCCCGCCAGAGTTCTTACCACTTGAACAAAAAGCAATTGCACAGGCGTTGAAGACCGGGGAAGTGGAAACCTACGAAAAAGAATATATCCGCAAAGATGGCAAAGTGATCTGGGTCTTGATCGGTTTTGCGATCATAGATAAAGAGGCTGGGACGACCATTGCCTTTGTTCTGGATATCACTCAAAAGAAAATGGCAGAACAAGAGTTCATGGCGTATCACAAGCTGCTGGATCTGGTAGGTGAGATCGGTAAGATCGGTGGCTGGGACTTTGATGTCGCTACTGGCGCCGGAACCTGGACGAGTGAAGTCGCCATCATTCATGACCTTGACCCATTGGACCCCACCAATAAAGATTTGGGACTTACCTTCTATACTCCTGAGTCAAAGGCACAGATCGAGAAGGCTATTGCTACCGCTATTGAGAAAGGCACGCCTTACAATCTGGAATTGGAATTGGTCAGCGCCAGCGGTGTACACAAACTGGTGCGCACCATTGGCTTGCCGCTGGTCGTGGATGGGAAAGTGGAGCGTATGCGGGGCATCTTCCAGGATGTTACCGAACTCAAACAGGCCGAGGCAGAAGTTCGTAAACTGAACGAAGAGCTGGAACAACGGGTCATCGAACGCACCAATGAGTTGGTGGCGGCAAACCAGGAATTGGAAGCGTTCTCTTACTCAGTTTCTCATGATCTGCGTGCCCCCTTGCGGGCGATCGATGGTTTTTCAAAATTGTTGATCGACGAATACAAAAATGATATTCCGCCTGAAATGCTGCGTTACCTGGAGATGATCCGTGGAAATACTCATAACATGAGTCAGCTTATCGATGACCTGCTGGCTTTTTCGCGGTTGGGCCGCCAGACCATTCAGCGCAATAATGTAGACATAGTAAAACTGGTCCAGGGTGTTGTAGAGAAAGTGAAACTGGAAGTCCAGGGGCGAGAAGTTGAATTTGTTATCAAAAAGCTCTCTGATTGCCATGCGGACGATGCATTGTTAGCGCAGGTGTACTATAATTTAATTTCCAATGCAGTGAAGTTCACCCGGGTCAGAGCCAAAGCCGTTATTGAGATCGGCAGTAAAAAAACAATTCCAAGAATGTCGGATGGCTCGACCAGACCAATGACCGAGTGTTATTATGTTAGTGATAACGGTGTCGGTTTTGACATGCGGTATTACGACAAATTATTCTCTGTATTCCAGCGGCTGCACAAAGCGGAAGAGTATGAAGGCACAGGCGTTGGACTGGCGATCGTCAAACGAGTAATAGATAAGCACGGTGGGCTGGTGTGGGCAGATTCAACGCCGGGTTCCGGCTCTACTTTTTACTTTACGATTGGCAAGGAGGAGTCAAATGACCAATCCAGTTGAAATTCTTTACGTGGAAGATAACCCCAATGACCTTGAACTCACATTGCATGCGTTCAATAAGAACCATTTGGCCAATAATATTCTGATCGCTCGAGATGGCGAAGAGGCGCTCTCTTTATTATTTGGCACAGATCAAAACCCGGATAGCGAGCTTTCCAATTCGCCCAAAGTCATCTTGCTTGATCTTAAATTACCCAAGGTGAGTGGATTAGAAGTGTTGCAAAGGGTTAAAAACGATGCGCGTACCAAGATGATCCCGGTGGTGGTGCTCACCTCTTCAAAAGAGGAACGCGATATTGTAGAAAGTTACCGGCTGGGGGTGAATAGTTATATCGTCAAACCGGTGGACTTTGAAAAGTTCATTGATGCAATGCGAGCTTTGGGCATGTACTGGCTAATGTTGAATCAGATGCCGAACCATTGACCGATCATTTTCCACATTAAGATGGGCGCAGAGATTACCGCGCCCATTCTTTGTTTAATTGGCTATAATTGCGCTGGAAGGTAAAGCAAATGGAATCAATTCGTAGTCTCTTTCGTATCGGGCATGGCCCCTCCAGCAGCCACACCATGGGGCCGGGGCTGGCAGCCAGCCAATTCCGCGCTCGAACGTTGAATGCACATCATTATCATGTTACGCTTTTTGGCAGCCTGGCGGCTACCGGCAAGGGGCATTTAACTGATCTGGCCGTTCGCGAGGCGCTCAACCCGGTCGCTGTGGAGTTTACCTGGAACCCCGGCGAAGAACTGCCCATGCATCCAAATGGAATGATCTTTGAGGCATTGGATGATTCTGGCATAGTATTGGAACGCTGGCAGGGTTACAGTATTGGGGGAGGGGCAATTCTGGCAGAAGGGGAAACACATGCCGGCAAGCAGGTCTATGCATTGAGCAGCATGCAAGACATTTTACACAAATGTACCCAGGAGGGCAAAACTTTCTGGGAATATGTTGAAGAAAATGAAGGTCGAGCCATTTGGGATTACTTGAATGAGATCCTGCGTGTGATGCATTCAGGTATCGAGCGCGGATTGAACACCCAGGGTGTACTGCCGGGTGGGTTAGGGGTCTCGCGCCATGCCTGGACGATGTATCGCAAGATCCAGATGAGCGGTGGTCAATTAAAGAAGGAAGGTTATTTGCCGGCCTATGCTCTGGCAACTGCTGAAGAGAACGCCGTAGGTGGAGAGATCGTTACAGCGCCGACTTGCGGATCTGCGGGAGTACTGCCGGCAGTGCTGCGACACATTGAGGATACGGTGGAAACACCTGAGCGTGAACTGCTACACGCATTAGCGACAGCGGGGCTGATCGGCAATCTCATCAAATTCAACGCCTCCATCTCCGGGGCTGAGGTGGGCTGCCAGGGTGAGATCGGCTCAGCCTGTGCCATGGCAGCGGCTGCGGCCACTCAGTTGATGGGTGGCTCCATCCGCCAGATCGAGTATGCAGCCGAGATGGGGTTGGAGCATCACCTGGGGTTGACCTGCGACCCGGTCAACGGACTGGTACAGATCCCTTGTATTGAACGTAATGCGTTTGCGGCCACCCGCGCCATTGATTGTGCCGATTTCGCCCTGTATTCTGATGGCAGTCACCGCGTTTCGTTTGATGAAGTGGTCAAGGTCATGGCCATGACAGGCCGAGACCTGCCGCACGTCTACCGTGAAACCGCCGAAGGCGGTCTGGCCGTGGTCTACCGGTTCCCCCCTAAAAAGTAAAAACTACGAGCTAAACAAACTGGGCATGAATTTCATGCCCAGTTTTAATTCAATCCATCCAGCAGGTCTTTGTGCTGGCCAGCTACTGTTGCCAGTTCTTCAATATCTCACGGCAGGAGCGGGTCATTTCAGTGGAGAAATCAGAGACAAATTTTCTGAAGTACACGCGTTCTCCCAGAGTTTTCACAGCATCTTCCAGGGGCAGATCTGGCAAATTGTGTTCGGCGGCAGGACGCATCATCTCGTTGAACTCCGCGCCGCTCAGGGAGCGGTAGGTATCTTTGTAGACCACAAAGCGGCGGTCGTAGCGCGGCACCAGGCGTTTTTCGGCTTTCTCAACTGCCGGGCGGCCAAAGCACACCAGGGTGATGGGCAGCACATAAGGCGGCAGTTTGAGCAGGTCGCGGTGAAACTCGTATTTTTCCAGAATATCGCCTATATAGCAAGAGCCAATTCCCATGCTTTCGGCTGCAATGACCGCATTCTGCGCGGCGATGAGCGCATCACAACAGGCCAGGAACATATCGCCTTCCTGAGGCGGGCGTGGAGAGATGCCACGCTCCTGGCATAGGGCTTCCACGTTGCAGTACTTGTAATAGTCGTACTGGCGCTGATAATCGGCGGCAAAAAGCAGCAAGTAGGGGGCTTTGGCAATAAACGGCTGGTTATCACAAGAAACCGCCAACTGATCTTTGATCGTCTGATCTTCGATCTCCAAAATGGTGTAGAGCATTAAGTTGCCAGCCGTGGGGGCACGCATGGCGGCATGCACAATGGCTTCTTTTTCATCCTCGGCCAGGGGGTTGGCAGAATAATTGCGCACGGAACGGCGGTTCTCAAGTACAGATAGGGTGGGGTTCATTAGGGCCTCTTTAGCTTAAATATTCCCAAAAGCATGCAACTTTCGGGGGAAATCAGGCAGATTTGTCTACTACTTCGGATGCTTAAAATCATTTTATATCAAGAAGTTAGAAATGTAAAAAATATTCCATATCCTGCTTTCAATTTTTGGACCCCGCTTTTGAAGAGCAGGGTAAAATGAAAGCATGTTGACACCACTCTTGGAAAATGCCATTTCAGCACGAAATGATCTTCTTACCGCAGACCCTGTTGGGGCTTTCCGGCTCTTTGCCGGCTTCTATGAAGGGGAGCCAAACCTGGTGGCAGATGTTTATGGCCGCACTCTAGTGCTCTCCACTTATAGCGATGACCCAGGCGAGGGACAGACTTTGCTTGCAGAAGCACAGGCTGTAATTCTGCAGCATCTTCCCTGGCTGAATTGTGTGCTTCAGAAACAACGCCTGTCTCAGCAAGAGGAGTTGCGCCGCGGTCAGATCACCTTTGGGGAAAGCTGTGAATCTTCAATACTAGAACACGGGGTGAAGTACGCGCTGGATTTGCAGATGAACCAGGATGCCAGTTTTTATCTGGATACTCGTTTGCTGCGTAAATGGCTATTGGACCACTCTCAGGGCAAAGAGGTACTGAATACCTTTGCCTATACCGGCAGTCTGGGGGTGGCAGCTTTGGCGGGGGGCGCCAGTAGAGTACTTCAGAACGATCGCAACGCCCATTTTATGGAATTGGCGCGCCGCTCTGCCATGCTCAACCGGCTAGATCTGGGTAAGATGAAGTTACGGGCAACGGACTTCTACAGCGAAATGGCTCGCTTGAAAAAAGAGCAGATCCGCTTTGATATTGCAATCATTGATCCGCCCTTCTTTTCTGTGACAGAAAAAGGCAAAGTGGATATGGCCGCAGAAAGCGAACGGCTGATCAATAAAGTGCGTCCGCTCATCAAACACGGCGGCCAATTGGTAGTGCTTAATAATGCGCTTTTCTTGTCCGGGATTGAATTTATGAAGAGTTTGGAAGTACTTTGTCAGGATGATTATCTATCTGTGGAAGAGATCCTCCCGGTACCGCAGGATATTACCGGTTATCCTTCCACCCTGTCTGGTGTTGCTCCGGCTGACCCGGCGCCCTTCAACCATTCCACCAAGATGGTTGTCTTGAACGTACGACGCAAGGACGCGATAGCAGGATAGCTTATTTGGCCCAAAGGGGCATGGCGCTGACGTTGCTGATGTCCAGATCTTGAATGATCTCGCCGTCCAGACTGACCACTTTCAGGTGGTTGGGCTGGCCGGCTTCTTTATCCAGATAGGCGATCCATTTGCCATCCGGCGACCATACAGGGGTTCCGCCATGGGCAATGATGCGCCAGGAAGCAGTAACCTCTTCATAGAGGACCAGGTAGCTCTCCAGTTCATCGATGCCACCGGTAGAGAACACTGCCATGCGTGCCGTGGGGGACCAAACCGGCACTGAGGAGGGAGCAATATCTTCCAATGTTGTAGTCTTTCCATCCGCAACATTGATAAAAGTTACTCTGGGCTCCGGCGTACCCGCAATCACCGCCAGGGTCTGGCTGTCATAAGACCAGGACGACTGGTTGTAAGGCGCATAAAAAAGGCGGATGTCCGTCAACACCTGGGTGAGACCGGAATGATCAGGGTGGATCAGATACAGACTTGGATAGGGATCTGAACAGGTGTCAAACAACCCGGGCTGGGGAGTGCAGGGTTCAGCATCAGGGTCGGGGGAGGGAGCGCGGTAAAAGGCGATCCAATTGCCATCTGGGGACCACCTTGGAAAGCTGTCTACCACATGACTGGCGGAAAGAGCATCGGGTACGCCGCCTTCTATGGAGGAGAGCTTGAGGTGAACCTGGTAATCGGTGGTGTCGTATTCCTGCACGGTGAACGCCAGTTTGGAACCATCTGGCGAGAGGCTGATGTTGGAGAGCGTGTACGGCCGGATGAGATTGACCCAGTCGTTGGTCATATCATAGGTAAAAAAGCCGTTCGGGCCAGTCTCCGTGCAGGAGAAGATGGGTCGGAATGTGGTGCAACCAATAAGGGGGTCATATCCATCAAAAAGGAGTACGCGTTCATCGGGGGTGAGGGAAAGATAGAACCCTGTGGAGGAATGCTGCAGGTAGTAACTGGCGGCCTTCAGCTCGGTGCTGGTCTTTGTCGCCAGATCGTATTCGTGCAATGCGTGTTCAGAGAGGTAGATCAGTTTGCCTGCCGGCTGCTGCGCCTGTTGGGTGGCTTTGAACACCGCCGGGATAGGTGCGGATTCAATGGAGCAAGCCGTAAGCAGTATCAAACAAACCAGACATATTCCTAAAAGACCAATATTGATCCGCAATATTTTCATTTTATCCACCTGCCACAATTGAACCAACGGCCATAAAGGTAAAAATGAGCACATCCTGGCAAAAATGGATGCCCCAGGCCCAGGCAATGCCTTTTGTTTCCAACATGCTTTTTCCCAGCAACCAGCCCAAAATTCCTGCCATAATGACCCCAACTACGCCGTAAGGAACCCCATAATAGTGCTGCATGCCAAACAGGGCGGCGCTCATGAGCAAGGCATCTTCTCTGCCAAATTCAGGGGCCAGCGTGGCAAGGACGTTGGCGCGGTAACTGAC
The DNA here is from genome assembly GCA_034933225.1 of Anaerolineaceae bacterium. Classification (GTDB taxonomy): domain Bacteria; phylum Chloroflexota; class Anaerolineae; order Anaerolineales; family Anaerolineaceae; genus UBA6107. The sequence continues at coordinate 121,763 of JAYFNV010000004.1, read as the reverse complement.
TTCTTCTGCAAATGAATTCATTAAAGCAAAGAGAAGAATGAAGGGGACAAAATGCAGCACTTTTTGCAAATGAGGCAGGTTGGAGCCGGCGCCGATAAGCAGGAATACCCCTGTTCCGCCGCTGATGCACAAAATCAGGATCCACCCCAGTTTTGCCCAGGTGGTGGAGCGCGTCATGATCAGCGGGATGGGGGCGGCAGTGGCTTTAGTGTCGCCCTTAACCACAAAGAAGGCGGAGAATTTCTTAAACAGGAGGAAAAGCAGACCGACCATGAGGAGGGCGGAAAGAACGCGTAAGATCTGCTGGCTGGCCATGCTGGCGATGAAACCGCTGCCCGGAAAAAGCATCTTCCACCAGAGGGTATTGCAGAGCAGAGCAGACCCGTACTCCAGCAGTAAAAGCGCAGCCAGCACCAGGCTGTATTTTTGCAAAGGCCGAAGAGTGCTGACCCAAAAACCGAGGGAGAGAACGATCACCAGGCTTGCGATCTTGAACCAAAGCAGCCAGTCTGGCACTGGCATTTTCAATACTTCCTTCAACAGAACCTCAGGCAAAATGGTTGTCAGCAAGGTAAGCACCCAGGCAAGGGTGAGTGAAGAGGAGTTTTGAGAGGAAGTCTTTTCCATGTATATATCCGAGTAAGGGTTATTGCTGTAATAGTATAACAAATTCCCTGCATCAGAGCCTGGCCGGTAAATAGTCTGCCCTTGAAAATACGACCTATTGAATTACAATTATTTAGATAATTATTGTGAGAATTATCAGAAGAGGACGCAATGAGCACTTCAAGAATGCCAGCATTGTTCATCGGACACGGCAGCCCCATGAACGCCATTGAAGAAAACGAATTTAGCCAGGCCTGGCGCGAGATCGGTAAACAATTACCGCGCCCCAAGGGAATCGTGAGCATCTCGGCCCATTGGGAAACACCCACTCCGCAAGTTACGGCCATGAAACAACCAGAAACCATCCATGATTTTTATGGTTTTCCACAAGAGTTGAATGAAATGATCTATCCGGCCCCGGGTTCCCCAGACCTGGCCGAGCGGGTATTGCAATTGCTGCACGATAAAAAATCGGGTCCTTCCATGGACTGGGGACTTGACCACGGTACCTGGTCGGTGTTGGCGCGCCTGTTCCCCAAAGCGGATGTGCCCGTGGTGCAGCTCAGTCTGGCACAGACTCGCGACGGACAATTCCATTATGATCTTGGCAAGCAGCTTTTACCACTTCGTGATGAAGGCATCCTGGTTTTTGGAAGCGGCAATATTGTGCATAATTTACGCATGATGCGCTTTGACAATAATCCCTTCGATTGGAATGTAGAGTTTGATAGTAAGGTCAAAAATTGGATTGATACCGGCAACCACGACCCCATGATCCATTTCCAGGACCAGGGTCAGGCCGCAGCTTATTCCATCAACAGCGGTGAGCATTACCTGCCGCTGCTGTATATACTCTCTCAGCAAACCCAACAGGATGACCTGCGTTATTTCTGCGAAGTCACCTCTTACGGATCACTTTCCATGCGCTGTGTACAGTTTGGATAGAAATAATTGGAATTAAAAATTGGATCAGGCCGCTTTTTCCGCAAGGTTGCGGCCTTTTTCTTTGGCTGAATACATAGCCTGGTCTGCTGCATTGATGATCTGGGCAATCGCATCGCCGTGGTGAGGATACGTGGCGACACCCAGAGAGGCAGTGGTACGTACTTGAACCTGATCTTGAGCGATCACGATCTCGTGCAGAATTAAACGAAGATCATTGGCTCGTTTTAATGCCTGGTCGGTTTCCATATGGGGAAAGGCGATCAAAAATTCATCTCCGCCCAGCCGGCAGGCAAAATCACCTTTTCGGATGGCGGACTGGATACACTCACCATATTCCGTCAAAAATTTATCCCCCATCTGGTGACCAAACGAATCATTGATGTCTTTGAAATGATCAATATCCAACACGACGATGGACAGGGGTGCCCGATTGCGGTCTGCCTGGGCTACCATACTTTCCAGGATCTCGTCCATCAAGTGTCGGTTGAACAGGCCGGTCAAAGAGTCATGGGTGGCCTGGTTTTTAAGTAGTTTTTGCAGCCGGTTGATCTCTTGGATCTGCTGCACCAACTCGTTATTCGCTTTTTGCAGCCGCAGTTCTGCGATCTTTCTGGCTGTGATGTCACGGAGAATTAACAGGTATCCGGGGGGCAAGCTCTTCTTCGGGTTGAGACTGGAGACCTGCAGATCTACATAAGAGTTTTCATCTTTAGGTACTTTGAATTCACTGATCAGTTGTGTTTGACTGAGAGACGGTAGATCGAGCTTCCAGGGGAGCAAAGTACTCATTTGTTTCCCAAGAATGTTTTCAGGACCTACTTCAAAAAGCATCTTTGCTTGATCATTGATGTCAACAATGCGTTCTTGCCAGTCAACGACAATAATACTGGCTTGAACGCGCTCGATTAAAAGGTCGTGTGCAACAGGTACCAAATCCAGTAGCTGAAAACGGGAGAAACCAAGGGTCAGAAAAAGATTAGTGAACAGGAACCCGAACGGTGAAATATCCATCCCTGGCACAGGATCTACTCTGATGATGTAGAAAAAGCCGCTCAAAATTGGAAAAAAGGAGCCGATCATGATCGCCCACAATTGAGATCGGAATGGGGGATTACTGGTTAATACTTTTCTAAAAAGTTGTGCGATTCCAAAAAAGATCAAAACAAAAATGTATGTAACATTAAGGTAAAAGATAAATCCGTGTTTATAGATCAGGATATTGTATTCTGAGGAACCCCATGAGAATCCTGGCCAAAGCAAATGATGCCAGGAGTTTGTGAAAGCAGCAATGAGCACTATAAATGGAATTATGAAGAGAGAAGCTATAAAAGAGGGTCGTAAACTTTTCTGGTTAGTGTATGTCAGAATAAAGCAAAGAAAAAATGGTGCAACAGTGACAACTCCGATATAAGAGATTTGCGACCAAAATATCTTTGTTTCCCTATCAATAGTGGCGGCTTCCATTAGAATACCGAAAACCCAGATAATCAGAGCGATTAAATGGAGAATGATATAAATTCCCCCAAATGTCTTCCGTCGCGGCCAGGCTAATAATAAAACAGCTGCTGAAAGAACAATTGTAATAATGTAGACGATCTCGTGCGGTAACAGCCTTGTGACCATTTAGCTTAATCCCACACCTTTGATTCTTGTTTGCAGATTGGTACTAATTAGAACCCAAAACCAATAAATTAGTTACAGCCGAACCTTAAACCAAGTATATGGATTTTTTCTCGCCTCGTCAACATAAAAAAATACCGTGAAGAATCACGGTATTTTATGACCTTTGTCATTTGACGTGCGTAAGCGCGCCGATACCGGCTCCGCCAAAGGCGAAGATCACAGAACCAAAGAAAATGGGCACTGCGGTGGTCCACAAATAGCGCAGCAGGGGGACCCGGTAGATGCCGGCCATCATGCTCACTACTTTAGGGCCATAACCCGGGATCATGCGGCCACCGATCAAAAACAATGGATGATCCACCTTCATTTTTCCCAGTCCAAAGGGAAGCTTTTCTTTCTTTTCCTCAAAATTGGTGGCAGAACCAATATGGCTGCCGATGTAATACTCAATGAAGGCCGCAATGGTGTTGCCCACCCATGAGATAAGGGTGGCCAGTACAGGGCCAAATAGTGCGCCGATAAAAAGCGTGATCGGTTCAGAGGGAATGAGCGTGATGCCCAGCACAGCGTAGAGCAATATTGAAAGCACAATCCCCCAGGCGCCAGCCTGGCTGATAAAATCTTTGATCTTATTCAAATCAGAAGTAATTACGACCGCAGCCAATGCCATAATGAGCACAGAAAACACCAGGATCGAGATCGACTGATTTCGCTTATTCTTTTGTTCCTCGGTGAGAGGTTCTTTGTTTGGTTGTTTTTCCATAGGATTTAAATACCGTTGAGCGTAAGAAAGGCAATACAAAAAGACTTGTATTGTGGGTTAGAGGGCAAGCGCTTGCTTGATCTCTTCTATATGCATGCGGCGATGTTCAGCGCGGTTCAAGTGTACAGTGGTGCCTTTTACCATCACATCATTATAAAAGGCGACCGGCATTGATTCGATCATCTGGTCAATTTCCTGTGCGGTGGCCAGTACAAGTTGCTTACTGCGTTCAGGGTCAAGCACCCGGAAGAAAGGACGGGTGGTCTCGTTGATTACATCAGTGTCATTGAGAGAGGCACTGATCCCCTCTTTTTGCCATTTGTTCAACAGGGTGATTGCTCTCTGGTCCCAAAACGCCAGATGCGCCAGAACGGCCAGCACGTTCCAGCCGGCGGGCATTTCTTGATAAAGCTGAGTCTGGGAAAGACCATTTACAAAATTGATCAACTCGTTTCGAGAGGTGTTGTTTTCTTTAGAAATTGTAGACAAGTCAGTCATGAAAGTCCCTTTCAACTAAATCCGTAGATTTGATTTTAACCTATAATCTCTACGTCACTAATTAGCAAAAGGTTTCATTCTGTCTACAAAATTTTGTGAACCAGACTGTGAACGAAGGCCTTTTGGTTCCCGGCATCCTCAAGATCTAGTTGGGTAAAGATCCTGGGGGTCAGAACCGCCATGAAAATGGCGTAACTCAACTGCATACAACTCATTTCAAGATCGGCACGGTTACCGTCATATCCATGGCTGACCAGATCCTGGACCAATGATTCAACAAATTTGTTGATCCTGGCTACCACCTGAGAATCGTAATCGCCCAGGCTGAGCAGGTTGTGAAAATGCGCCCTTGTGATGCCAGGGAAGTTGACGCCGCCGGAGAGGATATCTAAAAATATCGCTTCGCAGCGTTCCTGAGGGGTATCGCCGGACAGTTGCTCAAAATCTTTCCAATCAAAGGCGTTATCCAGGGTACGTTCCATCACCCGCTGCAGCAAGATCTCTTTGCTGCGGAAATAGTAATTAACGGCGGCACTGTTAATACCGGCGATTTCAGCGATCTTGCGGTTGGTGGTGGCTTCCACGCCAAATTGCTCAATGCAGGCAATGGTGGCGTTGATGATCTTCTCTTCCATCGAATCGGTTACTTCTGCCATTGGTTCTCCTGGATCAATTCAATCCGCACAGCAGCTCAGATTCCTGCCAAAGACGTTGGGCAAGATCGGCATTTAAGGCTGCCGGGCTGGGACGCATTTCTTTGCAATCATACCAGTAAACGGCCGCAGATGCGTTCAAACCGGGCTCACCAGCCAGGTAAAGCAGGGTGGTGGCGGGTTGAATGGCATCTACCGCTGATTTTTGGCGCCAGCGCCAGATGGCCTGCGAGAGACTGCCGGTTCCTTTTAGCCCGATATCTGTGTTTACCAGGCCGGGGTCAACAGCAAAAGCCTGGACGCTGCCAGACGCATAGCGTTTATTGAATTCCAGACTGAAGAGCACATTGCACAATTTGGAGAGTTTGTATTGCCACAGGCTGATGAAGACCAACGGTTTGCGGATATTCTCTGGCCGGATGAAGGTGTTGTAATGCGACCCTGAGCTGACGGTGAGCACACGCCCATCTTTGCTGCGCTGCAACACCGGCAGGAGCAGAGAGGTGAGCAGGAAGGGCGCTATGTGGTTGGTGGCAATGGTCTTTTCGATCCCTTCATCGGTCAGGGTCAGTTTATCCATAAAGGTACCGGCATTATTGACCAACACATCCAAAGCGGTAAATTTATGCGCAGAGAGCAGCGCCTGAATATCTCCCGCCAGTAAGCGCACTTCTTTTTGCGAGGATAGGTCTGCCAGCAAAAATTCGATCTTTGCCTGCGGGACTTCTTGCAAGATCCGTTCTTTTGCCAGGGTACATTTGCCTTGACTGCGGCCAACACCGATGACGAAGGCGCCTCGGCGGCAGAATTCTAATGCGGTACGGTAGCCGATGCCGGCTGAGGCCCCGGTAATGACAACGGATTTGTTGCTAAAGTCGTATTCGTGTTCCATAAAACCACCTTTCTGAGTTTGATTCTATTTCAAATGACTGATTTGTCAAGATGATTCAATCAGTTGATTAAAACAAATGGTTGACAAATATTGAAACTTGATTACACTTAACCACATGGTTGAAACAATTGATAGGAGAACTCAATGAAAAACTATGTCATGATTACCGGGGCTACCGGTGGGTTGGGAAGTGCTTTTACAGCAGAATGTGCCTCAAGAGGCTTTGACCTGGTCTTGACCGATCTTAAACCAGAAGGACAAGAGTTTGCCAAACGGATCGCTGAGCGTTATGGGGTGGAGGTGAATTACTACCCCTGTGACCTGTATTCAGAAACTGCCAGAACTGAGTTGTTCGCCCAACTCAGAGCAGACGGACGCAAATTCTGGTCGCTCATCAATGTGGCCGGCTTGGACTTTGAAGGGGAGTATCTCGGCCGCAGCCGCAGCCAGATCTTGACTGTGTTGAACGTGAACCTTGTAGCTAATATGGATATGACCCATGAAATATTGCAGATGCGTGACGAGAACCAGAAGTTCCGCCTCATTAATACTTGCAGCATGGCTGCCTTTTACCCCATGCCGTTCAAAGCCACTTATGCCGCCACCAAACGCTTTCTGCTCGATTTCTCCCTTGCCTTCCGCGAAGAGATCCGCAACTTCGGCACCGTCACCGCGCTGGCGCCGGGCGGGATGCCCACCACGCCGGAGTGCATGAGAGCCATCTTTGTGCAGGGTTTCTGGGGCTGGGCCACCACGCTGGATCCGCAGATCGTTGCCAGGTCGGCCATCAAAGCTGCCCTGAAAGGCAGAGCAGTTTGCATTCCGGGTTGGGCCAACAAACTGGTCAACTTTTTGGGATCGCTGGTGCCTGTCGGGTTGAAGGTCCGCTTTGTGGCCAGCCGTTGGAACAGTACTCAGAGCAACATTGCCCAGCAGGATTTTCTGGCAGGGCGGCTGGTGACCACCAAAACGATGGGTTAATTACATGAATAATTTGATTGGATAATCTGAGGACTCCTGTATAATGGAATAATTAATCAAACCCCAATTAGCAGGAAGTTCTATGAAAAATCAAAGTAAGACCATTCGTTTTACCCTGTTTGCTTTGCTGTACTTCACACAGGGCACCATCCTGGGCTATTTTGCTTCGCTCAATGCACTGTACCTGTTGGGCAATAACATTGATATTGCCAAAGTAGGCGTGTTTTCTGCCATTGCCTTGATCCCGTTTGTGATCAAGATCTTTTTCGGCATGTTGAGCGACCGATATAACTTCTTTGGACTAGGGTACCGCAAACCCTACATTGTCATCGGCTTGCTGGTGCAGTTTGTTTGTCTTTTGATCGTGGCCAACATTAACCCGGGGCAAAATTTCTGGGGCTTTGTGGCGCTGGCCTTCCTGTTGCAATTGGGCATGGCCTTTTACGACACCTGCACTGATGGCCTGGCGCTGGACATCACCCCGCTTAGTGAAAAGGGCACCCTGCAAGGCTTCATGGTGGGCGGCCGTGCGGTGGGCGTGATCGTGGCGGCTTCTGTGGCCGGCTTTATCGCCGAAAAACTGAGCTGGCCGCTGGTCTTTTACTTTTTGGCAGTGCTGACTTTGCTGCCATTCGCGCTGTTGTTCTTTGTTAAAGAGACCGACCGCTCCAACGAAGAGCGCTTTAACTGGGAGGCGTTTGGCGCCTTTAAGAATTTGCAGATCATCATCGCCGCGGTGGTAGGGCTCATCATTTTCCTGGTCATCGTGGGCGCCAACCAGATCATCAACCCCTCCTTCTCAGACCGTCTCTCCGTTACGCTCAGCACCGCCGGGTTGCTGACCACCGTATGGGGTGTAGGCGTGACCCTTGGCGCCATAGTGGGCGGCAAGATCATGGATGCGCTGGGCGATAGGACGTCTTTGTGGGTTTCTGTGCTCACCGTTGCCCCCGCGCTGGTGCTCATTGCCTACGTACCGGGCATCACAGGGGCATACATTGCTTCGGCGATCTTTGGCGTGGCATATGGCATCTCGCAGGCGGTCTACTTTGCCCTGGCAATGAAGTACACCAAACCGGCCATTGCGGCTTCTATGTATGCCATTATGATGTCTGTTACCAACATCGGGCAGGGCATTGGTCTGGCACTGAGCGGCGGCCTGGCCAAAATCCTGGGCTACCCCATCACCTTTGTCATCTTCGCGGCGCTGATGTTCCTGGTGCTGCCTTTTATGCCGGTTTTGTTTAAAAAGGAACCGGTCACAGCCTGATCAAGTTTCAAAGCGATTTCGTTATCAAGAGGCAGTGCATTCGCGCTGCCTCTTTTTATATTGCAAGGTCAGAACATATTTTAAGAATACCTACTTGAAATCAGTCCGAAAACGTGCTATATTAATTCCGTAACGGAACAATTAAATTCCGAATCGGAACATAGAAATGAAATCTCAATTTGACCAGATCGACCACAAGATCATACTTGCTCTGCATAAAGATGCCCGTACATCGGCCTCTGAGATTGCACGTGAATTAAATGCCAACGAGCGCACCATCCGCAAACGAATTGACCGTCTGGTGCGGCTTGGAGCTATTCGGCTGACGGCCATCATTGACCCCGATGCCTTTGGCTACAAAACGGCCGTGGATATCTTCTTGGAAGTGGACCCTGACTGCGAAGAAGCTGTGATTGATACCTTTCTCAAAACGAGTGAAGTCTCCTACATCGCTCTGGGTCAAGGTACCAAAGATCTGTCTATTGAGTGCCGTTTTCAGAATAACAACGATATGCACGAATTTTTACGCAAGAAACTGCCCACTATTGATGGGGTGACCATCAGGGGGTATTCGCTGGTACCGCGCATCATCCGCAATATTGATGAATGGATGCCCAGAGATGATGACTTTGGCGTTGAAGAGAATGATGGTGATATTTAAAGTATTTAATCCGGTTAACTACCGGATTTTTATTTCTTAAAAGCTGATCTATATAAAGGAGCCAAAGATGGAACTAAAACACTTTATCGACACGCAAGATCTTAGCAAAGAAGAATTGCTCGACCTGATCAAATTGATCCGCATGATCAAGCGGGCAGCCAAGCAGGGTGCCACCCCCAAGTTGCTGGAAGGCGCCAGCCTGGCCATGCTCTTTGAAGAACCCTCCACCCGCACCCGTATCTCTTTTGAGGTGGCCATGACGGAACTGGGCGGCCACGCCCTCTATTTGAAGCCGGGAGAAATCCATCTGGGTGTGCGTGAAAGTCTGGGCGATACTGCACAGGTAATCTCTCGCTATGTTGATGTGATCATGGCTCGTACCCTCAAACATGAGACCATCACTTCTCTGGCCAAATACGCCACCGTACCTGTCATCAACGGACTCACCGATTTCAACCATCCCACCCAGGTGGTCTGCGATGTGTTGACCATGATCGAACATGCCCCCGCCGGCAAAAAATTGGAAGATTTCAACGTCACCTTTGTGGGTGATGCCACCAACGTACTCAGCTCCCTTATGTTCATCTGCACGCGTTTGGGCATGCACTTCACCCACGCCGCCCCCAAGAAATATCAGGCTCCCGAAGCCTGGCTGAATATTGCCCGTGAGAACTGCAAGGTTTCCGGCGGCAGTGTGCGCGTTACTGAAGACCCCATTGACGCGGTCAAAGATGCTGATTTCATCTACACCGATCTGTGGTGGTGGGTCGGCCAGGAAGCCGAGATCCCGGAACGCCGCGAAGCGTTTATGCCGCGTTACCAGGTGACCATGGACCTGATCAAAAAAGCACCCGCACATGTTAAATTTATGCACTGCCTGCCCGCCTCTCGCGGTGTTGAAGCCACAGATGAGGTAATGGACAGCGAGCATTCCATTATCTTTGATCAGGCTGAGAACCGCTTGCACACTGAAAAAGGCTTGCTGGTCTGGTTGGTCTATCCTCGCCTCAAACGTCCCAGCCCAGAGCTCAAAGCAGTACATGCCGGGCAGATCCAGGATTTTGTGGAGAGCCATTTTTAGTATATCCATCGTCCTCGGACGAAACTACTTTCTAATGGAGGCAAATGATGACAGCTTCTGCACCTGCAACACAAAGTAAACCTGCTGGTTTTAAAAAGGTGTTACATGGTCTGGATATGACACTCTTCACTGTATGTGCCATTCTGGTCATGGATACCCTTGCGCCTTCCGCAGCGATTGGCCCCTCTTCTATCTCCTGGTGGCTCATCACTCTGGTTCTCTTTTTCATTCCCTACGGCCTGATCACCGCTGAACTGGGCACCACCTATCCAGAACAGGGTGGTCTGTATGTTTGGATCAAAAAAGCATTTGGCGAAAAATGGGCTGCCCGTACTACCTGGCTGTACTGGATCAACGTAGCCCTCTGGATGCCCTCAGTCTATATCCTCTTCGCCGGTATGTTTGCCCAGTTGTTCTTCCCTGAGATGAGCTTATGGTGGCAGATCGCCATTGGCATTCTCATGACCTGGGTCACCGTTTGGATAGGCACCCGCACCCTGGAAATTGGCAAGTGGGTTCCCAATATTGGCGCCATCATCAAAGCCGTCATCATGATCGTTATTGGCGTCGGCGCTTTCATCTTTGCCAGTAAACACGGCATTGCCAATGACCTTTCCTTCAAGAGCATTTTGCCAGAATGGAACGCCGGTTTGGCCTTCCTGCCAGTGATCGTGTACAACTTTATGGGCTTTGAGCTGATGTCTGGTGCTTCTGGAGAGATGAAGAATCCTGGCAAAGATATTCCGCGGGCGATTATCATTTCTGGCGCTCTCATCGCCGTCTTCTACCTGTTAGGCACTGTGGGCATTCTCATGGCCTTGCCGCTGGAACAGATTGGTCTGGTCTCCGGCATCATCGACACCCTCAAAGTGCTACTGGGTGAATCTGGCGTGGGCAATGTGGTGGTCATCATTCTGGGCGTCGCCGCTTTATTCTCCTTCCTTGCCAACATGGTCACCTGGACCATGGGCGCCAATCGTACCGCTGCTGAAGCCGCCAAAGAGAACGAGTTGCCTGCCGTTTTTGGTACAGAGCACCCCGTTTATAAGACCCCTACCGGCGCTTTCCTCATCACCGGAATTGTTTCCACTCTGGTCATGGTGCTCTACGGCTTTATGGCGGGCTCTGCTGAAGACCTGTTCTGGACTCTCTTTGCCTTCAGTTCTATGGTCTTCTTGCTGCCGTATCTGGCGCTCTTCCCGGCCTTCCTCAAGTTGCGCAAGATCGATGCGTCTGCCGAACGTCCCTACAGAGTGCCTGGCGGCAAAGTGGTTGCAACCATCTTCGCTGTTATTTGCGAACTCTTCATTGTTCAGGCCATTGTGTTCTTCGTTTATGTTCCCGGCCAGCCCATTGATTGGTCCTTCGCCGGCCCGGTATTGATCGGTGTGGTGTTGACCATCATCGTGGGTGAAGTCTTAATGTACTTTGCCAGCAAGAAGAAAGCATAACCAAATCAATTCACCTCGCCCGGTCGTACTGGCCGGGTGAGGCATCAGAAAGAAGGCAAGACATGTCATTTCTTATTGAGAGCACTCCCCGTGCAGATGGTTTCCGCATGCCGGGCGAGTTTGAAAAGCACGACGGCACCTGGATGATCTGGCCGGAACGACCAGATAACTGGCGTCAGGGAGCCAAACCGGCACAAAAAGCCTTTACTGCCGTGGCAACCACCATCAGCCAATTTGAGCCGGTGACCATGTGCGTTTCACAGGGTCAGTTTACCAATGCCCGCAACATGTTGCCTGGCAACATCCGCGTGGTGGAAATGGCCAACAACGACTCCTGGATGCGTGATTGCGGCCCCACCTTTGTGATCGATGGCAAGCAGGTTCGCGCCGTGGATTGGGATTTCAATGCCTGGGGTGGATTGCTGGGCGGTCTGTACTTCCCCTGGGACCTGGATGACCTGGTAGCCCGCAAAGTGGCCGATATTGAGCGGGTTGACCGCTACAAAGCGCCGTTGGTGTTGGAAGGCGGCTCCATCCATGTGGATGGCGAAGGCACGCTCATGACCACCCGCGAGTGCTTGCTGAATGAAAACCGTAACCCTGATAAAACGCAGGAAGAGATCGAAGCGCTTCTAAGCGAGTATTTGAACATCAATAAGTTTGTCTGGCTGAACCGCGGCGTATATAACGATGAGACCAACGGCCATGTAGATAACATCTGCTGTTTCATCCGCCCCGGCGTGGTGGCTCTTACCTGGACAGACGATAAATCTGACCCGCAATACGAGATCTCACAGGAAAACTATGAGATCCTGCAAGGGGTCACAGATGCCAAAGGACGTAAGTTGGAGATCCATAAGGTCCATCAACCGGACCCCATCCTCATCACCAAAGAGGAGAGCGAAGGCGTGGATGCTATTGAAGGTACACTGCCCCGTGAGGAAGGCGACCGAATGGCCGCTTCTTATATTAATTTCTACCTGTGCAATGGCGGTGCGGTTATCCCCACCTTTGGAGACCGTCACGACCAGCAGGCGTTGGAGCAGTTACAGAAATTGCTGCCAGAACGCAAAGTGGTGGGTGTTCCTGCCCGCGAGATCCTGCTCGGGGGTGGCAACGTTCATTGCATCACCCAACAACAACCCGCTGCAAAATAATATAAATGAGGACTCGTATTACCGAGTCCTCATTTTTTAGGTTAATTAAGCTTTTCAGGCAATAAAGACGGCAATCAAAATAAAGTGGCAAAGAGCCCCCAGGCTCACGAAAATGTGCCAGACCTCGTGGAAGCCAAACACGCCCGGCTTGAAATCCAACTTCTTGGTGATGTAGATGATGGCGCCGACGGTATAAAACAGCCCACCTGCCAGCAGCCATACCAGTGCTGCCACGGGCATGGTCTGGATCATCTCTTTGATGGCAAAAATGGAGAGCCAGCCCATCACCAGGTAAATGCCGGCCGTCACCCAACGCGGTGCGTCAATGACGAACAGTTTGATGAGAATGCCCGCCAGGCCAAACGCCCAGATGATGCCCAAAAATCCCCAGCGCCAGAACCCGGTGAAGTAGTGGATGCACAGTGGGGTGTAACTGCCGGCGATGAGCAGATAGATGGACGAATGGTCCAATTTGCGCAGGCGCAACAGCTTTTCAGGCGTGGTCAGAGCGGCATGGTAAATGGTGCTGGAAGAGAACATCAAAATGAGGGTCAGGCCGTAGAGCAGCAGGGCCAGCTCTAGAAGAAGGTCATTTCTGCCCAATACCAATAAGACAAGCAAACCTACAACTGCCAAAGAGGCAGAAACAAGGTGAATCCAGGTGCTGACGGGGTCGCGGAATTTGATCAAAACAGGTCCATTCTGGGGGAGTTTATGTGCATTTTACCTGGGTAGATAATACCCGGTCACGCCTCAAAAGGGATGTACCTCAGGTCATGGTTTGCAGTGTGACCCGGGCATAAAAAAACCGGATGAGGAGGTTTTCTCATCCGGTTGGGTTCACAGTTTGGGAATTCTATAGTATTCCGTAAGCCTGCAGGGCATCGCGCAGCAGTCGGGATGACTGGTACTGTATGGTGTTCAGTCCCACCTGACGGCCACCGCGGATGTTGTCTTCTGAATCATCAATGTACAGGCATTCTTCGGCGTTGAGGTGGTTGCGCTCCAGCAAAATTTGGTAAATGCGGGCTTCCGGCTTGACGGTCTTGACCTCACCGGAGATGACCATGTCTTCAAAGAGGTTAAAGAACTCATATTTCGGCCGCACGATCTTGAACTTCTCAGCGGACCAGTTGCTCAGCCCCAGGACACGGTACCCTCTGGCTTTGACCTCCTGAACCAGTTGAATGGTCTCATCAAAGGTGACGCCAAGGGTTTCCAGCCAGCGTTCCCCATAAATCTGGATGAGCTCGCTGTGCTGGGGATATTTGATCATCATCTCAGCGATGCCTTGTTCAAAGGGATAGCCCTTATCAAATTCGTAGTTCCAGGTCTTAAAATCGATCTCCTGCAAGAAGCGGGCGATCTCAGTATCGTTGACCAGCAATTTGCGGTACAGGTAGTACGGGTTCCAATCGATCAGAACGCCGCCGTAATCAAAAATCACTGCGTTGATCTTATTCATCAATCGTTGTCCTCAATGTGTATTTCAGCAGACGTGCAGTCTGCCGGGGTGGGTGTTAAGTAGAGACACCGTTTTGGATTGTACCGCATTATAGAGAATTATTTATGCAAAAAGTCAGGCGCCCAATTGGGCGCCTGATAAACTCATTAAAATTGGCTGATCGTTTCGATGGGAACTTCTGGGTAGATCTGTTGTGGTGTGGGCGGCATAGAATTGTAAACCCATTCGATCTGTATAATGCCACAGTTTATTCCACCCAGACGCTTGATTCCTTGATACGTACCTCGCACAAGCACATCTTGCATGGTGAGGGCCATACTGAACACTGCAACCGGGGTAAAGGGCGGAATGGCGGCCAATTCACTCTCAAAGGCACTCAAAGAATAGCAGATATGCTCAGAATCCAAAGCTTGCGCCTGGATAACCGGCACGATTACCGGATAACCGTTGGCATCGACATAACCAAGGAATTTTAGGTTATCAATTTTATTAAAGAAAGCTCGCGTCCAGGTGTTCATAACCTCTTTTTTGGACTTGAAAAGACTCAAACTGCGTCCAAATAATGTTTTTACAGCCGCAAAGATCACCTGATTCATGGGCAGTGGATGTTTGCCTGAATGTTGAAGCAGTTTCATATAATGAACAGTATGAACGCCGAAGTATGAGTTATACCGGAAAAGAGGTGTATTGTTATAAAAATCGTACTCTTTTCCCTGTTGGGCAGATTGAGTATATTCCGCCCGTCCGGTCCAGAAACTCTTGTCCAGGCTCATAATAAGAAAACCGGTTTTAGAGTTGGTGTGTATAAAATGCTTGCTGCTCCCTTCCATGAATTGACCCCACACCAACTGTTGAGAGTTGCTGGCCATCATGGTGGTGATGAGTGTGAGGTGAGGCAGTCCTTCTGGCGTTACTGTGCCGAGGATGCCGATCTTCATGGTAGGAGATAGATCTTGAATATCTTGCTCAGAAAACTCTTTATTGGGGAAGCGTGTTGGTTCCATAATTCTCCTGAGTTTCATTCACTTCAAAACGGGCAGCGCCTGTAACAAAAGTGCGCTGCGGGTCAAATCCACCTGAGCCTGCCCAGATGCCTGCCTGGGAAAGATCAGATTGGCTCATTAATGCAGTGTCTGCAAAATGCCAGTTGAGGTCAAGGCGAGAGTATTTATCTTGGCACAAATTGTTGAAAGCACAAAGTTCCCAACGTTCGACCACATCGCTTAAATGATCGGCTAAATAATGGCTGATGCCGGTCAGGTTTTCCAAGGTGGCGGTTGCACCCGGGATTAAAGGGGTACGAATCCACAGCCGTTTTAGGTCGTCTTTTTGACGTAGCTGGTTTGCCAGCCAGGTAAGATTGTTCAGAATCGGCGCCAGAGGGGCACCTGTCCACCTTTCATGTTGTAGTGGATCAATCATCTTCAGGTCAACTAAAAATATGTCGATCTGAGGGTAAAGTGCTTCAAGTGTCTGACGTTGGCTAAGTAGGCAAGTATCTAGAGCTACATTTACGTTGGCAGCTTTTAATTGTGAGACCAGTTCTTTGGCAAAATGCGGCTGAAGTGTCGGTTCACCGCCAGATAGTGTAACCCCTCCGCCAGATTTTTTAAAGAAAGCCTGATCCTTCTTCAATTCGGCTACCAAATCCTCAACTGAGATTTCCGTACCCAGAAGTTCCATCGCATTCGCCGGACACGCCTCTACACATGCGCCGCAGACAGAGCAAACATTACGATCGCGCTGGATGCCATCAGTGGTGCGTACTAGCCCATGATGGTCGCAAATTTCGATACAACTATAACAACCAATGCAACGATTTTTGATCCATTGCACTTCAGGACGGGAAGAAATGCTTTCGGGGTTATGGCACCACTGGCAGCGTAATGGGCATCCCTTAAAGAAAACCGTCGTGCGTAAGCCTGGACCATCTTCGGTAGAGAGGCGTTGCAGGTGTAAGATCAAGCCGGTAAGAGAGGAAGTATTGAGCAAATGTGACTCCCTTAGCACAACGCGTGACTTTCACGAGCGATGATCTCGTCTTGTAATTCTTTTCCAATAGTGGTGAAGTAGGCATTGTAGCCAGTCACGCGCACCAACAGGTGACGGTAATCTTCTGGGCGGCGCTGGGCATCTCGCAGCATGTCTGCATTGAGAATGTTGATCTGTAATGCTGAACCGCCGTTTTCTAAGTATCCCAGCAAAAATGCTTTAAATTTCTCGCGATGTTCTGGATCACGTAAAAGGGATGGATTGAAGGTGATTGTATGGCTGGCGCCATTGGGAAGCAGATTGAGATAATTGTCCCAATCTCCTTTGCCTTCAATTACGCGGCCTCCCATAACTTTACCAACCGAATTAACGTTGGCAGTAGGCCCTTTACTATCAGCTCCATTGGAGGGACAAATGGCGTTGGAAAGGAATTTCCCTTTTACTCGACCATCCGGGCTGGCAGGCAAAATATCTGAGTAGGCGATCCAGTAATTCCAGCTCAACATGCCAGGACGGAATTGGCGCCCCGTGGAGTTGGTTTTGTAATTCCAGACTTCTTCTGTCCATTGATCCATCACTTGTTTACCCATAGTATCGCCGGCTTCATCATCGCGGCCATATTTTGGCGCCTTGTTAAGAGCGATCGCCTGTAGTTTTTCATATCCCACCCAGTTAGCCTTAAGTGCACGGATCAACTCTTCCATGCTGCACACTTTTTTATCAAAGACCAGATACTTGATGGCTAAAAGGGAATCAACTGTGGTGGCATAGGTTACGGCTTCTATGGTCACAAAGTTAAGTTCGGCGCCTCCCTGGGTAATATCAAGCCCTTTCTCAGCGCAACCCTTTACCAGGCAAGACAGGTAAGGGGTTTGAAAAAATTTAGCGCGAACTTTTTCGCTCATCTCGTAGAGCTCAACACTTCGCTTAATAATTGATTGGGTTTGTTTGCAGTAAGCTTGCCAGAATTCCTGCCAGGTCTTAAAACTGCAAGGATCTCCACTGGCCACTCCCAAACGGGTTGGCTTTTCGGTCTTGCCGCTGATTGGGTCTGTGAAGGGAAGCATATTGTAGCCATCTGTGAGAGCGAATTCTACAGCTTTGAGCAGATTGAGGTTGTTATCTACGGTGCCTGAACGATCGTTCCCGCTCATAGTGTTTTCAAGGCAGCCAACCGGGGCATAATCGTAGACTGTATTTTCGTTGATATACTTTTCTGCTCCTGCTTTACGCCCCTCAAGCATCAGACCAGCCATGGAGCGTTCATCGAAGTTAAGCAGGAAAGGGGCTCCCTGGCTATCAGCGATCATTTCCACTACTTTATCAAGAAGTTTTTCCGGGCTGTTCCTATGGAGCCGCACATTAGGTTTCGGCTCAAGGATGGGGCTCATTTCATCGATCACTTCTAGCATGGCATAAGACAAATCGTTTGTCATATCTTTGCCCGCTGCACCCAGACCGGATAGGGTAAATAACTGACCATAGCCCGCTGTAATTCCCTGGTTTCCAGTGCGAATCATTGCATCATAGGCAAAATTGCAGTGCACCCAGAAGCATTTTAGGATCTCTTTGCCGAATTCGCGATCCATTCCCTCATTGATGGATTTCTGCCAGGCAGAATAGAGATACTGGTCAATTCGGCCAAAGGAAGTGCCCGGCCCCGGATAGTTTTCGTCAGACATTACCAGCATGTGAGAGAGCCAAAGAGATTGAACGGCTTCCCAAAAGGTAGCCGGAGGTTCCCAGGGAACTCGGCCGAGATTATCTGCCATTTGGGTCAATTCATTTCGGCGTTCCAAAACCACCTCTTTTGCTGCTAGATCCAGAAGAACTTTCCGGTATTCAGCAGCCAGATCGCGTGGCAGGGTGGCGGCGGTGAGCATGGCACGTAACTGCCCCCCTTTGGGCCCTGCTTTCTCTGTTTGGCTAAGTTGATCATAGTGTTGTTGGAGATCGTAATAAATACCTTTCCAACCTTTTTTGATCACTTCACCATAATTAACTACCAGGTGACCGCTGGTTGCACCGTCATTTCCAAACCCGTGGTTATGGTACCAGAGCATGGCTTCACGAGCGCCACCTTTGCCGGTGATGAGTTGGTCAAACTCTTTGGCTTCTTGTTTTGTAAGACACATTGAGGTCTGTACATTAAAACGACCTCCGGCAATAAGATCCCCGGGAAGCACCTCTTTGGGAAGGTACTTGACCATTACTTCGCGTAGGAACCATGCTCGCCGTTCAGTCAGACTGCGGCTCCAGAACTCTTTATCTAGGTTTACTTTTTTGGCGGTTTGATTAAATGAAGCACGGAAGGTTGGAATATAAAAATAGGTTTCAGGGACAATATAGAATGTCATCTCATTGAATTGAAAGTCCCATGGCGTTCCCGTTGTCCAGGCGGTGAATTCATTGTTCCATTTACGCCTGACCCCCTGAAAATAATAGTCTCGCAACCAACGCACTCGCTCAGATAGATCTTTTGGTTCTTTGATGGAATATTTCGGTTTATCGTATGCCAAAGTTGCCATTTTTTACTCCTTATGAGCGGTTTGATCTACAAAATCAAGAAGATGCGCTTTCCCGTGTTCGAGCAAAGCAGTCATTACCTCCATTGCTTTTTGTGGTTGGTGCTGTTCGAGTGTATTTACAAGTTCTCTGTGAAACGCGAATACTTCATCCAAAGTTGGAGTGAAGCGACAGCGTTCAAAAAAATCAGTGGTGAAATGAGTGTAAACAGAAACAAATGAATTCAAAATAAGGGGATAAATGTGGTTTTTTGAAGCCAGGGCAACCTGGATATGAAAATCAAAGTCTAGTTTAACCAGAGCGGCGAGATCTGAGCGGTTGAGGGAAGATTCTTTGCTCAATAGTTCATGTAATTTGCCTAATTGCTCTGGGTCGGTATTGGTAGCTGCCAGACGAGCAGTTTCTTTTTCGATCAACAAACGCATGGCAAATAGACTATCGGTGAATTGTGGGTCAAATTGGCCATTTTGATAGTTGAGCAAGGATGAGAGAATCGCCATTGATCCCGATTGCCGGTAATCGTTCACAACCACCCCCCGGCGTGGCAATATGGATACCAGACCTTTTACCGCCAGGTCTACCAGGGCTTCGTGAAGTACAGGCCGGCTGACACCCAAGCGATTGGCAAGATCGCGTTCTGCTGGTAGGCGCTCGCCAGCCTTGAGTTCCCCAGAAAGGATCAGCTCTTCCATGCGGGTAATGCAGGCGTCTTTTAAACTTTCAACTTGTAATGGTTTTAAGGGAAGGTTCATGCCACTCTTCTGGATTACGGATTTTTAATCAAATCTGGTAAAACCACCAGCCAATAATTATTATAAAAATTGCCAGTTTGTTTTTCAAGTGACAAATGACATGTATGTATTACGGGAGGTTATTCTTCGCTGTCGTTAAAACGGTAGCCCACGCCCAATTCTGTGAGAATATAGGTGGGGCGGTTGGGGTCCGCTTCGATCTTGCGGCGCAGGTTGCTGATGTTAACGCGGATGAGGCGGCCGCTGTCTTCTTCGTAGGCTGGACCCCAGACTTGCTGGATGAGCTGGTGGTGGGTCACCACAACCCCGGCGTTTTGCATCAACACCGTCAGGATATCGAACTCGGTGGGGGTGAGGGTGACCTCGGTTTCCTTCAGGGTCACTTTATGGCGGGCCAGGTCGAGCCTGAGATCGCGAAAGGCGAGCAGCCCTTTGTATCCCTGGGGTTCGGAGCGTCTTAAGACTACACGCACTCTGGCGAGCAATTCGCCCATGCCAAACGGTTTGGTCAGGTAATCTTCAGCGCCGGCATCCAGTGCTTCGATCTTTTCATTCTCACTGTTGCGCACTGATAGGATGATGATGGGAATATGGCTGGTCTGGCGCACCTGGCGGGTGACCTCTACGCCGTCCAGATCTGGCAGCCCGAGATCGAGGATGATCAGATCCGGGCGGTGGTCATCTACCATTTGGATGGCTTCCTTACCGGTGGCAGCTTCCAGGATCTCGTACTGATACAGTTTGAGCGACGCGCGCAGGAAGCGCCGGATATCCGGCTCATCATCCACAATCAAGATGCGCTTGGCTCGTTCCGTCATTTTGTCTTGGCTTTCGTCACAATGGGCAGAGTAAAGGAGAAGGTCATACCTTTATCCGGGTTGTTCTCGGCCTTAATGCGGCCGCCGTGGGTTTCTATGATGCCCTTGCAAATGGAAAGGCCCAGACCGGTGCCTGTGGTGCTTTTGTGCTCAGCCCCGCGGAAGAATTTATCAAAAACCCTGTCCACTTCGTCCTGGGGAAGGGAAGAGCCATAATCTCTGACCTTCACTTCCACTTCCTTCTCATGCAGCGTGGCGTTGATGATGATGGGCGATTTCTCCGGGGAGTACTTGCAGGCGTTATCGATCAGATTGGCCAGCACCTGGGCAATGAGGATTGTGTCGCAATTGATGAGCGGCAAATCGGCAGACAGATCCACTTTTACTTCGCGGTCGTGCAAACGGGCGGAATATTGCTGCAGAACAGAACCGATGAGGTCTTGCAGGTCGACCAATTCCATATTGAGGTGCACACTGCCGGCTTCGATACGCGTCATGTTGAGCAGGTTCTCCACCAGCAAGTTCAGGTTGCGCGCCTGACCGATGGCAGATATCAGCAGATCCATGCGGGTATCTGCGTCCATTTTAAGGGTCTGGCGCTGATTGTTTTCTGAATCCACCAGCGTCGTCAGCACGCCGGTGATGGAAGAAAGCGGGGTTCGCAGTTCGTGAGAAATGGAATTTAGGAGCGCCGATTGCAGTTTTTCTGTGTTCTTCAGCATTTCGGTCTGCGCGGCAGATTTGGCCAGCAAAGCTCGTTCCAGGGCCAGAGCGGTGAGGTTGGCAACGCCTTCCAGTTGCATGCGTTGATCCATGGAAAACGAAGTCTCGCCTTTTTCTGCTTTGATGCCCAAAATTCCCACCGGGCCGTGCGAGGTGAGCAGTGGGGTGAAGCGCAGCGAGGTTGCCGGCAGAGTATCTGTGCCATGGCCGGCCGCCTGGTTGTGTTTGAAAGCCCATTCGGCCACAGCCAGTTCATCGGCATTGACAACAAAATTGGGACTGCTTAAGCCGACTTCCAGGGTGTTATTGGCAGGTAGCAAAATGACATTTTCGCGGTTAAGATTGTTGCTCACTGAGTTCACGGCGATCTTGAGCACCTGCTCCAGATTGATGGCGCCTGTCAATTCGCGGCTGTAGCCCAGCAACGCCTGGGTAAGCTGATCTTTGCGGCGCATGGCATCCACCTGGTCGCGCAAGAGGGCTGCCGAACTGCTAATGATGAGCCCCACCAGCAGCAAACCTGTAAAGGTGATCAGATACTGGGTATCGTAGACCGTAAAGGTGAGGGTGGGGTCGATAAAGAAAAAGTCAAAACACAGCACACTGAGGATGGACGCCAGAATGGCGGGACCGCGCCCTAGATAGACTGCCGAGAAAACCACCGCCAGCAGATAGACCATCACCAGGTTGGTGGGGTCAAGGAAGCGGCTGAGCGGAACGCCGATCAGGCTGACCAGCCCGACCAATACCATGCTGACCAGGTAGCGCCACAGGGGGCGGTGCGGGGTCAAATCCAGTCCGGGTTTGTGGGTGGGGATCTGCGGGTGGGTCAACCCATCGCTGACCACATAGACATCGATCGGTCCGCTGCCGCGGATGATCTGATCGATCACAGAGCCGCGGATCAGCTCCACCAGGCGAGGCCGGAAGGGCTTGCCGGCGATGATCTTGGTGACGTTATGCTCACGGCTGAACTTGAGCACTTCATCTGCCACCGATTCACCGGTTACGCTCACCACCTTGGCACCCAGCTCTTCAGCGAGGGCAAAAAAGTGCTGTACCCTGGCGCGGTTATCCGCGGGCATCTTCAGGTGCTGGGGGGTCTCAACAAATAGAACGTACCATTCAGCATTAAGGTCTTCTGCCAGGCGTTTGCCAGAGCGGATGAGCCGTTCTGCCAGTGGGTGAGAGCTGATGCAAACCAGAATATGCTCGGCGGCAGGCCAGGGGCCAGCAATGGCCTCATGCTGCATGTAGTTGAGCATCTGGTTGTCCACGCGGTTGGCCGCGCGGCGCAAAGAAAGCTCGCGTAGAGCAGTGAGGTTGCCTTTGCGGAAGAATTTTTCCAGGGCGCGCATGGCCTGATCAGAAATGTAAACTTTGCCGTCTTTTAAACGCTGTAAGAGCTCATTGGTAGGCAGGTCAATGAGCTCGATCTCATCTGCTTCATCCAGCAGCCGGTCCGGGATCTTTTCGCGCACGATCACGCCAGTGATCTGCTGCACTACATCCACCAGGCTTTCAAGATGTTGAATGTTCACCGTGGAGTAGACATCGATGCCGGCGTTCAACAGCTCTTCTACATCCATGTAACGTTTGGGGTGCCGTGAGCCGGGTGCGTTGGTGTGTGCCAGTTCATCCACCAGTACCAGTTGGGGGTGCCGGGCCAGAATGCCATCCAGGTCCATTTCTGTCAGGGTGGTGCCGCGGTAATCAACCTGGTGGCGTGGCAAGATCTCCAACCCCTCCAGCAGGGTTTCGGTTTCTTTGCGACTGTGCGTTTCGGCATAGCCCACCACCACGTCCACGCCTTCATCCATCCGTTGATGGGCGGCTTCCAGCATGGCATAGGTTTTGCCTACGCCTGCTACATAACCCAGGAAGATCTTGAGCTTGCCGCGGTTGGCTTTTGCTTCATCTGCCTGGATCTGAGCTAAAAGTTTATCTGGATCGGGACGCTGATATTCAGGGCACATAGACTTATTGTAGTCCATCCAGCGCCAGATTCAACTTTAAAACGTTGACCACTGGTTCGCCAAAGATCCCCAGCCAACGTGGTTGGGTGTTTTTTATAATAAGCTGGTCCACGGTCTCAATGCTGAGCCCGCGCGCACTGGCTACCCTGCCGGCCTG
The DNA here is from genome assembly GCA_034933225.1 of Anaerolineaceae bacterium. Taxonomy (GTDB): domain Bacteria; phylum Chloroflexota; class Anaerolineae; order Anaerolineales; family Anaerolineaceae; genus UBA6107. The sequence goes on along the minus strand of JAYFNV010000004.1, from coordinate 98,773 downwards.
GTATTCAGCAGCCGCCACACTGATGTTAGGGTCAAGCCCACTGGCAGAAGAGGTGACAAGGTCTACAGGGATGGGTTGCGTGTTGGTTGGGTCGGCAGCCTGTAAGGCTTGTACCCGCTTGGAAACAGCATCCACCAAAGCCGGGTTGAGCAAGCTCAAATTGGAGCCGCCCGAGGCAGAAGCATTATTGGGTTCGCCAGAGGTTGCAGAAAGCCGTCCCCAAAAGTAGCCGGGGGCATCAAACTGCTGCCCGATCAGGCTGGAACCAACGATCTGGTCATTTACTTTGATCACACTGCCATTGGCCTGCTGCGGAAAGATCAGTTGTGCCAACCCGGTAACAGTGAGTGGGTAAAGCAGCCCGGTAAGAACAATAAAAAAACCCAGTAAAACGGCGGCGGGCCGTAAATAATTCTTCATTCATGCTCCAGTTTCTTTGTGTTGCTTTCTTTCTTTTGGTACTTTTCAAGGGTGTCTCTTGAGACCAGAAAATCGGTCTGGTTGTGATCGACCCAGGAAAGGATGGTAATGAACAATAAAATGAGCAAACCAATGGCGATCAGATCATGGCCGGTTTGAGACATCTGAATTGTGTCTTCAAAGTAATACAGGGCAATAAAAGCTGCCACGACCAGACAGATCGAAAAGAAATGTAGAAAAGTGAAGATCTTTTTCATTCTATACTCCTGTATTAATGGATCCAGCCAGCTGCAGTGATAAGCAGGTCGATCAATTTGATGCCGATGAAGGGGGTGATAAGCCCGCCCAGCCCATAGATGAAGAGGTTGTCGCGCAGAAGCTGTTCGGCACCTTTGGCCCGGTAAGGAACACCCTTGAGAGCCAGCGGAATGAGGGCGATGATGATGAGCGCGTTGAAGATCACCGCTGAAAGGATGGCGCTCTCCGGACTGTAGAGGTGCATAAAGTTAAGCACCTGTAACTGCGGATAGGTGGAGGCAAACGCTGCTGGGATGATGACGAAGTACTTGGAAACATCATTGGCAATGCTGAATGTCGTCAAAGAACCGCGTGTCATGAGCAATTGTTTGCCGATCTCCACGATCTCGATCAGTTTGGTGGGGTTGCTATCCAGGTCCACCATGTTGGCTGCCTCGCGGGCGGGCTGAGTGCCCGTATTCATGGCCACAGCCACATCCGCCTGGGCCAGGGCGGGGGCATCATTGGTGCCGTCGCCTGTCATGGCCACCAGCTTGCCGCTGGCCTGGTATTCACGGATAAGGGCCAGTTTCTTTTCTGGGGTGGCCTGCGCCAAAAAGTCATCTACGCCGGCTTCCACGGCGATGGCCGCAGCGGTGAGCGGATTGTCTCCGGTGATCATGACGGTCTTGATGCCCATGCGTCGTAATTGATTGAAGCGTTCCTTCAAGCCACCTTTGACGATGTCTTTGAGGTGGATCACGCCCAGCGGTTTGGCGTTCTTGACCACCACCAGGGGGGTGCCCCCTGAACGGGCAATGGTATCTACCACCGTCTTGAGTTCTTCCGGCACGGGTTGGTCATTGCGGGTCATAAAGTCGTACATGGCATCTGGAGATCCCTTGCGGATGTGGATGCCGTCGTAATCAACCCCACTCATGCGACTTTGTGCCGTAAAGGGGATAAAGCTCATACCCTGCGGGGCTTCAGTGGTGGCGGTGAGGGTGCGTCCGCGCAGGCCAAATTTCTCTTTGGCCAACACGACCACAGAGCGTCCTTCCGGCGTTTCATCAGAAAGTGAGGAGAGTTGAGCGGCATCAGCCAGTTCTTCTGCAGTAACCTTTTTGAGCGGAATAAAGTCCACGGCCTGACGGTTGCCCAGAGTAATGGTGCCGGTTTTATCAAGCAGCAGCACGTCTACATCACCGGCGGCTTCTACGGCGCGGCCAGAAAGGGCAATCACGTTACGCTGGATAAGCCGATCCATGCCGGCAATACCAATGGCAGAGAGCAGCCCGCCGATGGTGGTGGGAATGAGGCAGATGAGCAGAGCTACCAACACGGTAATGGTGATGGGGCTGCCCTGGCCCGTCATGCGGATGCTGTAAAGAGAATATGGCAGCAGGGTGACACAAACCACCAGGAAGATGATGGTGAAAGAGGCCAACAGGATGCTTAAAGCCACCTCGTTGGGGGTCTTTTGACGTTTGGCACCTTCCACCAGACTGATCATGCGGTCCAAAAAGCCTTCGCCGGGGTTGGCGGAGACTTTTACCATCAGCCAATCTGAGAGAATGCGTGTACCACCGGTGACGGCACTACGGTCGCCGCCAGATTCACGGATCACCGGCGCGGATTCACCCGTCACAGCCGATTCATCCACGGAGGCGATGCCGTCAACGATCTCGCCATCTGCGGGTAAGATGTCACCGGCTTCCACCAGGAACAGGTCACCCTGGCGCAAACTGGGGGAAGCAACGACCGAGAATTGGCCGGGATGTACCCCTTTTGCAGAAAGGTGGCTCAGTTTTTTGGCTTTGGTGTCTTTGCGGGTATTGCGTAAAGCTTCCGCCTGCGCCTTGCCACGACCTTCAGCCAGCGCCTCAGAAAAATTGGCGAACAACACGGTAAACCAAAGCCACAGGGTGATAGTCCCAATGAACCAGGGCTTGGCTTCGCCTTTGCCAAACAAAGATTGCACATACAGAGCGGTGGTGAGCAGGCTGCCGATCTCTACCACGAACATGACCGGATTTTTGATCATGTGGCGTGGGTCGAGTTTGACCAGCGAATCCAACGCTGCGCGCTGATAAAGTTTGAGTTTGGAATTTGTTGCTTTCATTAAATACCTACCATAAGCAGATGCTCTGCCAGGGGGCCAAGCGATAACGCCGGCACAAAATTAAGGGCTCCAACGATCAGAATGATGGCGATGAGCCAGCCGATGAACAAAGCGGACGTGGTGGAAAGGGTTCCCGCACTGGCAACCGCTTTTTTCTTCTGCACCAAAGATCCGGCCAGGGCCAGGGTGGGAATGATCAACCAGAATCGACCAATGAGCATGGCAATTGCCCCGGTGATGTTGTAGAAGAGACTGTTGCCAGAAAGGCCGGCAAAGGCGCTGCCGTTGTTGTTGCCCTGCGAAGTGAATGCGTACAGGATCTCACTAAAGGCGTGCGGGCCGGGGTTCAACACCGCTGCCTGCCCGGCCTGGGTGGAGACTGCCAGGGCAGTCAGTCCCAACACCACCATGGGCATAATGAGAATGACCAGAGCGGCCATTTTCATCTCAAAGGGTTCAATCTTCTTCCCCAGGTATTCCGGCGTGCGCCCCACCATCAGACCGGCCACAAAGACCGCCACAATGACGAAGATGAGCATACCGTACATACCGGAACCCACCCCGCCAAAGACCACTTCACCAAGCTGCATGAGCAGGAGCAGAGACAACCCTCCCAACGGAGTGAATGAATCGTGCATGCTGTTCACTGCACCATTGGATGTGGCGGTGGTAGTACCTGCAAAGAGAGCAGAGGCTGAAATGCCAAATCGGGCTTCTTTGCCTTCCATGTTGCCGCCGGCCTGAATGGCTGAGGCGGTCTGGTCGATCCCCATTTGGCTGAACAAGGGATTGCCGGCGGTTTCAGCAGAGTAGGTGAGGCCAACAAAGAGGACCAGCAAGATGACCATTGCAGTGAGGATGGCCCAACCTTGTTTCGGTTCCCCTACCATTTTCCCAAAAGTATAGGTCAGAGCCGCGGGGAGCAGCATCTGAGCCAGCATGAGGAGCAAGTTGGTAACCGCACTCGGGTTCTCAAACGGATGGGCAGCGTTGGCGTTAAAGAAACCACCCCCGTTGGTGCCCAGGTGTTTGATGGCCAGTTGTGAGGCTACGGGTCCGACCGAAATGATCTGCTGATTTACAGTTTGACCCGAGCTGTTTACAATCGGCTGGACCAGATTTGCCTGAATGGACGAAGAGAAGGTCTGCACCACACCCTGTGAAACAAAGACCAGCGCCAGGATGAAGGAAAGCGGCAGCAGTATATAAAGGATGCTGCGGGTCAGGTCCACCCAGAAATTACCAAGAGTGGATGCGCTGTGGCGGGCCAAAGAACGGGTGAATGCCAAAAAGACGGTAATGCCAGTGGCCGCAGAAAGGAAGTTCTGCACTGTGAGTCCAACCATCTGGGTGAGAGATGAAAGGGTGCTCTCACCGGCATAATTCTGCCAGTTGGTGTTGGTAACAAAGCTGACCGCTGTGTTAAAAGAAAGGTCAGGGGCCACTGCCGCGCTGCCAGAGAACACGCCCTGCAAGCGGAGGATGGCATACAAAACCAGGATGCCGAGGAAGTTAAAGGCCAAAAGTGCCACTGCATAGGTCTTCCAGGTCATCTCTTTGCTTTCATCCACGCCGGCAAGCCGGTAAATGAACCGTTCCAGGGGGGATATGGCACGGCTTAAAAAGGTGGCTTGGCCCTGAAAAACTTTGGCCATGTAAGCGCCCAAAGGTTTTACCAGGACCAGCAGGAGAGCAAAAAACACAACGATTTGAATCCAACCAATAAGTGTCATTCAAATTTCTCCGTGATCAACAACGCTGCAAATAAATAGACCAGCAGCAAAAAAGCAATGATTCCAGCGATCCAGTAAAGTAGGTTCATGGTTATCCTTTGATCTTTTCAATGCCCTTGAGGATCAAAAACGTCAGGGCAGCGAAGACAACGAGCAAGAGAACAAATACGATATCTTTCATTGATTCCTCCAACGGCCTCAGTTATATCCAGTTGGGGGTTAAGATGGTGTTAAGATGCAAAAACCCCGTTTAAATAAAAAAGCCGCAGAGATGAATCTGCGGCGGGATAAGATGTGGACAGGATCAACCGATGAGTTTTTTTAGTTTTTCTTCCTGAATGGTGCGGTGGGTGCCATCGCAAAAAGGCTTCTTGCAAGACTCCCCGCAATTGCACAGGGTGACACGGTTGTGCGTCTCAAAGGGTTGACCGTCGGCGCGCTCAATGGTGATGTTACCGGTCACCCACAGGGGGCCTTCAATAGGGCCATACTCTGTGATCTCGGTGGTTTCGGCAATCTGCATGGGCAGGTCGGGCTCGATATCGGGCTCGCCAGCTTTCATGGCGTAAACGTAAGCGGCGGAAGGGCAGCGTTCTATCATGGCAATGATCTCGGCGCGCACACTGGGCTCGCTGGTGCGGGCCATCATTTCATCAATGTTAGTGAGGCGATTGCCGCAAAAGCCGGAATTCATGCACAGATAATCGTCTTTTTTTACCACAATTCCCTGACCACCTTCCAATTCCACCTGGCGTTCTGCGTGGGTGTGTGTATCGGCAGTTTCGGTGCCGTCAAAATCAAAGTCGTTATGGGCACCGTCGCAGTAGGGCATTTCTTTGCTCTTGCCACAGCGGCACAGAGAGTATTGCTCTTTTAACGGAAACTCACCATCTTTTTTCCAGGTGAGGGGTTCCCCGTATTCAGAAACCACCTGAGTTTTGTGTACCAGGGGAATGCTGCCATAAACCTTGTAAGACCCATCTCGTCGGATGACGATCTTGGGCGTGACTTTTTCTTCATTATCAGACATGGACGTCCTCCACAATGCGTTGGATAACCCGAATTATACTGTGAAAAAACCACCTCTTTTTACATGTGAACAACAATTGCGATTACTTCAACTCTCCACCACTTTCAAAGAAGTGCTCCAACACAAGTGAAGCTGCCCCTTTTGAGACGGAATCGTCTGCCAGTTCACACAGGCGAATACTGGTGTGGGCCAAAGATTGCGCCAGCGCATAATAGGCGGTCTGTTCTTTGATCTTGTCCAGGTAGCGGCTGCCAAACAACAAACCAGACCAGCCTCCCAAAAGCAAAAGCTGCGGGTTGAGCAAGTTGACCAGGTTGGCCAGGGTGACGCCCAGATAGCGCAGCGTTTCGTTGACAACCTGGATGGCGGCCGGTTGGCCTTCAGAAGATTTCTGTAATATGTATTGGATGTATGCGATCTGGTCGTAGCGGTTAGGATGGTCTGAGTCAGCGTTAAGGGAGCGGTAGCGATCAATGATGCCGTTAGCGCCCAGGTAAACCTCAGTGCAACCGTGGCCGCCGCAGCGGCAAACCGGGCCGTCCAACTCCATGATGGTGTGGCCGATCTCCCCGGCGTTGTTCATACTGCCGCGGAAGAGGGAGCGGTCAGAAATAATGCCGCAGCCTACACCTGTACCCACCAGCAATACGGTCAGGTTGTTCACCCCTTTGCCGGCGCCAAAGAGCGCCTCGCCCATAGCCATGGCCTTGGCACCATTTTCCAGGAACATGGGGAAGGGGTGTTTTCTTTTGATCGCCTTCAGCAGCGAAACATCGTGCCAGCCCCAGTTGGGGGTGAACACAGAGATTCCTCTAACTGGATCCACCAGCCCGGGAAAACCTACCCCCATGCCGATGACCTTGTTCTCTTTGATTCCGGCGGCGCTGAGCACCTCTTGGATTCCCTGTGAGATCTTCTCTACTACCTGCTCAGGTTCCACCCGTTCTTCGTTGAGCGAAAAAGATACTTTTTGGCAGGAGGTAAAGCGGATATCAAAGAGTTCGACATTGATGAAGGATTCGCCCACTTCGCAGCCGATAAAATGTCCATAGGCCGGGTTGATGGTGAGTAAGGTGCTGGGGCGGCCGCCATCAGAACGTTTGCTGCCGGATTCCACAAGTAAGTTTTTTTCCAGAAGGTCGAAGACGATGTTGGTTACCGTGGCCGGGCTGATGCCGATCTGCTGGCTGACTTCAAGACGCGAGATGGGGCCATCAAAATAGATCTTGCGCAGGATCTCAGCACTGTTCACACGGCGAAGATCTTGGGCGGTGGGTTTCTTATAATTCATAAGTGTTTTTCCGTCAGCCTGGGGTAAACATCCTGCCCGTAAAAATTCTCGCGGGCAGGTTAATTATAGCTTCGATTTGGCTCAGATCAGATCAAAAGAACCGCGCAGGCCATCTACTGAATTGGGCGCGATCCAAACGTAGAATTCGCCTGGCTCTAAAATGGGTTGAAGGTCGTAATCTAAAAAGGTCAGTTTGGTGGCGGGCAGGTCAAATTCTACAATACAACTTTCACCTGCGTTCAGGCAAATGCGTTTGAAGTCTTTCAGCTCCTTCACCGGACGGGTGACCGCGCCTACCAGATCGCGCACATAAAGCTGCACGATCTCAGTACCGGCAACAGTACCTGTGTTGGTGATGGTGGCGGCCACCTTGAGTGACTGGGTTTTGTTGATGCTGGGGGTCAGCACCTTGAGATCTGTGTAGCTGAAGGTGGTGTAACTGAGCCCATAACCAAAGGGGAAGAGAGGGGTGCTTTCTTCATCCAGATAAACCGCTTTGTGGGCAACGTTGAACTGGATGGTGCCCACCGTATCTACAGGGCGACCGGTACGTTTGTGGGCATAGTAGATGGGGATCTGCCCCTCAGTACGCGGCCAGGTGGCGGTGAGCTTGGCAGATGGATTGACCTTACCGAGGAGTACATTACAGAAAGCCTGGGCCGCACGGTTACCACCGTGCCAGGCCATTAATATAGAAGGAACGTGTTTTACGAGAGAAGGAACAGCCAGCGGACGGCCTGCGAAGAGGACGGCGATGGCAGGTTTGCCGGTGGCCAATACGGCATCTACCAGAGCCTGTTGGCTGCCGGGCAGTCCCAGGTGAGCACGCGAATGCGCCTCTCCGCTCATACCGTCTTCTTCCCCCACCGCGAGCAGGACAATATCCGCCTGTTGGGCAGCTTTGACGGCGGCGCTGAAATCGGTCTCTTTGCCGTTGATGCTGCAGCCAGGCTCGACGATGAGCTTTGCACTCCTGGGCAGGTTGCGCTCCAATGCTTCATGCAGGGTCTCGTTGTCTTCTGGGCGGCCGTTGAAGAACCAGCAGCCCAGCAGACTTTTGCGTTCTTCTGCCATGGGTCCGATGAGGGCGATGGTTTTGCCTTCGGCCTGCAAAGGCAGCAGGGCGGGTTCGTTCTTGAGCAGCACAATAGTCTCAGCGGCGCTTTTCTCGGCCAGTTCCAGCGCTTCGGGTTGCCTCAAGGCGGCATCCATCTTGCTTTCATCAAAGTAGGGAGCAGCGAAAAGACCCAGATCATATTTAAGGAGCAGAATGCGCATCACGGCTTCGTCGATGAAGTTGAGGGGAACTTTGCCTTCCTCCACCAGTTCTGCCAGATGAAAGTGGTAAGCATTGCCCATCATATCAATATCCACGCCAGCCAAAATACTGCGCAGGGCGCCTTCTTTGTGGTCGTGTACCAGCCCGTGCTGGATCAGCTCGCCGATGGCGTCAAAATCACTGATGACAACACCTTCAAAGCCCCATTCTTTGCGCAGGATCTGCCGCAAGAGCAGCGGGTTGGCTGTGGCTGGCACGCCGTTGAGGTCGTTGAACGAAGTCATCAGGCTCTTTACCCCGGCGTCCACGGCGGCTTTGTAAGGGGGCAGATATTCTTCGCGCAGGCGGCGCTCCGACATATCGGTGGTGTTGTAGTCTTTGCCGGCTTCGGCGGCGCCATAAGCGGCATAATGTTTTACGCAAGAGGCAATGGAGCGGCCGTTCTCATCTTTTAGATCCTGAATGCCGCGCACCCAGGCCTTGGCCATGGTGGAGTTGAGCTTGGGGTCTTCCCCGCCGCTTTCGGCAATGCGTCCCCAGCGCGGATCACGGCTGATATCCACCATGGGGGTGTAATTCCAGGTGGTACCGGTGGCCAGGGCTTCTTTCATAGTGGATCTGGCCACTTCCTCAATCAGCTTGGGGTTCCAGGTGCTGGCCAGCGCCAGCGGAATGGGAAAGGTGGTGCGGTAGCCGTGGATCACATCGTTGCCCACCAGCACTGGGATGTGCAGGCGGCTTTCTTCTACGGCGATGCGTTGGAACTCATTGATCTTCCTGGGGTCGCGCACGCTGAGAAGCGAACCGATGCGTCCTTCCCGCAGTAGTTGGGGAATGTCCTGCTTCCAGGTCAGGTCCGATTGGACCATCTGGCCGATCTTTTCGGTGAGGGTCATCTGGTCTAGCAAAGCCTTGCAGAACCGGTCGCGCGGTTGAATGGAAGACGGAATTACCGATGAGTCTGAACTTGAATTGGGCATAGGACAGGCTGCCTTTCTGGGGAATTTACCAATAGATTGATTATATATTTAACCACATAAAATAAGCATTGAAATAAGTATTAAGAATCCATTATTGATCAGATATTGCCAATGGTGCGATAATTCATAAGGGAAAGTTTACCCGATAACCCCACATCCTTACAGGAGAGTTTCCGTCCATGAAACCTACATTCGACATCCTCTTACTTATTGCTCGCCCCGCCGCCGGTAAAAGTGAAGTGATCCATTACCTGAAGAACACTTCGCTCAGCGAAAGACAGACGCGTTTTCATATCGGAAAACTGGAAGAACTGGATGACTTTCCCATGTTGTGGACCTGGTTTGAAGAAGATGCTCTGCTGGAGCGGATGGGCTATCCGCGCCTGCACACGGATGCCGAGGGGTATTTTCTGGGCAATCACCTCTGGGACTTGCTCATTGAGCGCATCGGCCTGGATTACCAGAAGAAACTAAGAGATGTGCCTGGTCTGGCCGAGGACTACACCACTCTGGTGGAATTTTCGCGTGGCACAGAACATGGCGGCTACGCCAGTGCATTTAACCATCTCTCCCGCGAAATGGCAGAGAAGATGGCTGTGCTGTATCTGGATGTGAGCTGGCAAGAATCTTTACGCAAGAACCGCAAGCGCTTTAACCCCAGCAAACCGGACAGCATTTTGGAGCACAGCCTGCCTGATGCCAAGTTGGAGCGGCTTTATAAAGAGGTAGATTGGGCAGAGGTAAGTGCTGCTGACCCGCAATACCTGAACATTCAGGGGGTGAAAGTGCCCTTTGTGGTGTTTGACAATGCCGATGATGTCACCAGCCGCGGCGGGGAGGAACTGGGCGAGCGCCTGCACACCTGCCTGGATAAGTTATGGGTGCTTTTCCGCCTCTGAGCGCGGGGCGATGACGTGGATGGAGCGCGGCAGTACCTTCACCTTGACCGGCGTCTTGCCGATGATCTCGCCATCTGCCTGCACGGGACAGGCTGGTTTGGTGGTGATGGTCACGAATTTCCTGGCTGAATACTGGCGGTATTTAGGGGTGCGTTTTTCTTTGGAAACAAACATGTGCCAGATCAAAATAGGCAGGTCCATCAGGGTGTTCGCTTGCATAATCAGCACGTCCACCTTGCCGTCATCCGGGTGAATATCCAGCGAGTCGTCCAGCAAATGCAGCCCTACAATGCCGTAATTGGCCACGAAGATCTCAGTGGCACGGCCGCGGTAAAAAACGCCATCCACTTCCAGAATATACTTTTGCATTTCCAGACCAAACAACAATTTAAAGAAATGGCGAATGTAAGCCAGAGCGCCCATTCTACGCTTTTCGGCGCGGTTTGCATCGCTGTTCAGGTGGGCGCTGAACCCGGCTCCCAGGTTCATGGCGTGGGCGACGCCGTTCACCGTCATCATATCCAGTTTGCGCACGGTATGGTTGCCTATCATAAGCGCAATGGCCTCTTCAGGCGAAGAGGGCAGGTACAGGTGGCGGGCAATGGCATTCCATGTGCCTGAAGGGATAATGCCCAGCGGAATGGGGGTGTTCACCAGACCAGCGGCCACGGCAGCGATGGTTCCATCTCCGCCCACGGCCACGACCAGGTCTATGCCATCAGAGATCACCTTATGGATGATCTTAACCAGTGATTCGTTTTGTTTGGTGAAGTGAAAGGTGGTTTTCCAGCCGGCGGCCTGAAAATGCTCTTTGCAGATAGCTTGGATCAGTTCAGATTCGGTAGAGCCGGCGACCGGATTGATTACGATAAAGGCCTTTCGGCCTGTTTTATGAGCAGCAGCCATGATTGTTTACTCCAATCTCGCTACTGTAATTATAGATGCAATCGCTCAAATGGAGAAATTTAGCGGCAGAGCGGGCTCACTTTTGTGAATGATCACAGTGGGAGTATTGTGCCAATCAGCGCAGCGCTGAATGGCCGCGGCGATCTCGTCCAGGTCGTCACCACTGGGGGTGAAACCCTCTTCCCAGAAGAGGCCTTTTACCTCAAAGAGATGCTCCTGGCGGTTGGCCTTGATGTCCATTCTGGCCACGATCCGGCCGCGGTGCAGCAGAGGCACCAAAAAGTAACCGTACTTGCGTTTGGGGGCTGGCAGGTAGAATTCGATGGTGAAGTCAAAACCGAACATCTCTTTGGCGCGGCCGCGGTCGCAGACCAGCGTATCAAAGGGGGTGAGGATGGAGGTTAACGAAGGTTCAGGCAAATTAAATCCGCTCTGGATCAGCTCAAAAGTTTCGGGGGTCACCAGCACAGGTTGTTTCCAGCCCTCCACACTGATCTCGCGGATCCGGTCCGTGTCCAATAGCTCTTTGAGGGTCTGGTTGGCGACCACTTTGGAGAAGCGGTAATGGTCAGCCACCCAGTCTGCCCGTAATGCCCCCAGCGCGCGGATGGATTCGCGTACCAGGAAGCGGTAGGTCTCCTGCAGCGAGGGCAGCGCATCATCCTTCCAGGTGGGGTACACCCGCTCGCGTAGGTCGTACACGCGCTGAAAGCGCTCGCGCCGCGCAATCATCAGCTCACCGGCGGCAAACCAGAATTCCAGGGCATCCTTCTCGATCTTCCAATCCCACCAACCGCCTTTTTTGCCGTCAGCGCGCGTAAAATCAGAAGATTTGACCGCGCCATTGGCTCGGACGTACTCCAAAATGGCGTCTGTGGCTTCTTTATTGTTGGCGTACCAGTTGTAGTAGTGGGGAAGACGCAACTTTTCCAACATCAGACGGCGGTGATAGGGGTAATCTTCAATGGGGAGGTAAGAGGCGGCGTGCGCCCAGTATTCAAAGAGCTTGCCTTCGACTAGCAATTCATCCAGCCAGGCAGGGTCGTAATTACCCAGGCGGCTGAAGAGCTGCAGATATTGGCTGCGGGCCACAATGTGAATGGTGTCGATCTGCAAAAAGCTCAGACGGCGGACGCAGGCCAGTACATCCTCTTTGCAGGCGGGCTGGTTGGGTGGGTTGAGCAACCCCTGAGCCTGGAGCATCCACTTGCGGCATTCTTGCAGACTGATCTGAGGAACGGACATACCCCCCCATTATAACAGAAATTATGTTCTGGTATTATGGTCTGGAGCGAATGAATTGGAGGAAGAGACTCTCTCACGATTAAAAGTCTGAACGCTGATAGCCAGTCATCAGCGTTCAGGTGGTCTCGTAGTTCAGAAATTGTTCAGGAAACAAATAACGTTAAAGGAGAAACGCTCTTACCAATAAACCTGATCTACGAGGATCAGATGACAAATTGATCTAAATACTTTTTAGAAATGCGCAGGCTGTCCAATATCTTTTCTCGGCTGCCTTCAAAGGCGCGGTCTTCCACCTCAATACAGGTGTAGCCGTCGTAGCCAATATCGGTGAGGGCTGAAACAAACTTGCTCCAGTTCACATCGCCCAGGCCGGGCAGTTTGGGGCTCATGTACTCAAGCGGGTAAGCCATAATGCCCACCTGGTCCAATTTATCGGCATACAGCTTGATGTCTTTTAAGTGGACGTGGAAGATGCGCTCTTTGAACTCATACAGCGGCTTGATGTAATCGATCTGCTGCCAGACAAAATGGCTGGGGTCGTAATTGAGCCCAAAGTTCTTGCTGGGAATGATGCTGAACATTTGGCGCCAGATCCTGGGGGTGGTGGCCAGGTTCTGCCCGCCCGGCCATTGATTTTGGTCAAAGAGCATGGGGCAGTTTTCGATACCGATGCGGACGCCTTTTTCTTCAGCAAACTGGATGATGGTCGGCCAGATGGATTTGAAGAGTTCAATGTTCTCTTCTACCGATTTGTATTGGTCGCGGCCCACAAAGGTGGTGACCAGGTTGACGCCCAATTTGGCAGACGCGGCGATGACCTTCTTGAGATGTTCAATGTTGGCGGCCCGTTTTTCCAGGTCGGCATCCATGGGGTTGGGATAAAAGGCCAGTGAGGAGATCTCAACGCCCTTGTCGGCACAATATTTCAAAATTTCGGCAGCTTTGGCGTCGCTCAGGTCGTCCACATTGATGTGGCTGACGCCTGCATAGCGGCGTTCGGCTTTGCCACGCGGCCAGCAGGCCACCTCAACACATTTGAAGCCCATCTGTGCGGCTGTATCAATGGTTTCTTCAAAATTCCAACCGTCCAAAATTGCGCTAACAAAACCAATTTTCATAATGAATCACCTCGTTAGGCTTGATTTACCGCAACCGAGCGGCCTGTTTCTGAAGATTCAATGCTGGCAAAGACCACGCGCATCGATTTGAGCACTTCTGCAGCAGAGATTTCGGGTTCACGGTTGTTGACCAGGCTATCCACAAAGAGGTCGATCACGCCTGATTTGGTTTGTTTGTCATTGGTTTGGATCTTATCAATATCAAAGAGGATGGTTTCCCCTTCGCGAGTGAAAACTTTGATGGCATAAGTGGGGTCATCATAGATGCGCATGATGCCCTGGGTGCCGTAAAGAACGGTGCTATTGTCTTCTGCGCCGTAATACGTCCAGCTTACGGTCATGGTGCCGGTGGCGCCACCGCTGAGCTTGTACAGGCAGATGGCATTGTCATCCACGCCGATGAGCGCACCGGTCGCATCGCGCTTGTCGATGGTGCTCAGCTTGGCAGAGGTCTCGATGATGGTCTGCCCGGTCAGGAAGTGGATGAGGTCGGTCTTGTGAATGCCCAGGTCGGCCATGGCGCCCATGGCAGCGCGGTTCTTATCAAAGAACCAGGTGCTTTTGCCGGGGTCCACGCTCCAGGTCTCAGGTCCTGGGTGTCCGAAGGTGGTGCGGAAGGAGATGATCTCGCCGATGAGTCCACTGTTGAGCAGCTCTTTGGCCTTCACGTGGGCTTTGGCCAGGCGCTGGTTGTGACCGATCATGAGGAACTTGCCGGTCTCTTTGGCGGTCTTGACCATGGTTTCGCATTCGGGCAAGTTGGTGGCCATGGGCTTCTCACATAAGACATGCTTGCCAGCCTTCAGCGCAGCAATGGTGATCTCAGCGTGGGAGGTATTGGCCGTGCAGACGCTGACGGCGTCAATGCTCTTATCGGCCAGCAAGTCTTGATAGGTGGCGTAGGCTTTACCGCCGTACTTTTTGGCCAGTTCAGCAGCCCGTTCCTGATTGAGATCGAAGTAACCGCTCAGTTTGACGTTGGGGTTATCGGCGTACTCAGGAATGTGTCTGACCTGGGCGATTTTCCCGCATCCAATGATTCCTATATTGAACATATTGATAAAGCCTTTCTACCCGATTGGGGTGGTTTAGGAATTAGATTCGTTTTTCTGCAGCAAAACCGCACCAATGACGATGACGCCCTTGAAAGCTTCACATAGCGAAGAGGTCTTTGAAGAACGCTTCAATCGCTGCTGGGGTGACAGCGCTTACGCTTGGTGAGATTAATCAGCGTTTTGGACTGTAAAAGAGGATTCACGTACGATCAACTGATGGTTCAAGATCATCTGGCGCGGCATGGACTTCTTCTGGGTCATCTGATCGTAGAGCAGATAGGCTGACTGCATGCCCAGTTCGTAGCAGGGCTGTGCCACTGTGGTGATATTGGGGTGGAACATAGTGGTGTATTCTACATCGTCAAAGCCGACCACGGTGACCTCTTGCGGCACACTGAGGCCGAGTTCTTTGGCTGCGGTGATTGCGCCCAGAGCCAGGGTATCAGAAATGCAGAAAATGGCAGTGGGGCGCGGAGAAACGTTTAACAATTCTTTGGCTTTCGCCTTACCGCTTGTAAATGAGTAATCACGGGAAGCGTAAATAATGTACTTGGCGTTGGGGGTAATACCATGCTTGAGCAAAGTGTCATTGTAGCCGCGTAAACGCAGGTGGGTGGAGATGTATTCGTTCTCACTGCTGATGATGGCGATGCGTTTGTGGCCCAGTTCCAGCAAATATTCCAGGGCGTCCTGGCTGGCTTTGTAGTTGTCGATGGAGACGTGGGGAATATCTACGTTGGGGTCGTACTCGGAGCATTGCACAATGGGGAATTGGTCAGCGTATTCCAGCAGCCAGTTACAGCCGATGTTGGAAGACATCAAGATTGCCCCATCGGCGCGCCGCTTTGAAAGCATATCCAGCGCTTCGCGTTCGCGGGCCAGATCATCACTGGTGTTGAAGATAAGCGCGCTGTAGCCGAGTTGGGTAGCTACATCGCCGATGCCGGAGAGAATGTGTGCGTAATAGGGGTTGGTAACGTTTGGGGAAAGAATGAGGATGACGCGGCTCTCGTTCTTACGCAGATTACGAGCCAGCAAATTAGGCTCGTAATTAAGTTTAGCAATGGCTGCAAATACACGAGCAGCGGTATCGGGGCTTACAATTTCCTGATCGTTGAGCAGGCGAGAAACAGTGGCGACAGAAACGCCTGCCTCGCGAGCTACATCAGCCATGGTAGCCATGCATCACTCCAAATCAAAAAGTTAATAATTGCAAAACTGAAAAAATGATTAACAATGTAATCGATTACATTGTTTGCTACCAGTATATTAACATAATTTGAACTCAATGTCAATTAATTCTGCTGGCTTTGGATTTATTTTATTTGTTCTTGTTAGGCTTGAGTTAAGCGTCCTATTTTAAAAAAGAGAATGGATTTCAAATTGAAGGACTAGCGCGGTTGTGGCAAACCCGGCCTCATTGGCTTTTACAATCGAAAACCCGTGATAACGATCGGAATTAACAGCCTTTATCCATTTCGTCGGCCCGCATCCTCCTGAGGGAGTGTTTTTGCCCCGGGGTATAAAATTTATTGAGGGTGGGGGATTGAGGGAGGAAACATATTGATTCTCCCTCTTGACCCACCCCCACAAATTATGCTACACTGAATGCAACACAGTGTTACATCTCGGATTCAAGGCGCCGCATGAGCATTTCAAAACTGGAAGCGGGCAGGCAAGAGGGGAAAAATCAGGTGGAACCCCAGCGCGTTCATATTTTGGACGCGGCAGAAGCACTATTCCTCAGCAACGGCATTGAAAAGACCAATATGAGTGAGATTGCAACAGCGGCCGGCATTAACCGGGTCTCGCTGTATCGCTATTTCCCGGACCGCGACCACATTGCTTTTGAGCTGGCCGTGCGGATGATGCAGCGTATCAGCGCTGATTTTCATCTGGCCGAGGGGTTCAGCGGCGAGCTGAAAATGCTCAAGGCCGGCCTGGCGAAATTTGTAGATTCATTCTATGCCCAACGCGCGGCTTACCGCTACCTGGGCATGTTCGATCATCTCTACGGAGATCACTATCCCAACAAAGAGCTGGCAGATTGGTACAAGCAGGAGATCTTCCGCCTGGGTTGGGGTTCTGTGCTGGCCCACGGCAGCGCTGACCCAACGGGTGCGGCCCGCATTGCCATGGTCATCGATTGCACCATGAGCTTTCTGCAAAAGCTGGCGGTGCGCGGCGATCTGCTGGCAGACGAACAGGAAGTCTCAGTGGATGCGCAATTGAAAAGCTATAAAGAAATGGTGGAGTTCTACCTGGACGGTCAGTTCAGGGCGAACCTGCCTTAAAAACCATACCGAAAGTGAAGAGGCCCCCAATGGAAAATATTCAAAAGCTCATCGAAGAAATGACTTTGGAAGAAAAAGCATCCCTTTGTTCAGGGTTGAACTTCTGGTACCTCAAGGGAGTCAAACGCCTGGGCATCCCCTCAATCATGGTCACGGACGGCCCGCACGGCCTGCGCAAGCAATTGGGGGAGGGTGACCATATTGGTCTGAATGAAAGCGTGCCTGCCACCTGCTTCCCCACTGCATCGGCATTGGCCGCCACCTGGAACCGCGACCTGGTGCGCCAGGTGGGTGTGGCGCTGGGCGAGGAGTGCCGCCAGGAGAAGGTGGCCGTTATTTTGGGGCCGGGAGTCAACATCAAACGATCACCGTTATGTGGGCGCAACTTTGAATATTTTTCAGAAGATCCTTATCTGGCCGGTGAGATGGCGAAGAGTCACATCAGCGGGGTGCAGAGCCAGGGCGTGGGTACCTCGCTCAAACACTTTGCGGCCAACGACCAGGAATATCGGCGTGCCACCACAGATTCAGTGCTGGATGAACGCACTCTGCGCGAGATCTACCTGACCGCCTTCGAGATCGCGGTGCGTGAAGCGCAGCCCTGGACGGTGATGAGCTCGTACAACAAGATCAACGGCACTTATGCCAGCGACAACAAATTCTTGCTCAATGACATTCTGCGCGAGGAATGGGGCTTTCTGGGCTTTGTGGTCACCGATTGGGGTGGCATGAATGAGCGCGTCACGGCCCTCCAAGCCGGCAATGATCTGGAGATGCCCGGTCCCTCGTCTGATAACGACGAGCTGATCATCGATGCGGTGCTGGCCGGCCGCCTGGATGAGGCTATTCTGGACCGTGCTCTGGAGCGCATGCTGACCGTTGTCTTCAAGGCTAACGATACCCTGTCTGTAGATTTTACTTACAATGCCGATTCACACCAGGCGTTGGCCCGGCAGGCTGCCGCTGAAGGCGCCGTGCTGCTCAAGAACGAAGGCGGGCTCTTGCCGCTCAAACCCGGCAGCAAGATCGCTCTGGTGGGCCGCTTTGCCAAAGCACCGCGTTACCAGGGCGCCGGCAGTTCGCTCATCAATCCCAGTAAATTAGAGAACCTCTACGAAGAGCTGGGCAAGCTCGTGGGCGAGGCGAACATTACCTACGCTCCTGGCTATGATGAACTGGGCGAGACGACAGAAGCTCTGCTGGCAGAGGCGGTGGAAGCCACCAAGTCAGCCGATGTGGTGGTGGTTTGCGCCGGGTTGGTAGAGATGGCCGAGGTGGAAGGTGTTGACCGCGACACTTTGAGCCTGACCCCCGGCCATGATGAACTGATCAAACGGGTGGCTGCCGCCCATAAAAAGGTGGCCGTGGTGCTGAGCAATGGAGCGCCTGTGACCATGCCCTGGCTGGCCGATGTGGCTGCGGTATTGGAAGGCTATTTGGGCGGGCAGGCGGGCGCAGGCGGGCTGGCGGACCTGTTGACTGGCAAGGTGACCCCCAGCGGCAAGCTGGCTGAGACCTTCCCGCTGTCTCTGGAAGATACCTCTGCCAAGCCTTACCCGGGCGGACCGCTGGTGGTGGAATACCGCGAGAGCCTGTATGTGGGGTACCGCTATTACGATAGCGCCAAGGTGGATCTACTCTTCCCGTTTGGCTATGGTCTGAGCTATACAAAATTTGAGTACCGTGACCTGAGCCTGAAGCAGACCGGCGACAAGGTTACCGTCAGCTTCAAGGTGAAGAACAGCGGCGCCGTGGCTGGTAAAGAGATCGCCCAGGTCTATGTGCGCGATGTGGAATCCACCTGGTTCCGGCCTGAAAAGGAACTCAAAGGCTTCACCAAGGTGGACCTGCAGCCAGGCGAAGAAAAGGAAGTGAGCGTGGAATTGGGCACGCGCGCCTTTGCCTACTACGATACGGGCAGCAAGGACTGGGTGGTGGAAGCCGGCGAATTTGAGATCCTGGTCGGCGCCTCCTCACGGGATATCCGCCTGAAAGCCAGCCACAAACTGGCCGGGCAGGGTACCGTTAGCGCCGCGGATAAAGGGAAACTTGCTCCGTATTACCATGTGACCCCAACCACCGAATTTACCCTTTCTGCCTTCGAAGCGTTGTTGGGTCGGTCAGTGCCCCCCAACATCAAGCCTGGCAAGGGTCAATTTACCATGAATACCCCCCTCAGCGATATGACCGATTCGTTCATGGGCCGCCAGATGAACAAGGTGATGCAAAATGAGGTCGCCAAGATGATCAAGGACAAAGAGAATACCCCCACAGGTATGACCATGCGCACCATGGCCAAAGAGATGCCTCTGCGCAGCATCGCTATGGGCGGCGGATCGCTGAACTTGAGCAAATTAAAGGCCATCTTGCTGATGATCAACGGCCACACCTTCCAGGGCATCAAAGCTTTGTTGCGGAAGAAGTAAATGAGACACTAGAATAAAGGTAAAAGAGTGCAGGAGAAATATCTCTTGCACTCTTTTTTTGAAATCTTGAAGCGTGATATGATGGAAACACACGTACACCCAAAATAAATTTTCATCGAGGCGAATATGACACTTGTGAATTCTTCTTCACTGCCTTTGCTGGCCATTACCTGCGGCGACCCGGCCGGGGTGGGACCGGAGATCATCCTGAAAGCGTTTCAGGAACCCGTTCTACAGAAACGCGCACGTTTACTGGTAGTGGGGGATGCACGCATTTTCCGTGAGCGTATGCAGATACCCGGCATCCAGCCGCTGCCATTGGAAGTGGTAAAGACCCCGCAAGAAGGCAAATTCATGTCAGGCACGCTGACCCTGCTGGACCTGGCCGATACTGACCCGGCTGAATTGAAGCTAGGGCAGATCTCTGCATTGGGCGGCAAGGCGGCTGTGGACGCAGTGTTCGCGGCCTGTGACCTGGCCATGCAGGGTGCCGTGCAGGCAATCGTCACTGCGCCGCTCAATAAGGCGGCCATGCATCTGGCGGGTTTCAATTATGCAGGGCACACCGAGCTGCTGGCAGAGCGCAGCCATGCCGGGCAGGTACGCATGTTGCTGGTGGCGCCGCAGCTCAGGGTCATCCACGTCAGCACGCATGTCTCACTGCAAGAGGCCATTCAACGGGTGACCACGGAACGGGTGCAAGAGACCATTCTGCAGGCGGTCAAAGCCTGTCAGGCGCTGGGCATCGCAGCTCCGCGTGTGGCAGTGGCAGGGCTGAACCCCCATGCCGGTGAAGGTGGTTTGTTTGGCGACCAGGAAAGCACGCAGATGATGCCGGCTATCCAGGCGGTCCGCACCCTTGGGCATACCGTCAGCGACCCGCAGCCGCCGGATACGGTCTTTTTACGCGCTGTAAAAGGTGAATTTGATATTGTGGTGGCTATGTATCACGACCAGGGCCACATTCCCATGAAGTTATTGGCTTTCGACCAGGGCGTGAACGTCACATTGGGCATGCCCATTATTCGCACCTCGGTTGACCACGGCACCGCCTTTGATATCGCAGGAACCGGCAAGGCCAGCCCTTCCAGTCTGTTGGCGGCTATTGAGGTGGCCATTCAGATGGTCAAGGCGAAGCAGGATCTATAACCAACCCGTCAGATCCGATTTGTGGATCACAGCTACGGCCGTGTAGGTCTTGCTGACCACGTTGCACACTTGCACATCTCCCACCTGGCCCACCAGTGCGGCTGCATCAGCATGCGAGAGCGCAAAGCGCTGCTCTGTGTAGCGGATGAGTCCGCTGAGGGCGTGCTGCACGGCCGTTTCAAAAGGCAGGTCGGTGCCAAGAGCAAAGAGGGTGTCTTTGGTTTCACCGCGCGGCCATTGAAGCGGATTCTTTTTGTTGAGCTTTACAGAGAAGATCACCTCGGCGGGGATCTCCACCGCCGCGCCGGTGATCTCACCGCCGAACTGGATGGCGTGGGCATCACCCACAAAGATATAGGCGCCAGGGATGGCCACCGGAATTTCGATCTTCGTGCCTGCTTGTAAGAGGGGAAAATCCAAATTGCCAGCAAAGGTACCGGCGTCTTGAGAGGTAAAAGTTTGCTCAGGGTCGCAGGCCAACCCCACACAACCCAACATGGGCTGCATGGCAAGTTTGATCTGTTTTCCGTTGGGCAGGGTAGTGGCGGTAAAACCCGCATCACTTTCCAAACTCCATTTCACAGATTCTTTGTTGGGGAAGAGCGCGGCATCGGCCGCATCCATCAGCCAGGGGCGCGGGTAGGCATAACTGAAGCCTGAATTTCCCAAAGGTCGGATGGAGTGGATCTCCACCGTCAGCGAATCACCGGGCAAGGCCTGGGGGAGTACAAAGGGTCCCGTCAGCGGGTTGGAAAATCCTTTACTGCGCACCCCTTCCGGGCTGCCACCGTGGGCATCCAGAGTAGTGGTTTGCACCAGTTGGCCTTCTTCAATGGGGATGATCGGCTCGCACTTGCGATAGTGAGAATGGTAGGTGAGGGGTTCATATTTGATCATGGTGTGCGTCCTCCGCAAAAAGGTATGGATGGATCGGTCAGTCAATAAACAGCGATCAGGTTGAGTAAAATTGATTGGGAGCGATTTGGTATAATTTTATCAATATTAATCTTAACAGTATATCTCTGGTTGAATGGATGAGGAACCCACTATGTATTTTGTCGACAACCTGAACGAACACGATGCCAGCATTAACCTGGCGCTCGAAGAGTATATGATCCGTCGCCCCAACTTGAAGGACGATGTGGTCTTGTTTTATATAAATGCTCCTTCCATCATCATTGGCCGCCACCAAAACACCATTGAAGAGATCAATAAAGATTATGTGGATGAGCACAATATCCGCATCGTGCGCCGTCTCTCTGGCGGTGGGGCGGTCTATCATGATCTGGGCAATTTGAACTTCAGCTTTATGACCAATTATCAGCCGGGATACTTTAAAAACTTTCAGTTGTTCACCGAGCCGGTCATCCGCTGCCTCAAAAAACTGGGCGTGGATGCTGAATTAAGCGGCCGCAATGACATCCTCATTGAAGGGTTCAAAGTCTCTGGCAATGCCCAGTACATCTCGCACGGGCGCATGGTCAGCCATGGAACACTGCTGTTCAACGCAGACCTTTCTCACGTGGCCGATGCGCTCAAGGTGAATGCCAGCAAGATCGCCTCCAAGGGTATCAAATCAGTGCGCAGCCGAGTGACCAATATTTTAGAATACATCCATCCTGCCATCACCATTGAGGAGTTTCGTCAGGCGTTGTTGGATACCTACTTTGAAGATAGTAAAGGAGTGGAGTTCTACCCGCTGACAGATGAAGATTGGCAGGCTGTGCATACCCTGGCCGATGAGCGCTACCGCACCTGGGAATGGAACTACGGCAATTCTCCCACTTTCAACGTGGAGAAACGAGATCGCTTTGAGCATGGCGAGATCGATGCCCGCCTGGATGTGGAAAAAGGCATCATTCAATCGGTCAAATTCTTTGGCGATTACTTTGCCGAACGTGAGACCGCCGATCTGGAAAAGCTGCTCACCGGGGTTCGCTACGAGCGTACTGATATTGAAGCGGCTCTCAGAGATGTACCCATCAATGAGTACTTTGCCGGCATGGATCTGCCCACGTTCGTAAAGTTCTTGTACTGATTTCTTAAATAAAAAAAGAAGGCTGGAATAAAAACTCCAGCCTTCTTTGTCGTTAACTACATGTGAATGGCTTTGCCTTCCACGTCTTCTGCGGCTTCCATAAGAACCTCAGAAAGGGTGGGGTGGGCATGGATGTTGCGGGCGATCTCTTCAGCGGTCAGCTCGTTCTGCCAGGCCAGGGTCAGCTCGGGCAGCAGCTCAGAGACTTCGGGGCCAATGAGGTGGGCGCCGAAGATCTCACCAGTCTTGGGGTCGGCCAGCACTTTGGCGAAACCGTCATAATCGGCCAGGCCGAGGGCTTTGCCGTTGGCGATGAAGCTGAAGCGGCCCACTTTGTAATTGATGTTCTTTTCTTTGAGCTGGGCCTCGGTGTAGCCAAAGGAGGCAACCTGCGGCTGAGAGTAAGTGGCACGCGGCACCATAGTGTAATTGATGGGGTGAGTCTCTTTGCCGGCGATATGTTCTGCTGCGGCAATACCCATGGCAGAAGCTACGTGAGCCAACAGCAATTTGCCAGTAACATCCCCAATGGCGTAGATGCCGGGCACGTTGGTGGCCATGTGCTCATCCACCAAAATGTGGCCTCGCTCGCTGAGTTTGACGCCGGCTTTGTCCAGGCCAAGATCTGCAGAATTGGGGCGGAAGCCAACTGCTACCAGGGCTTGTTCGGCATTGAGGGTCTGCTCGCCATCCGCGCCGCTGACCAATACTTTGACGCCGTCTTTGGTGGCTTCAATAGATTGGACACGATTACCGGTGAGGGTCTTGATGCCGCGTTTGTTAAAGGCGCGGGTCAATTCTTTGCTCACCTCTTCATCTTCCAACGGGGCGATGCGAGGCAGCATTTCCACAATGGTCACTGCGCTGCCGTAAGAGCTCCATACGGTGGCGAATTCCAAACCGATGGCGCCGCCTCCGATGATGATCACCGACTTGGGTAGTTTTTCTTGCAAAATGGCTTTGTGATATGTGACCACATTCTCGTCATCGATCTTGATGCCGGGGGGCACCACAGGGGTGGAACCGGTGGCCACGATGATGTTATCTGTGCTGAGCGTCTGTTTGGCGCCGTTGGCATCGGTGACCATGATGGATTTGGCAGAGACGATCTGGGCAGTGCCCATGATGACCTGAACGTTGTTCTTCTTCATCAGGAAGCCAATGCCGCGGGTGAGGCGGTCAGAGACGGTGCGGCTGCGTTTGACGGCAGCGGAGAAATCGAGTTTCAGGTTTTCCAGGGTAAAACCAAAATCCTTGCCTCTTTCGCGCAGGGTGTGGGCAACTTCAGCGTTCTTTAGCAGCGCTTTGGAAGGCACGCAGCCCACATTCAAACAAACCCCACCCAACCACTGCTTGTCAATAATGGCTACTTTTAAACCCAATTGAGCGGCACGGATGGCGGCAACATACCCACCAGGACCGGCGCCGATTACAACAACATTAAAATCAGACATGATGCTCTCCTTGTAGATCAAAACGATCTTGACTCTTGTTTACGAAGTGCAAACGCTAGAATGCAAAATGCACTTTCAAATAATAACAAAATCACAATGATTTCGCCAATTCATCGATGCCGCTGAATACCCAGGTAGGATGAATGGACGACTTCTTGGCCTCTTCTGCTTTCGTAACGCCGGAAAGCACCAAAATGGCCTTCATACCGGCACGCAGGCCGCCTTCAATATCTGTATCCAGGCGGTCGCCCAGTGAAGCGGCTTGCTGGGGTTGCAGTCCCATGCGCTGCAGGCAGGTCTCAAAGATAAAGCGCTCCGGTTTGCCCATGAACCTGGGCTCCACGCCGCTGGCGCAGGCGAGGGCAGCCACAATGGGGCCGCTGCCGGGGGCAAGACCTTCTGGGGTGGGGTAACAGGCATCCGGGTTTACGCCGATGAACTCTGCCCCGTCGCGGATGAGAATGGAGCCGCGTTTGAGCATATCATAGGTCAACTGGCGGTCCATGGCGGCCACCACGGCTTTTACATCCTTTTCGGCCAGCTCAAAACCGGCATCTGCGACCATTTTCTTCAAAGGCGGTTCGCCGATCACATAGACCGAGCTGCCGGCAGGGTAATGCGCTTGCAGATAGTTGAGCGTGGCCAGTGAGGCGGTCATAATGTTATCCAACGTCAATTCCACCCCCATGGCAGCAGCTTTTTTCACGAAGCCTTCAGGGGGCATGGTATTGTTGTTGGTGGCCAAAATAAATTGTATGTCGTGCAGGCGCAGGGTATTGAAGAATTCCAAAATACCCGGCAAAGGACGGTCGCCCTGCCAGAGCACACCGTCCATATCAATGACCAGACCGCGTATTTGTTTCAGGGATGCAATGTCATTCGCGAAGCCCATTACATCCTCCTTTTGAGTTTACTTGACTGTTTCTTTGAGGGCTGCAATGATCTTTTGGGCGGCTGCACGGAGATCGGCATCGCTGATGCCTTCACCACCCACGCTGACGTTCACCAGTCCACCGGGCATGGCCATGACGTTGCCATCTGCGGGCAGATCGTTGATCTTGCCTTTACCTAATACCATCCAGGCGATATCACGCAGTTTCCAGACCTCAAACCCTGCTTTAGGCAGGGCCACTTTTGCGGCCTCGAATACATCACTGGTAGATTTGCCAGCCAACATTACGTTTTCAACAATATTTGCCATTAAAGATCCTTTCTATTCAGGTTGGATGTTCTTTTCTGCTAGAAGTGACAGAGAGTCCAACTCAGATACTTGATTAAAAATGAGATCCGGGTGATAGGAATAAATTTGATCTTTATCCCCAAATCCCCACATAGCTGCTCCAATAAAAGTGCCCGCCCGGCGTCCGGCTTCCATGTCGTTGAAAGTGTCACCGACCATGATGGCTTCTTGCGGCGCCACGCCCAGACGTTCCAGCGTTTTCAACACCGGTTCAGGGTGTGGTTTGCTGTGCTCGGTCTGGTCAGAGGTGATCCAGGAATCGAAGTATTTTTCCAGGTCAAAGCGGCTGTAGATCTTTACCCGCTCCTCGTAAAGCTGTGAAGAGATGATGGCAAGTTTGAGACCGGCCTCTTTGAGCTTTTGAAGCATGTCCAGTACGCCGGGATAAAGGTCCATCTCCCCTTTAAAGTTCAGTTTGTGCTTTACCCAGGCATCGGTCAGCCCGTAGGCTTTTTCTTCTGAGGTAAAGTGCATCAAAATTTTTGGAACCGGGGTTCCAGTGTAACGACCAAAATCTTTTTCCGTTACCTCGAGCCCCAGTTCCTCTTTGAGCAGTTCAATAAAGGTGAGCTTGTCGATCTCATGACTGTTTATTAAAGTGCCATCCAGATCAAACAAAACCGCTTTCAGGTTCTTAACTTCCATGCCTAACGATAAGACTTCCCTTCAAATTATTCTTCGCCAGCAGTGTACTTGAGGTAACTCAAGACATCGCGGGTGGTTCCCAGAGAAAGCACGTGCTGTGCGATCGCCTGGCATTCTTCTACAGATAAGTTGCGGATCTTCTCTTTGATCTCTGGCACCGATTTGGAAGCCATGCTGAATTCATCCAGGCCCAGGCCAAGCAACAGCGGGGTCGCCAGCGGATCGCCGGCCATTTCACCGCACAGGCCCACCCATTTGCCTTCTTTGTGGGCAGCAGAGATAGTGCGTTCAATGAGGGTGATAACGGCCGGGTTGAACGGGCTGGCCAGGTTGGCCACACGTTCATTGGTACGGTCAACCGCAATGGTGTACTGGGTCAGGTCGTTGGTACCGATGCTAAAGAAATCTACCACCTTGGCAAAGTGACTGGCCAGAATGGCGGCTGAGGGGACTTCGATCATGATGCCGAACTGGATCTTCTGGGCGAAACGCTTGCCCTCAGAGGTCAGTTTGGCGCGGGCTTCATCAAGGATCTTGCGGGCATTTTCGATCTCAAAAATGCTGGAGACCATGGGCAGCATGATGCGCAGATCGGCATCAGGGCCGGCTTGCAGTAGGGCGTAGAACTGATCGAAGAGAACATCGGGGCGTTCGCTGATCATGCGGATGGAGCGCCAGCCCAGGAAGGGGTTGGCTTCTTCTTTGATGCCCAGATAGCTGACGGTCTTATCGCCGCCAATATCCAGGGTGCGCACAACAACAGGGCGATCCCCCATCACGGCAAAGATCTCGCTGTACTCTTTAACCTGATCTTCCGTGCTGGGCATGGTGTCGCGGTCCAGGTACAGGAACTCGGTACGCAAAAGGCCAACGCCTTCAGCACCATTTTCGATGGCTTTTTTGGCATCTGCGGCGCCGCCAATATTGGCAACTACTTCCACACGTTTACCGTCTTTACTGACGGCTGGTTCATGGGCTTTGGCAAGCAAGATCTCCCATTCCTGGTTGCCGGTTTTCTGGCGGGCCAGGGCAGCTTTTAGTTCAGCTTCGTCCGGAGAGACCACTACAACACCAGTGCTGCCATCCAGAATGACCAAATCTTCATTGGCCAGTTTGGTAAGATCCAACGGTGTTTTTACCGTGGCAGGAACCCCAAAGCCACGGGCTAAAATGGCCACATGAGAGGTGGGTCCGCCCTTGGCGATGCAAAAGCCGAGGACTTTGGAGCGATCAAACTGAACTGTATCAGAGGGGGTCAGATCGTCTGCGATGATGATGACGGGGTGATCTGGCAATTCTACGTCTTCCGTATTGATGCCTTCAAGACAATACAAAATGCGGCGACCCACATCGCGGATATCCGTGGCGCGGGCCTGGAAGTATTCGCCTTCAAGGGCGAGCATCATCTCGGCATATTTTTCAGTGGCAGTATAAACGGCATATTCTGCATTGACCTTTTCGTTCATTACCAGATCGCGCAGCATGTCCATCAGCTCAGGGTCATCCAGAAACATTTCGTGCGCCTGGAAGATCTCGGCGTTGGAAGAACCCACTGAGGCGGTCGCTTTTTCTGCAAGCGCCTGCAGTTGTTTACGGGAGGTGGCAATAGCATTTTCCAGGCGAGCCCATTCAAAGTCGCTGCTTTCAATGCATCGTTTCTCAACGTTGTTTTCGTGAGGCCGATGGATCCAGGCAGGACCAATGGCAATACCTGAAGAGGCAGGTATTCCGGTCAGATGTGCTCTCACTTATTCTTCTCCAAAACCGCTTTCGGCAAGGGATTTGATGGTGCTGAGAGCTTCTTCGGCCTTCTCGCCGTTGGCTTCCAACTCGACCAAACAACCCTGATTTACGCCCAGGGTCAAGACGCTCAAAATGCTTTTAGCGTTGACGGTCTTGCTTTCAGTGGTGACGTTGCGAACCAGGATCTCGCAAGGGAAAGAGGTGGCAGCTTTTACAAATTGGGCTGCCGGGCGGGCATGTAGGCCACTTTTGTTAACAACAGTAAATTCGATTTTTGCCATTGGTACACTTCCTTATAAACAGTATTATGGATTGCTTGTTTCTTCTTCGTCGTTGAGGATCTCCAGCTTGTTTTTCTTCAGTACTTCTTTGACCCAATCAACATTGAAGGATAATTTTTCTTTTGCTCGTGCTGCGGTAACCGGCATGGGCCACAGGTCAAATTTATGGGGGATAAATTTAGCCCATTTTACGACTTCTTTTTCCCAATCTGGATAGATCAACTTGTAAAGCCCACCAGCGGTGATTTTGGGCCTGCGTTGGATCACGTCTTGATAACGACCCAGCACGAATTCTTTCGTTCTTTTTGAGATGTTATTTAATTGCATTCTTCCTAAAATGTACAGAATCAGCATAATAGAAACGACAATTGCAACGATCTCTGGATGGGTCTGTAAAAAGGTCAAGACTTGAGCTAACGCCGGACCAAGAAAACTTCTGATAACATACTCGATCATTTTTTTTCATTCCTTTTGAACACAGACCGTGCCGTAGCGGCACGGTCTGTGTAAGTGATGAAGAAGAAGTAGACTTATTCTTCGGGAGCGCCGGCGAGTTTCTGCCAGGCTTTTTCGTTGCGTTTGTACAGGACGATGATGACAGCCAGTACAACGAATCCAACAGCCAAACCAATGTAGTTAGCGACAGGGTTGTTGAAGACGGTGGTGAGTTTGAGGAGCAACCAGGTTAAGGGGTTACTGCCGTCGCAGATGCTGGAGAGGTAGCTGGCGCCTTCCGGGAAAGCGAAGTTGGCGTCGGCGGCTGCAGCAGTGAACTGCGGGATCATGCTGGTTCCAACGATCAAACCAAGGGCGATGGTGAAGATGCCGGTGATCAAACCACGGACAATGTTACCACGGGTGACGGGGTTGATCATGGTCACGAGGAAGGGCAGCACGGCCAGGTCAGTGAAGGGCAGGATGCGGTTCAAACCGATGGCAGAGAGGCCAATGGCGATGACGATGGTGAGGGGAGCGAGGATCAAGCCAGCGGCGATAGCGGAGGGATGTCCAACCAAAACGGCGGAATCCAAACCGATGTAGAACTCGCCACCCTTGAAGCGTTTCTGCATGAATTCACCAGCAGCCTGAGATACGGGGATCATACCTTCCATCAGGACGGCAACCATACGGGGGAGCAGGAGCATGACAGCGCCGAGGTTGATGGACAGGACCAGGATCTTGGCCAATTGAGCGGAGAAGGGGCCAACGGTGGCATCGCCAAGATAGGCGAAGCAGCCGATGATGAAACCGAGGACGGTACCCATTACCAGGGGTTCGCCGACAACGCCAAAGCGTTTCTGGATGGTTTCGGGATCAGCTTCCAGTTTGTTCAAACCGGGGATCTTTTCGATGATCCAGTTGAAGAAGATGGCGAAGGGAACGTAGGCGATGGAGAAACCGTGGGGGATGGAGATACCGGGCAGGTTGTAGAGGGCCTGGATGCCAGGGGCAGTCCAGTCAGCCATCCACAGAACGAGGGCTGCATTCAAAGCGGCAGCGCCCAGGGAGAGTACGAGATCATTGGTGATCGCGTAGACCATGGAGCCGGTGAAAGCAAAGTGCCAGAAGTTCCAGATATCGACATTCAAAGTCTTGGTTCCGCGAACGAGGAGCATGACGATGTTGACGACCAAGCACAGAGGGATGATCCAAACACCGACGGTTCCACCGAAGGCGATAGCAGCGGCCGCAGGCCAACCGACATCAACGGTGTCGAGCTGGGTGCCCAAGCGGGTAACCATAGCCTGAGTAGCACCACCCAGGTAAGTGCCCATGACGCCCAAAACAAGGTTGATACCAATGAAAGCCACACCGACAATCAAAGCGGCGCGGAAAGCTTTGCCAGCTTTGGCACCCAAAACGAGTGCAAGAATGAAGATAACGATTGGGAGCATAACGGAAGCGCCCAAGCCCTGAAGCCAAGAAATGCCATTAAGTAACCACTGCATGTTAGTCCTCCTTAAAGGTATTTACGATACTGAATTTTTTGGAACTTTTGAACCAATTATTTCTAAAAACAACCTCCGGTATATTGATGACGCTTTCTCCTTTCTTTCTGTCTTGTGGCGGGAGTGAGAATGAAACCACAAGGTAGAAGCAACTAAGATTTTTCCTGCGAAACCCAAAGAAATTCTATGAGATGTTGACGAAGAATAAGTGACAAGCACATATTGATTGCCAGGGAACCATCTGTTTGTAAATTACTTGTGTTTCATAGACGAATAAATATCCAATGCTTCTTTGGGTGTAGCATTCTCGTGAATCACTGCCTGCAGGGCGCGGGCAACGCCGGTGGGACATTCGTCCTGCCAGATATTGCGGCCCAGGTTGACGCCGGCAGCACCTTTTTGGATGCCATCATAAACAAATTCAAAAACGCCGAGGATGGAATCGGTCTTGGGGCCACCTGCGATCACAACAGGAACAGGGCAGCCTTTGACGATGGATTCGAAATCATCGCAGTAATAAGTCTTAACAACGCGGGCGCCATATTCAGCGCAAATGCGGCAGGCCAGCGAAAGATAGCGGGCTTCTTTACGCTGATCCAGCTCTTTGCCAACAGCGGTGACGGCCATAACGGGGATGCCGTACGGTTCGCACTGATTGACCAGGTTGGCCAACGCCATAAGGGTCTGGTGTTCGTATTCAGTCCCAATAAAGACTGAAAGGCCTACAGAAGCGGCATTGATGCGGATGATATCGTCGATCGAGACCGCCTGGGCTTCATCAGAAAGGGTATGGCCGACTACAGAAGCGCCGCCGGAAACCCGTAAGATCACAGGGGTGGGGGTAGCAGGGTCAACAGAAGCGCGTAAAATACCGCGAGTGGCAAAAACAGCATCAATGTAAGGTGAAAGCGGGGCCAAAACTCCACCCGGGTTTTCCAACCCGTGTGTGGCTCCCATGATGTAACCATGATCCATAGCCAGGTAAAAACATTTACCATCGGCTTTGATCAATTGTGACATTCGGTTCGACATTCCCCAGTCCATGATCCTTACTCCATTTCAAAAGAATTTGGTTCCAGCTAATTACTTGGCTGGTTTTACTATGACGTAACCTTGCTCGTTCAACCATTTATGAAATGAGTGGCTGGTTTGCAGACATCCTGTCTGGCAGACAACACGCAGTTTCTCATAGCGTTCCGAGTTTGGGGTTTCCAGGTCCAACAAAGACTGCACCGGGCATTGGGCTGCGCGGCAGTATTCTCGTTTTGGGTATTCAACATAGCCTTCGATCGGCATGAGAGATCCTTTCAGATTCTTGTTTCTAAGATGCACCAAACCGGGAGAATGAGGGTGTTTTTCTGCTGTAAATGTGTTAACCCTCATTTCGCCGAAAGTAACGGTTTTGGGCCGATTACTTTTTCAACGTAGCAATGATGTCGTCGATCAGTTGTGGTTTGCCGATGCCGGTCAAGAAGGCAAGGGAGCGAATGATGGGCACGCCGAAATCGCCAGTAATGGAAGTGGTGGTGACGATGAGATCAACGCCTTCCAGATGAGCCTTGATTTCAGAAGTTTTGCACTGGCGGGTTTGAACATATACGCCGCGTTCTCGGAGAGCTTCTTCAATGCCAACTGCCATTACGGTAGATGTTGCAATTGCGGTTCCGCATGCGACCAAGATGGTTTTCTTAAGTTCAGTCATTTCTTCCTCCAGGGGTCTCTAGGTTGGATACTGCCGATTTCATTAAGCCTTTTCAAGGATAGCCATAACGTCTTCAACGTTTTTGGCTGCGATCAAGGCATTGATGACTTTTGCATCTGACAAAACGCCTGCGACTTCTTGTAGCATTTCGATCTGCTGGTGGGGTTCTTTAAGCGCCATAACGAAAACGACACTAACAGGAACTTCTTCGTCCTGATCGATCATGTTGCGAAACATAACGGGTTTCTTGAGTGTAGCCATTGCCAGAGCTGGCCGAATGACATGTTCAATATCAGTGTGGGGAATAGCAGCATTGATCTCTCCGCCCAGTACCAAACCAGTGGGGAGTTTGCTTTCACGGTCCAGGGCGCCTTTAACAAAAGTGGAATGAACGTGGCCAGCTTCAAAGAGTAAATTTCCGAGCGTGCTGATAACCTGGGTAGAATCCTCGGCATCCAACTGCAGACGGATCGCTTTTTGTTCCAATAATTTTGTGATCGTATTAGCCATTCTTACAATACCTCTATATTTTTGGTGTTAAAAAACTCAAGATGTTTTTGATCCGGCTAAATCTAGCCTTAAAACATCTTGAGCAGTTTTACTATCAGTCACTAAAACGTTAATATAACCTCCATTAAGCGCCCCAGACAACGGTTTTACTTTTCCTTCGCCTGCTGCGATGCCAATGCGGATTGGAATGGATAGGAGGGTTTTTTCATCTACTGAAACCACACGTTTTTGAAAGTCTTCCGCTTTGAGCTTTCCGTGTCGATCAAAATGGATCCCGCAGACACCGCCGATGGCATCCATTTTGTAGAGCATTTCTACTTCTTCCAGGGTACAGTAACCGGCTTGATAATAGCTGGAATACTTCGGTTCTGTGGCACCGACCCCGAGCAGGGCGATGTCACATTGTTTGATCTTGTCGAAGGTTTCCATCACACTTGCATTCATCATCAATGATTTAACTGTCTCTTCAGAATCTAATTGAAAGGGTGCGTTCAAAAAATATGGTTCGCCGCCTAGCTTTTCGGATAGGTTCTGAACCAAAGCATGTCCATCATATTTTTCATTCTGCGAGCCAAGTGCGCCGACCAATTGCACTACTTTTACTGAAATTGGGCGGTTAACATCCAATGCTTCCGCCGCCGCATTTACCGAAGTTCCCCAGGCCACCCCTAAGGTCTGACCCGGTTTCAAGTTCTGCTTGAGCGCGTGTGCGCCTGCCCGTCCCAGATACTGCATTACGTGGTCGTAATTGCTGTCTTTCGTCTGAACAACATAAGCCTGAGAAAGATTAAAACGCTTAATCAACCGGCTCTGAAGTTCCTGGTCAAAAGAGATGGGATGGTTGATCTTGATCTCAACGATCCCTTTTCTTTGCGCTTCGTCTAGAAGCCTGGAGACCATGGAACGACTAACGCCAGCAAACGCGGATATTTCATTCTGCGTTTTCCCTTGGAGAAAATACATTTCTGCTACATCCGCTAGTAACTCAACCCGATCATTGTTGTGGAGTTCTGTCATAAGCGTTCTGTTCAATTGTAGGATGGGTGTTAGGAAATTCACAAAAGTGAATCAGGCTTCACTTATGTGAATATAATATCACTAAAAAATCTGAATTACAAGTATTAATTTCGCTTGCTAAATTAATTCCCTGTAAAATCTGCATGTCTGCGCATTTGCTCTTCCAGATCTGCCAGAGGGACGCGTGAGGTCATATCCATGCTCAGCGGGGTGACGGCTACTTCACGATCAACGAACACGGTATAAGAATCTGTGCCTTCCGGGAAGATCGAGAAATCAGGCTGAAGTCGCCATTGCATCTGGCTTTTCTCCAGCAAAGTCTTTCTGGAGCTGAACACCGGCAGGTAAAGCGACATGGGTGCCAGGCGGGTCATGTGCCAGGGGGTGGACTGGGTGGCGCCGATGGGAACCTCGACTTTCAGGACTTGCACATCTGGTGGGAATTTTGTTTCCAGTAGGGAGCGGGCAAAGAGCCCGGTAAAGTAAGCTGCCACGGAAAAATCGGCTTCAAAGTTGTGCAGAAAAGTGTTTTCTGCGGCGGTCTCTAATGAAACGGCCATTGCAGGAATACCGTAGTTGGCTGCCTCCAGGGCGGCGCCGATGGTGCCGGAGCGGGTGATATCCACGCCGGTGTTGGCGCCAAAATTAATGCCAGAGACCACCAGGTCAGGCCGAACGGGCAAGACCTCTTCTACTGAAAACAGCACGCACTGAGCGGGTGAGGCACCGGCAGCGTATCCATGCCAGGTTACGCCATTTACCTCTCGGGTGATCTCTTCAATGATGCCATCAGAGGTGACGGGGTTGCTGCGTCCAAAGCTGGTGGCCTGGGTGCGCGGCGCCACCACCCAAACTTTGCCCAGCGGGGCAAGCGCTTCTGCTGCCGCCCAGATGCCCACTGAATTGATGCCGTCGTCATTGGTAAGCAGGATGTTCTTTGGCTCAGATGTCATGATTTGTCCTCACTGTAAAAAATTTCAGTTATTGTAATTAATTACATTCTATGATAATATTTTTCTTGTCACTCTTCCACAAGGTAAATTGCGAATGGATGAATTCCGAACGGATTATCAAAACGCACGATTGCTGGGTACGGTTCTGACTTTATATTACACCGAAAATAAAAGTCAAAGCCAGATTGCCGAGCAATTGGAGCTATCCATTGCCAAAGTGAACCGTGTTTTACAAACGGCTCGCCGGCAGGGCCTTGTTGAGATCAAGATCCACACTCCTTTCCAGCGCGTTTTGGAAATGGAGAGGGAACTCAAAGAGCTCAGCGGCGTGCGGGACGCAGTAGTGGTCCCACATTTAAGCAATCTCCCTGATGCCACTTTGCAAGATGTGGGTCAGGCTGCCGCTATTTATTTGTTGGAAAACCTGAAGGAGAACGATACCATCACTCTGGGTGGCGGGCGGGCTCTTTCAGCTACGATAGACTCTTTAATCCCGCATAAAAAATACAACATCCGGGTCGTACCGGCCATCGGTGGTGTCCAGGGACAACACTTTACCGATGTGAACAATCTGGCCGCAGAGGCTGCCCGATGTCTGGGTGGCGTCTCTTTTCAATTGCATGCGCCGGCTTATATGGATACAGATATGGAACGGGAGATCTTGTATCGATCCCGCCAGGTCTCAGAGGTTTTGGATCTGGCCCGTCAGGCGAGCATTGCAATGGTCGGTATTGGTACGCTCATTATGCCGGGGTTATCCAGCTACCTGCACTTCAATAATGTCACCGCCGATGAGTTGTACGAGATCAATCAGGTTCACCACGGCGTGGGCGAGATCTTTTCTCAGGCATTCGATTTTGACGGAAAAGAATGCGCGCCTCAGTATTCGCGCCGGGTGATCGGGCTCAGCTTGCAAGAGCTGAAGAGCATCCCCCTGGTCATTGGTGTGGCTGCCGCACCGCATAAATCAATTCCGGTGGCCGCGGCGCTCAAGGGTCACTATTTGAAGGCCATTATTTTGGACGAAGAAACTGCTTCAGACGTGATCGGGATCCTTAAAGGGTCTCAAGAGAAAGTAAATTAAGAAAAAATGCTTCACCATCTTTTTCAGGAGTAAGCAAAAATGCCATTAACAGTAGAGGAAATCAGGCAAGAACTGGCGTTTGATCCCAAACGCGAAAAACAGTTGCTCAAACAGCTTCCGCAAGACAAGTTAGTGATGCTGCTGCGCAACATGATGTTGACACGGCACTTTGAAGAGACCGCTGAATCTTTATATATGCGCGGTTTGGTTCACGGTACCATGCACCTTTCAATCGGTATGGAAGCCTCCCCAATCGGTTCGATCGCTGCACTGGGACCGGAGGATTACATCATCCACCATCACCGCGGTCACGGACACACCATCGCCATGGGTGCTGATCTCAGTTTGATGTTTGGTGAATTCCTGGGCAAGGAAGAAGGTTATAACCGCGGTCGGGGTGGTTCCATGCACATCGCTGATATCGCGGGCCGCAACCTGGGCGCCACCGGTATTGTAGGCGGCGGTTTCACCAATGCAGTAGGTATTGGATTGGCCTTGAAAATGCGCAAATCCAAGAGCATCGTTATGGCATTCTTTGGCGATGGTGCGACCAATGAAGGTGAGTTCCACGAAGCCTTCAATATGTCTTCCATCTGGCAACTACCCATCGTTTGGGTCTGCGACAACAACCAGTACGGTATGTCTATGGCCGCTGAAAAGGTAATGCCCAACCGCCATGTTTCTGAGCGTGTTCTGTCTTACCACATCCCGGCTGTGACCGTGGACGGCAACGATGTTTTGGCTGTTTACGATGCAGTGAGCAAAGCTGTTGACTACGTACGCGCCGGCAACGGTCCCTCCATGGTGGAGAACCTCACCTATCGCTGGCGTGGTCACTCCAAGAGTGATCGTAACCTGTATCGCACCCCTGAAGAAATGGAATCCTGGAAGCACAACGACCCCATTGTTCGTTACTCCCAGACCTTGATCAACAATAAAGTCCTTTCCGGAGCAGATGTAGAAGGATTGGATCAGCATTCCCTGGACACAATTGAGAAAGCCGCCGAAGTCGCCCAGACCTTCGCAGAACCTTCTCCTGAAAATATGGAAGATGAGGTATACGCAGCATGAGCACACGAGAGATCACTTTCCTGGAAGCTGTAAGAGAAGCAATGGTGCAGGAGATGCGCCGAGATCCCAATGTATTCTTCCTGGGTGAAGATATTGGTACCTACGGTGGCGCCTTCGGTGTCAGCAAGGGGATGTTGGAAGAATTTGGCCACGAACGTGTTTTAGATACCCCGATCTCTGAGGCAGCCATTGCCGGTGTCGCTACTGGCGCCGCCATGATGGGCATGCGCCCCATTATGGAGATCATGTTCATGGATTTCATCACTCTGTCATCCAACCAACTGGTGAACCAGGCCGCCAAACTGCATTTCATGTTCGGTGGTCACATTAACGTTCCCATGGTCATTCGTACCCCGGCTGGTTCAGGCACCGGTGCTGCAGAACAGCACAGCCAGAGCCTGGAAAACTGGTTCGTGGGCGTTCCGGGTATCAAAGTAGTGGCTCCTGCCACCGCTGCTGATGCCAAAGGTATGCTCATCACCGCCATCCGCGATAACAATCCGGTCCTCTTTATGGAACACAAACTCCTTTATCGCACCAAAGGATTGGTTGAAGAGGACATTTATGAAGTGCCCTTTGGCAAAGCCGATGTGAAACGCGAAGGCAAAGACCTGACCATTGTGGCTTATTCCATCATGGTCCAGCGCGCTCTTGAAGCAGCCGCTGAATTGGAAAAAGAAGGCATTGATGTTGAGGTGGTGGACCTGCGCTCCCTCAAACCGTTGGACGAAGAGACAATTGTTAAATCTGTCTCCAAGACCGGCCGTGTCTTGATCGTACACGAAGCTCCCATCACCGGTGGTTTCGGTGGTGAGTTGGCTGCAATTATCGCTGGATCTGAAGCATTCGATCGTTTGGATGCCCCCATCCGCCGTTTGGCTGGTTTGAACACCCCCATTCCCTACAACCGCAATTTGGAAGCCGCGGCAGTTCCGCAGACAAAAGACATCATCGCCGCTGCACGCGCTCTGGCTAAAGAAGGGAGATAAGCATGGCAACTCCAATTATTATGCCGAAGGTCGACATGGTGATGGAAACCGGCACCCTGGTAGAGTGGTTGAAACACGAGGGTGACAAGGTTGAAAAAGGCGAGTCCATCTTCATTATGCTGACCGAGAAATCTTCCATTGAGGTGGAAAGCCCCGCCAGTGGTATTTTGGCCGGTCTGACCGCCAAAGCGGATGATGTGGTTCCCGTCTCTGCAGTTGTGGGCTACATCCTCAAACCCGGCGAATCTCTACCCACAGGCACCGCTGCTGCACCCGTCGCTCCTGTGGCTGCTGCTGCCGAGCCTGCTGCCAAAGCAGAACCCGCTGCTGCCCAGCCTGTTGTGGCTGCCAAACCGGCCGTTTCTGCCGGTGAAGTGCGCGCCACCCCATTGGCCCGCTCTTTGGCCAAGGATCTGGGCGTTGATCTTGCTGTAGTTCCCGGTTCCGGCCCCAAAGGCCGCATTTACCGTTCAGATCTTGAACGTTTTGTTGCATCTAATAAAAGTGCTGCTGCTCCAACCCCTGCAGTGGCGGCCAAAGCCCAAAAAACTGCCCCTGTGGCAGCCGCGGGCTCTATTCCGCTGCCCAATGCTCGTGTAAAAGAGCGCATTCCTCTCAAGGGCGTCCGCACCATCATAGCCGAGCGCATGTCTTATAGTTTCTCCACAACTCCCCATATCTATGAGACCGTTTCTGTTGATATGACAGAGATCGTGCGCCTTCGCGAACGAATTTTACCGGTAATTCAAGAGCAGACTGGACTAAAGGTAAGTTATACCGCCATCATGTCTTACGTTATTGCCCGCGAATTGACCAAGTTCCCCATGATGAACAGTTCTTTTAATGGTGATGAAATTGTTCAATGGGAAGATGTGAACCTGGGCATCGCCACCAGTTTGGAAGATTACTTGATCGTCCCTGTGGTCAAGGAATCTCAGTCCAAAGACTTAAAGGGCATGGTTGTAGAAATGGCCCGTCTGCTTGACCGCGCTCGCTCGCACAAATTAGAACCCTCAGAAATGAGCGGCAGCACTTTTACCATCAGCAACCTGGGTATGTTCGGTATTGAAGAATTTACCGCCATTATCAATCCGCCCGAAGCTGCCATTCTGGCAGTTGGCAAGATGATGGATACCCCCGTGGTTGTGAACGGTAAAGTGGAAGTTCGTCCCATGATCCGCCTCACCCTGGGGGCAGATCATCGCATTTTGGATGGTGCTTTGGTGGCCAAGTTCCTGGCCGATCTCAAATCCACCATGGAGAACCCATACCTCTTGTTCTAAGAGGTTGTAAAAGATCCAGAGGCCGGAAGTGAAAACTTCCGGCCTCTGTTTTTAATCGTTATGTTGTAGAAGGTCAATCAGCGACGAACTGGACCGTGACGGTCATGCCGGGAAGGGCGCCTTCCGGAACTTCGTCCAATTGGATGAAGGCTTTGTACACCACATCGCCGCCGAGCGTATCTGCCAGTGAAGAGACGGCTGTGACCTTGCCTTTGACCTGTTGGTTGAGGGCTTTGAGGGTGACGGTTACGGTCTGCCCGGCTTTAACGTTGACGACGTCGCGCTCGCTCAGATCAGTGGTTTCTACATGCAGGTGGCCTGGGTCGGTAACGATGATCTGCACCTGTCCGGCCTGAACGAAACTACCCACAGATAGGTTGACCTGCGAAACAGCCCCGTCAATGGGGGCAACAAGTTGTGAATTGAGCAGGTTCGCCTGGGCTAGTTGAACATTCAGACGAGCCTGTAAGAGTTGGGCATAGCCTGCACCTGTGGGGGCAGCAGGTAGATCAGTGCCGGTCAGGGCTGCCAGCAGGGTCTTATCATCAGCCAGTTTGGCCTTGGCCACATCTGCATCCGCTTTGTATTTGGCCATTTGGACCGGATCGATGTTGGTGTAAAGGTTGATGCGTTTTTGGATCTCATCTACTTTTTGCTGGGCATCATACAGTTTTTGGAAGGCAATAGCCTTACCCTTAACATCGTTTGTCTCATTGAATTTGTTGTAATAATCCTGGGCGTCTTTCACCGCATCCTGGGCCACCACCATATCGGCATTGGCCTTTTCAAGCAGATCCTGGCTTTGTGCTGCCAGATCTTGCCACCAATAAAAGGTGCCCAATGCTGCATTGTAATTTGCCTGATCATCTGCAACGGCTTTCTGCGCGTTACTGATGGCCAACGGGGAGGTAAGTTCTGCCAGCGCCTGGTTGGCCTGGTCCAGTTGAAGCTGCAAGACCGTATTGTCCAGTTCAGCCAGCAGATCGCCCGTTTTGACCATTTGCCCCACGCTGGTGTTGATCTGTTTCACATTGCCGCTGGTCAAAAAGGCCAGCTCACTCTGATGATCTGATACAAGCACGCCAGAGGCAGTGGCATACGAACTGCCTGCACCTGGGGAGGGGGTGCTCTGGGCAATTGCAGAAGTGTTATCGGCCAGAACCACAGTGGGCAGCGCGGTTGGGGTGCTGCCGGCGCCGCAAGCAGAGAGCAGCAATGCGCCAATGGTAAGTATCACCACGAGTTTGAAAGTTAATTTACGGTTATTTTTTGCCATTTCCATTGGGTTCCTCGATCTGCCCATCGCGCAGGGTGATGATCCGTTTGGCGTACTTAAACACGCGCGGATCGTGGGTGGCAAAGACGAAGGTGACGCCGGTCTCTTTGTTGAGATTGGCCATGATCTCCATCACTTGTTGACCGTTGGTTGTATCCAGGTTGGCGGTAGGCTCGTCAGCGAGTATCAGCGAGGGACTGGTAGAAAGGGCGCGCGCAATGGCAACGCGTTGTTGCTGGCCGCCGCTCATCTGGTCAGGTCGGTGATTGCTATGGTCCGTCAGATCAACTGCTTCCAGGAGATGGTTGACGCGTTCTTTACGCTCATTGGTGCCAACGCCTCGTAATAAGAGGGGCAGCTCAATATTCTCGTACGCGGTCAGGGTAGGGATGAGAGCAAAGAACTGAAAGATAAAGCCAAGATTGTTCTTGCGCAGGTCCGCCCGTTGATTGCGGTTCATGACCGTTACATCTTGACCGTTAATAAAGACTTTTCCGCTGCTGGGTTGGTCCAGGCAGCCGAGCAATTGCAGCAAAGTGGTCTTGCCGGAGCCGGATGGCCCTACCAGGGCGGTAAACTCGCCGCTCTCGATGGTCAGATTGATGCCCCGCAAAGCTCTTGTTTCTGTTTCACCTATTTTGTAGGTTCTTACAGCATTTTCTACTCTCGCGACTTCCATTTTGTTCTCCTTCCTATTTACCGTGTAGGGCATCGATCGGCTCGAGGTGAGCCGCTAAAAACGCTGGATAGAGAGAAGCCAGCATGGTAACCACAAAGGCAATGATGGCCAGGTTCACCACATCGGCGCCGGCGTAAACCGCGTACAGGCGCTCCCCAAGCAGGAACCCGTTGCGCAGGCCAAGGTTGCCAAAGCCGATACCGATCTTCTCAAAATACAGGCAAACGAACCGGCCCAGCACGATGCCGAAAGCGATCCCGCCCACTGCAAGCATAGTGGCTTCGGTCATGAAAAGCGCCATAATATCGCGGCTTTTCCAACCCAACGCGCTGAGAATACCGATCTCGCGGGTGCGTTCAAAGACAGACATGATCAGCGTGTTGACGATGACGGTGGCGGTGATGATGAGCACGATCAGATACACAACGATCATAAAACTGTTGGCCAGGTTTTCGGTATCGATCATCAGCTCGTTCATTTGTGACCAGGTCTTCACCTGGTAACCGGTTCCCTGAATGGCAGCCGCCACCGCATCTGTTTGAGCGCGATCTTTGAGCAGAATGAAGATGGTGCTGGCGTGGTTTTGGGTGGAAGTGATGGCCTGCGCCTTGGTCAGCGGCATCAGGATGGTGCTCTCATCATACGAGGGGGTATGGGTGGTGTAGAGACCGCGAATGGTGAAGTCTTGCTGTACCACATCTCCATTGGAGGTGTTTACCAGTAAACTGATGGAGTCTCCCACTTTCATTTTGAGCTTGTCCGCGATCAACTGGCTGATGACCACCCCATTGGCATCGTCCGCAGTAATGAACGCACCAGAGGTGAGCCCGGAGATAAAGGGGTCATTGGCTTTTGCAGGGGGATCGATACCCAGGACCTGCACGCCGAGAGAATCATTTCCAGTAGAAATGATGGCGCTGGCATAGAGCCGCGGCGTGGCGTCCTCGATCAGCGCATTGATCTGGGCGACGCTTTGAATATCTGCAATGATCTTCTCTGGGTCTGCCACCAGATCTGCCCACTTGAGGCTGCTTTTTGAATCTACATAGTTGGAGGAGCGGATCTGAATATGCCCGCTGACCAGCATGATGGACTTATCGATGGAAGAGCTCATCTCGCCGCGCAGAACAGATGCAATGAGCATGAGCAATGCCAAACCCATCGAAATGGCCAAAGCCGAGAGGATGGAACGTCTGCGGTTGCGGTTGAGGTTTCGGAACGCTAATTTTATCTTCTGTATCATGGCATCCTCTCTTTACACGTAATGCAACGCTTCGGAGGGTTCCTGCATGGAGGCTTCTCTGGCAGGAATGAGCGAGGCGAGGATGGTGATGATGAGTACCGGCAAGGCACGGGTAAGGATGGAGTTCAGGGCCAGGCTGGTGTAGACTCTGCCAGAGATCAAGGCCATGTAATCGGTCATGCCAGAAAACTTGGTGAAGTCAAAGCCGACCACACTAAAAATGGCATTCAGACCAATACCAAATATCTCACCGACGATCGCTCCCAGAAAACCGAGCAGGATGCCTTCAATGATAAAGAGGGTTCTGATCTGGCGTGGTTTCATGCCGATGGCACCCAGCAAACCGATCTCGCGGGTGCGCTCATAGACCGCCATCAGCAGCAGATTTAGGACGCCGATGCCGGCAATGAGCAGGATGATAACGCTAAAGACATTCATGGCATTGTTTTTGGCGGCCAGAGCCGTCTGCAATTCGGGGAAGGCTTCTGCCCAGGTCTCAGCTTCGGCGCCGGCCAGCGAAGGCTTGAGTGCAGAAATCACTACGGATTCCTGACCGATCTGTTTGAGGGTGATCATCACCTCGGTCGATTGGTCGGGCAGGTCGTACAACGTTTGCGCTTCATTAAGAGAAATGTAAACAGTTTTTTGCTCAAGTGAAGGCACTTTGAGGTCGTAAATGCCGACCACCGTCATGGTGCGCTGGCGCATCTGGTTATGCAGACCCTTGCCCACCAGCGTGAAGCGGTCGTTCACCTTCAGGTTCATCATCACCGCCAGGCCTTTACCAATGACAACCGAGTCTTCATCAGAGGAGGCGAGGTAGCGGCCCTCAACCATGTTTTGGGCGATCGGGTTGATCTGAGCCTCCGCTTCAGGCTCTACCCCGATGATCTCAGTGGCAAAAGCGCCTTCCTGGTTGGTGGCCATGCCGCCGGTATTCAGACGCCGTGAAGCAGAAACCACATTGGGGATCTTCAGCGCGGCGGCGACCAGTTGTTTATCGTTGCTTATGGGCAGCAATGGAACTGAATCGGTACTGGCTGAGTACCCTTCGGCATGGATGCGGATATTCCCGCCCAGTACTTTGATGGCACTTCCGTAGATCGCATCTTGAAATCCGCCGATCATTCCATCATAAAAGACCATCATCATAATACCCATAGCCAGGGCAGAGATCACGATCACCGTGCGGCGCCGGTGGCGCCAGATGTTTCGCCAGGCAAGTTTCAAGTAAAGCCACATAAAGGACCTCTTGTACTTTCCAATAATAAAAAGAGAAAATGAATCGGTTTTGGCAGAATCTGCTTGAGTATAAATCAAGCCCAATGCCAATACAAGGTGCCCTCAGCGATTTTATTTTGAATTAACAGATGAGAAGCCGAGCTGATAAAAAATACCGCCGAAAAGGCGGTATTTTCAAGTGATCAAAAAAGGACTAGTTAGTCTTTCATATTCAGTTCTGGCAACATTAATTGTGAGATGCAGTAAAACAGCTCAGATGAATACGATCATGTCACATTAAAATTTGATGGTTTTGATAATTCAAATTCAAACCGTGTACGATCTCCACGTCTTTTTGCCACAAAGTATTCTACAGGTTTTCCGTCTGACGTATAAGACGTGCTTTCAATTTGTAAAAGAGGTGCTCCAAGTTTTACGTGCAATTGCTTTGCTTCTTTTTCGTTTGCGGCAACGGCCTCAATACCGCGTTTTACGCGGTCTATCTCTATACCATAAACTGTTCTAAGGACCTGATAAAGAGACTTATGGTCGAAATTGTTTTCTTCTATCCCGGGAACAAGATGCTGAGGTAAATAAGAAGACACGAGGAGAATTGGCTCCTGAGCAATAAAGCGAAGCCGGTGTAGATGCACAACCGAATCTCCCTCGGTGATTTCTAGCTCTTTGGCAATATTCTCTGTAGAAGGAATGATTTCAAGGTTGAGAACTTGCGTTTCAATCCGATATCCTTGATTAGCAAGCGAATCTGTAAAACCGATCGGGAAACTCGACCACTTTTCAAGGTACTTTTGCTCACTAACAAAAGTGCCAATGCCTTTATTGGTTTGGATTAAACCTTCAGACGCCAGCGCATCGAGAGCTTTCCTTACAGTAATTCGACTTATTTCAAATGTCTCACAGAACTCGCGTTCGCTTGGTAATTTATCACCTTGCTTCCACAGTTCTTGAGAGATTAATTTTCGAATTAATTCGGTGAGCTGATAATGATAGGGGATGGGGCTATTTTTATCAATATCGGCAGGGGAGAATTTTTCAAGCGCCATTGTCATAAGAAGCCATGCGTAGATAGTTATTGAAAGAAAAAATTAAAACGCCTAGTTTATTTTAACGCATCCGCGACTGTTTCACAACCCTCTTGAAATTATTGTACACACATCATCTTGTAATGACAAGTTAACATATTGACAACATATCAACCAAATGCTATACTGCTTACATCCTGATGTACAAGGAAACATTCTTATGGTCCCAAAAGTCTTGATCGCAACGCGTTC
Source organism: Anaerolineaceae bacterium (assembly GCA_034933225.1). Classification (GTDB taxonomy): domain Bacteria; phylum Chloroflexota; class Anaerolineae; order Anaerolineales; family Anaerolineaceae; genus UBA6107. The sequence continues at coordinate 54,916 of JAYFNV010000004.1, read as the reverse complement.
ATTTGGTTCCTCTTCTCCTCGGCCGATGCAAACACTTAAGGATGCCGGGGTTGAAATTGTCTGTGTTGATGCAAACTCACCAGATGTTCAAAATGAGATCCTGAATTTGGTCCCAGATATTAGCGCAATTATTGTCGGGTTAGTTCCAATTACCGAAAAGATCATTCAAAATTCTTCTAAATTGAAAATTATCAGTATGTATGGAGTTGGGGTCAACCATATTGATTTAAAATCAGCACAAGAAAAAGGCATTATTGTTACCAATTGTCCAGGTTCTAATGATCAGGCTGTTGCCGATTTGGCAATGGGCCTTATGCTAACAGTCGCCAGAAATATTCCACAAATCGATCAAGATATTCGGGCCGGGTATTGGAATAAATACCAGGGTGGTGAAATTTGGCAGAAAAAACTTGGTCTGATCGGCTTTGGAAATATTGCAAAGGGAGTTGCGCACAGGGCCAAAGGGTTTGATATGCAGATTTGTGCCTTTGACCCTTATGCCTCAGCTGAAGTTGCCGATTCGTTTGGGGTTAAGTTGATCCCTTTTGAGGAATTGATTTCCACATCTGATTTTGTCTCTTTACATGCTCCGCTAACTGAAGAGACAAAAACGATGTTCAGCACCAAGCAATTTGAACAGATGAAACCGACTTCCTATCTCATCAATACCGCTAGAGGTGGGTTGATTGATGAACAAGCCCTTTTTGAAGCGCTGAGTAATGGAAAAATTTCTGGCGCAGGGTTGGACGTATTTGTTGAAGAGCCTTTAAAAAATTCGCGATTAATAGAATTAAAAAATGTGGTTCTCACTGCCCACACCGGAACTCATACCAAAGAATCAATTGAGCGAATGGGGATGATGGCAGTTGAAAATGTTTTGCGAGTATTGAACGACGAAATACCGATAAACAGGATTGTGTAGAGTTATCATCCAGGAGGTGCCCTAACCAATCTAGTAAGTGTTGTACATTTCAATCCGGAAAATCAAAAATCTGAAGGAGAAGAATATGTCCCACAAACTGTTAAAAGTTTTCTCAATGCTCCTGATCGTGTCTGTGTTGTTGACGGCATGCGGAACTGCCGCAACCCCTGTTGCAACTGAAGCGGCTGCAGCCACAACTGCCCCTGAGACAGTTGTTACAGAAGCCCCCACCGTTGCTGAAGCACCGGTTGATGCATGCGCAGCTGCCAAACAAGAACTGTACTCAATGCTGCCAAATATTGCTTTGGTGGGCATTAGAGATGATGCTGCATTGACCTCCCGCGCAGCTATCAACAAAGCATGGCCGAAGACCCCTAAGGTTGCAGGTACTCTCACAATTGGTTGGTCTGAAATTGGTATGGCGAATCCCTGGTTTGTCGCCGTCAAAGATTCTGCTATTGCTGAAGCGAAAGCAAAGGGTTATACGCTCAACTTCTTGATCGCAGACAGCGACGCCACGAAACAGAGCCAGCATATTGACACTTTTATTTCTGAAGGTGTTGATGCCATTGTTATTGACCCGGTTGACACCACCGCTGTTATTCTTGACATCCAGCGCGCTGTGGATGCAGGAATCCCTGTATTAGTCATCGGTGCTGCACCCTCGGGCGAGGCTCCCATTCTCACCACCATTAGTGATAATGCTTACCAGGTTGGTTACGGTGCTGGCGAGTATGTTGGCGGAACTTTTGACAAGGATATGCCCATTAATATTGGAGCAATTCCTGGAAAATTAGGCAATACTACTGCAGAAAGCCGCACGGGTGGCATGGTTGGTGGTGTTGTTGCAGCCAGACAGAAAGCCCTTGGCAAATTCATCTGCAAAGAAGACGCAATCTTAACCGGCTACAAGCTGTGGGAAGAAGCGAAACAGAATGGTTCTTCTACCAATGCTGATTTGAATGTTTCAATTGTGGCAATGGGTGAAGGCGGTTGGAGTCAGGAAGGCGGACTTGCAGCAGCTGAACCAATGCTCACTGCCCATGGCAAAGATATCAACCTGATGATTGCTGATAACGAGTTTATGTGTTTCGGTATTTTGAACGCTGTTGAAGCCGCTGGCCTTACAGCGCAGATCAAAGTTGGTGCACCATCAGATGGTACTAATCAAGCTCTGCAAATGATTGCCGATGGTAAACTTGTGTCATCAGGGTCTTGGAATGGTGATCAGCAAGGCAAGCATGCGATTGATTTCCTTGAAGCAATTTTCTTCAAAGGAAAAGATCCCAGCAACTTGCCTCTAGGCTCTTTCTTCCCGCCGCTTACCTTTACGAAAGAAAATGCCGCCCAGTATATCAACCCAGATCCCAATGCTCTCTTCTTCGCTGTACCTGAATTTGTATTTCCTCCGTCGATCGACGAGTTGGTAGCTGCCGCAAAATAATTTGTGATAAGAAAAAACCTATGCGGGATCTCTGAATTCTGGAGATTCCCGCATAGGGAATCTGCGCGCAATCAGAAATATGGAGTAGTCCCTTGACTGAAGAATTCGTTCCCACAGTTATTATGAAGAGCATTTCAAAGGACTTCGGTGGCGTAAAGGCGCTTGATAATGTAGATTTTGAGGCGCGTGCGGGTGAAGTTCATGCCTTAATGGGCGAAAACGGAGCGGGCAAATCCACCTTAATTAAAGTGCTCTCAGGAGCATATACAAAGGATTCGGGCGAAGTATTTATTACTTCAAACCAATCTACCAACACAAACACCAGAAAGAGTAACCCCAAGAGTGTTTCCGTAATCTATCAAGAATTTGCACTAGCACCGGACCTTACAGTTGCCGAGAATATTTATATTGATGATCTGGGAGATAACCACGGAATCATCAATTGGAAAACGTTGAAAAGCAAAGCTGAAATGTTGTTAAAAAAACTTGGCTTTTCAGAAATTGATGTCTTAAAACCTGTTTCAGAACTTTCTGTGGCTTATCAGCAAGTAGTTGAAATATGTAAAGCTCTTCATAGGGAAGCCAAGGTATTGGTTCTTGATGAACCAACCGCCGTATTAACGAAAAATGAAATTGATAAGCTCTTTGGGATTATCACAGAACTCAAAGCCAAGGGCGTTTGCATCATTTATGTATCACATCGGATAGAAGAAGTATTTAGAATTTGCGATCGAATAACCGTTTTAAAAGATGGGAAGAAGGTTGATACCGTCAATGTCTGTGATATAGACCGAGAACAATTGGTCAGAATGATGATCGGTCGCGAAATGAAAGACTACTTTCCATTGCGACAGGTCACAATGGGGGACATTATTCTTCAGGTCAATCATTTAAATTGTGGCTCAATGGTGAGGGATGTTTCTTTAAATGTAAAAAAGGGTGAGGTTTTAGGATTAAGCGGTCTTGTTGGGGCGGGGCGGACCGAAACGATCCGTGCGATATTTGGCGCTGAGGCCAAGAATTCTGGCCAAATAATTATTGAAAATAAACCAGTAAATATCATATCCCCTAGAGATGCTGTTGCTTGCGGGCTCGGAATGCTTCCGGAAGACCGAAAGCAACATGGTGTTCTTCTGGATATGTCAATAAAAATGAATGGCACTTTGACTATTCTTGACCAAATAAAACGATCATTTGGCAGAATTGACAAAGAAAAAGAAGAATATATTGTTGCAGATTTGGTGAAAAGACTGCATGCAAAAATCGGATCAATGAATGATCAGGTTAATACCCTCTCGGGCGGAAATCAACAAAAGATCTCTTTAATGAAGTGGATTGCGTCAAATTCAAAAATATTGCTTTTGGATGAACCGACCCGGGGTGTTGATGTCGGTGCCAAAGTAGAGATCTATAAAATTATCAATGAGCTTGCTGCTCAGGGTGTGGGGATAATTCTAATTTCATCTGAACTGCCTGAAATTATTGGTATGTGTGACAGGGCGCTTGTAATGCGCAATGGAATGATAGCGGGAGAATTAGTTAAAGAAGAGATCACTGAATACAATCTGATAAGACTCGCGATGGGAGTTTAGAAAAATGAGGGTAAAAAGCTTTTTACAGAAAACGCTCAAAGATTATAACGTTATCCTTGTCTTGGCGCTTGCGTTTATTGTGTCTTCAATGTTGTCAGAAGTATTTCTTAATTGGACAAACATAACAAACATTCTCAGACAGCTAACCCCATTGATCCTGGTAAGCATTGGGATGGTAACAGTTGTTCTCACCGGAGGTATTGACCTATCTGTTGGCTCAACGGTTGCGATTGCAAGCGTAACCTGCGCTCTTCTTTCCATTCATACTTTTGTGAATATGGGCGATTTAGGCTTGGTCCTTGCCATAATTATTTCGCTTTTGGCAGGCCTTCTTTTTGGCAGTATCACAGCCACACTTGTTGCTGTTTTTAACATTGCACCTTTTGTTGCTTCCTTGGCTATGATGACCATTGGTCGAGGGCTGGCATATGTGATCACCAATGGTCAGCCGATTCCACTAAATCCAAATTTACCCACAAACCAAGCGCTCATCAATTTTGGGAGCAATAAAATCCCAGGAATAGCGTTGCCCTGGCCCATTCTTGTAGCTTTGGGAGCTACGCTGCTGTTTTGGTTTATTTTTAGATTCACCAGTTATGGACGGTTGACCATAGCAATAGGCAGCAATGAAAATGCGGTTAGCTTATCTGGGATATCGGCTGCAAAGTATAAATTCATTGCTTATCAGGTTTCCGGACTTTTATGCGCAGTTGCCGGAATCGTTATCATGTCTAGATCTGGCGTGGCTGTACCTACAACAGGAACAGGCTTGGAGCTTGATGCGCTCGCTGCTTGCGTAATTGGTGGGGTAAGCCTTAGCGGCGGGAAAGGAAAAGTGATTAATGCTGTGGTTGGTGTGTTGGTACTCGGTTTGATCAGCAATATTATGAACTTGATCAGTGTTCCAGTTTACCCACAGCAGATTATTAAAGGCGTCATTATCATCATTGCAGTATTAACAAGCGGAGTAAAGAAAAAGTAACCATTAGTCTTTAAGAAATGGCTCAAAGCAATAACAATTCCATGCATTTATTTTAATTGGGGACCTCCCTCAAGGATTGATAAAAATTTAGGTAAACGGTAGGTCTGTTACTCAGATCAGGTAAAAATAGGAGTGAAAATGAAACGCGGAGATTATGAAATTCTGTTTCACTGGGATCATCTTGATTGGATATTTCCAAATGATGCATTAAAAGCAGAATTTGAAAAGGGGAAGTACTGGAAAGGGGCAATGGCAGCCGGCTTTAAGGTAGACCGGGATGGAAATTATTATTTGTCAGTTCCACGGTGGTCACAAGGAATTCCGGCAACTGTGAATAAGATCGAAATTGTCAACGGCAAAGCCATGTTGAATGCCTACCCCAGTTGGGAAATGAATGAAGTTGGCAATCCAGATGCGCTTCAATCAGTATTAGGCTGGGAAATAGACGAAAACAATATTGCCTGGTTTTTGGATCAGGGGCATATTGATGGGCAGCCTTGTATCGATGGCGCCCAAAAACTTGTTGCTTGGGATATATCGAAGAACTCTCTGGTTGGGTCATATAAAGTTCCGGATGAGATCGCATCCTATAAAGCTTCTTTCTTTAATGATCTGATGATCGACAATATTAACGGATTTATTTATATTGCCGATTCCGGTATTTTTAGCGATCCCCTTGAAGGTGGAATCATAATTTTCAATATGAAGACCCGCGAATTTCGCCGGGTGCTGCACCAGCATATTAGCGTTCAAGATGTACCCGGATATTGGTTTGAGATAGCTGGCAAGAAAATTTGGCCAGAAGCACCCATGCGAACTGGAGCGGATGGCATTGCTCTTTCAGCGGATCATAAAACCCTTTACTGGTGTCCACTTACGGCAAGAAATTTATATGGCATAGACACCTCCTACTTGCAAGACTTTACCATTCCCAACGACGAAATTGAAAAAGCGGTTCGTGATTTTGGTGATAAGGGGACAAATACTGACGGAATGGGTGCTGATAACCAGGGTTTGATCTATTACACAATGTTGGAAGGGCAAGGAATTGGGATCTATGACCCTGCAAAAGAAACCTTCGAACCGTTCATTTCTGATAAGCGGATGGTTTGGGTGGATGGAATGACCTTTGATAATCAGGGATATTTGATTTTCAACAACAATCGATTACATGAGTTGTTTAGAGATCAGCTTGATTGGGAAAATCCATACAATCTGGTGGTTTGGAAAGCATATCTGGGCCAAGATGTAAAATCTTATATGCAGCCCCAGAGCAGATAACAGACACACGAAAACAGAATTGTCCTAAACAGGAATTTTATGCCAGAGAGATTCATCGTTGCTATTGATCTTGGGACGAGCGCTGCCAGAGCGGTCTTGTTTGATTTATCAGCAAAACCAATCCGGGTGGTACGTCAGCCATATTTGCTTCTCTCTCCGCAGCCAGGTTGGAGCGAACAAGATCCAGAAGAAATTGTTAAAGCGGTTGTGCATTGCTTGCGGGAGATAGTAAAGCAAGTAAGCCAGTTAGACGAGATACTTTGTGTGACCTTCAGTTCACAAATGTACAGCATTCTTGCCCTAAATCAAGAAGGAAAAGCTGTGACCAACTCGTTTACATGGAACGATCGCCGCAGTGCTGCGATGGTTGAAGAGTTGAAGGGCGATGAAAATTTTCGTAAATTGATCGTTTCAACTGGGTGCCCGGTTTCTGAGATTTTTCCGATCTACAAAATCGTATGGTTAAAACAAAACCTGACCGGGTTCTCCAATTTAAAATTCGTTTCGATCAAAGATTATGTGATTGCCAGGTTAACCGGCCGGTTAATTTCAGATTGGTCGATCGCATCAGCCTCTGGTTTGTTTAATATTCATACTAACCAATGGGATGAAGACGTTTTGTCTTATGTTGGGCTCGATCATTTATCAAACTTGCCTGAAGTTGCCTCTCCACGTAAGGTGATCGATCAATGGGAAAGCAAGATAGCAGGTATAGGGATATTAAACGGTACTCCTATTGTCCTCGGCGGAGGTGATGGTCCCCTGGCGAGTTTGGGAATTGGTGCTGCTCGTCCTGGTTCAACTGCTATTAATGTGGGCACCAGTGCTGCGTACCGAGTGACGATTGAGACCCCAACTTTGGACCCTCAAGGACGATTATGGACCTTTGTCGCAGATGAAAATTTATGGGTAACTGGGGGGATCACCACCGGGGGTATTGTTTACGATTGGTTAATTCACACGTATTTCCATAACAAGCAAACCCTACCCCCCAAGCAGATCTACCAGTATGTTGATAATTTAATCCAAACAGTAGCGCCCGGTGCTGATGGTCTGACGTTTGTTCCTTACCTTTCTGGCCAGCAAAGCCCGGATTGGAATGCGAAACAACGTGGTGGTTTTGTCGGACTCGGAGCTGAGCATGGCGTTGCACAAATGGCCCGGGCAGTACTTGAAGGGCTGGCCTTTTCACTTTACAGAATAGCCAACACTGTTGATTCAAATATTCACACAAACGCTGGTCCTATTTACATGTCGGGAGGAATAACCAATTCTGAGGTATGGCTACAATTAGCCGCTGACGTTTTTGGGCGAGATGTTTTAACATTGCAAAATACTGAGGGATCTGCAAAGGGAAGTATGATCTTGGGTTTACTTGCTTTTGGAATAATCTCAAAATCTGAGGACTTGTCTACGCCCGAAACTGACTTTAGAAAATTCAGTGCAAATGAGAAAAATCATGAGGCATACCTGACCGCATTTTGTCGGTTTGAAGATGCCTTGAAACGATTAATTAATTCTGGAGGATAAAAATGATCAAAGGATCACTTGTACCGAACATAACTTTTTTTGACGAAAAAGGTAAATTGGATCTAGAAAAAACCAAGTGGCATATGCGCTGGATGTTTGAAAAAGGCGTTGATGGATTGTTCCTGACCGGGTCTTATGGCTCTGGTCCTATGATCTCAATTGATGAGAGAGTAGAAATATTCAAGGCAGCCAAGGAGGTTGCCTCTGAATTTAAAGGAAAGATTCTGATCCCCCATGTCGGTTGCATTGACACAGAATCCACCGTCCGCCTGGCCCAGGCTGCCGAAAAAATTGGCGTGGATGCGATTGGGGCTGTGCCGCCTTTTTACTATAAAAACACAGAAGATTGGGTAGTTGGCTATTATAAAGATCTAATTGCGAGTGTGAAGACCCCGATCTTTGCTTATAACAATCCAGAAACATCTCGTTTTACTTTTAACCTCAAAACCGTTCAGAAACTCCAAGGTTTCGGGTTAAAGGGAATGAAAGATAGCCCATTGGATGTTAGTTTTGTCAGCCGAGTTTTTTATGATGCCAAACTGAACAAAAAGGATTTTCAAGTCATCTTAGGGACTTCTAATGGTTGGTTACCTTATTATTATATGGGAATCCAGGCATCAATTGCGGGAATCAACAACTGGGCGCCAGAAATTATGACAGCCCTGGTGAAAGCCACTTTTGAAGGTAATATTGAGCGGTCTGAACAAGCCTACCTCATTATGATGGACCTGGGTGCCAAATTGCATTTCACTGATAGCACAGTTGCCTCTCATATGGCGTTAATGGCCCGAGGAATGGACGCAGGTTTTACATTAAAACCAAAAGAAATTCCAAGTTTAAGCGACCCAATATATGGTGAGATTGAAAAGTGGCTTAAAGAAGCATTTGAAGCATTGGAACTATCAATGGATTAGTCCAGTATCATATATCGCAGACTTAAGGTCCACCAGGGACTTGCGAGCATGGATTTGCGAAGTCTCTGAAGGAGGCGAGTCCCCGTAGGGGAAACCTGAAACCAATAAAAAACACCGCTTTTTAGGGCGGTGTCTTAGGTGATCCACCAGGGACTTGAACCCTGAACCCATTGATTAAGAGTCAATTGCTCTGCCAATTGAGCTAGTGGACCAAAGTGCTGAAATATTATAATCTAAATGTAAAACCTGTCAATAAAAGTTTATTAATGAAAAACCGGGCTGGAGTCTCTCCAGCCCGGTCGTGGTTACTTAGCGGACGTAGAATTTGATCCAGAAGGGTTCGTCGAAGTTCGGGCCGATACCGAAGTTCTTGCCATCGGGGGTCTGAAGCATGAAGTAAGCTGAATAAGTTCCAACTTCCACGGGGGCATGCAGATCAACAGAGATGGTCATGCTTTGTCCGGGAGAAAGAACGCGTCCCAGTGGGATGGAGACAGGGGCATCCACATCGTCGCCTTTTACAAAGACGATCTTATAGTCTTCGGTCCAGGTGCCGGTGCCAACATTGGAGATGGACCATTGTTTGGTGAAGAACATGCCCTGATTAAAGTAGGTTCCATCCGGGTAGTTGAGGTCGGTGACGTGACCCACGCGATAGGAAGGTCCAAAGGGAGTGCCGCTGCTCACCGGGATGGTGAGGGTGGTTTCAACGGTGGCTGCTTCTGTAGCGGTGGGAACGAGTTCAATGGTGGGCAGGGCAGTGGCGGTGGGCTCAGCGGTGGGTTCAACCGTGGCAGGTTCTGTGGCGGCTGCAGCGGTGGCTTTGGTGTCGCTGATCTGTGTCTGCATGGCAACGACGGTGTTGGCAATGGCGGTTTGTCCAGCAGATGTTTCGGGTGTATTTGCTTGCTGTGCGCAGCCAACCAATAGGATGGCTCCGAGCAGGGCAATGATTGTCAGTTTCTTAATTGATTTCAATTGTTCCTCCAAATTCTAGAAAAACGTGCGTCTTTTTATTATAAAAGAGGTTTTCTCATCTGTACATGTAAATATCAAGAAAGAACCGGGATGGGTACCCATCCCGGTTCTACTGGATCAAGGGGTGCAGCTTATGGGAATTGTGACGGCATCAAAGATCTGATGGTTTGGTTCAGATATGTAGATCCTCAACTCCAGGTCAGTTGATTCCTTTACTTTCCAGGGAATATCCAGTTGGGTTTTTGTACCAGCTGCTGTGAAAACCATCTCATAAGTATTGGATTGTTTGCTATCACTGCGGATGGTATAGGTTACTGTGCCAGCACCATTGGATGTGATGGACGCCTTCAGGTAGAGAGTGGTGGGGCAGGTACCAATGTAGGATCCCGGGTCAGCGGTGAGGGTGGCAGAGGTTACCTGAAAGAGGCCAGATGTGCGGATGAGCACCCAGAAGGGTCGGTCACAGTTAGAGCCAATTCCAAAGGTCTCTCCTTTATCCGTGAGGATCATGAAGTTGGCCTGGTGTTCACCATCATTAGTAGGTGAAATGAGGTCGACAGAAACGTTAATGGAGGTGCCAGGGTCAACCACTCTATCCAGGTTGACAACACTTGCGTTCATTGAATCGCCACTGACATATATTACTTTAAAGTCAGTAGTCCAAGAAGCTGAACCTCCATTGGTAAGCGTCCAGGTTTTAGTAAAATTTTGGCCGCCTTTCATTTGAGTCTTGTTGGGCACATTGACGTTTGTAAAGTTTGAAATACAGTAGGCTTGTGCCGGGGTGGGCGTTACTGCGGTAGGGGTTGCACTTGGCACTGATGTTGTGGGAGACGGTGTAAAAGTTGGCAAGATGGGGGTCTCAGTGGGCGGGACATACGGGGTGATCGTGGAAACGATCGCCAGTTGAGTTTGCATGGCCGCCTGGGTTTGGGCAACAACAGTTTCAAAAGCGGGGGTAGGTGAAGCTGTTGGCACGCAAGCTGTCATCAGCGTGCCAAATACAAGTACAACAGAGATTAGTCTGGCTAACTTTATCATTAAGGTTCTCCTACAGATCAGACCAACAATTGTTAATTACAGGTTACCGGTACAGTAACAACAGTGAAGTCCTGGTGGTTTGGTTTGTCGATATAGATATGGATTTCAAGATCACCAGAAGACGTTACCGTCCAGGTTCCTTCATCAGTGGTCTTGGAGCCGGCCTCTGAAAATACAAGAGTTTTTAGATCACTTTCTTTGTTTGTGGCAACGTATTTATAGGTCACTGTTCCGGGAGCAGAGACTGTGATGGTGGCGCTGACGGTAAAGGTATAGGGGCAGGAGCCGGTATAGGTTTTTGGTTTAATGTTCACTTTGGCACCGGTGACTTCAAAGAAAGTCTCTACTTTTACTTTAACCCAAAAGGCACTGTTCCCATCATCTCCAAAGCCAAAGCGGGCACCATTGGGAGATTGCAGCATAAAGTAGCCAGTGTAGGTGTCTGTGGCAGTGGGTGCTGTGAGTACAAGGGATACATCTGCTGTCTGACCGGGTGCTACTGTTTGACCGATGGAAGTAGTGGCCGCGCTCATCTGGTTGCCGCTGACAAATACAATTTTGAAGTCAGAGGTCCAGGTAGAGGTACCTGCATTCGTGAAGCGCCAGGTTTTTGTAAATTCTTTTCCAGCAGTGACTGCGGTGTTATCGGGGTAGCTAACATCCTGAACATTACTGATCAAGAAAGCTGGCCGAGGGGTGACTGTAGCAGTCGGTGCCTGGGTGGGAATGGGGGTATTCTCAGGGGTGTTGGTGGCAGCGGTGGTGGGGGTTTCGGTGGGGATCACCTGGGTGGGGGTGGCAGCGGCCAAGGAGGTTGCTTGCATGGCAGCGATGGTTTCTGCGACTGAGGTTTGCACCACGATCAGGTTTTCTGCTTCACTGTTTCCACTTGGAACACATCCACTGATCAGTATACTTAGGATTACTATGCTTGTAATAAGCGTATAGACACGTTTCATTTTTTGTTCCTCCAAATTATTAATCAAAGGGCTTTTCGACAGCTTGGTCCAAATATTTTTAGCACCTGGCCCCACATCAGTAATCATAACATTAAGATTTGACCTGTGACGAGGGTTCTTTTTTGTCAAGATTGGCAATCCACCGCTTGATTTTCTTTATTCGGAAGAGCATTAGAGCTATAAAGACACTCAGGGCAATGAGTGGCCAGATCACATTGCCAGAAAGTAAAAAGATATTTCCCTTCAAACTCAAAGCAAAATGGAGGATGACCAGCGGTCCCGCCAGGTAGATCAGGCTGTGCAGGCGCTGCCAGTTTTTTTTTAATTTCTTTTGCCAAAAAATTGATGAGGTGATGGCCAATGCGCTCAAGATGAGGAATCCACTTAAGCCGAACCAGATGTAGGTTTTTTGTTGCAAGATCGTCCAAAGCTCCGCCCACATAAAGCCGTAATCCAGACCTATAAAAAGGAGTAGATGAACAGCCGCATAGCCAAAGGAGTACAGCCCCAATGTGCGCCGCAGACGGTTAAAGGGCGCATATCCGCTGATCAGCCGGGCGGGGGTGCAGGCCAGCGTGACCAGCAACAGGATAAGGGCAATATCACCGCTACGTTGTTCCAGGGTTTGAATGGGGTTGGCGCCAAGCTGGTTAAAAGCTAACAAGCCGCCCAACCATAAGGCCGGGGTCAGCGCAGCCAGTTGCACGGCAATATTGAGGATGGGGTAGAGTCTATTGCGTTTCAAAAGTTGACAGCCAGATCCATGCCGGTATAAAGGCTGGCAACCTGGTCGGCATAACCATTGAAGGGTAGGGTGGCTCTGCGGCTGATCTCGCCGATGCGGCGTTCCGTGCTCTGTGACCAGCGCGGATGCGGTACGTCCGGGTTGACATTGGCATAAAAACCGTATTCATTTGAGTTGGTGGCTTGCCAGAAGTTGATGGGCTGCTCGGCCACCAGCTCGATCTTGGAGAGCGATTTGGCGCTTTTAAATCCATATTTCCAGGGAATGACCAGGCGGATGGGCGCGCCATCTTGATTCGGCAGGGGTTTGCCATAAAGGCCGCTGGCCAGTATTGCAAGATCATTACGAGCCTCATCCAAACGCAGCCCTTCCACATACGGCCAGGGGAACAAAGAATCCATCTGGTTAGGGAAGAGGGAGGTGTCGTACGGGGTTGTGAATTTTACATATTTTGCTTCAGGCTGTACACCAATATCGTCCAGTAGTTTGTTCAAAGAAAAACCCTGCCAGGGGATGACCATGGACCAGCCTTCTACGCAGCGCAAACGATAGATACGCTCTTCCTGGGTGTAGTTTTGGATGAGCTCAGCAGCGCTGATCTTCATGGGCTTGTTCACCAGCCCACTGATCTCTACCTGCCAGTTGCTGGTATCCATGTTGGCGGCACGGCTGGCAATGCTTTCCTTGTCCAGGGCGAATTCAGAGAAGTTGGTATAGGTCGTGATGGTGTCGTAAGATGTGAGTGCATCGGTCAGGTCGCCGCTGGGGGTGGTTTCGTCAGTGCTCTGCGTGGTTACTCCGCAGGCTGCCAGGGCGGCTGAGACGCCAATGGCGCCGGCAAGCTTTAGGAATTTGCGTCTCGAAAAGTACAATTTTTCGGGAGTGATCTCATTTTTTATTTTAATGTTCATTATTGCCTCTTTAAATGATACTATATAGATAATATATATCATATATATGGTACAAAATGTGGATTAAAAGAAGATGATTTTGGGAGGTTTCCCAGATCATCTATTCATTTAAGGCTAACTCTGTTTAATTAAGGGTGCGCAATTGAGGTCTGGCAAAAAAGGTGACAGCAGCCATGAGCAGCAGCACTCCGCTGAAGATCAGCACGGTGGGAGGTTCGCCAATTGCATCTGCCAACCAACCGGCAATGAGAGAGCCAACCGGGGAACCGCCCATAAAGACCAGGGCATACACCCCCATGACCCGCCCGCGCAGATTATCTGGCACATGGCTTTGAATGAGGGCGTTGGTGGTGTTGATCATAGCCATTAACCCCCATCCGGCCATCATCATCATGAACAACGACGCCGGGATCCAGCGCATAAATGCGAAGAAGATGAGAAAAATGGGCGAGACAACGTACCCCATCATCCAGACTTTGCCGCGGGTGCCTTTAGAGCCGATGGCAGCGATCATCAGCGCGCCAATGAGTGAGCCCACCCCGCGTGCTGAAAGCAACAGGCCGTTGGTGGTCACATCGCCTTTGAGTACATCCACCGCCCAGGCCGGTAATAAGGTCAACAGGCCAAAGCCGAAGAAGCCCACAATGCCCAGGTTGACCAACAGCGAGTGAATGGTGGGTTCTTTCCAGGCATAAAGCAGCCCTTCTTTTAACTCCTTCATTGGCGAAGCGTGTATCACAGGCGTGAGGACGCCGGAGAGTTTCATTAATAACAAAGCTGCAATGACAGCGATGAACGAGGCCGCATTGATGGTGAAGCACCAACTGGGTCCCACCCAGGCGTAGACCATGCCGGCAAAGGCCGGCCCCACCACGGTGCCAATGTTGAACATGGTGCTGTTCAAGGCAATGGCGTTGGTCATGTGAGCATGTTCCACCAGCTCAGAGACAAAAGACTGGCGGGCAGGGGCATCAAAGGCGTTGGCGGTGCCTAACAAAAATGCCAAAACAATGATGTGCCACGGCTGTACCAGGTGTGTGAAGGTGAGCGCGGCCAGAATAGCAGCCAGCACCATCATGGAAGACTGGGTGATCACGATCATGCGCCGGCGCGGAATACGGTCGGCCACAACCCCGCCGAACAGGGTAAAAAGTAACGTGGGCAGACCGTTGGCAAAAGAGACATAGCCTAAAAAGGCATCCGATTTTGTCAGGTCATAGATCAGATATCCCTGGGCAGTCGCCTGCATCCAGGTGCCAACCAGTGAAACGATCTGACCGATGAACCACAAGCGGTAATTGGGGTATTGAAGAGCCGCGAATGTCTCTTTCGGTTTAATAGACTTCATCATTTAGAGGGGTTTCCTTGATAATTGCGTTATACCACAAATGACAACTATTTAAAAAACCCGCCGTTTGTAAATGAGAAAACTCATATAATTATCTTCAAGTGAAAAAGAAACTTTGAGGTAAAAATTGAAAGGACCATTATGGATGATTTCTTGAATGTCATTTTTCGGCGCCGCTCGATCCGCAAGTTCACGGAAGCGCCGGTTCCAGAAGAAGTGTTGACCGATCTTTTGAGGGCGGGCATGGCTGGTCCTTCTGCCATGAATGCCCAACCCTGGGAATTTGTGGTGATCACCGATGAGGAGATCCTTAAGAAGTTCCGTACTTCCCTCATGTTCGCCAAGATGAAATACACTGCTGTGATCTGTGTGTGCGGCAGTCCGCGCGTGCAAAAGAACAAAGCTGGCGACCGCTTCTGGGTGCAAGATTGTTCCGCCGCCACTGAAAATATTTTGCTGGCTGCCACTGCGCTTGGCCTGGGCTCTGTATGGATAGGGGTGTACCCTATTGTGCTGTACGTGCGCCAGGTTCGCTCCATTCTTAACATCCCGGATGATGTTACCCCGCTTGGGCTGATCGGTCTTGGCTACCCGGCCGAGCCCAAAGAAGCACGTACCCAGTATGAAGAAAAACGCGTGCACTGGCAGAAGTATGCCCCTGAATCTGAAAAACGCCTGCACCTCTTTAAGCATCGCAAAAACGAAGAAGTCCTGGAAAATACCAAGGAAGAATAAATGAGCCTGGAAATTCGTACATTTCTCGCCGCTGACCATGAAGCGGCTCTGGCCTTATGGAACCGTTGCGAGGGCATAGGTCTGAGCGCCGCCGATTCATCCTGTGCCATCCGCCAGTTTCTGGAACGCAATCCTCAGACCTGTTTTGTGGCAGAAGAAGACGGCCAGATCATCGGCACCGTGCTAGGCGGCAACGACGGCCGGCGCGGATACTTGTATCACCTGGCCGTGGATCCCGGCCAACGCAAACGTGGCATTGGCAAGCTATTGGTAGATGCCTGCCTGGATGCCATGAAAGAGATCGGCATTCAAAAATGCCATCTGATGGTGATCGATTCCAACCTGAGCGGCCAGGCTTTTTGGGAGCACGCCGGTTGGCAACGCCGCCAGGATATTGTGCTGATGTCCAAAGATGTCGTCTATGTTAAAGAGGCAGGCAAATGCTAAAAAAGAGTTTGTTGGCGTTGCTGTTCTGCGCGCTGTTGTTGAGCGCCTGTGAACGCCCGGCCACCCGCTCGGATTGGTCCCCCATTGAGGATTCATCCACTGCACCAGCCGCTACCGCCACGCTGCCTGCCACTCTGGAAGCACCGGTGTTCACCCCTGAACCCACCGGAACCTCGGTTGCTGTTCAAAGCACTCTGGATTTTGCCAGCCTGCCAACGCAGTTGCCGCCTTCTATGAAGGGCTATGAACTGTATTCCTGGCAGGTGGGCGAAGAGTGGAATTACACCCTGGTCACCGGTACCAACCGCACCAAGACGTTTGACGAGATCATTTCGCCCGAAAACACTGTCAGCGCGGACGGGTTTGTAAAATTGTCTGTCTCTGGCGTTGAGAACCTGAAGAAGCTGCTGGCGCTTCTGCCGGCCGGTGAACAGATCCTCTGGGGCGGCATGGATCTGGGCGGCCAGGTGCCAGCAGGGACCGTGTATCTGAGCTTCCCCTCTGCAGACATGCTGGCAGAGATGAAAACCTATTGCGCAGGTCTGGGTCTTACCCTGACCTCACTCAACGAACAATGAAATTTGGAGCAACCATGATCGATCCCTCCTTGCCTTTGATTGACCTGCACCATCATTTAGACGGCAGCCTGCGTTTGGAAACCATTCTGGATCTGGGACTGAGCCATAACTTACCCTTGCCTGCTACAACTTTGGAAGGACTGCGGCCTTATGTGCAGGTTTCCGGTCCGCAACCGGGGGTGATGGCCTTTATTGAAAAATTTGAGTGGATGACGGGTGTGCTGGTCGATTACGATGCCTGCCGTCGTGTTGCCTATGAAAATGTAGAAGATGCCGCCCGCGAGGGGCTGGATTACATTGAGTTGCGTTACAGCCCCTGGTTCATGGCCGAAGCGCACCACTTGGATGCAGCCGGGGTGGTGGAAGCCGTCACGGATGGCATCCGTAGCGCTGAGCGGGACCTGAGCATCCGCGCCAACCAGATCGGCATTCTCTCGCGTCATTACGGCCCTGAGTTCGCCTGGAAAGAGCTGGCTGCTTTGCTGAGCCAGAAAGACGAATTTGTTGGGTTGGATCTGGCCGGGGATGAAGCCAACTTTCCGGGCGAGTTGTTTGTGGAGCACTTCAAGAAGGCACGTGAATCTGGCTGGCACATCACCGTCCACGCTGGTGAGGCAGCCGGGGCAGAGAGCATCTGGCAAGCGCTGACCGGCCTGGGCGCCGAACGAATCGGCCATGCAGTGCGTGCTGTAGATGACCCGGCGCTGCTGGATTATTTGTCGAAGCATCAAATTGGCCTGGAGTGCAACCTGACCAGCAATGTGCAGACCACCACCGTGCCTGATTACCCCTCTCACCCCATGCGCCGCTTTATGGAACTGGGGCTGCTGGCCACCCTCAACACCGACGACCCCGGCATCAGCGCCATTGATCTGCATTACGAGTACAACGTGGCTGCCCCCAAAGCCGGCCTGACCGCTGATATGACCCGACAGGCGCAACTGAACGCCTGGCAAACCGCGTTTTTGAGCCAGTCAGAGAAGGACGCGCTCCGTAAAGGTTCACAGATTTAACACAATTTTTAGGAACCAGGCCAGACCGCTGTGCTATAATCTGGCTACTTCGGTTCAATAGTGAAGGCCCATGAGATATTTAATTACAGGTGCAGCCGGTTTTCTAGGGGCTGCGTTAGCGAACAGGCTGGCGCAGGGGGAGAACCTCGTTTACGGTCTGGACGACCTTTCGGCGGGCGACCCCAAGAAGCTGGTCGAAGACGTCAAGTTTTCCATGGGCGACGTGAACGATCGTTCCAAGCTTTGGACGATGATGCAAGATGTAGATTGTGTGTATCATCTGGCCGCAAAGGTAAGCGTACCGGAATCGGTGCTCTACCCGCGTGAATACAATACAGTAAATGTGGGCGGCACGGTCACTCTGATGGAAGCTATGCGCGATGTCGGAGTTCACCGTGTCGTTTTTGTTTCCTCCGGTACGGTCTACGGCAATCAGCCGGAGCAGCCGGTAAAAGAAAACGCCATTCCCAACCCGCGCTCCCCGTATGCGGTTTCCAAACTCTCGGCTGAATATTACGTGCGCACCATTGGTGCCCTGTGGGGCATTGAGACGGTCTGTCTGCGTGTCTTTAACGCCTACGGACCGGGTCAACGTTCGCCAGGGGTGCATACCCCGGTCATCCCCGGGTTCCTGCGTCAGGCCTGGGAGAACGGTACCATCGTGATCCATGGGGATGGCAAGCAGACCCGCGACTATATCTACGTAGAGGATGTGGTGAATGCCCTGGTGGCTGCCGCAGACGCACCGGATATCAGCCAGATGATCTTCAACATCGGCAGCGGTTCAGAAACCTCCATTCAGGAACTTGTCCATGAAGTGTTGGAAGTGACCGGCGGCAACCCTGAAGTGGTGAACAACCCCCGCAACGAAGGCGGCCTCAGCCGGCTGTGCGGAGATATCAGCCTGGCGCGCGAGAAGCTGGGCTACGACCCCAAAGTCACGTTGCAGGAAGGCCTCAAACGCACGCTGGAATACGATCTGGCGGTGAAGCGAGCGAGTGAAGAGTGATTAGTAATCAGGGATAAGTTTAAGGCTCCAGCCGCAAGGTTGGAGTTTTTGTTTTAAGGGATTCATAGATAAGGGTACAAAAAATAAAATTTGAGGGGCTGAATTAGGTATAATTCAATCCATGCTTGGATTGCCCGCAGATTTTTACCAGCGTGAGGTTCTACTCGTGGCCCGTGAGTTGCTGGGCAAGCGCCTGGTACGTACCTGGCAGGGGCAGCGCATTGCCGGGAGAATCTGCGAGACGGAAGCCTACGACGGCGAGCAAGACCTGGCCTGCCATGCTAAAAGCGGACGCACCACCCGTAACGCAGTGATGTACAGTCCAGGCGGGCACGGATATGTGTACTTTACTTACGGCATGCATTGGTGCTTTAATGTGGTCACCGGCAGCGCAGGTTACCCGGCAGCGGTGCTGATACGTGCCATTTGGCCGCTGGAAGGGCTGCCCGCCATCGCGGAAGTACGCGGCAAATTCCCACAGCCGCTGTGGTGCGACGGACCTGCCAAACTCTGCCAGGCACTGCGCATTGACGGCAGTCTCAACGGCGTGGATCTGTGTGCCTCCTCTGAACTGTGGATCGAAGAGGGAAAGCCGGTGCCAGACGCTTTGGTTAGAACCACGCCGCGCATTGGCATCCAATCTGTGCCGGAACCCTGGCTCAGCAAACCCTGGCGGTTTTTGACTGCCTTTAAGAATGAAGACCTTATTAATGGATGAATTGACCCTTTACGCCAGCATGTACCGCATACGCCGCTTTGAAGAGACGGTGCTGGAGGAGTTTAAACGCGGTGTCTTTTCTGGCACCACCCACACCTACATTGGTCAGGAAGCAGATGCGGTGGGGGTGATCCATTCGCTCGCCGCCCAGGATGTGATTGTCACCAACCACCGCTGTCACGGTCATTTTTTGGCCTACGGCGGTGAGATGCGCGCCCTGTTCGCGGAACTGATGGGCAAGGCCACAGGCGTTTGCGGCGGTCGCGGCGGCTCTCAGCATCTGCACTGGCGCAACCTGTACTCCAACGGCATTCAAGGCGGTATCGTCCCCATTGCCTCCGGTATGGCCATGGCAGAAAAGCGCGCTGGCAGCCAGGCAGTGGTGACCGTGTTCATCGGCGACGGCACACTGGGGGAGGGAATTGTTTATGAATCCCTCAACATGGCTTCTTTGTGGAATCTGCCCCTCTTGATCGTGGTGGAGAACAATCACATTGCCCAGACCACGCCTACATCTACGGCCCTGGCCGGCAGTATACAGGCCCGATTTGAGGCCTTTGGCATCATGGTCAGTGAGCTGGATAGCAGCGATGTGACGGCAATACAGCCGTTGGCCGCCAATTGCATTGAAGGCGTGCGCACTATGCAGCATCCGCAGGCGCTGATCCTCAACACCTGCCGCTTTGGCCCGCACTCAAAGAGCGATGATACCCGACCCGCGGAAGATCTGGCCCGAATGAAGGTTGAGCGCAACCCTCTTCGTATTTCACGGGCGCGCCTGGATGAAAACCGGATAGCTGACCTGGAACGAAAGATCGATGCCGAAGTGCGCCAGGCTTTTGAGCTGGCGCTGGCGGATCCCTTCCCACAAACGGAGGGGCTGGCATGACGCGCTCCGTACTCGATTCCATCACCGCTGCCCTGCTGGCAGCTTTGCAGAAAGATCCCACGGTATTGCTGCTGGGCGAGGATATTCTGGATCCCTACGGCGGCGCTTTCAAGGCCACGCGCGGCTGTTCCACCGCTTACCCGGATCGGGTGATCTCCACGCCCATTTCTGAAGCCGGACTGGGCGGGCTGTGTGCAGGGCTGGCCCTGCGCGGTCAGCGCCCTGTGCTGGAGATCATGTTCGGAGATTTCACCACCCTCCTGGCCGACCAGTTGATCAATCACATTTCCAAATTCCGCTGGATGTACAACAACAGTGTGGCCGTTCCCCTGGTAGTACGCACCCCCATGGGCGGCAGGCGCGGCTACGGTCCCACCCATTCACAAACGTTGGAGAAGCTCTTTTTAGGCGTCCCAGGTCTGACGGTGGCTGCGCCGCTCAATTTTGATCTGCCCGGTTATGGAGACATCAGCCAGGTGCTGCTCAGCCGCGTGATCACAGAGACGGAGGAGCCGGTTCTCTTCATTGAAAATAAATTGCAGTACCTGTTACCGGTATTGAGCAAGAATGATCTATCCGATTTTTCTGCTACCATGAATTATTCTGCAGACGATGCAGCCAGACTGTACCCCAGCGTGACTCTCAATATCAAGGGTGCGCCTGCGGCCTCGGTCACCCTCACCGCTTATGGCTACATGGCTGAACTGGCACGCCAGGCGCAAAAGAAGTTGGCGTACGAGCACGAGATCTTCACCGAGCTGGTGCTGCCTACCCGTCTTTCCCCCTTTGATACTGCAAGCCTGGAGGCTTCCACCGCCCGCACTGGCCGTCTGCTCACCATTGAGGAAGGAACCCTCAGCCTGGGTTGGGGCGCAGAGATCGCAGCCCGCGTGGCCAGCGCTCAACCCGGCCTCAGACTGGCACGTCTTGCCGCCGCTGAAACGCCCGTCCCTGCCAGCCAGGTGCTGGAAAGGGCCACTCTGCCGCAGGTGGAAGACATACTTTCCTTTGTACAAAAGATGGTATAAAGATTCTATGACAAACCTTTTTCCTGTTCTTGTCCCGCTGGTCAATACAAATGAAGTAGATTCCATGCTGGTCAGTTTGGCCGTCAAAGAAGGTCAGTTCGTTAAAAAAGACGAACTGATGGCCGTATTCGAGACCACCAAATCTACTTTTGACCTGTTGGCGGAGCAGGAAGGCTACATTTTAGGGCTCATCCATTCTGAGGGCGATACCCTGCAGGTGGGGGACCGGTTGTGCTATCTTTCAGAAACGGCAGATGCCCCCTTGCCGGTGGAAGAAGAACCCGAAAAATCAGATAATCATTCAATTACTGCCCCGGAAGATCTGCGCATCACCCAACCAGCCCTAAAACTGGCCCAGGAGATGGGCATTGACCTTTCGGTACTTCCACGTGAAAGCCTGATCACTGAGAAGGTGATCCGCGAGTTATTCAGCGAAGCGGATGTGAAGCTGGACCCCAACGCTGTGGTCATTTACGGCGGCGGCGGCCATGCCAAAGCGCTGATCGAGCTGATGCGCGCTGAGGGTAAGTATCATGTGGCCGGTATTCTGGACGATCATCTTGCCGTGGGCAGCCAGATTCTGGGGGTGCCCATTTTGGGCGGCGGTGATTACTTGTCACGCTTGCGGTCACAGGGCATCGGCCAGGTAGTCAATGCTGTGGGTGGCATCGGCGATATCACCCCGCGCTTGAAGATCTACGAAAAGATCAAAGCAGCCGGGTTGAACGTGCCCAGTGTGGTGCACCCGCGCGCTTTCATAGAAGAGAGTGCGCTCCTGGCCGAGGGGCAACAGGTTTTCTTTAATTGCTACGTGGGCAGTGATGTTCGCGTCGGCTTTGGTTGTATTTTGAACACTGGCAGCATCCTTTCACATGATTGTGTGCTGGCAGATTTTGTCAATATTTCGCCTGGCGCCATTTTGGCCGGAGCGGTTCAGGTGGGGCAACGCACCCTCATTGGTATGGGTGTGACCATCAATCTGGGCGTCAAAGTGGGCGGCGGCGTGCGTATTGGCAACAGCGCCGTGGTCAAAGCCGATGTCCCCGATGGCACCATCATCCGCGCCGGGGCCATTTGGCCGCCAGTAGCCTAATCATTCATTATTAATGGGATAACGAGTTTATGAGCACCCGAGTAAAAACCAATTCCGCTACGGCACAAAAGGACCAGACGGTTCAGGCTGCCAAAGCTGTTCTTTCCGGCAAAAGCAAGCGGAGCAAGCTGGCCAATCTATTACCATTTCTGGGGCCGGCTTTCATTGCTTCAGTGGCCTATGTGGACCCCGGTAACTTTGCCACCAA
This sequence comes from Anaerolineaceae bacterium, assembly GCA_034933225.1. Taxonomy (GTDB): domain Bacteria; phylum Chloroflexota; class Anaerolineae; order Anaerolineales; family Anaerolineaceae; genus UBA6107. The sequence continues at coordinate 32,551 of JAYFNV010000004.1, read as the reverse complement.
TATCGAAGGCGGCGCGCAGTTTGGTCTGACATTGCTGTGGGTCATCTTTGCCAGCAATCTGATGGCCATTCTCATTCAATCTTTATCTGCCAAATTGGGTATTGCCACCGGCCGTAACCTGGCAGAGCAATGCCACGATCACTTCCCCAAGTGGTTTGTTTACTTCCTTTGGGTGCTCATGGAGCTGGTGGCTATTTTTACCGACCTGGCCGAGTTCCTGGGCGCCGCCCTGGGCTTTAACTTGTTGCTGGGCATTCCCATGTGGGTGGCAGGCATCCTGACCGGCATCACCACCTTTTTGGTGTTGGGACTCGAGCGCAAAGGCGTTCGCCCGCTGGAAGCGGTCATCTCGGCCATGGTGGGCATGGTGGCCATCAGTTATGTCATTGAGATGATCATCGTCAAACCAGTATGGGGCGAGGTCGCTTACCATGCCGTAGTGCCCATGTTCAGCGGTTCGCACAGTGTAGTGTTGGCGGCGGGTATATTGGGCGCAACGGTGATGCCGCATGCCATTTACCTCCATTCAGCGCTGACCCAGGGACGGGTGGTGGTAAAAAAGCCCGGCCTGTTGAAGAAATTGTTCAAATACGAGTTGGTGGATGTTTTTATTGCCATGGGCGTGGCCAGCCTGGTCAACGCCGCCATGCTCATCATGTCGGCCACCACATTTCATAACCAGGGTATTTTAAATGTAGGCACCATTGAGGTGGCCTATAAGACCCTGGAACCCCTGATGGGCAAGGCTGCCAGTTGGGTGTTTGGTCTCTCATTACTGCTGTCTGGCCTGTCCAGCGCTTCGGTCGGGACCATGGCCGGGCAGGTGATCATGCAGGGCTTTCTCACATGGGAGATCCCGGTGTGGGTGCGCCGTCTGGTGACCATGCTGCCTTCCATGATCGTCATTTTTGTGGGCTTTGACCCCAGCAAAACACTTGTTCTCAGCCAGGTGCTGCTCAGCTTTGGTTTGCCCTTTGCCATCATCCCGTTGGTGATCTTTACCAGCAACAAGAAGATCATGGGGGTGCTGGTAAACCGCAAGATCACCACAATTCTGGCCTGGGCAGTGGCGGCCGTTGTGGTAGTGTTGAACATTTATTTAATCGTAGCTACGATCACAGGAGGCGCCTGATGTTCAAGCATATTCTCCTTCCTTTGGATGGTTCTCAATTAGCCGAATCGGCTTTACCCGTGGTAGCCTACCTGGCCGATAAACTCAAGGCCCAGGTCACCCTGCTGCATATCATCGAAAAGAATGCACCTGCATCCATTCACGGACAGCGTCACTTAACTAACGAGGATGAGGCTTGCCAATACTTGCAGAATATCGCAGAAAAAGCCTTTCCGCCCCATTTGGAAGTGTACCGACATGTTCACACCGAAGAGGTGAGCAAGGTCTCCCAGAGCATTGTGCAGCACTCAGATGAACTTGACCCGGATTTGATCGTTATGTGCGCGCACGGCGAAGGTGGCCTACGCGATTTCGTGGTGGGCAGTATTGCCCAGCAGGTCATTGCCAGCGGGACCATCCCGGTCTTGCTCTTGCAGCCCGAAAAAGACGCTGCTGAATTCAGCAGTTTTGAACGGATCCTGGTGGCCCTGGATGGCAACCCGGAACATGAAGCCGGATATGCCCTCACCACTGAGCTGGCCGCTGAACTGGGCGCCGCAGTGCATCTGATCCAGGTAGTGCCCACGCTTTCCACGTTGAATGCCAGGCATTCTGCCACAGGTACTTTGTTACCCACCACAACAGCAGCATTGCTTGAGATCGATGAAGATAACGCCCGTGAATATTTGGAAGAAAAAATTACGGGCTTGTTGAAAGCCGGGGTGAACGTGAGCGCAGAGGTGGAACGTGGCGATCCGGCCCGGCAGGTGGTACAATCGGCCGATACGCAAAATTCTCAATTGATCGTACTGGGCACGCACGGCAAATCTGGCATGAAAGCCTTTTGGGCTGGCAGCGTGGCCCCCAGGATCGTAGAGCAAACCCACCGGCCCATTCTATTGGTCCCGGTTGAAAGGTAAGTATGTTTAAAAAGACGACAGTTCCTACACCCCCTGTTAAAGCACCGGTCGAACGCGTCACATCTGTTCTGGGACCTGGCATCACCTGGTCTGGCAATCTGGGCGGTAAAGGTGGCATCCGCATTGAAGGCACCTTTGAGGGTCAGATCAGTATCCGCGGTCTGGTGGTCATTGGCGAAACCGGCCGGGTCACCTGCCCGGTGGTCAAAGCTAACAATGTCATCGTGGCTGGTTCGCTCAAGGGCAACGTGATGACCGAAAAGCTGGAGATCCGCTCCACCGGTCGTGTTTGGGGAGATGTGGTGACCACTGCCTTCAGTACAGAAGAAGGTGCTTTCCTGCGCGGACAGGTGCGCATGGAAGATAAGATGGAACTCAATTTTGAAGAACCCGAAGCCACCCAGCCCGCACCTGTGAAAGAAAACGCAGCCGAGGCAAGTGTGGAGGCGACCAAACCGGTCACCAAAACGAAAACGCGAAAAGTAGCATAATTTATAGATCAGGCAGGGACCCGTGGATTTGACTTTCTGGTTGGGAAATCTGAGCGAATGGCTGGGCGTAGTTGCCGTGGTAATGATCGCCGGCATCAGCCCCATGTTGAAGAAGATCCATGTAGTTGAGTTCCTTTACCCCAAACGGGAAGCGAATTATGCCTTCTTTCTGTTTGCCCTGATCTACGTTTTTGCCTTTCAATTTTTCCTCAATCCTGCCCTGGATTTCTTTAAACAATTTGCCGCCGGCTTCGCCGGTGGAGATGACGCCGCGCGCATGGTGTTGGCGGTGGTTTGTCTGTTGCCATTTCTAGTGGCCCTCATCGCCCGCGGTCAGCCGCTTAAAAGCGTGGGCTGGGGCAAAGAGAACCTGCGCGCTGGCTTTAGTGTTGGGTTGATGTTAGCTCTGCTCACCATCTTCTTACGTGGCAAGTTTATGACCATTCTGGCAGGGGTCTCCACCCCGCAGATCAGCTTGCTGCTGGTCTATTTGGTTTTGGCTTTTGCTGAAGAGACCATTTTCCGTGGCTATATTCAACCCCGGCTGCAATCTCGCATTGGCAAGCCCTGGGGCTTACTGGCAACCGCCGTCTTGTTCACCCTCTGGCAATTGCCTGGCCGATTATGGGCGCTGCCTTTTGCTTCCTTCTGGGTGGTGCTGGTGGTCAGCTTTGTGCAGGGGTTGATCCTGGGCTGGATCATGCAAAAGAGCAATCATGTACTGGCACCCTTGCTCTACCGAGCCATCTCCGCCTGGATGCTCGTCTTTTAATCATCGCCCCACGCTCACAACCCGCTATTTCAATTTAATCTCTGGAGTCAATCTATGCGTTTATCCCGAATGTTCAGCCAAACTTTGCGTGAAAACCCGGTGGAATGTGAGGTGGCCAGCCATCAATTGTTGGTGAGGGCCGGATTCATCAAACAACTGGGAGCGGGCATATTTTCTTACCTGCCGCTGGCGCAACGCTCGCTGAAAAAGATCATGGGGATCATGCGTGAAGAGATGGACGGCATCAGTGGGCAAGAGATCAGCATGCCGGTGGTACAGCCGGCCGATATTTGGAAGGAAACCGGCCGCTGGTATCAGATCGGCAGCGAGATGGGCCGCTTCAAGGACAAATCAGATCACGATATGGTGCTGGCCATGACCCACGAAGAAGTGGTGGCAGACCTTATCCGCGGGCTGATCCGCTCCTACCGGCAGATGCCTGCCCTGGTGTATCACTTGCAGACCAAATGGCGTGACGATCCCCGTCCGCGCGCCGGGCTCATCCGCGTGCGTGAATTCACCATGCTGGACAGTTACAGCCTGGACACCGATTACGATGGCCTGGACAAGCAGTATCAGGCACATTACGAGGCATACTTCCGCATCTTCAAACGCTGTGGACTGGACGTGGTGGCTGTGCTTTCAGATACCGGCATGATGGGCGGCAAGATGGCCCATGAATACATGTACCTCACCCCCATTGGCGAGGACAGCCTGCTTTTCTGTGATGAATGCGGCTATTCGGCCAACCGTCAGGTGGCGCTCATGAAAAAAACTCTCCCTGCCACAGAAGCTGCCCTACCCATGCAAAAAGTGGCGACCCCACATGCTTCTTCGATTGATGAACTGGCAGCATTTTTGAACATTCCCGCCACAAAGACGGCCAAAGCCGTCTTTTACATGGCCAAGATCAAAGGTGAAACCAAAGAGAAGTTCATCTTCGCTGTTGTACGCGGCGATATGGAAGTGAACGAGACCAAGCTGGGCAATCTGGTGCAGGCCACTGACATGCGCCCGGCCTGCGAAGAAGAGATCCGTGCCGTTGGCGCTGAGCCTGGCTACGCCTCCCCGGTGGGGCTAAAGAATGTGACCGTTATTGTGGATGAGTTGATCCCGCAGTCGCCCAACCTGGTGGCAGGCGCCAATGAGTCCGGGTACCATCTGCTGAATGTGAATTTTGAGCGTGATTATTCTGCCACCCTGGTGGCGGATATCACCGCAGCCATTGAAGGGTCGCTTTGCCCCAAATGCGGACATCCCATGCGTTTGACCCGCGGGGTGGAAGTGGCCAACATCTTCAAATTGGGTACCCGCTACACCGATGCGTTGGGCTGCACTTATTTGGATGAAAACGGCCAGACCAAACCCGTGATCATGGGTTCCTATGGCATCGGCGTGGGCCGCCTGCTGGCCTGCGTGGCTGAAGAACACCACGACGAGCGCGGTCTCATCTGGCCAAGCAGCATCGCGCCATACCCGGTGCATCTGGTGGTGTTGCCCGGTAAGACCGAAGACACTTTTGCCCTGGCCGAAGGGCTGGAAAAACAATTGATCGCTGCCGGTTTGGAACCCCTCTATGATGACCGGACAGAATCGGCCGGGGTCAAGTTCAATGATGCTGACCTCATCGGCCTGCCGCTGCGCATCACCGTCAGCGAGCGGGCGCTCAAACAGGGTGGGGTGGAGTTCAAGCGGCGCACCGGCGGCGAAGCCTGGTATGTTCCTCTGGCAGACGCTGTGGCTGAAGTTAAACGCCTGCAGAACGAGTAAATGAAGGTACAATTTCAATTATGACAAACAATCACACCCCGATCGTTCCAATGTCGTATCCCGATATCACCGATGCCGAACGGCAGGCGGTCCTAAACGTTTTGAACACTCCAAATCTGGCGATGGGGCCCCAGATTGATGCTTTTGAAGCTGCCATCGCCCAATATGCTGGCGCCAAAGAGGCTATTGCCGTCAATTCCGGTACAGCGGGATTGCACCTGTGTGTACGGGCAGCGGGCATTGGCATGAACGACGTGGTGGTCACCACCCCGTTCTCGTTCATTGCCTCTACCAACGTCCTGCTTTTTGAAAAAGCCATCCCGGTCTTTGTGGATGTAGATCCGCTCACCGGCAACATTGATACGCTCAAGGTAGCGGCCGCAGTACGCGAGCTCAAAGCTGGCGGGCCGGCTGCCAAACATTGGCTGCCGCGCAAGGGCGCAGAGCGTGCAGGCGCGCTCAAGGGCATTCTGGCCGTGGATGTTTTTGGCCAGCCTGCCGATTATGATTTTCTGAACAAGATCGCCGCTGAAGCCGAAATTCCGCTCATTGAAGACAGTTGTGAGTCTTTGGGTGCCGAATACAAGGGCCGCAAGGCAGGAATGCTGGCTGACTTTGGCGTGTTTGCCTTTTACCCGAATAAACAGATCACCACAGGTGAAGGCGGCATCATCGTTACCAATGATGAAAAAGCCGCTCACTACATGCGCGCCTTGCGTAGTCAGGGCCGGGCACCGGGCGACACCTGGTTGCAGCATACCTTTATGGGCTATAACTACCGCATGGATGAAATGAGCGCCGCGCTGGGTGTGGTGCAAACGCAGCGGATCGAAGAGCTGCTGAAGAACCGCCAGCAAGTAGCCGACTGGTACGAAGAACGTCTGAGCGAGATCAACGGTGTTAAAGCGCCCCATCTGGTAGAAGATACCACCCGGGTGAGCTGGTTCGTCTATGTGATCCGCTTTGATGCCTCATTAGACCGTGATGTGATCGCCAAAGAACTGGCCGAGCGAGGTATTCCGGTACGGCCGTACTTCATCCCTATTCATTTACAACCCTACATGGTGGAACAGTTTGGCTACCGCGAAGGCGATTTTCCGGTGACCGAAGATCTGGGCCGCCGCGGTCTGGCACTGCCGTTCTCTGGAAAGATGAGCGAAGAGCAGGTAGAGATCGTGTGCAGCACCTTGCGTGATTGCATCGACCACTGCTACAAAAAATAACATGAACGAATCCCTCGTTTTTTACCCTGCAAAAAGAGCCGGGTTAACGCTGCACTATGCGCTGGCCATCCTTTTTGCTGCCGGAAGCGGCGGGTTGATCTTCCTGGCATTTGCGCAGGCGGGCGGGGGATTCTTGATCTTGTACTTGTTTGGCGCGCTGATTCTGATGCTGCTCTTTGGGTTGATGGCGTACCGCATTTATGCCCTGCGCAGCGCCAGCTATACCCTGGAGCGCAACGGTCTACGTCTGCGCTGGGGCTTACGCCGCGAAGATATTCCGCTCACCGAGTTGGAATGGATTCATCCGGCCGATGATCTGATCACACCCATCGCAAAACCTGCATTTGGCATGCCAGGCGCTTATCTGGGGGTGGTACAGCATGGCGATCTGGGCTCGGTGGAATACCTGGCTTCTGATCTGAGCTCCCTGGTGGTGATCGAATCTTTTAATAACGTTTTTGTTCTATCCCCGGAAGACCCCCAGGAATTTATTAATGCTTTTACGCGTACCCTGGAGATGGGCAGCCTCAGCCCCATCGAGGCGTTCTCATCTGAACCGGCGCAATTTGTTCAGGATGTGCTGCAAGATCAGTACGCGCGCATTTGTCTGATCGTAAGCCTGGTGTTGACCCTGGTGATGGTAGTGAGCGCCACCTTGCTCATTCCGCTGCGATCCACTCTGTCTCTGGGTATCAATGCCAGCGGCGCTGCGTTGGATCCCGTTCCAGCGGTGCAGCTTTTGATCTTGCCTTTGCTCGGCAGTCTGGCATTCATTCTGAATGTGGCGGTTGGCCTGTATTTTTATCGGCACGAACCGCAACGGCCGGTGGCTTACGTGGTCTGGACAGCCGCCATGCTGACGCCCTTCTTGCTGACCCTGGCGATTCTGTCGATCGTTTTTTAGGGGAATGATGGAATTCTTACCTGCAAGCAACCTGCAATTGATCCTGGGTGGCATCCTGGCTTTGGTGGCCGCACTCATTGCCTGGGCAGTAAAGTGGTTAAATTGGGAGGGCGCAATTGCAGCCTTTATTCTGGGGGCTGTGGTCTTTGGATTGGGTGGGCTCTCCTGGGCAGTAGTATTGCTGACCTTCTTTGTTACCTCCTCGGCATTATCCAAACTATTTAAACGATCCAAGTCCAACCCTGAGAAATTCTATGCCAAGGGGTCCAGACGGGACGCCGGGCAGGTATTTGCCAACGGAGGTATCGCCGGCTTGTTTGTGGTGGCGCACGTGTTCTTCCCGGATTCATGGCTGCCCTGGGTGGGCTTTGTGGCGGCTTTCGCCGCTGCCAACGCAGATACCTGGGCCACTGAGTTGGGTGCGCTCAGCCGCAAGGCGCCGCGTCTCATCAGCACCGGGAAACAGGTGGAGGGCGGAACCTCGGGTGGTGTGACCCTGGTGGGAACACTGGCCGCATTGGCAGGTTCAGCGCTTGTAGTTGGCGTCGCCTGGTGGTTTTGGCCGGGAGATCTGCCACCGGTACAATGGATGCAGATATTGGTGCTTGCATTGGCTGGTCTGCTGGGAAGTCTGGTAGACTCATGGTTGGGAGCTACCGTACAGGCTATATATTATTGTCCAACATGTAAAAAGGAGACTGAGAAAACTCCAACCCATCATTGCGGTACGCCCACCACGTTTCTACGCGGCTGGGAGTGGTTGGATAATGATTGGGTGAATATTCTTTGCACCGGTTCGGGGGCGATCCTGGCAGTTTTGGTGTTAGAACTGGTTCAGATTTTCTAAATTTACTTATCAACCTTACAGTTATGCAATGCTGAATTCTAGCAGTTGAAAAATTGCTATAATCAATTTGATATTGGGTGAAATATCTTAATTTGGTCGATCTATGAAAACACAAAATCGAAATAATAAATCAGCAGTTCGTAGAGGTCAGGGCCTGGTGGAATTTGCTCTGGCTTTGCCTTTCTTCCTGCTTCTGGTATTTGGGATCATGGAGATGGGCCGTCTGATCTATTATTACTCCAATGTCTACTCTGCCAGTCGTGACGCTGCCCGTTGGGGCGCTGCCGCAGGGTTATCTTCTAGTGGAACCTACTATTACTTAGATTGCGCCGGCATTCGCTCCAAAGCGATTCGTTCTGGAGTAGCCATTGGGCTGACCATGGATGATATCGAGATTGATTATGATTCTGGTCCAGATAGCAATGGAGAAGCAACACCATTTGCTCATTGTACCAGTTCGAATGTGGCGATTAATAATTCGACTGGTTTACCCATTACTTCACTAGCGCTGGGCGACAGAGTGGTAGTGACTGTTAACAGAAATTTTAATTTTGTGGTCCCTGTCTTGAATCGGGCAGATTTCCCGCTTACTTCTACCAGTGCACGTACGCTTATTACAGAGCTGGATATTATGAGCACGCCGCCCTGGACAAACACCCCTAAACCCACCTTTACCCGCACTCCTACATTAACGCGTACGCCAACGGAAACCCTTACCCCGACGCCATTGATCTCGAACACGCCAACGATCACGCCTACATTTACACTTACTCCAACCGAGACGTTGACGCCTACCATTACATTAACACCGACTATTACCCTTACCCCGACGATCACTCTGACGCCAACCATTACACTGACTCCAACCGAAACTCCAACCCGTACGGCAACGCCGACAGCTACAAACACTCCGTTGTATACCAACACGCCGACGCCGACCCCGACCTTTACTGATACCCCGACCCCGACGTTGACGTTTACGCCAACTCCCACGCGAACTTCTTCGCCCACGGCGACGATGCCAGCTTCTTGCGATGGCACACTGTCGCTGGGAAATCCTTATGGTGGTCAGTGGTCAGGTGGTTACGCGACCAGTTGGATTGTTGGAATTCAGAACACCACCAATAATAAGGTCAATTTCCAGGGGTTTGATATAAAGTGGACCGGGTCTGAAATGGCGACGTCGGCTAACCTGGCAGGTACCACTATCAAATCTTTCTCGCCCGCTCAGAGCTCTCCTGCCCTGGTAACTTTGGCCAGCACTGTCCGGTTTAACAATTGGGATTACAAAAACTTTGAGTTGGTCTTCAATTCAGGCATAAATGTTTCAGATATTACTTATGCCAAGTTCTATTTTGATAATGGCTGTTTCCTCGTATACGGATCTCAATAATGAAAAAGTTATTAAAACAAATGAGGAAAAAGAAGAACTATCTTCAAAAGGGTCAAAGTCTGGTGGAATTGGCCATTAGTATGACCTTGCTTTTTATTCTCTTGGCAGGGGTAGTTGATTTTGGGCGTGCTATCATGGCCTATTTTGTTTTACAAGATGCTGCAGAAGAAGGGATCGTTTTTGGCACCAGTTACCCTACTGACTGCAACCAGATCCTGGATCGAATTCACAACAATATCGATAACCAGATCAACAACAATGCGACCATCATAAATGTGTCCATTGAAGATGATGCCGGGGTGTTTCAATCCTGTTACTCTATTCCCTTTGCTCAGGTTTATGCGGGCAAATTGATGAAGATCGAGATCACAAATGATTTCCCGATCACAATGCCATTTTTAGGTTCCATTTTAGGCAGCCAGACCATTCCATTATCGATCACGACCAATGGTACGATCTTAAGGCCACCCCCACCGATTTAAGTTTGAGAGGGTTTATGAAAGAGCAAAATAAAGTAAAAGGGCAGATCCTGATCATACTTGCGTTGGCGTTTGTTGCCATTCTGGGTATGACGGCATTAGGCGTGGACGGTAGTATGATCTTAAACGAGAAACGTAAAGATCAGAGCACCGCTGATTCCGCCGCGCTTGCGGCAGCCGGTGCAGCCGCCCAATACTTGAAAACCGCCAACATATCTGCATATTCTTGCGGTTCGGGTCTGGCTGCAAATGCAGCAACGACTGCAGTGACGGCAGCACAAGACACCGCAGTGGATGATGCCATCACTCTGGTAGCCAATGATATGACCGCCAGTGGTGTCACTACCAGTTGCGGCGTAGAAAATGGCCGTAAGTACCTGGAAATTACGGTTCGTGTCACCTCAGAAGCCCCGACTGCTTTTTTGAAAACTATTTATAGAAACCCGATCTCATCTGTTGCCAGTGCAACCTCCAGAGTTTACATTAACACCGCTTTTGCAGGTGGAAACGCAATTTACACCACGGGTACAACCTGTTCTGAAACGAACACCGGCGGTGGCATTTTTGTGCATGGTACAAGTATCATCAAAGCACAAAATGGTGGTGTTTATTCTTCTTCTTGTTTGAGCTCAGAAGGTTCTGCAAAAATTCTGGTTTATGATGGCATCATTCAGTACTACGGGAAAGGAAGTAGGACATTTTACACCGGTTCTACTGCGCAAACAACCACTGGAAATGGTCTATTGTTTGCGACAAATGCGCCAAATTTTATTTTGAATGACCCAGATACCAGTTCAGGGCAATCGATTGATTCCTTAATTGCCTCACAGAGTTATCAGTTGTGGTCCACATTTACCCCGAACCCCAACATTGATTCCATTATGTGGCCGTCTCCAGCTACACAGACTGTTCCGGCAGATATGGAGCCAATTGTAATGCCCAGTTGTTCTGGTTTACCGAACCGCTCCATGCCTACCCAGGTGAGTGGAACCACCTATTATACAGCTCAGCCGGGTATTTATTCTTCAATTTCGTGGAGTGGTTGGGGTAGCACAAGAAGATTGACCTTTGCACCTGGTGTTTATTGTGTGGATGGCTCTGTTTCTTTTAGCGGTGGTAATTCGGATCACAATGTAATTATGGATGGAGTGGTTTTCTATTTACGCAACACTGGTTCATTTGGTTTTGGTGGCAATTACAAACTTTTCTCTTTAAATAATAGTTCCATTTTCTTGAACAATGGTAGCTTCAATTTAGGCTCGGGTATTCCTATTAGCGCCAATAACTTTATGACCTATATTAAGCAAGGAAATTTTAGTGTTTCAGGTGCCGCTAAGGGATTGGTAAATGCACCAGGGTGCAATACTTCCGCCTGTGGTGTTGGTCCTGCCATTCCGGGGGTGCTGGTCTATATGGCTGCTACCAATACTGGCACGGTCACTCTTGAGGGTTCTGGTACGCTCTCCATGACCGGCACCGTCTATGCGCCGAATAACGCTGTTTATGTCAGCGGTGCGGCCGCAGCGAACACCATGAACGTACAGATCATCGGCAGAATGGTTTCGGTAACTGGTTCGGGTGTGATCAATATGGATCAGGATATCGCTACGCTTTACTCGCAAGGGTCCACGACCATCCAAATGTTCAAATAAAAAAGGTCCCCCGCAAGGGGGACCAAATATTTAAGCTCAGATCACTTATGCCGGTTGACGGGCCGGGTATTGCTTGAATCGATATCCAGGCGATAACCCACCCCGCGGATGGTCTTGATGTATTTGGGGTGGCGGGGATTGTCTTCAATGGCCTGACGCAGCCAGCTCATGTGTACATCCAAAGAGCGAGTGTCGCCGGTGTAGTTGGTTTCCCAGGCTTCGCAAAAAAGCTTTTCGCGGTCTACCACTTCACCAGGGTGTTCCATCAGGATACGGAACAAGGTGACCAGCCGTGGCGTGAGTTGCACCTGGCGATCATCAAAGATGACCCGTTTCTGCTCGATATCCAATTGGAAAGGTCCCACCGCCTGTGCTGTAGAGTTTTCTACCGGCAGCAGATGCTTGACCCGGTTGACGAGTTTTTGCATAGTGAAGGGCAGAGCCAATACCACATTGGCCCCGGCTTTATCGTTGATGTCTCCATCTTTATTAATGATCAGAATAATGGGTAAGTCTTCGCGGATGGCTTGCAGCGATTGGCAGATGCGTTTACCGGTGGTGCGCATGGAAGAGGCATCAATTACGGCCAGGTCGGGGTGAGAGGATTCGAGGCGGGCAATGGCAGCAGCACCGTTGGGTACACTTTCTACGCTGTAGCCTTTTTTGATCAGCCCTGCAGAGAAAGAGGGGTGGTCAGCGTGTTTGCCTTCGATTAGTAGGATTGTATGTTTCATAGTTCTCTCAGCCCATTCAAAAAATTTGTACAGAAGATTAACCGATGCGCTCGTAATCCGATTGTGATGGAAATTCTCATCAATGTTTCGATTGTGGTTATTGGAATTCCAAAATCATCTGGTCAGCAAAATATCCCCATGTGCTTAACCAGAGATTTTGTGGTGAATCATAAGAAACAATAGCGGTAAACTCATCTATACATCCCGATTAATTTAAGGTTATTATACATCAAAAAATCGAGTTTTCTTAAGAAAAGTCGAAAAACAACCAAACATGAAGAACTTATTGAAACCGGTGAAAGTAGTTTTAAGAAGCAGTTTATTGCATCCCCATTTCTGGCATGTTAGAATGAAGCAGGAAGTCTTATTACTGGAGTAACTATGTCAGAAATGGTTGAAGTGATGATCGACAGTGTGCGCGTAAGTCTCACCAGCCAGCAGCGGATCGTGTTGTTACGCTGTCTGGAGGATGAGCGTTATTTGCCCATCTGGATCGGTCCCTACGAAGCTGAATCGATTACCATTGCTTTGCAAGAGATCGAAGTGGCCCGTCCGCAGACGCATGATCTGTTTTTACGCATGCTGGCCGAGTTGAAAGCCCGTATTGTGCGGGTTGAAGTGGTGAGTGTTAAAGAAGATGTGTTCTTTGCCAATATTGTGGTTGAAAAAGAGGGTGAAACCTATAATATTGATGCCCGTCCTTCCGATTCCTTTGCGTTGGCAGTTCGTGCCCATGTCCCTATTATGATGTCTACGGATGTGCTGGAGACGGCAGGGATTGTGCCTTCGGCGGATCTGCTTCAGGAACCTGTTGATCCTGAACCTGAAAGTACCCAGGCGCCAGCGGAAGAACCTGCCGAAGCCAAGAAGCGCTTATCGGTTTTTGAAGACTTTTTACAAAACCTGGATTTCTCTGACTCGGATACCCGCGAAGACGGGACCCAAACGCCGGATGATCCGGATGCACCGAGCAAACCTGAATAAACCTTAAGAAACCGAGTGAAACGAGTGAAATATGAGCGATTTCCCTTCCATGGAAGAGCCTATCTCAACTGAGATCCAATCGCAACCCAACAGCCGCGAAGCCGAAGAGGCGGTGCTGGGCTCTGTGCTCATTTACCCTGAGTCGTATTATGAGATCGCCCAGGTGCTGCACGCGGATGATTTTTATGTGATCCGTAATCAGTGGTTATGGGAATCTTTTACTCGCTTGCATGACCGCCGTATCCCGATCGATATTCTGACCGTCTCTCAGGACCTGGAAGAACGTAACCAACTCACTGAGATCGGCGGACAGTCGTATTTGTTGGCTCTGGTTAACCAGACGCCGACCGCTCTGCATGCCGAGGCGTATGCCCAGATCGTGGAGCAGAACGCGGTACGCCGCCGTATGCTGGCTTCAGCCAATGAGTTGGCTAAACTGGCTTATGATCAAGAAAAACCCATCGATTCCGTCATCAATGAGGCGGAGAAGTCCATCTTTGGTCTCAGCGAGAGACGTGTCAAACACGACCTTGTTCCCATCTCTCAGGTAGTCAGTGATGCTTATGATCATGTTTCAGAGCTTTCACAGCGCTCTGAAGAGATATTTGGCGTGCCCACCGGTCTGTACGACCTCGATAAAGTATTGGGCGGGTTGCAAAAATCAGATCTGCTCATTGTGGCAGGACGCCCTGGTATGGGTAAGACAGGCTTTCTGCTTTCAGTGGCCAAGAACGCAGCTCAAAGGCATCGTAAACATGTGGCCATGTTCTCACTGGAAATGTCGAACGAACAACTGGTGCAGCGTCTGATTGCCCAGGAAACCAATATTGATACGCAGCGCCTGCGCACCGGTAAATTGGCTGACCATGAGTGGGAACTCTTTACCCAGGCCACCGAAGTACTGGGCGATACCCCCATCTGGCTGGATGACACCCCTGCCATCACCCCGCTGCAGCTTCGTACCAAATGCCGCCGCTTGCACATGGAGTACGGCCTTGATCTGGTGATCATCGACTATTTACAGTTGATGGGCAGCGACTCACGCACCGATAACCGGGTGCAGGAAGTCTCTTTCATCTCCAGAAGTCTCAAGGTGCTGGCCCGTGAGTTGAACGTACCTGTGCTCACTGCCGCCCAGCTTTCGCGTGCTGTGGAGCAACGTACGGACAAGCGACCCATCCTTTCGGATCTGCGTGAGTCCGGCTCTTTGGAGCAGGACGCGGATATTGTCATGTTCATTCACCGCCCCGATGCCATGGAAAAAGATGATGTGAGCCAAACCTTTGCAGAGCTGATCGTGGCCAAGCATCGTAATGGCCCCACCCATTCAGGCATCGGAATGCGCTTTAATAACAAATTGGCCAAGTTCGAGAACGCCGCCCGCGAACCGGATGGCGCTTACGGACGGGAACCACAGCGCGCCGGAGCCAAAAAGTAATGAGCCCCTTCAAAGGTTTCGCAGATGGAAAGACGGCGCGGGTAGGGATTCCGGCCGCCTTTTTCTCTGACGTGCTTCCCGCTATTGAGGATGCGACAGAGCTCAAACTCACCCTTTGGGTCTTGCGCCTGCTGGACGCTCAAGACGGACCTGTGCAATTTGTGCGCTGGGCGGATGTGCTGGAAAGCAAAGAAGTACAAACAGCCTACGGACCCGGTCTAGAAGCTGCCCTACACAAATTGGAAGCAGCTTTGAGTGCTGCAGTGCAGCGGGGAGTTTTCCTGATGGCAACAGACAAGCAGGAAAAGATCCTCTTTTTGAACAGCCCGCGTGGACGCGCTGCCGTGACCGCCCTGCAAAAGGGAAGCTGGCAACCGGGGCGAGATGTTTACAACGCTCCAGCGGCAAGCAGCGACCAGCCCAATATTTTTGAACTTTACCAGGCCAATATTGGCCCGCTCACGCCCATCCTGGCACAAACTTTGGAAGAGGCAGAAAAAGATTACTCGGCTGAGTGGATCGAAGAAGCGCTCAAGCTGGCGGTTAAAAAGAACGTGCGTAATTGGAATTATGTAGAAGCGATCTTACGCTCCTGGAAGGAAAAGGGACGCGGTGAAACGGATCAACGAAACGATCAAGAAAATCCAAGACGGTACATCGAGGGCGACCTTGCCGACTACATCAAACACTAAAGACGAAGCGAATCAGGAACCGGTATGCCCCATTTGCGGCGGGTTTGGTTACGTTTGGCGTGACCTGCCCATAGATGACCCTGAATTTGGCAAGCTGAAACCCTGTGTATGCCAGCAGCAAAAGCAGGTACGGGCGGCGCATAACCGTTTGTATCAGGTCAGCAACCTGGAATCTTTTAAAAAGATGACCTTTGACTCCTACTCGGTGCAGGGGCGGTTGGGGCTGGGCGATGACCAGGTATCTTCGCTGCAAAGCGCATTGAACCAGGCGCGTCAGTTTGCGGCTTCACCCAAAGGCTGGCTGTTGCTCACGGGTGGTTACGGCTGCGGCAAGACCCATCTGGCGGCGGCAGTGGCCAACACCTGTGTGGAATACGGCATGGCCACCATCTTTTTGACCGTGCCGGATCTGTTGGATTGGCTGCGCAATTCCTACGATTCTAGCGATTCCAATTTTGAACAACGATTTGATGAGTTACGCAATGTGAACCTGCTGGTATTGGACGACCTGGGAGCTCAAAATACCACCTCCTGGGCGGAAGAAAAATTGTTCCAGATCATTGATTATCGCTATATTCGCCGCCTTCCCATGGTGGTGACCAGCAATCAGCGCCTGGAAGAGCTGGATGCGCGCATCCGCTCACGCTTGCAGGACCCAGAGTTGGCCACCCACGTGGCCATCACAGCCCCAGATTACCGCTCTCCCATCCGTGAGAGCCGCGACCCGTTGGTGCGCCAACTGCAAATGCTCAACGACCGCACCTTTGGCAACTTCAGCCTGCGTGAGCCAGAACGCTTTGACCCGGAAGTACAGATGAGCCTGGAAAGTGCCTTCAAGGCCGCCCAGGAGTTCGCAGAGCAGCCGCATGGCTGGTTGATGCTAATGGGGGGCTATGGCAGCGGAAAAACGCACCTGGCCGCCGCAGTGGGAAATTACCGCAAGGGCATGGGAGATGATCCCATCTTTGTGGTGGTGCCCGATCTGCTGGATCATCTGCGCGCTACCTTTGGACCCACCAGCAATGTCTCTTACGATGAGCTATTTCAGCGGGTGCGGACAACCCCGCTGTTGATCCTGGATGATCTGGGTACCCAAAGTGCCACCCCATGGGCGCGGGAAAAACTGTACCAGATCTTTAATGACCGCTACAACGCCAAGCTGCCTACCGTCATCACCACCTCGGAACGGTTGGAAGACCTGGATGCGCGCATCAAGAGCCGCATGATGGATGACCGCCTGTGTGAGATCTACGCCATCTTGGCGCCCTCTTTCAGGGGGGGAGCCATGCGCAATGAGCGCAGCCGCAGCGGTAGACGATAAAGAAAATAAAATCCCTTTCATATCTTGAAAGGGATTTTTTTCTTGTTTATTTGGCGGGTTCAACTTCTGAAGTGCAGTTGGGGCAGCGGGTGGCTTTGAGCGGGATCTGGCTCAGACAATAGGGACATTCATGGGTGGTCGGGACGGCAGCTTCTTTGTTCTTTTTGGTGAATTTGTTGAACTCGCGTACGAGAATGAAGATGACAAAGGCGACAATGAGGAAATCGATCACGTTGTTCAAAAAGAGGCCGTAGTTCAGAGTGGGAGCACCGGCCGCCTGGGCATCTGCCAGGGTGGCATACGCCTGCCCGTTCAAACTGATGTACAGATTGGAAAAATCCACCTTGCCCAGGATCAGGCCGATGGGAGGCATGATCACATCATTGACCAGGGAGCTGACGATCTTCCCGAACGCTGCCCCGATGATGACACCGATGGCCAGGTCCATTACATTGCCGCGCATGGCGAAATCTCGAAATTCTTTTAACATTTATGAACTCCTGATAGATAATCTATGAAAATAAATATGGGTAACAAAATTATCCATTACTTTGTAATTGTTGTGGGTGATTCAACCTGGCAGAAGATAATCCCAAACAAATTCCAACAACGGCTCCATAAAATAACACAGGGATCACGGTAAGAAGAAAATACCAGGGGTCTCCTACTTTAATGAGATCAAAAAAATACACATTTGGGGTGTGAGCGAGCAAAAAATCTATTACGGCATTTCTTGTCAACCAACCCAGATTGAAACCAATCGCTCCGGCCAGAGCAAACCAACCAGCTTTATTCCAACCTTGCTGAATAATTCCAATAATTCCACCTACGAATATTCCACTCACTGTAGATAGAATGTAGGGTTCAAGCCCCGTTGAAATTAGGTAGTTTTGTTGTTCCAATGGGACACTCATCCAAATCCTGTATGTTAGTGTATAGATCAATAAAGCTCCCAAACCAGAAAGCCAGGCTTTCCGTTTATTTTTCTTGATCCCCATGATAACTGCACTAAGACAATATGCGATGGCTGTTGGGTGTAAATAATTAAGATTAGAGTTCCAGATACTTTTTCCATTCCATGCGTTATTCCCCGTGTTTATCAGAGTATCTATGAGACAAAAAATAAGAAAAACCAGAGTATTGCCAACACTAAACGAGGCCATTCCTTTAAAAATTGACCCCAATAAAGTTTCTCGAAGATCAAATTTTGTTTCCATAGGTTCCCTCCAAAATTCTGACCAATGCTCTTTAATCACATTTACGGGTAAATCCCGCAACTCGTGAAGGATCAATCTCATCTTAGCCCCAAAAGAAAAATTGGCAGCTTCACTATATGCTTTTCGAAAAACGGCAATCATTTCTTCACCGTATTCCTTTTGAAATCGAACCGGGTAGAGCTTAAGTAAGGATTCATAAACATTCACTACCTTTTCTGAGGGCCTTGTCATGCAGACACCCCGGAAATTCGATTTTGGGTCGCAGTAACCAGGTTTTGAAGACGGGCAAATTCTGCGTTGAAAATTTGTTGACCAAGGTTTGTGAGGCGATATTCTTTCCTGGGGCGACCATTCTCGATTTCTACACTATTTTCAAAGCGTTCAATCCATTCCAACTCAACCAACCGCTTGATTGCACCGTACAAAGTACCAGTGCTCAGGATAATTCGCCCGGAGCTAAGATGTTGTACATCTTTAAGAATTGCATAGCCATGGCGTGGTTCAGATGCCATACTCAACAAAAGAAAATAGGTTGTTTCGGTCAGAGGTAAGTACTGTTGTAGATTATTTATTGATTTCATTTTATATGTCATCCTGTGATATGTCGTATAACAACGTATAGTGCAACAACATAATACAGCAATATAAAATCAA
Organism: Anaerolineaceae bacterium; assembly: GCA_034933225.1. Taxonomy (GTDB): domain Bacteria; phylum Chloroflexota; class Anaerolineae; order Anaerolineales; family Anaerolineaceae; genus UBA6107. The sequence goes on along the minus strand of JAYFNV010000004.1, from coordinate 13,949 downwards.
AGTCAATCATGAATTATTGAAGCTAATTCATGCAAAAAATTGAATTCAAAGGAACTGAGGGGAGTAAATAAACTTCTGCTTATAACCATTTAGAATTAGGTGTTCTGTCTTATACTCAGAAGAAAATCAGAGAAAATGCTCTGATTATTGTTAAATGTTTTCTCATCCTGTAAAAAATCGTATCGGCTTGAGATTAGAATATTTCTTATGATCTCCCGTTTTAAAAAGGCTATTCAACAATATCCCCTCCAGTTTTGGGTGGTGGTATTTCTGTTAATGTTAGCCTGGACTTTCCACAGCATGTTGTGGCCGTTCTTGATGATTTATGTCAGCCAAAAGCTGAACACCTCGCTGACGGCTGTGGCCGGCATGTTGACGGTGAACGCCATCGCCGGGTTGGTGACCACCTTCCTGGGAGGGGCCATCGCAGATAAGCTGGGCCGCAAATGGGTGATGGCTTTCTCATTGCTTTTATGCGCGGTCTCCTGGTACCTGTTCCAGCTGGCCACCACGCCGGCGCTTTTTATCGGGCTCATGGCCCTGAACGGCGCCACCACACCTCTGTACCGGCTGGCGGCTGATGCCATGATGGCAGACCTGCTGCCGCCAGACCAGCGCATTGAGGCGTATTCCATTTTACGCATGGGCAACAACCTGGGCGTGGCGCTTGGCCCTACTCTGGGTGGATTCCTGGCGGCTGTCTCGTATCCGCTGGCGTTCTCAGTGGCCGGTATCGGCATGTTGGCCTGCGGCATTCTTACCGTTATCCTTTCCAAAGAAACCATGCCAGAACGAGTGCCGCAAGCTGACTCAACTCAAAAGGTGAAGATGGGCGGCTATGGCCGCATCTTCCGGGATCGCTCCTTTATATTTCTCATCGTTTCATACCTGTGCAGCCGCCTGGCCTCTGCCACTATCTGGATGATGTTGGGTGTCTATGTGAAGAACAATTACGGCATGAGCGAACGGATGTACGGGTTCATCCCCATGACCAATGCGGTGATGGTCATCTTGTTCCAGGTGCTGCTCACCCGCCAGGTGAAGAAGCACAATGCCAACTGGATGATGGCGCTGGGGTCGGCCTTGTATGGCGTTGCTGTCCTGGGGGTGGCTTTTGCCAGCGGTTTCTGGGGCTTCTGGCTGTGTATGGTGGTGGCTACCATCGGCGAGATGGTGCTGGTGCCGACTTCCACAACCGTGGCTGCAAAGCTGGCCCCAGAAGATATGCGCGGCCGCTATATGGGTATTTACACGGTTACGGCCGCATTGGGCTCTGGCTTTGGTCCGCTGCTGGGAGGCTACCTGAGCGATACCTACAGCCCGGTCAGTACCTGGTACGGCGGTGGGGCAGCCGGGTTCCTGGGAGCTTTTGCCTTTATGTTGGGCGCACTCTTCAATACGCGCCGTGCTCGCAAGTTCAACACTATTTCAGAATAATTCAGACCGGAAGATCATTATGTTACGCCGTTTAAGAAATACGCGCGCCGAATATCCATCCCAATTTTGGCTGCTTTTTGTGGGCATGTTCATCAGTACTGTTGGGTCGTCCATGATCTGGCCGTTCCTGTCGTTGTATGTGTCAAAAAAATTAACGCTGCCTCTCACGCAGGCGGCCGGCCTGGTGACCATCAACGCCGCAATGGGGCTCATCTTCTCCTTCGTTGCCGGACCCATCACGGACCGGATCGGACGCAAGTGGGTAATGGTGGCCAGCCTGTTTGTCAATGGGGTCATGTATTTGGTGATGAGCCATGCCCAAACTTACGGCATGTTCGCCCTGTGTCAGGCGGTGATGGGCGCCTTCAATCCGCTTTACCGGGTGGGGGCAGACGCCATGATGAGCGACCTCATCCCGCCGGAGCAGCGATCCAGTGCCTACTCTTTATTGCGCACCAGCAACAATCTGGGGGTGGCCATTGGCCCGGCCCTGGGTGGATTTTTGGTTACCCGTTCCTACGCCCTGGTCTTTTATCTGGCGGCAGCGGGATTGATCTTGTATTCCTTGTTGATCCTGGTCAACGCCCATGAGACCCTGCCGCAAGAGGCGGCGGCTTCCATGAAGGGCAAACATATGCTCAGCGGCTACGGGCACATTTTTCGCGACCGCGAATTTATCACCTTTATCATTGCTTATACACTGACCAGTATGATGGCATCCACCATGTGGGTGCTGATGCCGGTCTACACCAACCAGCATTACAACATCTTAGAGAGCCTGTATGGCTGGATTCCCACGACCAACGCCATTATGGTGGTGGCCTTCCAGTACCTGGTCACGCGCGTCACACGAAGGCACAAACCACTTTGGGTGTTGGCGGCGGGCAGCGCTTTCTATGTGGTGGGAACCACCCTGGTAGCCGTTTTTAGCGGATTCTGGGGCTTCTGGCTGTGTATGGTCATCTCCACAGTTGGCGAGCTTGTGATCGTCCCTACAGCCACCACCTTTACAGCCAACCAGGCACCCGCCGATATGCGTGGCCGCTACATGAGCATCTACAACATCACCTCCAGCATCGCCTCTGCGCTGGCACCACTTTTTGGCGGTCTGCTCAACGATACGCTGGGTCCCAAAATGATCTGGTACGGGGCAGGATTAGTAGGTCTGTTTAGCGTCCTGGCGTTTGGATTTCTGGCGGTGATCTTCAAAAATGCCGGCATGCACACTCAAGCGCCGAACCGCGTTGCGTCAGCGTAAAAATCGGCTGCTATTGCGAATAGCCATCGTTATCTGTATAATGTTAAGACCATGAAAAATCGCTCCAAGATCCTTTCTGTAGTCCTCACGCTGGCGTTCTTGCTGGCACTGGCTCCTGTTTCCGGCTCAGTTCAGGCCGATAATAAGAGTTCAGTGTACGTGCCTGAAACCGGCCACTGGATCTGGGGTGAATTTTTGACCGAATACAACAGCGTGGATGACCCGCTGCTCTACTTTGGCTACCCCATCACCGATGATTTTATCGATTCCGTGACCGGGCAGCATGTGCAATATTTCCAAAAAGCACGCTTTGACCTGGTGGACACCGATCAGGGCACCAAGGTTCAGATCGCTCCGTTGGGCAAACTGTTGCATGAAGATAATGCTCAACTGGCAGATATCGCCTCTGATGGCCCCACCTGCCGCAAGTTCTCCTCTGGTTATTCGGTATGTTACGCCTTCCTGCAGTTTTATGATGCCTACAAGGGCGAAACTTACTTTGGCAACCCCGTCTCAGCCCTTGAGGTGATCGACGGACGCTATGTACAGTATTTTGAAAACTCGCGCATGGAATGGTGGCCCGAACGCAGCAGCGGCGAACGGGTAGTGCTCACTGACCTGGGCAAGATCTACTTTGATAAAGTGGTGGCCAACCCCGACCTGCTAAAATCCAGTCCGCCGGCCAATATCACCGGACAGTTGTTGGACCCCATTGTGCGCGTCTTCCCGCAACGCTCGCTCATCGGCGCCACTGAGGCTCAGACGGTCTTCGTGGTGGTGCAGGACCAGTATCTGCGTGCCATGCCCAAGGCGCAGGTAGGCCTGACGGTGACCTTCCCGGACGGTACCACCCAATTTTTGCGGTTGACAGAAACGAATGAATACGGCGTTAGCCAGGTCGCCTTTGATGTGCCCAACCTGGCCGTTCAATCTGTAGTGAAGCTGAAAGCGGAAGTCTCCATCCGCGGAGAAGAAGCCACCGGCACAAGCTGGTTCAGGATCTGGTGGTAAAAAGGTGATTAAATTTTTCGGGTCAGAGAATATTCTCTGACCCGAATTTTTTATTATTTATTCAGCTCATCCAGCAGCTTCTGGTAATCTGCTACATTGGGGGGATTTAGCGAGATGATGAACTGCACCGTATCCACGGCAGATTTGCTGTCGTTCAGCTTCATGGATTTTTCGGCCAGGGCATCCAGCTTTTCGATTGCCTTGGGAAGCTGATTGCGGGTGGAGTAGTATTCCACCAGGCGTTTTTGAATTTCCACCTCGCCGGGGTAGTTTTCCAGCAGGTCGTTCAAGAAGCGGATGCTCTTACCGTTGGTGTCGTTTTCGCTGATCAGTTTAAGGTAGCTATCCAGCTCATTCAGGGCGGCGCTGCGCTGGGAAGATTGCAGGTGCAGGTCAATGAGGGTGGAACGCGGGCCGGGTTCTTGCGGCTGCAGACTGCGTAACTGCTCAAAGATACGGATAGCCTGTTTCCAATCCAGACTCTGCAGTTCAATATCGGCCAGTTTGTTAAGGATCTGAATGGCCCACTGGCGGGTGGAACTGGACTGCTGTGAGAGGGTGAGCGCGCTCTGATACGTCTGGCGCGAGAGATCCAGTTCTGCCAGCAAATAATAAACGTTGGCCAGGTCCATGTACTGCTGGATGGCGTCATCCAAACGACCGCTGGCCTTGAGCAGATCAATGAGCAGGCCGCGCACGGCCAGATCCATGGGGGCTAGCTTGGTTACGCGCCGCAGCAAAGTGATGGCTTGCAGAGTCTCGCCGCGGATGGTATAGGCGTTGGCGACCAGAATGAATTTTTCCACCGCTTCCATGATGCGTCCCTGTGAGATGAGCAGCTCGCCCATCTGAATGTGCAGGGGTAGATAGAAAGGGGCAAAGGTAAGGGCGTGATAGGCTTCTTCCATGGCGGTGCGATACTTGCCTTCAGAAGAGAGCTGCTTGATCCAAACCATTAATTCTATGACGTGGCTGCTGTTGGTCTCCAGCATCATCTCAGCCAGGGGCAAAGGCGGGCTGCCTTCCGGTTGGGGCGGCAGTTGGCGGCGGGCGGCGGTGATGTATTCGCGCCAGTCCGGGCGCATCAACTGGCCGCTGATGACGGTGCACAGGCTGCGGATGTCTTTCTCGTTTTCAAGGCGCTGCTGGCTTTCCAAAATGGGCTCGTAGAGTTGGATCAGCTCGTCGCTTTGGTCAATAGGAACTGTACCGCTATCGGCAAGCTTGAGGGCTTGCAGGTAGTACAGACTGGCTTCTTTGTATTCCCGGTTCTTTTCGTCGATCTCAGCCATCAGCAGGTAAGACGCCAGCGCGTAATCTGAATTCTTGACCGATTTTTGCAGGTTCTTGATGGCGGTTTCGGGGTCTTTTTTACGCAAAAGCAGCCCTAGCACAAAGAAGGTGGCCGATTGGTTCCAGCCCAGGTCAATGGCGCGGCTCAATTCCACCGCTGCCGATTCATCCTGGCCGCTGGATTGCAGGTCTATGGCCTGGCTGAGATGCAATTGAATTCTGGAGCGGTCTATCATGCCGCCTTGTAATTGGCCTGTGTTTCGGGTCACGCCGATCACGCGTTGGCGGCCCACCTGAGCGGTATTCTGCGCCTGAGCCTCTTCGCCCTGTTCAAAGAGCATGCTGGCCATTTCTTTTAAGGCTTTGAGGCGGGTTTCGGTGATGGGGTCGTAATGGGCCAGTTCATCCCGGTCACTTTCTTCGCTGTTTTCAAGCTGGCGTACCTGAGCCATGCGCATGGGGCCTGTGGCGCCTTTTAAACGCATGGGTAGGGGAAGCTGCTGGTTGTTACCCAGCATAGCCTGGGCGCGGGTGGCATCCGGACTGCCAGGCAGGAGCTGCAAGGCATATTGGATCACCTGCGCGGCTTTATTCTTATCGCCGCCGGCTTGCATAAGGGCTGCAATGAAGAGGTATTCGTGCACGGCTTCATCTTTGCGGCCTAATTTATCAAAGACCATGGCCATGCGAGTATGCACGGTCTGGTTTTCCGGGTTCAGTTGGATGGCGCTGTTGAAATCATCGAGGGCGCGGTCAATATCGCGGGCTTTGATCTGCGATTCGGCTCCCTGCATGTAAGATTGCACAGCTTCCTGGAGCATGCCCATACGCTCGTAAATACGAGCGATCTTCTCGTAGGGCATGGGGTCATCTGGCTGCAGGGCAGAGACACGTTGATAAAGCCGTAAGGCCTCATCATATTGTTTTAATTGGAAATGGGAGAGACCCAGGCTGGCCAGTGCCATGGGATGATCGGGAGAAACGTCCAGGGCCTGGCGGTAAAGCTCAACAGCCTTGTCCCAATCTTGATCCCAGGCCGCGGAGTGCCCCTGGCTCATCAATGTTTGAAATTGTGCAGAGTCTCCGGTCATGGCGGATCCTTAAACCGATAGGATTTGCATACTTCCCCAGTTTACACCACTTCGCGCTTCTGTGAGTAGTGGAATTGACAGGGTAAAGGCGTCTTCCATCACTTTTTGCACCAGACGGGCAGTTTCGGCCAGTTCTGCGTCGGAGACCTCCAGCACGATCTCATCGTGCACTTGCAGGAGCATGCGGGCGCTCAGTTTGGCGGCAGTGAGGGCGGGGGAGAGGTGGATCATGGCCAGCTTCATAATATCAGCGGCCGTGCCCTGGATGGGGGCGTTGATGGCTTCGCGCTCTTCGCGGTTCTTCATGACCTGATTGGTGGGATTGGACAGGTTGGGGAAGTAGCGTCGCCGCCCCAGCATGGTTTCTACATAGCCCTGACGGGCAGCCAGTACGCGGATGCCATCCAGATAGTCTTTAACGCCCGGGAAGTTTGCGAAATATTCTTTAACAAAGTTTTCTGCTTCTCCCAGGGTCAGATCGGTGGAACGGCTGAGGCCGAAAGCACTCATGCCGTAGATGAGCCCAAAGTTGATGGCTTTGGCGCGGCGGCGTTGGTCTTTGCTGACCTCACTGATGGGGATGCGCAGAATGGCAGCGGCTGTGGCAGCATGGATGTCCTCCCCGTGGCGGAACGCATCCAGCATGGCCTTATCACCCGACATGTGCGCCACAATGCGCAGTTCGATCTGGGAATAGTCTACAGAAAGCAGTTGGTACCCTTTGGCGGCGGTAAAGCCAAGGCGAACCTGGCGGCCGATCTCGGTGCGGGTGGGGATGTTCTGCAGGTTTGGGTTGAGGGAGGCCAGCCGCCCTGTGACCGAGCCGGTCTGGCTGTAATTGGTATGAACACGCCCCGTTTTGGGGTTTACCTGCAGGGGTAAAGCATCCAGATAAGTAGATTTGAGTTTGGCCAGTTCGCGGTACTCCAACAATTTATCCACTACCGGATGTTTGCCAGAAAGCTCATCCAATACTGCGGCCGAGGTGGAATAATGACCGCTGGAGGTCTTTTTGCCGGGAGGGTCCAGCTTGAGGGTATCAAACAGCACCTTGGAAAGCTGCTGAGTAGAGTTGAGATTGAACGGATAGCCTACCGATTCAAAGACTTCACTCTGGATCTGGTTGAGGCGTTCACCGGTCTCCTTGCTGAACTTTTCAAAGAAGGGCTTGTCCAGCCTGATACCGGTGGCTTCCATCTTCGCCAGAATGGGGATGAGCGGCATTTCAATATCGCTGAAAATATTCTGGCAATTATGGGTCTTCATCTTTTCGGTCATCAACGGTACCAGCCGCAGGGTCACTTCGGCATCTGCGGCGGCGTAAGGCGCTGCTTTTGCGATGGGCACAAAGTCCATGGTGGTCTGGGTTTTGCCGCTGCCGATGAGTTCCTCAATGTGCGTCATGCTGATGCCTAAAAACTCCCCGGCCATGTCTTTCAGACCCAGGTTATGGGAGGCAGGGTCCACCAGCCAGGCGGCAATGAGGGTATCAAAGCTGAGCGGGGCTACCTTAAGCCCGTGCTGCTCGAGCACCAGGGCGTCATATTTAATGTTGTGGCCGGCTTTGGGCAGGTCCGGGTCGCTCATCACCGGGCGCAGGGCGTCCAGTACCTGGGCAAGGGGTAGTTGTTTGCCCTGTTTATGGCCTACAGGGATGTAATAACCGGTGCCTTCTTTGACCGCCAGAGAAATGCCCACCAACTGGGCGAGCATGGGGTCGGTGCTGGTGGTTTCAGTATCAAAGGCGATGATGGGTGCGTGCTTGAGCACTTCCACCATGTCTTTGAGGGCTTCCGGGCTGTCAACGATGATCGTTTCCGGCGAGTATTCATCTGCGATGCCCACCTGCTTCACTTCCTGGCCAAAGAGGCTCAACTGCCCGCTGCTGATGGTCTCGGCGCCATTAAGGCTCTTGACCACATTGTGCAGTTTAGGGATGAGGGTACGGAATTCCAACTCACGGAAAAGAGCTTCCAGTTCTTTAAACTGAATGTGGTCGGTGCGGGCATCTTCCAGTTTGAGGGTGATGGGTACGTCGGTGCAGATGGTGGCCAGTTTGTGGCTCATGTAAGCCGAGTCTTTGCCGGCGGTTAGTTTGGTGGCATAACGCGGCGCGATCTCATCTATATGGGCGTAGATCTCGTCCAGGGTCTTGTATTGTTCCAGCAGGGTAACGGCGGTCTTTTCGCCTACACCGGGCACACCGGGGATGTTGTCTGAATGGTCGCCCACCAGGGATTTGTAATCGATCACCTGCTCGGGCAGCACGCCCAGTGACTCTTTTACTTCAGCGGCGGTGTAACTCTTGGCATCGGCCAGCTTGGCGCCGGAAAGGTTGACCACTATGCGGTCGTTGACCAGTTGCAGCAGATCGCGGTCACCGGTAATGATCTTGACACCAAAGCCTTCTTTGACCGCCTGGGTGGCAATGGTGCCCAGTACATCATCGGCTTCAAAGCCTTCTTTTTCCAGACGGGGGAAGTGAAAGGCGTCCACCATCTGGCGGATGCGCTCGATCTGTGCCCGTAGGTCATCTGGCATCTTGGCACGGGTGGCTTTGTAGCCTTCAAAGAGTTCGTTGCGGAAGGTTTTGCCGGTATCAAAGGCAACGGCCAGGTACTCCGGTTTTTCTTGTTCCAGTAAGCGCAGCAACACACTGGCAAAGCCATAAATGCCGGCAGTCGGCTCACCAGACTGGGTCTGCAACCGGTCATTGGGAGCTCCGGCGGTGAGCGCAAAATAGGTACGATAAGCCAGAGCATGTCCGTCAATTAAATAAAGGATAGGGGGCATGTGCTTTCCTTCCAGAGATCATTAATAAGAGGTGGAGCGAAGAGAGACCTGTTTGGTTAACTCTATGTAATCGCGTACCAATTGATTGGAGGGCGAATTGGAGCCGCTGATAGCCATATAACCGGCTGCCCAGAAATTGGCATTGGGGTGGGTATCCAGCAGTTCCGGGAAGCGGCTGAAAAGTCTTTCGTTGGTGACAGTTCGTACTTCAGCGGCAACCTCGCATACCGGCACTGAGAGCGGGAAGGCAGCCGACCAGATGAGGTACTGCGGCCGGGTAGAGATGCTGATAAATTCCCAGTTATTCTCTTTGTGCACCTGCGGCAGGTACTGGTTCAGCACTTCGGCAAAGGGCCGGGTAATGAACTGGTCCGGATTGCGCGGGATGAGAATGAAGTTATAGCGGAACAACAGCTCGTCTGGCTGAATGTCCTCAGCCTGTGGCTCTTGAGACACAAAATCGCTGAACCAGGCGGGCAGGTTTTCAGACTCTGCCAGCGGAGGCGGTGTGGGGATTGATGTAGAAAGATCAGGTTCTTGTGTTACTTGCAATGGCGGTGGGGCGGGCTGGGTAGCCGCTTCTACTGGAACATCCATTGATGAGGAAGCTTCATTTTCCCAGGGTAATTTAAAATCAAAGTCTGGGAAGGATTCTTCAGTCAATGGTTTGTTCTGGGGCTGTTCCGGCAACGGGGGCAACGGTGCTGTTTTGGCAGCACTTACAGAAGGTTCAGCCTTCTCTTCAGCCGAGAAAGGTGGAGGCGCCGGTTGCTCAGCGGTGAACAATGGTTCAGAGAGAACCTCTGAATCACTGACAGATGCATCAAAGGGGGTAAAACCAGGCGGAGTCTCAGTGACAGGCAAGACCACGGGATCTAATGCATCCAACTCACTGAGGGGATGGGTGGCGGGGGAGGGTTCTTCCGGGTCCGGCGAGGGCATATCTGCGATCAGCGCGTCTATGTGGCTCAGTTCTTCAGCGCCAAGTTCTGGACCTTCTTCATCTTCCTGGTCTTCAATATTTTCGTCTTCCTGCGGCTCATCGCCGGGGATGGGGCGCGTCTTGGCTCGTTGGGGCGGGCGATCTTCAATGGGTGTGGGTGGGGAGCCGGCCAGGCTGGCCTGGCTGACGCTAAAATTGTGTCGCAGCTCACCGGTGTTGGTGTACAGGCTCAAGAACCCTTTTCGCAGCAAGGTTACTTCCAGACGCACATCATCCAGAGAGGCGTTGGGGGGGTAGACCAGGCCGATGGCTACGTTCTTGAACAACGGTACCGCGTAGACCAGGTAGGTGACTGTTTCGTAGTTCATGCGTAAATAACGGAACAACTCACCTGACTGGATGTTCGTCCAGTAGCGGGTGAGAAAATTGACAATATTACCGGCGCTTTCGTCAGAGAGGGTGCCGCTGCCAGCGATGACCTGTCCGCGCAGCAAAAGCAAACCGGCAGTCGCTGTAGTGGAGCCTAACAATTGCTCGATCTGTCTGGCACCAGAATTGGGATCTTCCACCCACATTTCTGGCAGCGTTTTTTCGCTCATGTCTGCCACAGCTTGTTGACGCGGCATCTCTTTAAAGAGATTGGTGATCTTGCTGATGACTTCTGGCCCAAAGAAGGGCTTGTTTAAAAAGCCACTGGCAATGAGACCATTCAAGGCAGGATGTTTGGGGTTGTTGTTGGGGGGGTAGACCAGCAAGCGCAGGTTGGGTAGCAAGGCCGTCAGCTCACGGGCCATGGGCACCAACGGATGATCGCTGATCTCGGCATCCAGAATGGCCAGATCAAACGGCTGGCTGGCCGCGGCCGAAAGTGCCTCTTTGGCCGTGGTAGCCGAAACGACAAGATAGCGCCCCCCCTCTTGAAGGTGGGCGCTGATCTGTTCCAGAAACTCATGATCTGGGGAAACAGCCAGAATCCACTTTTGCATATTAAAAAGTGTATCACGTGCAGGGGTAGGGTGCAAGCAGCCTTACCAGATTGAAATGCTTGCTAAAAGGGCAGAAGAATCGGTAAATCGACCGTCTGCACAACCGGCGCAACCTGTGGCATAATCAGATTCTGTAAACTATTGACTAAAGGATCAGATGTGAAATTCAATCATATTTGTATCATCGGACTTGGCTATATTGGGCTGCCTACTGCCAGCACCTTCGCCACCCATGGCGTGCGTGTTACCGGCGTGGATAGCAACCCGCACGTGATCGATTCACTAAAACACGGACAGGTACATATTTATGAACCTGGCCTTGGAGAGGTCGTCAGTGCCGCCATGCAGGGAGGCTTTTTTGATGTTTCCCCCAAACCTGTAGAAGCGGATGCTTTTATTATTGCCGTCCCCACCCCGTTCTATGAAGATAAAAAAGCGGATCTTAGTTACGTTCGCGCTGCCGCAGAATCGATCGTACCGGTGCTGCGCCAGGGCAACCTGGTGGTGCTTGAATCCACCTCGCCGCCCCTAACCACTGAAAAAGTGGTGCGCCCCATTTTGGAGCAGACCGGGCTTATAGCAGGCAAAGATTTTTTGCTGGCGTATTCCCCTGAGCGCGTGCTGCCAGGGCAGATCATGAAAGAGTTGATCGACAACGCCCGCGTCATCGGCGGCGTTGACAGCGCCTCGGCAGAAGCCGGCCGCGACCTTTACGGCACCTTTGTAAAGGGCGAGATCATCCTCACCGACGCCACCACCTCCGAAATGGTCAAGCTGATGGAAAACACCTACCGCGATGTGAACATTGCCATTGCCAACGAATTCTCCCGCCTGGCAGACCGCTTTGGCGTGGATGTTTGGGAAGCCATTCAGATTGCCAATCTGCACCCGCGTGTGAAGATCCTCAATCCGGGGCCTGGGGTGGGCGGTCACTGCATCAGCGTGGATCCGTGGTTCTTTGTGGAAGCAGCTCCTGATTTGACCCAACTCATCCACACTGCTCGAAACGTGAATGACGGCCAGCCTGAGTTCGTGCTCAAGACTGTGGAAAAACACCTGGGGACCCTCACTGGCAAACAGGTGGCCGTTTTGGGGCTGGCATTCAAGGCTAATGTGGATGATCTGCGTGAAAGCCCCGCCATTGAAGTTGCCCATCTGCTGACCAAAGCCGGCGCAAAGGTGAGCGCATATGAGCCCTATAAACCCGATTATGTGGTGGAGCATGTGACCATGACCCACTCTTTGCAAGCCGCCATTCAAGATGCCGAGATCATAATTATGTTGGTCGGGCATGACGAGTTCAAGAAACTGGACCCGGCAGAGGTGAAGAAATTGACCAAAGCCACCCGTGTGCTGGATACCGTTAATGGCTGGAACACAGAAGCCTGGCAAAAAGCCGGCTTTGAAGTGATCAAACTGGGCAAAGGCAAATAATGTCTGCCCTTAAAGTGCTTTCGATCTTTGGCACGCGCCCCGAGGCGGTAAAGATGGCCCCGGTAGTAAAAGCGTTGAACGGTGCCGCCGGGATCGAAGGCAGGGTTTGCGTCACCGCTCAGCACCGCGAGATGCTGGATCAGGTGCTGCAGATCTTTGCGATCACCCCTGATATTGATCTTAACCTCATGCGGCCCAACCAGACGCTCGCCGGGTTGACAGCCGATATTTTGCAGGCCATTGACCCTGTGCTGGAACGCGAAGCCCCCGATTGGGTCCTGGTGCAGGGCGATACCACCACGGTGATGACGGCTGCGCTGGCAGCATTTTACCGCGGCATCAAAGTGGGGCATGTAGAAGCCGGTCTGCGCACCGGTGATAAACGTCAGCCTTTCCCAGAAGAGATCAACCGCCGCATCGCCGGGGTGTTAGCCGACCTGCATTTTGCGCCTACCCAGTTGAGCCGGCAAAATCTGCTCCACGAAGGGGTGGAAGAACGACGTATTGTGGTGACCGGCAACACTGCCATTGACGCCCTGCATGAGATCTCCAAGCGATCCGCTCCCCCTGAAGTAAAAAAGATGCTCGATTTGTTTGGCTTGAATGATCCGCGCCGCCGACTGGTGCTGGTAACGGCTCATCGCCGCGAGAACTTTGGAGCCCCCATTGAAGACATCTGCACCGCGCTCAAAAAGCTCTCCGAGCGCTATCATGGTGCTGTTCAGATCATCTACCCGGTCCACCTGAACCCCAATATTCAGGAACCCGTGCACCGCTTGTTGGATGGCGATTCCAATATCCATCTGCTTGCTCCGCAAGATTATCTGCCCATGGTACATTTGATGAAAGCCGCCACCCTGGTGCTCACCGATTCCGGCGGCATTCAGGAAGAAGCCACCGGTTTGGGCAAACCCACCCTGGTGCTGCGTGAAAAGACAGAACGGCCAGAAGGCGTGCAGGCTGGAGTGCTCAAATTAGTGGGTACCGACCCCAACCGTATTTACAGCGAAGCCGCCAATCTGCTGGACGATGACAGAGCCTACGCCGCCATGGCCCATGCCTCTAACCCGTATGGGGATGGTCTGGCAGCCGGACGCATCGTGAAGGCGCTGCTCGACTACAAGTAGTTCATCTGCCCCTGCAGGTGAAAATCCCGACATATAAAAGAGCCCTATGACAACCATTTGTTTAATGCCGAGAAAACTAGGCCTGGGGGGGCCAGCCTCTTTCCAATCGCGCCTTTCTGAAGAGCTGCGCAACAACGGGATAGAGGTCACCTTTGATACCGAGGACCCTGCTGTTTCGACTATTTTGGTCGTCGGGGGCACGCGTCATCTGGGTGTGCTCTACCGCGCCAGACGCCGCGGGGTACGCATTGTACAGCGCCTGAACGGCATGAACTGGATCCACCGCCAACGGAACACAGGCCTTAAACATTTTTTGCGCTCAGAGATCAACAACCGCATTCTGCAAACCATCCGCAGTCGCCTGGCAGATGCCATTATTTACCAGAGTGAGTTTTCGCAGGGTTGGTGGCACAGGGTCTATGGCCCGGTGCGTGCGCCCGGAAAAGTGGTCTATAACGGCGTCAATATATCAGCCTTCACGCCGGATTCTGATATCCGCCCGCCCAGTGATCGCTACCGCATGTTACTGGTGGAGGGCAATCTGGGCAATGGCTATGAGTTTGGCGTCAATGTGGC
>JAYFNV010000003.1:0-19030 GCA_034933225.1 Anaerolineaceae bacterium | reverse complement strand
TGCTGGGCTGGTCTCCCAAGGTGGATGCAGAAGAAGGCATTCGCAGACTCATCGAATGGGTCAAAGCAAACCGCAATTTATTTTAGGTCAAGATGAAGATACTCATTGCCTTAACCTACTACCGTCCGCATATCAGCGGTTTGACCATTTATGCTGAGCGCCTCGCCAAAGCTTTTGCCGTACGCGGCCACGAGGTCACTCTGATGACCGCCCAATTTGATAAGAGTCTGCCCAGAGAAGAAATGGTGGACGGGGTCAAGATCGTGCGTGTACCGGTTTGGTTCCGCTTGAGCAAAGGCTGTATTATGCCCCAATTCATGGGCATAGCCAGACGGCTGGTGCGTGAATCGGATGCAGTGCTGTTGCATTTGCCTCAATTTGAGGCAGCCAGTGTGGCATTTGATGGACGCCGCTACAAAAAACCGACCGTCACCACCTATCATTGCGACCTACTCATGCCACCCGGTTTCATCAGCAAATTGGCCAATGTAGGCATTCACATGATGAACCAGTTTACCGGCAGATATTCCAATCGCATCGTCACCTACACTCAGGATTATGCAGACCATTCTGCTTATTTACGTGGGTTCCTTTCTAAAGTACACATCATCACCCCGCCGGTTGTTTTGCCTGAGGCCAGCGCGCAGGAGATCGCTCAATTTGCCAAAACGCATAATCCACAAAATGAGCACCCTGTTATCGGCATGGCTGCCCGTTTTGCCACCGAAAAGGGCGTGGAGATCCTGCTGAATGCATTGCCGGAAGTGCTGGCAAAGTACCCCAACGCCAAAGTTCAATTTGTGGGCCCTTATATTGATATTATCGGCGAGCAAGACTATCTTAAACGTTTGATGCCCACGATCGAGAAGTATCAGCAGAGCGGTAACTGGGAATTTGTTGGCTCCCTGCAACCCAAACAGATGGCCGCTTTTTACCCCAATTTAGATGTACTGGTGTTGCCCAGTTTGAATTCTACTGAGGCTTTTGGGCTGGTCCAGATCGAAGCCATGATGAATGGAGTTCCCTGTGTGGCCTCCAATCTGCCCGGCGTACGCCAACCCGTCAAAGTGCATAACATGGGGCGCATCTTTGAGATCGGGGATGCAAAAGGTTGTGCATCAGCACTACTTGAAGTTCTAGAGACCATGCCGCGTGTGAAAAATATCGAATGTTCGCAGTTTGATCGCTATTCACCCGATTACGTGGCAACCGAATACGAAAAATTATTCCTGACCATTCAGGCTGAGATCGATTCTAGTACGCATTAAGGTGTAATTGTTTCACCGCTATCGAAAGAAGGCTGTATGAATCTTCCTGAAGCAAATTCAACGCAGGTTAATCCCAAAAAATTCAGACTTCCCTCCTGGCCGTGGATCTTTGATCTGCTGCTGGTGGGCGTTTTGTTATTCGGCGCCTATTTGCGCTTTGTAGGCGTCAACTGGGACGATGTCTACCATCTGCACCCGGATGAACGCTTTTTGACCATGGTTGAATCTGGCATAGAGCCGGTTCACAGCCTGAGCGACTATTTTGATACTGCCACCTCTTCTTTAAACCCCAACAACCGCGGATACGGCTTCTATGTCTACGGTACCCTGCCGTTGATCATGGTGCGCTACATTGGCGAATGGGTGGGCAAAACCGGCTACGGGGATATCCACATTGTGGGCCGGGTCGTCTCTGGCCTGCTCGATCTGGGTACCATTTTGTTGGCCTATCTCATTGCCAAACGGCTCTACAAAAACAGCCGGCTGGGATTGGTGGCCGCGCTGCTGCTGGCGGTTTCGGTGGTACCCATACAACTTTCGCATTTCTTTACGGTAGATACTTACGCCAATTTTTTTGTGTATCTGGCGATTCTGTTTGCGGTGACCATTCTCAATCCGGCCAAAGAACCTGATCTGGAAGGTGAACCTCCCAAAGGGGAGGGAGCTTACTGGCTGAAGACCAATTGGAAGAGCCTTACCTCTTATGCTCTGTTTGGTGTAGCCTACGGCATGGCACTGGCCTGCAAGGTGAGCATCTGGGCGTTGATGCTGCTACTGCCGCTGGCAGCCTTTATCCATTACATGCGCTTGCCGGCAGAACGCCGCGAATATGAATTGCCAGTATTATTGCGGAATCTGGTACTGGCAGGGATCCTTGCTTTCCTGACCTTCAGGATCTTTCAGCCGTACGCGTTTACCGGCCCGAGTTTCTTTAATTTCTCTATTAATCCCCAGTGGATCAGCTCACTTAAAGAGCTTTCCAACATCAGTGGCGGTAATGTGGATGTGCCATACGCCATCCAGTGGACGCGCCGACCGCTCACTTTTGTCTTTGAAAATTACTTCAAATGGGGCGTTGGCCCTGTATATGCCGTTTTGAGCATCTCCGCCATGATCTGGATGGCCTGGCGCATGTTCAAGGTGAAAGACAACTGGCAAAAACACATTCTTCTCTGGGTCTGGGTGGTCATCACCTTTCTTTCCCAGACTTTTGCTTTCTCCCGCAATATGCGATACCTGCTGCCCATCTATCCGGCTGTGGCCATTATCTCAGCGTGGGCGATCTTCAAACTCTGGGAAGAGGGCCAGAGTGAAGCGCGCAAGATTGCAAGTATCACTTTCAATTGGCGGCGGGCGCTTTCTGTGTTTGCAGCCGTGGTGGTTATTGGCGCAACAGGTGCTTATGCCATTGCCTTTTCCAATATTTACACCCGCCCGGTGACGCGCGTGGCTGCCAGTGAATGGGTCCTCAAGAATATTCCCGGCGCTATTAACATCCAACTCACCAGTGAATCTGGCAGTGTAAACCAGCCCATTGCCTACCAAAACGGGGCACAGATCAGTGTCAATTCGCCCTATTCTTATGCTTTCAAACCGACCAGCAGCGGTTATTTGAGCCAGGTGGAGCTGTCCCACGTGTTGAACATTCAACCACAGGGCGCCAACCTGACCCTGGTCGCCACCGTTTATGAAGGCACTGGCAGTGATAAGAAGTTCCTGGGGTCGGGTTTCTTACAATCCACCTATGGTGGTTCGAGCGATTCTATGGGCGATGATACCCTTATCACCATGAGCGAACCCATCGAAGTGGACAGCGCAAAAACCTACGAGATCATGTTCGAGGTGGCTGAATCAGATGGCGTACTGCAATTAATGGGTGACATTACTTTGGGTTACACCTCCGGGACTGTCATTAATACTCAAATGCTGCCCCAGCCAGAGTTTACGCTCACGCCGGGCAACCCCTACCAGGTGGTGTTCACTGCGGTAGCGGACGGCACAGTGGAAGGGGTAACCCTGAACCGGGCTGTGGACCTGCTGGCGAATTCCGAAGCGAAGACGCTCAAGGTCACCCTGTTTGATATGTCTCTGCCAGATCAGCCAATTGTGAGCGGCAGTTTAAGCGATACTTTTGCCGTCACAACGGATATGCGTGGAGAAGGAAAGACCCTCACCTTTGCTCAACCGGTGGAGTTGGCCAAAGACCATGTTTACAAGCTGCAATTTGATGTAGACAGCCTCACCGATCAAAGTGCGTTCGCGCTGGCGTTTTACAACAATATGCTGGCCATCGAGTCCTCCTGGGATGATGCCTTGCCGCTCAGCATGTACGGCTACAACATCTGGGACAACGCTTTTGGCCTGTATGGCAACAAAAACAATCTGGAGATCTACTGGAAAGATGACGACACCAAGGTACAGCGTCTGACCAGCATTCTGGATGAGACCGACACCATTTTGATCTCGTCCAACCGTCAATGGGCCACCACCACGCGCATTCCGGAACGTTACCCGCTGACCATTTCTTATTATCGCAATCTGCTGGGCTGTCCTGAAGACAAAGATCTGCTCTGGTGCTATCAGGTGGCACAACCTGGCATGTTCAAGAGCAATTTTGGCTTTGAGCTGACCCAGGTCTTTGAATCAGATCCCAATCTGGGCGATCTGAAGATCAACGACCAATCTGCTGAAGAGTCCTTCACGGTTTACGATCATCCCAAGGTGTTCGTTTTCCAGAAGAGCGCAGATTATGATGCCGCCAGGGTCAAGGCAGTTTTGAGCGCGGTGGATAGCACCAATGTGGTGGTCACATCGCCGGCACAGGCTTCCAAATTCAACGGCAACTTGCAACTGACCGATGAACAAAAACAGGTCCAGCAAAGCGGCGGCACCTGGTCGGAGATCTTCAACCCGTTCACCCTGGTGAATCAAAATCAGTGGGTGGCGGCTTTTGCCTGGTATTTCCTGATTTTGTTGCTGGGACTGATCGTCTATCCCTTCGTGCGCTGGGCTTTACGGGCTTTGCCAGATCACGGCTATCCATTCAGCCGACTGGTGGGCATGCTGCTTCTGGCTCTGATCACCTGGCTGGCTAGCTCCAGTGGCGCGCAATTTACCCGAACGACGATCGCCGTCGTGCTGGGGCTGCTGATAGTGGCCAATGTGATCCTGGCTTTCTGGCAGCGTGAAGAACTGGCTGAAGAATGGCGCACCAAAAAGAAGTACTTCCTGGCGGTTGAGGCCGTCTTCCTGACCTTCTTCCTGATCGACCTGGCCATCCGACTTGGCAACCCGGACCTGTGGCATCCTTGGAAGGGCGGCGAAAAGCCGATGGACCTTTCCTACTTTACTGCGGTCATAAAGAGCACCACTTTTCCGGCCTTTGATCCATGGTACGCCGGTGGGTACATCAACTACTATTATTACGGTTTTGTACTGGTGGGCGTTCCGGTCAAATTCCTGGGCATCGTTCCGTACATGGCTTATAACCTGGTTCTGCCCACACTGTTTGCGCTGACAGCCATTGGCGCCTTCAGCATCGTATGGAATCTTCTACGCGGCTTTTCTGATCAGCCAGTAGATGATGAAGGCACAGCCAACCGGCGTGCCCTCACGGGCGGACTGATCGGCTCGTTGTCAGTGTTGATCATCGGGAACCTGGCCACCTTGCGCATGCTCTGGCAAGGCTTGCAGCGATTGGCCGCGCCGGGTGGCGCCATTGACGATGTATCTGTCATTCAACGCTGGCTGTGGTTCTTTGACGGACTTGGAAAATATATTGCCGGTGCCAAATTGCCTTATGGTACTGGCGATTGGTACTGGATCCCATCTCGGGCGCTACCAGGTGATGTGATCACCGAATTCCCGTTCTTTACCTTCACCTATGCTGATCTACACGCGCACATGATCGCTTTGCCCATCACCTTGCTTGCCATTGGTTGGGCACTGGCCATTTTGCTCGGCCGCTGGCAGTGGGCTAAAGAACGCCGCGCCAGGTGGACACAGATCATTTCTTGCTTTGTACTGGGGGGGGTGGTTATTGGGGCATTGCGTCCTACCAACACCTGGGACCTGCCCACTTATCTGGCGCTGGCCTGTGTGGTCATTCTGTACACCGTCATTCGTTACGCTGAAATGCCCACCTGGTTCCTACCCAAATTGGATGAGTGGCTGCGCAGGGTGCTTTACGCACTGGGAGCCATCGCTGTTTTGGGTGCACTGTTGTACGTCTTCTACCTGCCGTTCACAAAATGGTACGGGCAAGCGTACGGCAGTATTGAAAAATGGAGCGGTGACACCTCGCCGATGGCTTCGTACCTGACCCATTGGGGGTTGTTCTTCTTTGTCATTACTACCTGGTTCGTCTGGGAAACACGTCAGTGGATGGCAGAGACGCCGGTATCGGCGCTGCAAAAGCTCAAGAAATACGCTATCTATCTGGAGATCCTGGCTGGTTTGCTGGTCATTGTTCTGGTCATGTTCGCCCTGCTGGGCATCCACATCATCTGGGTGGCCATGCCGCTAGCTTTATGGGCATTGATCCTCATCATGCGCCCTGGTCAGCCAGATGTGAAACGTCTGGTGCTCTTCATGATCGGCACTGCGCTCTTCTTGACGATCTTTGTGGAGCTGTTTAATCTAGTGGGCGATATTGGCCGTATGAACACCGTCTTCAAGTTCTATTACCAGGCCTGGACTCTATTAGCTCTCAGTTCCGCGGTGGCCCTCATTTGGTTGGTGCCAGCAGTGGTAGGTGAATGGGGTAATAAGACCAGTATCTCCTGGCAGATCGTGTTGGCTTTCCTGGTGTTTGGTGGGCTGCTATATCCCATCACCGCCGCCCAGGACAAGGTGGACGACCGCATGAACACCGGCGCGCCGCATTCACTGGATGGCATGGCGTTCATGCTTGGCAGTACTTACGGCGATCAGGACACGATCTTTGACCTGGCTCAGGATTATGACGGCATAAAGTGGATGCAAGCCAATGTGCAGGGCTCGCCTGTGATCGTAGAAGGCAACACGGTGGAGTACCGCTGGGGCAATCGCTACACCATCTACACTGGCTTGCCCGGTGTGCTGGGTTGGAACTGGCATCAACGTCAGCAGCGCGGTTTCTTAAACATCGACAGCATCAATGCCCGACTTGCAGAGATACCGGATTTCTACAAGACCACCAATGTCAACGACGCCTTGAAGTTCATCAAAAAATACGATGTCAAATACATCATCGTTGGACAGTTGGAACGTGCTTACTACCCGGGAGATGGCCTGTTGAAGTTTGACACCTTCAACGGCACGTACTGGAAGGAAGTCTTCCGAGAGAAAGACACCGTGATCTATGAGGTTATGGCACAGTAAAGGGTGAACCAAGTGAGCGATGTATTAAGTTTCTTCCTGTGGTACCTGGTGATATCCGCGTTGGGATGGATCGCCTTCCCGCTGGCATTTCGATTTTTCCCGAAATTAGCCAGTAAAGGCTATGCCGTTGCAAAACCACTGGGTCTATTGGTCTGGGGGTACATCTTTTGGTTATTGTGCACCCTGGGAGTCCTGCAAAATGATCTCGGCGGGCAGTTGTTGGCCTTGCTGTTGCTGGTTGGCATCAGCGTGCTCGCTTTGCTCAAAGGCAAAGCCGCTGAATTCACCGGCTGGATCAAAGAAAACTGGAAGAGCCTTATTACCATAGAGGCGGTCTTCCTGGTCTTCTTTGTGCTCTGGGCTGTGGTGCGAGCTGCCAACCCTGAGATCACCGCTACTGAAAAACCGATGGAACTGGCCTTCATCAATTCCATTTTGCGTTCCCCCACTTTTCCTCCACAAGATCCGTGGCTTTCTGGCTACGCCATTTCTTACTACTACTTTGGCTATGTGCTTGTAGCCATGCTCATTCGCATCACCGGGGTGGTCTCCGGGGTGGGTTACAACCTGGCCGCCGCCCTGTGGTTTGCTCTGACTGCCATTGCCGCCTTTGGCATGGTCTACGATATCATCGCCTTCTGGAAGCGTGGGAGGGAAGGCAAAGAGACCAGCCTTTACAGTGAGGCAACCAAAGCCGTGGCTCGCATCAGCGGTATTTTGGGTTCCCTGTTCGTTTTGGTGGTCAGTAACCTGGAAGGCCTGCTGGAAATTCTCAGCGGAGCCGGCATCTTCTGGACCAAAGGGGCAGATGGCACCTACACCTCAAAATTCTGGAGCTGGCTGGATATTTTGGATCTCAACGCACATGAGGCCAAACCGCTTACAGATTACCTGGGGCGGTACTGGGGCTGGTGGCGTGGTTCACGTGTACTGCAAGATTACAAGTTCAGCGGCGTCAGCCGTGAGATCATCGACGAATTTCCCTTCTTTTCTTATTTGCTTTCAGATCTGCACCCGCATGTTCTGGCCATGCCCTTTGACCTGTTGGCTATGGCCATTGCCCTAAATTTGTTCATTGCAGGCTCAGAAAAGATCCGTCTGGGTTGGTCACCGCTGGATTGGTTCAAACGTTGGGAGTTCTGGCTGACGGCGCTTGTGCTGGGCAGTATGGCCTTCTTAAATACCTGGGATTTCCCAATTTATGTCGGCCTTTATTGTCTGGTCCTCATTTACATCCGTGTGAATCAAGAGGGGTGGAGCGGTAAACGCATCGGTGAGTTCTTGCTCTCAGGGCTGATCTTTGGCGTAACTGGCATTGTTTTGTTTTTACCATTCTTTTTGGCTTTCAAATCACAGGCGGGTGGCTTTTTACCCAGCATGGAGTTCGTTACTCGCGGTGTGCACTTCTGGGTGATGTTCGCTCCCTTGCTGATCCCCATTTTTGCCTGGCTGATCTATGTTTGGCGGCAGGAACCGCGAGAGCAAGCCTTGCGTAGAGGTTCAACCTTTGCTCTTTATTTGGTGGGTGGGCTGTGGGTACTCTCTGCGCTGATTGGCCTACTGGCATTTTCTTTATTGCCATTGGGGAATCAACTGGCTTTTTCTGCCAACGCATCCATCGCTACTCTTGGACAAAAACTGTTTGGCATTGGCCAGTTGTTTGGCGGGATTCACGATTCTACCGATGGGGCAGAGGTATTGGCGGTATCCATGCAGCGCCGTGTGCTGATGGCCGGTACCTGGGTCACTCTGCTGATTTTGCTGGGAATGGTATGGGGTCAGTTAACTAAATCGGTAAAAACCTCTGTTGAGATTCAAGCTTTGGAAGACACGGAGCCGGTTCATCCAACAATCAATGCCAATGGCTTTTTGTTGATGCTCATCCTCATCGGTGCCGGGCTGACACTTTTCCCTGAATTCTTTTATTTGCGCGATCAATTTGGTTGGCGCATGAACACGATCTTCAAATTCTATTTCCAGGCCTGGGTGTTCTGGGGGATCGCAGCCGCCAGTGTGACGGTGATCTTGTGGTCAGAACTGCGTGGCGTGAAACGCGTCCTCTTCCATGTGGTCTGGTGGGTCGTTTTTGCTGCTGCTTTGTGTTACCCGGCCATTATGCTGGTGAACAAGACCAACAGCTTCAAACCTGCCCAATGGACTTTGGACGGCAACGCCTTTATCCGCACCAACAATCCGGATGAGGCGCTGGCGGAAGACTTCCTCTCGAAGGCGGAGATGGGCGTTATCGCTGAGGCTGTTGGCGGCAGTTACAACCCTGATTTTGCGCGTATCTCCACTCATACCGGTCTGCCCACTGTTTTAGGCTGGCCCGGCCATGAATGGCAATGGCGCGGCGGTGGCACCGAGGTGGGCAGCCGTGAAACAGACATCAAGACCCTCTATGAGACCACCAACTGGTTTGAGGCGCTGTCGATCATCAACAAATATAATATCCGTTACATTTACGTGGGCAGCAGTGAAAGCGCAAAATACGAAAAGCTTTCCGTGCAGAAGTTCACCACCAATCTGCCCATTGCCTACAGTAACGGAACGGTCACGATCTATGAAGTTCCTCAGTCGGTTTCGACTGAGACTCCCTAGAATGGAGTAAAAATGCATAACCGGGAAGAAAAAATTGAAGTCACATTATTTGCCATCGCGCTTGCAGTGGCTATCCTTTTACGGTTCCTGTCCCTGGGCAGCAACGCTCTGACGGATGCAGAGGCCAGCCAGACGTTGCAAGCTTTTCATTTGGCCAATGGCAACCTTGTCTCAGTGGGTGGGCAGCCCGGTTATGTGGCGTTAACCACCTTCCTTTTTTATGTTTTTCCAGCCAGTAATTTCTGGGCACGTTTTTGGCCTGCGCTGTTTGGTAGCTTACTGGTTTTGGTGCCCCTCCTTTACAAACCCTGGATTGGTAAACGGCCTGCTTTGCTGCTGGCTTTTGTGTTGGCACTCGAACCCGGTCTGACGGCCATCAGCCGCACAGCCGGATCTGAAATGATGGTCATTACCTGTATCCTGGCCGCGCTCGGATTCTTTTTACGCCACAAGCCAATCCTGGCTGGCATCAGCGCCGGGTTGGCCATTTTAGCCGGTACTCCGTTCTGGCTGGGGGCAGCCACCCTGGCCCTTTCTTTGTTCTTGTTCAAATGGGTCGTCAAACAGGATGTCTTTGAACCCGAAAAAACCGCGCCAAAATTTTGGACGCCTGCTCTTATTTCTGCTGGTGCTACGCTGATCGCGGTTGGCACGTTGTTTGGCACGAATCCGCTGATCTTAAGTGGTCTTGGCAGTGGTTTGGTTGATTTCTTTACTGCATTTGTCACCAAGGGTGGCGTCTCCATCAGTATTATGCTGCTTGGTTTGTTGTTGACCCAGGTTTTGATCGTCCCGCTGGCCATCTTCGGCATTGCAGCCGGACCTGAAGAGAAGAACAAACTCTCGATCCTGATGATCTTCTGGTTGTTATTGCTATTTGTACTTACCCTTCTCCCAGCCGCCCGGCAGGTAGTCAATTGGGCCTGGTTTGTGATCCCACTGAGTGTTTTGGCGGTGATTGGGCTGGAGGCTTTGTTAGGAAAGCTGCAAACCGACCAGTGGAAACTAAGCCTGGTGGAAGCCGCAGCCGTCTTGGCCTTGATCGTTTACAGCTACCTGAACTTGCTCTCGCTGGTGAACAACCCCTCTGCTGATTCGGTGATGTTGCGCAATCAGGTGTTGGCCGTTGTGTTACCAGTGGCGATGATCCTGGTGGTCACCCTGCTGGTAGGCTGGGGTTGGTCCTTTGTGGCCGCCCGGCAGGGGTTGGTCCTGGGGGTGGTTGCGATCCTGGGTTTTGTTACCTTCGGTAATACCTGGAAAGCCGCGGGTCTTGGACCTCGTCCTGAGGCGGAGCTTTGGCGCAGTGGCGCCGCGCCGGTGGGAGCGCAAGCCCTGGTTTCCTCAGTGGAGGACATATCATTGTATACGCATGGACTTGTGGATGCCATCGACGTCAAGCTGATCGGGCAAACTGACCCGGCCTTGCAATGGGCGCTGCGTGAGTTCGCCGATTTGAAGACTGATTCGGTCATCGGCAGCGATGATACGACTTCTGTGCTGGTCAGCGATTCTGATCTTAGCCCCAGCCTGAACAGTATCTACAGAGGTCAGTCCATCCAGTGGAAATCACAGATCGATTATTCGCAGATGGACGGATTTGATTGGATCAAGTGGTTCGATATGCGTGACGTACCCAAAACAAACCTAAACTTGCTCTTGTGGGCTCGCAACGATCTCTTCAAGGGTTCCTCACAAAATTAATTTAAGGATTTCTTCATGACTTTGCCAAGTATCATCACCATTGACGGGCCGGCTGCTTCCGGAAAATCTACCCTGGCTGAGAAACTCGCAGCCAGGATCAATTATTTGTATTTCGATACCGGTGTCATGTACCGTGCCGTCACCCTGGCCGCCCTGTTAAATTTGAGCACGTTAGAGGATGAAGCTGCCGTGACCCAACTGGCTAACAAGGTTCAGATCGATGTGGAACCGCCCACGCTGGACGATGGCCGCAAGTACACCGTTCTGCTGGATGGCAAAGATGTTACCTGGCAGATCCGTGAGCCGCAGGTGGATGGCAATGTCTCAAAGGTTTCCGCTTACCCGGGCGTCCGCACTGCCATGACGCAGCAGCAGCGCCAGATCGGTGCAAGGGGCAAGGTAGTGATGGTAGGGCGGGATATCGGCACCGTGGTCTTTCCGGAAGCGGAAATGAAGATCTATCTGGACGCATCTGCAGAAGAGCGTGCCCGGCGCCGCAGTTTGGAGATCGAAGAGCGCGGAGGCAAGGCTGATTATGATGAGATTCTGGCAGCCATTCGCAAACGTGATCAGATCGATTCATCCCGCGAGGTAGCCCCTCTCAAGCCTGCCAGCGATGCGCATATCATTGGCTCAGATGGCAAGGACATTGAGGCAGTATTGGCGGAAACCCTGCACCTGCTTGACCTGTAACCCCTAAAAATGGATAATGAAATAAGCTGGGTTCTTATCATTTAATCAGTGAATCAATTATTGACCTCAGAAGCAAATAGAGGAGAGCTTATGTGCGATACCATCGTAGCTTTGGGAAATTCTACACAGGATGGTTGTGTTCTGTTTGCCAAGAACTCTGACCGTGACCCCAATGAAGCGCACGAGATCACCTTGATCCCGGCCGCACAGCATGCTGCCGGCGAGAAGGTGAAATGTACTTATATAGAAATTCCTCAGGTGGCTCATACCTACCAGGTGCTGCTTTCTAAACCCTTTTGGATCTGGGGCGCAGAAATGGGCAGCAATGAGTTTGGGGTAACCATTGGCAATGAAGCGGTTTTCACGCGGCTCCCTTATGAAAAGAAACCCGGCCTGATCGGCATGGATTATCTGCGGCTCGCACTGGAGCGCTCCCGCAGCGCAGATGAAGCTTTGGATGTCATCACTCAATTACTGGAACAATACGGTCAGGGCGGGAATTGCGGCTACGACCATGAGTTCTTTTACCACAACAGCTTTTTGATCTGCGACGCTACCTCAGCCTGGGTATTGGAAACCGCCGGGGACGAGTGGGTGGCTGAAAAAGTGCAGGATATTCGCTCCATTTCCAACGGTCTGACCATTGGCACAAAATTTGATCGAGCCTCCAAAAACCTTATCCCGCTGGCCATTCAAAAAGGGTGGTGTAAGAGTGAAGCGGATTTTGATTTCAAACGCTGCTATACCGAGCCGGTGTTCACCTTTTTTGCCGATTCCAAGAAACGCCAGAGTTGCACAACCGATTCACTGCGTGCGCTCAAAGGTAAGATCACAGCCGCTGATATGATGTCTGTTTTGCGCACTCACCATGAGGTCAAAGACGGGCAGTTCACCCCGGGCAAAGGCCTTACCGGCGCGGATGTTTGTATGCACGCCTGTACCGGCCCCATTCGTTCCAGCCAGACAGCCGGTTCAATGGTCTCTGAGCTGAAGAGCAAAGGGCACAACCTTCACTGGTTGACGGGTACAGCGGCTCCGTGCACCTCCACCTTCAAGCCTGTTTGGATGGACGCCGGCATCCCCGCTTCTGTGAAGGCACCTCAGAAGGATTATGACCCAGCGGTTCTCTTCTGGCGCCATGAAGCGCTGCACCGCCAGGTGATCAAAGATTTTCCCAACCGTATCGGCGTCATCACCAGCGAGCGAGATGCTTTGGAGCGCGAGTTTATCCTCAAAGCTCACACTGGCGCTGAATTTTCAGCTGTCAAACGTCTTGAGATCAGCCAGGATTGCTTTGACCGCGAAGCCGCCTGTGAAGTGGTCTGGTTGGAGAAGGTAAAAGCGCTTCCCATTCGTTCTCGCAACTCTTTTTATTACAACAATGCCTGGAAAAAGTACAACCAGGCTGTAGGAATGCCCGAATAAGACCTTGAGACGATGATCGATCTGACGCTGCTCTCTTTGACCCCCTTTATAGACCGTCCCTACCACTTGCTTGGTTGGTTGGGCTGGTTCATCATGGGAGCAGTGCTTTTGTGGTTCCTGCAAAAGAACCGCTTTGACACCAAAACACCGCGTTTTTGGCTGATGCTGTCCTTGCTGGTATTGGGCACAATTCTTACCAGTCTGGTGATTGGGGTTCATCTCCCCTGGGATAAAACCTTACCGCTCCCCAATGTTCCCCGCGATAACGCCACCCCTTTGGTGGTCGCTTTTGCAGCCCTGCCCCTGATTCTGGCAGCCGGGCTGCTGGGTCCCTGGCCGGCAGCGATCGTCGGATTTTTGGCTGGCCTGATTTCGGCGTTCTGGAACACACACTCCATCTTTTCCCCCATTGAAGGCGCTACCGTGGGTTATCTGCTCTCGCTGGCGCTCAGGCAGAACTATCGCACCCTCTTCTATAAGTTCCTGCGCCATCCATTAGGCGCGGGAATTGCGGTTTCTTTGATCTCAGCACCGCTATACCTGAGCAGCGCTTTCTTCAATACCAATGGCTCGCTGGCCGTGCGTTTGGATTACTGCTTCACCCAGTCCTGGGTGCTGATGGTGACCAATGGCATCCAGCTCATCCTGGCCGGGCTGGTCTGTGAACTCTTCTCACTGCAAAAATCAGCCTTATGGGTTCAGTTCAAGAGCTTCCAACCCTCGCCGAGTGAATCTGGTTTACAGACACGGGTGCTTTCTACCACCCTCCCCATGATGGTCGCTCTGCTGCTGACCCTCTCCATTGCCGATTGGGCTGTGGCAGGCCAGGCTGCCCGAACCATGCTGAAAAACCAATTACAAAGCGCAGCCGATACTGCCGCAGAAAACATCCCGTACGTCACCGAGACGGGGCAGAGCCTGGTGGCCGATATCGTATCCACCGGCATCCCCATGGAAGACGCCGGGAAGGCGCGAACCTTCTTGCAAGAAAAACTGCGGGCCATCCCGTACTTCAGACAGCTTTATTTGTTTGACCTGACCGGCAAACCGCTGGCAGGCTACCCGGTCAACTCAGCGGACCAATTATTCATGAGTGCTGAGGAACAGGCCGGGATTCAACTGGCGCTGAACGGCGTTGAGATCCAGAGCTACACCATCAACCCGTCCGGCAGCAGCAATTCGCTGGTGATCTCCTTTTTGGCGGCCATCCCGGATGAATATGGCCTGGCCAAGGGCGTTTTGCTGGCCCGCACCGACCTGACCGAAAACCTGTTTTCGCAGCCCACCATTCAGGCGCTGCAGCAAGTGAACGATATGGGCGGCGAGGGGTTGATCCTGGATGCCAGCAGCCAGATCTTGTTTGATACCAGCGATACCCAGACCCTCACCACCTATTCCGGGTCAGTGCCGCTGGAGGAATCCTTCTTTGACGAAGTAAGCGGCACTGGAACGCGGCGCATGGTCTACACCGAGCCTATCAACGAAAAAGGCTGGGTGATCTTGCTCAGCGTGCCGGCCAGTATAGCCCAGGAAATGGCCCTCAATATTGCCATTCCCTTGCTGGCCATCTCGCTTGTTATCACCGCGCTTATCACACTGTGGATGCGCTATCTGATGCGCACTGTTACATTCTCTTTGAAACATCTGGCAAACCAGGCCGCGCGGATTTCTCAAGGCAGCCTGGATACGCCTGTGGAAGCCAAGGGGGTGGATGAGGTCGGCCGGCTGGGATCAGCTTTTGAGCAGATGCGCGTCAGCCTTAAAGATCGGTTGGAAGAGCTGGATCGGCTGCTGGAAGTCTCCAAAGGAGTCTCGGCCAATCTGAGCATCGAAGGCGCTTCCTCTGCCATTTTGAAAGCCGCCCTGGCCTACGGCGCCAGCTCCGCCAGATTGGTGCTTTTCCGCGATCCAGGCAAGGGGATTGAAAGCGAATTGGATGTCTATGCTGAAGGTCCCCAGACCGGAGAGTTTGCGGCTATGGACCGACCTTTGTTGGAGTTGATGAAGGAAGAGAAAGAGGGGAACGTGATGGTCATCCCTTCGCGCATGCGTCTAAAGCGCATGGGCATTGCCAAGGGTACGACCGTACCGGCTGAAATGTTGGGTGCCTCTCTGCGGGATGATCAGGACTATCTGGGCATTCTGTGGGTGGGCTATTCTGACCCTCATCGTTTCCCAGACGGTGAGACACGCTTTTTCCGCATGTTGGCCAACCAGGCATTGCTGGCCGTCACAAATTCGAACCTTTACCTGAGTGCTGAGCTTGGCAAGCGACGGCTTGAATCTGTGCTCTCTTCTTCGCCTGACCCGGTGCTGTTGGTGGATAGTGAAGGCACGCTGCTTACCGCTAACCAGGCTTCAGATGAGATCACCGGCTTGCTCTCACAGGGCAAAGAGGGTCTGTTTGGCGCCAGGGCAGTGGTTTCTGATTCCCTCAAATCTGTACTGGAGACGAATTTGGTCAAGGGCAAGATTGCCAAAGAGATCGTGCTGGAAAATGGACGTACCTATTTGGCCAGTATTTCTCCTGTAGAAGTAGATGAGAAGCGCGCTGGCAAAGTGTGCGTTCTGCATGACGTGACCGAATACAAAGCGCTAGAACAGCAGAAATCAGAATTCGTGGCGGCCGTCAGCCGGGATCTGCGCACCCCCATCTCACAGCTTTCCGGGTTCGTCTCCATGCTGCCCATGGTCGGTGAGCTGAACACGCAGCAAAAAGAGATCTCAGAGAAGATCAACAAAAATCTGGACAAGATGGGCCAGATGGTGGCCGATCTGCTCAATCTGGAGCGCTTTGAAGCCGGTGTTGAGTTGAACCTGGAGAAATTCTCTCCAATGGATCTGCTGGACCAGGTGACAGTGCAGTTGCAGGCACAGGCTACTCAGCGCAAGGTACAACTAATGAAAGAACTCTCGGTCTATCAGGACATCCAAATGGATGCCGACCGGGTGGAAATTCAACAAGCTTTGGTCACTTTGCTGGAAAATGCGATAAAATACTCTCCATTGAATGGCATTGTTCATCTGCGAATCGATGTGGATGAGAATAATGTGACCTTTGTGATCCAGGACCACGGTCAGGGCATCGCCCCACTGGATCTGCCTTCCGTGTTTGAGCGTACCAGGAAGAGCACGCGTAAAGATGACAAAAGCTCCGGGTATGAACTGGTGATCGTCAAAACGATTGCCGAGCGGCATCATGGCAGAGTTTGGGTTGAAAGCAAATTAGGGAAGGGAAGTACCTTTTACCTGGAGATTCCCATCATCCAAGAGATTAATAAGAGACAAAAATAACATATCAATTATCCGAATTCCGTGGTATACTTTACGGTCGCATGTATATTAATTCGCTTGCGATGATAGTGACAGCGCAGGAAACTTTCAATGCGCTGATGCGTGTTTAATCGCTTAAGGGTTCCCATTAAGGAGGCGTTTAGTGGAAACAAAAAGTCTCGTGGCACTTCGCATCAACCTTGCTTCACCTGAAACGATCAAAAGTTGGTCTTACGGTGAGGTTCTCAAGCCAGAAACGATCAACTATCGGCGCCTGCGCCCGGAAAAAGACGGGCTTTTCTGTGAAGCTATCTTCGGCCCAACTCGTGACTACCAATGTTATTGCGGTAAGTACAAAAACCCGCGCTATAAAGGTATTATCTGCGACAAATGCGGCGTTGAAGTCACCCGTTCATCCGTGCGGCGTGAGCGCATGGGCCATATTGAACTGGCTACCCCGGTAGCTCATATTTGGTATACCCGTCGCATTCCTTCTTATCTTGGTTTATTGTTGGATATTTCTCGTCGCAATTTGGACCGTGTGCTGTATTTTGCTCAGTACATCGTGACCTTTGTGGATGATGATGCCCGCCAGAAAGCTCTCAAACGCCTCGAAGACGAGATCAACGTTTCTGAACGCGAACAGGCCAACTCCATCAACAGCAAGATCCTGGATGTGAAACAGAGCCGCGACAAGAAAATTGCGGAATTCAATGCCCATCGCAAAGAGATCGAAAGCCGCGCGGAAGAGCAGATTGCTGCCCGTTTGGAACCGGTCATTCAAGAAGGCCAGTCCATTGAACGCAAGCTGAGCGAATCTACCGGTCAGGCTCTCAAGAAACAGGTTCTCTTTGAAGCTGCCAGTATCGTCATCGCTGAAGCCGGCGAGACCGTTACTCCGCAGCATCTTGCCAGTGTTCAGCGTGTTGTAAAAGAACGTCTGGATGAGATCGAAGGCGAGTTCAAGAACGAAATGGCTCGCGACCTTGAGCAGATCAAGATGAGCATTGAGCAGATCAAAGCCGAAGCTGATGAAGCAATGGAATCTCTGCGCAATCAGTTGGAAGATCAGTCTTCTGAATCTGCCGACCAGAATTCTCATCAGCGCGACGAATTGCAGGAACTGCGTCCTTTCACCTTCTTATCTGAAAGCCGCTACCGCGAATTGAAATCTCGCTGGGGTCAGGTCTTCCGTGCCGATATGGGCGCCGAAGCCTTCTATGATATCCTGCGCCGTCTTGACCTGGACAAGCTCTCTGAAGATCTGTGGACCGAAGTTCGCACCTCCAAGAGCAAACAGAAACGCAAAAAAGCAACCACCCGCTTGAAGGTGATCGAAGCGTTCCGTCGCTCCGGCAATCACCCCGAGTGGATGATCCTGACCGTGTTACCGGTCATCCCGCCCGAACTGCGCCCAATGGTCCAGTTGGATGGCGGCCGTTTTGCTACCTCAGACATGAACGATCTTTATCGCCGTGTCATTAACCGCAATAACCGTCTCAAACGTCTGTTGGAACTCGGTGCCCCTGATGTGATCGTGCGCAATGAAAAGCGTATGCTCCAGGAAGCCGTAGACTCCCTCATTGACAACTCTCAGCGTGGCAAGGCTCTTAGCCGCCGCGGACGCCGTGAACTCAAATCTTTGAGCGATATGCTCAAGGGCAAGAAGGGCCGCTTCCGCCGCAACCTGTTGGGTAAACGTGTTGATTACTCAGGTCGTTCGGTAATTGTGGTAGGTCCTAAACTGAAACTTTACCAGTGCGGTCTTCCCAAGGCCATGGCTTTGGAATTGTTCCGCCCCTTTGTTATCTCTCGCCTTGTTTCCCGTGGCTACACCGCCAACGTGAAGGGTGCCCGTCGCTTTATCGAACGCAGTCGCCCAGAGGTCTATGAGGTATTGGAAGAGGTGATCAAGGATCGCCCCGTTCTATTGAACCGTGCTCCGACCCTGCACCGTTTGGGTATCCAGGCATTTGAGCCGATCCTGATTGAAGGCAGCGCCATTCAGTTGCATCCGTTGGTAACTACCGCTTTCAACGCTGACTTCGACGGCGACCAAATGGCTGTTCATGTACCCCTCTCTGAAAAGGCTGTCAAAGAAGCCCGTACTTTGATGCTTTCTTCTAAGAACCTGTTGAAACCGGCCGATGGTGAGCCTATCATCAGCCCGTCCAAAGATATGGTTCTGGGTGTGTACTACTTGACCATGTCGGATGATCTGAAACACAATGGTGATGGCCGTAACTTTGCTGACATCGATGAGATCGATCTTGCTTACCAATTAGGTCAGGTGGATTTACACGCCAATATTACCATCTACGCCAAGACCTACTTTAACGATAAAAACGAACGCCAGCCTGAAGCGAAAATGGCTCGCATCGAGACCACTGTAGGTCGCGCCCTCTTCAATAGAATTCTGCCCGAAGAGGTGCAATATACCAACCGCTCCCTCGAGAAAACTGGCGTCAAGAACTTGATAGCTGATGTTTACGAGTTGTGCGGTGAAGATGTGACCACTGAAGTAGCCGACAGCATTAAAGATATCGGTTTCGAATACGCTATGAAATCTGGCGTGACCATCGCCGTCTCTGATATCACTGTACCGAAGGAAAAACCCGAAATTTTGGCGACCGCTCAGGGAGAGGTTGAAAAAGTCAACCGTGCCTTCCGCCGTGGTTTGCTCACCGAGCAGGAACGTAACGAGC
>JAYFNV010000002.1:0-1801 GCA_034933225.1 Anaerolineaceae bacterium | reverse complement strand
CAGGTTCTTTTTTGCGCTGGTCACCCCATCATCTTCACTTGCACTATCATCCTGAATCTCTTGCAGCATTAATAGATCTGGAGAAGCCAGAGCCGACACGATGTCTTTGGCGAACTGCTGAGTTCTGTCTTCGTCAAATCGGCTCCAGTTTTCCAGGTTATAGGTCGCCACTCGCAGTTCTGAGTCATCGACGGCATTTAATTTTGGCGCCTGAAGAGTAAGCTTGCTGACCTCCGGCGTGTTCTGTTCCAGAATGCGGTAATTGCCATACTCATAATCCAACACGCCGATGATGGGCGCCGTAAATTGTGCACCCAGATTGATATCTTTTTTGTAGCTCTTGGGAAGCTCAACAAAGATCCTTTCGGGGTTTAGGTCGGTGCTTGTCTGTACCAGGGCTCCTGTTTTGGAGATCAGATTACTACCTGCTATTACCCCTGGGATTACTACGATTTCCCCATAGGTATTGCGCGCTTCCACAACGCGGGCGTCCACAATTTCAACCAGCATCCCTTCCAGGCTTTCCCAATAATCCAGTCCATCAGTAGAAGGGTCAAATTGAGCAAGTGCATCGTCTTCAATGACCTGACCGGGCATTGCGTCGCCCACAAGGGTCGGCTCAGGTAGTGAATTTCCCGAAGAGAGAGCATCATATTGGTCCAGAACGATCTCGGTGACGGATAAGTTGTTGTCATCTTCTGCTCCGGGGGTGAACTCTTTTACTATGCCAGATACATCCACCCGGTCGCCGGGGAGCACCGAGGGATAATTGGAGGTGAAGACAAATATGCCTTCTGAGGTGCATGCTTTATCATCCGGCAGGGTGGATTGTATAAAAAAGCCGTTGTCTACTTTCCAGGTGACGACGCCCTGTACGTTCTCAACAAATTGGTTAAGATAAGGTGATTGATGTGTGCAGCCCTGGATGTCGTGCACCTCGATCCCACCTGTAGATTCAGTCAAAGGCAGGCTTTTTAACGAAGTACAGGCAGCAAGAGTTAAAACAAATAGAAACAAAAAGGCTTTTTTCATAGATAAGTTTCATCCCTCAAATTATGTTAATTGTATAATGAACCTGATCTTCACCTAAACTTTTCCGGAGAGAAAAATGCCCAATTTTATCGCAGCCATTGATCAAGGCACCACCAGTACTCGCTTTATTGTTTTTGATCATGAAGGAAATATTGTAGCTGTCGATCAAAAGGAACACAAGCAGATCTACCCTGCGCCGGGTCTTGTAGAACATGACGCCAATGAGATCTGGTCCAATACACTGGAAGTAGTTGCCAATGGCCTCCGGAAATCCGGCCTGGCATCAGAAGATATTGCCGCTCTGGGCATCACCAACCAACGGGAAACCACCCTCCTTTGGAACAGATCCACTGGTAAACCCTATAATAATGCCATTGTCTGGCAAGATACACGAACCATGGATATCTGTAACGACCTGGTTGCCAAAGGCCTTGCAGATGAAATTCAAAAGATCACCGGTTTGCCACTTGCCACTTATTTCTCTGGGCCAAAGATCCAATGGATCCTCAAAGCGCATCCAGAAATACAAGAAGACGTTGAAAAAGGTGAAGTGCTGTTTGGCAACATGGATACCTGGATCATCTGGAACCTGACCGGAGGTCCTCATGGCGGTATGCACGTAACAGATGTCACCAACGCCTCCAGAACGCTCCTCATGGATATAAAAACGTTGCAATGGAACGAGAAAATGATCGAAATTCTGGGTATTCCACCTTCTTGCCTCCCCAGGATCGTTTCATCGTCTGAAATCTATGGCTACACCCGGTTT
>JAYFNV010000001.1:0-11916 GCA_034933225.1 Anaerolineaceae bacterium | reverse complement strand
CATTACCAACTACCCTTGCATAACTTACTTGCGAATTTCTATCAACACTAAGTATGGCAATTATTTACAAAATAGACTCAGTTAAATAATCAAATCCAAACAAATGAAGTATTAATAATGATGTAATTGGATTCGATGATTTATTTTGAAAAAATAAATCTCTTCAAATTTTCCAGATCAGCATAATCATTTTCTCCAGGAATAAATACACAACCATCTCTATAACAATAATATAATTTTTCCCAACGTTGCATTGCATTGTTCCAGCGAGGCGTCTCTTCTCGTTCCCTTCTTTCCGTTTCTAGTTCGGCAAGTTTAATCTTTTCTGAATATTTCTTTTGGAGAAAAACAAATAGGAAAATAAGAATAACCGCTCCTACTCCAGCAGCAATGTAATAGAGTAATTGTGCCCCCCATGATTCTGCTTCTCCATTGATTAAAGCACCAATAGCGCCTCCGCCAAAAATAAAACCTACTAAAATATAAAATAAGAGTAAGAATCGTAAAGCCCACCAATATCCTGGCCCTTGAGCTGCTCCCGGTTTTTGGGGAGGACTTAATTTCTGCCCCAAATTTGTAGATTGAATCCCATAAAACGGAACTTCGGTATTTGAAGAATGCCAATTTCCATCACGATCTCGATAATTACTTTTTTCTATAGTAACACCTGACAAATCACGATACTCTTTTGCAACAATTGCTGTAACCTTTTCAACCTTATCATTTCTATTACATTTAGGGCAGCGAGCATACCATTCAAGGACAACCGTTCCAGCATCTCGCCTAACAATATGTTCATTTCCACAATTAGGGCATTTTAGTGAGGTAGTATTAGAAGAGATTTCTAATTTTCCCCCACAACTTGGACATGTAAGTGTAATAAAATCGTTGTTCATTTTTCCTCCCAGTTTAATTAAGTATATTTATTCTAATCGAACCATTTGTTTAATATATTTTTTTGTCATTTCTAGAGTCAATAGGCAAACTCGAAACCCATAACCTTTAAAACGAACATTTCTCTTTTCTCTATCACGATATGCACATCTGTGATATTTTGAATTTCCGCGAAAGGTTCCTCCCCTAATTGCTATTTCTGCAAACAAATCACCATTGAGGTCATCCTCTACTGTATGGGGGCAAGCAAATTGTGTGCGCGTATATTCCCATACATTACCTGCCATGTCAGCACATCCATATGGGCTATCTTCATTTGGAGAATATCTTCCGACTGGCGTTGTCTCTTTATCTTCATCTCCGCTAATTTCGAAATTTTTATCATCAGATTCATTACCCCACGGCCATTCTCTTCCATCATCACCGCGAGCTGCTTTTTCCCATTCTGCTTCAGAAGGGAGAAATAGACGAAGTCCGCCTGCATTTTCTAACTCTTCTTTATTCGCTAGGTTATACCACTCACAAAAAGCAACTGCATCATTCCAAGTTACATAGGTAGCAGGATAATTTGTCCTTTCTTTTCGTTCCCAAGCGGCATAGGCAGGATATCCTGATTTTTTACAAAACTCTAAATATTGTGCATTTGTGATCGGATATCGTGACATCCAATATTCGGGAAGATAAACCAAAAGTTGAGGTCTTTCGTTTGGGTGGGCTACTATATTATCTTCCGTACTTCCCATCTTAAAAATACCTTCTGGTATATGAACAAATTCAATTCCACCAATTACAAAAATTGGAATTCCTGAAGGAGAAACACTTGTTGATTTAATTGAGTTCGCAATGGTTGTCATATCTTTCCCTCTTCATCATCTACCTCGTTTTCGAACGAATCAGTTACAGGAAATCCTAACAAGGCTGCATCAGTTGAAGAGAGTATCTTAAACATTTTTTATACCCATCTGGATCAATTGCCTCTGCAGCTGGTCCCCATTACTAAGAGTAACTATTTTTACCTCAGAAATATTAATCTCAAACGTTTTACGACTTTTAACTGAGTAGAATTTTATTGTTGGCATAATCGCTTCTCCATATAAATTTTTGTCCCTAAATCTAAAATTTTGAAACTCAACTTTAGTTAGGTTATCAGCAACAGATTAGCCCTTTCTGTATTTTTACCATTCAGGAATGCAGGCTACAAATCAGCGCCTTATAGAGAAATACTCTGCAAATTACCATCAGGTAACCACTTGGGGTTGGGTTGAGTAATAAATTGATATATTTTTCTATGGAATTATTCTCTACCTCTTTGTTGTCAAATAGTCATTTTGACAAATTAATCATCTGGCAAAATGGCATGGTCAAGCGATTGTGCTTGACCTAATTGTTCTTTTGTTACCTTTGCGTTTTTCAGATTAGCGTAATTTAGATTACACCCTAGTAAAGATGTGCCTAATAAATTAGCTCCGTTGAAGTTTGCTCCACTAAAATCTGCGCCTTCAAGGTGAGAATCCTGAAAATTAATTCCGCTTAAATCGTTATGGTTTATATGAGCTCTCTCTAGATGAGTGCCTGCCAAATTAGCTCCTTGTAAAAGAGCATCTGCTAACCAAGATTCCTGCATTTCTGCATTCTGTAGGTGCGCATTTGTAAAGTTTGTTCCATTCAAAAAGGCTTCTTTTAAAATAGTGCCAATTAAGAACGCACCCGACAGGTTAGCACGTTGTAAGTAAACTTCCTTCATATTTGCACCTTCTAAATGGGCTTCCTCAAGGTTGGCGTCTTCCAAATTTGCATCACCTAGGTTAGCACTTTCCAAGTGAGCACCCTTTATGTTGGCTCCACCTAGATTCGCACCAGCTAAATTTACATCCCTAAGGTTTGAATTTTGTAATTCAGCTTTAGTTAAATTAGCAACTACTAGATTAGCACCCTGTAGGTTTATACCTCTCAGGAATGCACGCTGCAAATCAGCGCCTTGCAGAGAAATCCCTGGTAAGGCACCATCAGGTAACCACTTGGGGTTGGGTTGTTTAATAAATTGATCTATTTCTTTTTTTGATAGATTCATCTCCTACCTCCTTGTTGTCAAAATATGTGTTTTATCAAATTAATCGTCTGGCAAAATGG
The DNA here is from genome assembly GCA_034933225.1 of Anaerolineaceae bacterium. GTDB lineage: Bacteria > Chloroflexota > Anaerolineae > Anaerolineales > Anaerolineaceae > UBA6107. Next base: position 8,892 of record JAYFNV010000001.1, on the reverse strand, counting down.
TACCTATGAGTGATTTCGCTTGAGCTAATTGTTTTCTAGTTACTTTTGCTGTCTTCATATTTGCAAAATCAAGATCACAACCAATTAATGACGCATTTGTAAAATCTGCTTCAGTGAAGTCGGAATTTTGAAAAGAAACGCCATTTAAAATTGCAGAAGTGAAATCAGCTCGGAAAAAGTCAACATAATCAAAAAAACTACCAGATAAATCAGCATTATTAAATTTAGCCTTTCTGCCAAAAGATCTAAAACCTTGACAGCCATATACAAAAGCGTTTTCAAATATTGCCTCATCAAAATGCGAATTACTCAATCTTGTACCAAAGAGTTTTGCATTTGAGAAGTTTCCCCCGGCAAACATGGATTGTTGAAGATTCGCTCCGCGCAGAGATGCATTTTTAAAGAATGCATCATATGCTGTTACGTTAATAAAACTCGAACCATCTAAAATTGAATTGAAGAAACTCGCAGACTCAATATATGCATTGTCAAATATCGAGTTTATAAAAATTGAATTAAAAAATTTCGTACACTCTAGATTTGCTGATGAAAAATTAATAAAGGAAAAGTCAATTTTGTCAAAACTTTTATACGTTATATCAGCTTCATAACCCCCTTTTCCTTCACTTAATAACCAAACAATATATGTTTTTATTGTTGATATTAATTCTTTAGTTAACCCGCTATTTTCTATAATTTTAATTTGTTGTTCTGCTAACCGAGAAAATTCTAAACTCCCATATTCGGGTTTGAGAAACCTAAGGCTGATGGTTTCATCCAACTTAATATTCTTATTATCAAGAGTAAAATAATATTGACCGGTTGAACGATCATAGTTAACAGTAGTCTTATAATATGAATTATTGGCAAGAACTTCTACCTTCGCGCCATTCTGAATAACTTTCCTATCAAGTGTCATCCACTCGCCAAATTCATTTCGTAAAAGTTTAGGGTAAGAATAATCTCTCATTGGATAAATATTCTCCTTATATATAAAAGTAATTACCTTTTTGGCCTTTTCATATGCTCAGCTCTTGGATATTTTTTCAAATAGGATCCATTCTCACTAGATCTATTAATTCATTATTACATCCAGCCTCATTTCGGTATTCATGAAAAAACCAACCTCCTTGCCCAATTAATACTCCAATTATCAACCATCCAATTTTTTGAGTGAAACCCGAAAAATTGGAAAGTACCAAATATGAACTATTATTGAGGGTAGCATTATATTGTTCAGGTAAATTTAATGTTGGAATATTCTCATCAAGGATTTGTTTGATCACAGGTAAGCCTTTTTCTAAGGCACCACCAAATTGCACCATTACATAATCTTCATAAATCCTTATTCGAGTTAGAAACCATGATCCTTCTGTGGGATTTGGATGTTCTGTTTCAATAGAAGACATTAAATATATTCCTCCTGGATATTTATATTTTCAATTGTTGAAGTTTTGATAAGTAGTGATAACCACTTTTTTTTCCAACAAATATGCACTCACCAAATTCATTTAGCTATAATTTTGGATATGCATAGTTTCCTATAGTAAAAGTTCCTTTTTAATTACCAGCAACAGCTCCAATAATAGCTAAAATACACAACACGATACCAAAATATCCCAAAACGATGCCGGCATTTGCTATTCCTTTTTCGTTCTGTGGGTCACCAATTTCCTCAAATTTGTTTTTTGCACTATATCCTTTACTAAGCGCCATAAAAAAGAAAGGTGGAAAGAATAATGATGCAATTCCCCATGATCTACTGGCTCGAGCAGTACTCATTTTTCCCTGATCCACTAGCCATTTAATTCCAAGATACATCAAGTAGAAGATTCCAAAAACAAGAAGTAACCCTAAAATTGCTAAACCGCCATTACCGCTGCTTGAACTGCTGGACCGTTTTACCCAACCATTATCCCTGCCATATTCATCTATATAGCGATCATTTACTATCCTTCCGCGATCATAGTAGCCATTAGTTACATTCCCGCTGTAATCGCTTTTACCAATCTGTTGACCTCTGCTGTTTCGAACATTATGATCCCCATCCACTGAATAGTTTGACAAATCTAGCCTCCCTAGGTTTGACCTTTATCAGAATCCAAATTTACAAATGTGAATTGCCATCGGTTTTTTGTTGATCATACTAATTGTGGAATCCATCTTGTAATCGTTCAATCCAACGACTATCACTCTCGTACCTTGGTTTTTCGTTTGGATCACTTTAAAATCATGGACAGTAAAATCAAAGGAAATCTTATCAATGAAAGCACCAGTCTCAAGATCCCATAAATAAAATGTGTTATCCCACATGGTGAATGAAATTGCTTTCGTAAAATTATTGAAAGAAACCACTGATTCTACAAGATTATCGATATGTCCATTTAGATCATGTATCAAAGTTGAGCTGCCAACCTCCCACACTCTCACTGAGTGATCACAAGAACAAGTAATGACTTTTGTATCATCATCACTAAAATGAATCTCATTAACTTTTTCGTCATTTCCTTTTTTTAAGAACCCAACTTTTTCACCAGAATCGGTTATACAAATTTTTCCTACCTGATCCAGGTTACACATTCCAAACAATTCACCATTATGGCTGAATTCCCAAATGTCATATCCAGCTCCCCCGCTCACTTCAATTTCCCAAATTTTTTCTCCTGTGGGTAATTTATAAGCAGTTAAATTATCAAGATTCATATGGGTAATGATTTTGCCACTTGGATCAAATAACACTTTACTTTCCTCGTTACCCTTTACAGGTATGGATAAGAGTTCTTTTCCAGTGGACGCATCGTGTATGAATAATGAATTTCCACAAATAACTGCCATTAATTTTGAGTCATTGCTTATTGCAATACTTGTTTGGCTAGCTTTTTTATTTTGTTCGACCCACATTTTTGTATCTTGCGATAAATCTAATACCCCATAATTATCATCATGTGATAGAAATGGCACCAGCCATTCATTTTTACTAGGAAATACTTCCCATATTCCAAGTTTCTCAAAGTTCCAAACCTTAGTATGCATCGCAGTTCTGGTGTCAATTTCGTATAGAACTTGAGCTGCATAATTGACTAGGGCGATTTTCCCACTTGAGGTGAGTCGGATCTTTCCCATAATGTTACCTTTAATGTTTATGGCATTTTCTGATAATAATTTAATAACATTATTGGTCATTAAAATTACCTCCTCAATTTTGCAATTTTTTACAAATTTCTCATAACGTCTATTATTTCAATATTCATGCCTTGTACTGAAATGGTACCTTCTTGACGGAATTCTTGAATAAACCACCCCCAACCGATAAGGACCCCTATGATCATCCACCCAATTCACTGTGTGAAACCCAACAGATTATTTACTACCAAATGACCTCCATCGTATTGAATTATATATGGAGCTGGCAAACCCAGTTTTGGGGTAATTTCAACAAGAATATTTTCAATTACAGGAACGCCCTGATCCTCAGCACCGCCAAATCCCATCGAAATGTAACCATCATAGATTCTTATTCGGGAAAAATACCAAGTCGATTCAGGTTCTTTTTTTCCTTGGGTTTTATTTGATCGAAACATATCCCTCCTATCTATATTTTCTGATCGTAAGAGCAATGCTATTAGAATAATTTCTAGATTGAAATTAGAAAATTTTTAAGGGATAGACATTAATAAAATTCATTGATTTTTTAATTGGAGTTCGATTTTTACCCCCAATTTATTTATTCAATAATAGTAATTATAACCATTTTGTTCATAAAGCTTTATCTACAAGAGATAGTTTTAATGCACCAACCCATAAACAAATTATCAAAGTAGTCAGTTTGTCTATATTCATTCAACCAATGTAAACAAACCCCGCAGTTTTATCCCCCCTCCACCAACATCCTGGCGGTGGGCTCGTCGATGATGAGCTCTGTGAGCAGACCACCACGCATGGCGGCGGCGACTCCGGCGACCTTGGCGTAGCCGGAGACGACGCAGATGCCGTGTTTGCGCTGAAAGAGCTCGAGGGCAGGGCCGCTGGTACGTTCGTTGATGGGGATGCCATCAAAGCTGCCATCTTCGCGGAAGAAGACGGTGGCAATATCGCCCACCAGCTTGAGGCGCTTGAGGTCCTGAAAATCAGCGCGCTCCAGGTAGCCGGCGCTGTACACGTGGCTGGGCACCCCTGCATTGACGGCGCCGATGCTGTAGAGCAGCAGGTCAGCCTGGTTCTGCAAATCCAGCAGGCGCTGGATGCTGCGTTCTTTCCACAGGGCGGCCTTGGTGGCGGCGTAATCAAAGAAGGTGGGCACAGGGAAGAGGTTGGCGGTGGCCTGGTAGTTCTGGGCGAAGCGCACAATGATCTCACTGGCTTATTCAATGCCCATGGATTGGGTGTTGCCCGCGCCGTTGAGCTGGATGATCTGCGAGTTGTGGGTGGCTTTGGGTAATAAATAACGCGCAATGGCACTGATGGTGGTTCCCCAGGCGATGCCCATGACCTTATCCGAGTCGAACTGGGTGTTCAAATAATTGGCTGCGTACTGCACCACGCGGGTCAGCCACTCGCCTTCCCCGGCGATGCCGGGCACGGGCACCACATGGGCGCGCTTGATCTTGAATTGCTCGACGATCCTGGCTTCCAGCAATTGCGGGTGCTCGTTGGGATCCACGATCTGAATGTTGACCAGCCCCTGCTCGCGGGCGTAACTGAGCAGGCGCGAGATGGTGGAACGCGAAACGTTGAGCTCATGGGCGATTGCCTCTGAGGTCATGTTCTGATAGTAGTACATGCGCGCCACCTTGAGCGCGTCCATGCCTTTTTCTTGTTCTTCCACGATTGCCGCCTTTCCTATGCTTCAACAAGTCTGCACGTTCGTGCAAATAGAATGAACTTATGTGCATCATTATAGCCCCTTTGCTGCACGTGTGTGCAGATAGGCCTTCAACATACGCCCTCAAGCTATAATTAAGCCAACTCTGGATTGGGCAGAGCATTTCTGAACCTGGAAAAGACATATGAAATCATATGATGTGATTATCATCGGCGGGGGCATTGTGGGAACCATGACCGCACGCGAGCTTTCCCGCTACCAACTTTCGGTATTGCTCATCGAGAAGGAAGTGGATATCTGCATGGGCACCAGTGCGGCCAACTCGGCGGCGGTCCATGCCGGCCACGACCCCATGCCCGGCACGCTCAAAGCGGAGATGAACAGCCTGGCCAACCCCATGTGGGATGCCCTCTCGGCTGAACTGGGCATTCCCTTCAAACGCCACGGCGCCTATATTGTGGCCATCAATGAAGATTGCGCCTGCCTGGATGTTTTGCAGCAGCGCGCCAAACTGAATAACGTACCCACCGAGATCATCTCTGGCGATGAAATGCGCCGCCGCGAACCTCTCATCAACCCGGCCACGACCGGGGCGCTCTCCACCCCCACTGCCGGGATTGTGGACCCGTTCATGGCCACGATTGCCCCGCTGGAAAACGCCATGCAGAACGGTGTGGAAGTGCTGACCGATACGGCTTTTATGGATTTTATTTTTGAGGGCAAGAAGATCGTTGGCATCCAAACCAGCCGCGGTGATTTTGCCTGCCGCTGGGTGGTGAATGCCGCTGGGGTCTATGCCGATGAAGTGATGCACAAAGCCGGGGTGCGCCCCGAGTTCAAGATCACCGCGCGGCGCGGCGAATATTATCTGCTTGACCAGAGCGACATCCACGTAGATACCATCCTCTTCCCGGTGCCCAATGAATCGAGCAAGGGCATTGTGGTGATGGAGACGACGCACGGCAACACCATTGTAGGGCCGAACTCAAACCCCATCCCCGATAAAGACGATACAACCGTCTCCCCTGAGGGCATGAGCGAAATCTGGGCAGGCTCCTCCAAACTGGTGCCTTCCATTTCTCAGCGCAGCATCATGGCCATGTTTGCCGGCCTGCGCGCTACGGGCAACGCCAAAGCCAAGAACGTCAACTACTCGCACGATTTTGTCATTGAGGTGGCCGAAGAGGTAAGCGGGCTCATCAACCTGGCGGGCATTGAATCGCCGGGGCTGACCTCGGCGCCTGCCATTGCCATCCGCGTGGTGGAACTGCTGAAGGACGCCGGTGAGAAGCTGACTGCCAAAAAAGACTTCAACCCCATCCGGCCGGCGCGTCCGCGCTTCAGCCACTTGAGCCATGAAGAACGCGCCGCGCTCATCGCCAAAGACCCGCGTTACGGACGGGTGGTGTGCCGCTGCGAGATGATCACCGAAGGCGAGATCGTGGCCGAGATCCACGCTCCCCTGCCCGCCTGCACGTACGACGCCATCAAACGGCGCACCTGGCTGGGAACAGGGCGCTGCCTGGGCGGATTTGATATGCCGCGCGTCGCTGCCATTCTGGCGCAGGAGCTGGGCGTCTCGCTGTTGGAAGTGAGTAAAAAAGGTCCTGGGTCAGAATTCCTGATGCGCCCGACCAAAGAAGTGGAGGCCTAAGATGACCCATAAAGAAAACTACGACGTAGTCGTCATCGGCAGCGGCCCCGGCGGGCTGGCAGCCGCCATTGCTGCTAAAAAGAACGGCGCAGATGCCGTACTGGTGATCGAGCGCGATCTGGAACCGGGCGGTATTTTATTGCAGTGCATCCACAACGGTTTTGGCATGGAAACCTTCAAGCAAGACCTGCCCGGCCCGGCTTACGCTCAGCGCTTCATTGATGAAGCCTTCCAGGTGGGCGTTGAATTCCTGTTTGACACCATGGTGCTGGAGATCACCCGTGATCACCGCATTTTTGCCACCAGCAAGCAACACGGCTTTGTAGAGATTCAGGCCAAAGCTGTGATTCTGGCCATGGGCTGCCGCGAACGCACGCGCGCCCAGGTACGCCTGCCGGGAACACGACCTGCCGGTGTTTACACGGCCGGTACCGCTCAACGCTGGGTGAATGTGGAAGGCTACATGCCCGGCAAGAACTTCGTCATTCTGGGTTCAGGCGATATTGGCATGATCATGGCCAGACGGCTGACCTTTGAAGGCGCCAAAGTGGAACGCGTGTTGGAAGTGATGCCTTATCTGTCTGGCCTGACGCGTAACTACGTGCAGTGCCTGATGGATTTTGATATTCAATTACAGCTCAAACACACCGTCAAGAACATCATCGGCAAAGACCGGGTGGAAGCCATCGAGTCTGTGGCCGTGGACGATAAATGGAAGCCCATCCCCGGCACAGAAGAGATCATTCCCTGCGACACGCTGCTGCTCTCTGTGGGGCTCATCCCGGAGAACGAGCTCAGCCGCAAAGCCGGCGTGCTCATTGACCCCATCACCGCCGGGCCTTTTGTGGACGACGGTTTCCAGACCAACATTCCCGGCATTTATTCAGCCGGTAACGTGGTGCACGTTTACGACCTGGTGGACTGGGTCACGGAAGCCGGTCTCAGCGCTGGCCGTTCCGCGGCCCGCCTGGTGAAGACCGGGCAAGCCGCCAATGGCCCCAGCATCTCCGTCAAGGCCGGCGAGAACGTCCGCTACGTGGTGCCGCAGACCCTGCACCCAGACGCCCTGGCCGAGGGCGACATCCGCCTGCAGATGCGCGTGACCCGCCCGATTGAAAAACCGGTCTGGGTGGAAGTGCATGACGGCGAAAAGCTCATCACCCGGCGCGGCGAACCCTATGCCCGCCCCGGCGAAATGGTCACCATCAACCTGAAGTCGGACCTGGTCGACGTGCTCAAAGCCGCCGGTGAGATCCGCGTGACGGTGGTAGAAAGGTAAATTATGCCAACCATTACAGAAAAAGTCATTTGCGTCACCTGCCCCAAAGGCTGCACGCTGGAAGTGACAAAAGACGGCGAGACCGTGGTCTCCATTCTCAATGGATGCAAACGTGGGCATGAGTATGCGAAACAGGAGCTCACCGATCCGCGCCGCATGGTGGCCAGCTCAGTGCGCATCAGCGGCGGCATCCATCCGTTGTTGCCGGTGTATACCTCAGCGCCGTTCCCCAAACCGCGCATCCCGGAGTTATTGAAAGCCCTGCGGGAGGTGGAGATCAGCGCGCCGGTGAAGATGGAGCAGCCAATATTGGAGAATGTGCTGGGCACAGGCATCAACGTTTTGGCCAGCCGCGAGATGAAAAAGGTGGAATAATTTAGAACCTATTTTGGGTAGGGGCGCTGTAGATGCAATGGTGATCTGACATTCGGCGGGCACGTTATATCGTGCCCCTACCCGCTTGGTAAATCCGTTTTACGTCGCGTAAACCCATCTTCGTCTTTATAATGTCACGGCGCATGAACCGCCCCAACAGAAGAAGCGGCGTGATGTAAAGACCACAAATATTTGGAGTGGGGTTAAATCCATTTATGGTTTTCTTCGCCCCCTTTGCGGCTTCGCGTGAGACAGGATTTTGGGCACGATATATCGTGCCCCTACCCGTTTGGCGAATCCGTTTTACGTCGCGTAAACCCATCTTCGTCTTTATAATGTCACGGCGCATGAACCGCCCCAACAGCAGAAGCGGTGTGATGTAAAGACCACACGTATTTGGGGTTGGGATAAATCCATTTAGGGTTTTCTTCGCGCCCTTCGCGGCTTCGCGTGAGACAAGATTTTGGGCACGATATATCGTGCCCCTACCCCTTTGGTAATTCAGCCGCGTCTACACAATACCGATAATTCCGCGTTGAGGCACGGCGCGCCGTGCCCCTACCGCTGCCACATCCGTTTTACGTCGCGTAAACCCATCTTCGTCTTTATAGGGTAACGGCGCATGAACCGCCCCAACAGAAGAAGCGGTGTGATGTAAAGACTACAAATATTTGGGGTTGGGATAAATCCATTTAGGGTTTTCTTCGCGCCCTTTGCGGCTTCGCGTGAGACAAGATTTTGGGCACGATATATCGTGCTCCT